>NZ_QNSE01000012.1 GCF_003315485.1 Marinomonas rhizomae
TTACCTAAGTAAGTTGCTCACTTTCGTTTGCGTTGTTGTCCGTGTCAGTGGGTGCGTATAATACATTCCAAAATTTTCTATGCAAGCTCTTTTTTGAAATTCTTTTAATTTATTTATATTTCACTTAACAAGCCATAGATAAACAAAAAGACACCGAAGTGCCTTTTTGTCAAAGTCGCTTTAAACACTAACCACCAACGTAGCTCAGCATTACACCAGCCGCCACGGCAGAACCTATAACACCAGCAACGTTAGGACCCATTGCATGCATCAATAAGAAATTTTGTTTATTCGCTTCAAGACCCACTTTATTAGCAACACGTGCAGCCATTGGTACAGCCGACACACCCGCTGCACCAATCAATGGGTTAATTGCTTCTTTCGAGTATCGATTCATTAACTTCGCCATTAAAACACCAGCGGCTGTACCGATAGAAAACGCGATCAAACCTAAACTCAAGATACCTAACGTTTCCAGGTTTAAAAAGGCTTCTGAACTCAACTTAGAGCCAACCCCCAAGCCCAAAAAGATCGTCACAATATTAATCAATGCATTTTGAGCAGTATCACTTAAGCGGTCAACAACACCACACTCACGCATTAAATTACCAAAACAGAACATCCCAAGCAGAGGAGCCGCCGACGGTAAAAACATCGCAACCAGAATAATCACTACGATTGGAAAGACTATTTTTTCTTTCTTCGTAACAGGCCTAAGCTGCTCCATCTTAATAGAACGCTCCTCTTTCGATGTCAGCGCTCGCATGATTGGTGGCTGAATAAGCGGTACTAGGGCCATATAAGAGTAAGCAGCTACCGCAATCGCACCCAATAAATCTGGCGCCAGTCGGCTAGCAACGAAAATAGCTGTTGGACCATCGGCACCACCAATAATACCTATTGCCGCCGCATCAGCTAAGGAGAAATCCATAATGCCAGATGCACTTAATAGCACTGCACCAATAACAGTAGCAAAGATACCAAACTGTGCAGCCGCACCAAGAAGCAAGGTTTTCGGGTTGGCAAGCATAGGACCAAAGTCCGTCATAGCACCAACACCCATAAAGATAATCAAAGGGAACAAGCCTGTTTCAATACCACCATGATAAATATAGTATTGAAGGCCGCCCGGAGAAACCATATGCCCAGTTGCATCATAAACAGGTGCAGCCATAAAGCCTGCACCTGGAATATTAACTAAAACCGCACCAATACCAATAGGTAAAAGAAGGAGCGGCTCAAAACCTTTTTTTATTGCCAAATAAACCAACAGCAAACCAACACAGATCATCACAAACTGTCCAAGTTCCAGTTGATAAATCCCTGTATCGTGATAAAGATTTAATAATTTATTTTCCATTGTCGATCAATTCCCTTAATTACAACGTAAGAAGTGACTGACCAACTTGCACGGAGTCACCTTCTTTTACATTAATAGAACCAACGACACCGGACTTAGGAGCAGAAATTTCTGTCTCCATCTTCATCGCTTCGAGAATCATGACAGTATCACCCTCTTCAACTTGCTGCCCTTGAGATACCAACACTTTAAAGATATTTCCAGACAATGGAGAAGGAACGTCTTCGCCAGATGACGCAGCAGGAGCCGCAGGTGCCTGACTTGCAGCTTTTTGAACATTCGCAACAGGCTGGATATCACTAACATCACCGCCCTCCGACACCTGAACAACAAAACTCTGCCCAGAAACAGAAACCGTATAAACACTCGCATCACCAGAGGAAACACTTGCAACCGCAGGCTTACTATCAACTGCATCCTCAAGTGTCGGAACAGGTTCAAAAGCACTAGCGTCACCACGATTCTGTAAGAACTTAAGACCTATTTGAGGAAACAAAGCAAAAGTTAACACATCATCAATCTGATCATCAGATAACTGAATATTTTTTTCTTTCGATAGATCAACCAACTCCTCAGTCAACTTATCCATTTCCGGCGATAGCAAATCCGCTGGTCGACAAGTAATCGCCTCAGCCCCATCTAAAACTCTTGCCTGCAACTCTTTATTAAACTCCGCAGGAGCGGCACCATACTCCCCCTTCAAAATACCCGCCGTCTCTTTTGAGATAGATTTATAGCGCTCACCAGTAAGAACATTCAAAACAGCCTGAGTACCAACAATCTGTGACGTCGGCGTGACAAGAGGAATCAAGCCTAAATCTTCGCGGACTTTTGGAATTTCTTTTAATACTTCGTCAAACTTATCAGCCGCACCTTGCTCTTTAAGCTGACTCTCCATATTGGTCAACATACCGCCAGGCACTTGAGCAATCAAGATACGAGAATCTGTACCGCGAAGAGACCCTTCAAATTTCGCGTATTTCTTTCTAACTTCTCGGAAATAAGCCGCAATCTCTTCTAACAACTCTAGATTTAAGCCTGTATCCCTATCCGTTCCTTGCAAAGCGGCAACAACAGATTCTGTCGCACTATGACCATAAGTCATCGACATAGAAGAAATAGCAGTATCAACTCTATCCACACCTGCTTCAACCGCCTTCAAAATGGTCATATCCGACAGGCCAGACGTAGCATGCGCGTGCAACTGCACCTCTAGCTGAGTCTGCGCCTTCAACAAACCAACCAATTCAAAAGCATCGTATGGCGTCAAAATGCCAGACATATCTTTTATAGCGATAGAGTCTGCCCCCATATCCTCCAGAGTCTTTGCATAGTCTACCCAGTTCTTAGTGGTATGAACTCGACTCTTGGTGTAAGAAATTGTTCCTTGAGCATGCTTACCTTGCTGCTTAACAGCTTTAATGGCCGTTTCCAAATTGCGCGGATCATTCATGGCATCAAAAATTCGAAAAACATCAACACCATTGAAAGCGGCTCGCTCAACGAATTTATTCACAACATCATCGGCATAGTGACGATAGCCAAGAAGGTTCTGCCCGCGCAACAACATTTGTTGAGGCGTTTTAGGCATAGCCTTTTTCAACTCACGAATCCGCTCCCAAGGATCCTCCCCGATAAAGCGAATACAAGAATCAAATGTTGCACCACCCCACGATTCAAGTGACCAAAAACCAACCTGATCGAGTTTTTCAGCAATGGGAAGCATATCGTCAATACGCATACGCGTTGCAAACAAAGATTGATGAGCATCACGCAAAACGACATCAGTAATGCCAAGAGGTTGCTTTGTTGTTGTCATATTTCAGCCTCAAAGAAATTAAGATTAGTATTAAGAAATTAAGAGTTTTTATTATTTCTGTGTTGATGAACCGCAGCTGTAATAACTGCAGCCATTTGCGCATCGACACCAGAAGTAGAAAGATTTTTAGCGGCAAGCTTTGGTGCTGCAACAGCAGGAGCTTCAGGAAATAAATAATTAAGCAGTCGCGACATGTAACCTGTCGCAAAAATCAATACCACCAAAAATAGAAATACAAACCCCATCCCTAGCACCATCAAACCCACACCATCTTCCAACAGCCCATTCATAACATAGCCACCTTTTTTTCTCGTCTTGTTTGTACCCTTCTAATGTGATCAGATGCGCACTCAAGAACACTATTTATTTTTGATAGTTAGTTTTTACCACAAACCAGAACAGTTTCATATTTTTATTGCATAACAGTTAGACTTATTTCGTGAACAATTCTCTAAAAGCGACCACACTTTGAAAAAACCAACAGACAACAACAGCATTGTACTGGCCGTTGCACCAATGGAAGGTGTCATGGATCACACAATGAGAGCATTACTATCAGAAATTGGCGGCATGGACTATTTGGTCTCAGAATTCATTCGAGTCACTCAATATCCAATCCCTGCAACAACATTCAGACGCCTTATTCCAGAAAATACCAACGAAGCAAAAACGAAACACAACCACCCAGTTCACACTCAACTACTCGGCAGCAATGCAGAACTTATGGCAGAGAGCGCTTTAAATGCCACCGAAGCTGGCGCCACGCATATCGATGTAAACTTTGGGTGTCCTGCCAAACGTGTAAATGGCCACGGCGGCGGTTCGGTTTTACTACAAAACCCCAATGTACTTTATGACATCATGAGCGCGATTCGAAGGATACTACCCACCGAAATCCCCGTGTCAGCCAAAATACGCCTAGGTTTCGAAAATGAAGATCTACTGTTTGACAATGTCGCCGCCATTGAAGCCGCTGGAGTCGGAACACTCACCATTCACGGCAGAACAAAAAAAGATGGCTACAAACCACCAGCAAGATGGGAAAAAATAGGCGAAATTCAAGATAAAACAAACATGATAGTGATTGCCAATGGTGACATCAAAGACACAGAGTCTTTACTACGCTGCCAATCCATTACTGGCTGCCAACATTTTATGATAGGCAGGGGCTCACTTAATAATCCGTTTATTTTCCAACAAATAAGAGAGGGGCTAAATGGAGAAAGCAGCACAATAGACACACTAAACCTAAACACACTGTTCATTAGTTACAGCTCTCAACTACAAGAACATTATGATGAAATAGCCACACTAGGTAGACTAAAACAGTGGTGTGGACATTTAAGGTTTGGTTTTGAAGAAGTTAAAGAAAACCTTCAAACATTAAGACGCTGCAAAAGCGTAAACGAATTGATGCAAACCTTTGAAAGGGCAGTAACTAGCACATGACGAGAGATTTTATACAAAGAAGAGAAACAGAGAAGAAATAGAAATGGTGCACCCGAGAGGATTCGAACCTCTGACCGCTCGGTTCGTAGCCGAGTACTCTATCCAGCTGAGCTACGGGTGCATAGCAAAATATTCACAACCACATTTTAAATAGGATAGTTTTAAAATGTTTTTTTTGGAATGGTGCACCCGAGAGGATTCGAACCTCTGACCGCTCGGTTCGTAGCCGAGTACTCTATCCAGCTGAGCTACGGGTGCATAGCAAAATATTCACAACCACATTTTAAATAGGATAGTTTTAAAATGTTTTTTTTGGAATGGTGCACCCGAGAGGATTCGAACCTCTGACCGCTCGGTTCGTAGCCGAGTACTCTATCCAGCTGAGCTACGGGTGCACAATGACAATTCCAATCTTTTTTCAATTAGAGGGGATAGACTCTAAAAGACAACTTGAAATGGCGGAGAGTGAGGGATTCGAACCCTCGATGAGTGTTAACCCATACACCCTTAGCAGGGGCGCGCCTTCAGCCACTCGGCCAACTCTCCGTAACAAGTGGTGCGCATTATATACGACACATTTGTCTTGTAAAGCCTTTTTTAAAAATTAATCTTCAGAAATTTGATCGTCTTGCTCTTTCTGAATACGAAGGTAAATCTCTTCACGGTGAACAGAGACATCTTTAGGCGCATTGATACCAATACGAACTTGATTTCCTTTCACACCTAACACAGTGACAGAAACTTCGTCACCAACCATTAAAGTTTCACCGACTCGACGAGTAAGAATAAGCATAAGAATATCTCCCTGTTATAGCTTTTAAATTTTTTTAGATGAATTGCCCGACAGTCAGTGTAGGGCAATTCCTACAAAATCAATTGTAGCCTCTCAACAAAAATTAAACTACGTATAACTAAAGGATTTTATGTATCCAATTGTTAAGCCTCTCGAACCCCTGATGCGACTTCACTCAACTTAAAAGCTGAATGCAGCGCACGAACCGCCAGCTCCATGTATTTTTCATCAATAATGACAGACACTTTGATTTCAGAAGTAGAGATTAACTGAATATTAATGGATTCGGCCGCAAGAGCCTTAAACATAGTACTTGCTACGCCCGCATGAGAGCGCATACCCACACCAACAATAGAGACCTTAGCAATTTTAGAATTAGAAAGTACAGCGCTAGCACCAAGCTCTTTAGAGATAATATTCAAAGTGGATAAGGCCTGGTCATATTCATTGCGATGCACCGTAAAGGTAAAATCCGTTGTACCATCAACCGATACGTTCTGAACAATCATATCCACTTCAATATTGGCATCACTAATAGGACCAAGAATACGAGAAGCAATACCTGGGATATCAGGAACACCTTTCAACGTTAATTTTGCTTCATCTCTATTAAACGCAATTCCAGAAACCGCTGGCTGCTCCATACCCTTACTCCCCTCAGTTGTAATCAACGTACCTTCACCTTCAACAAAACTAGACAGCACCCTAAGCGGCACTTGATATTTACCAGCAAACTCTACCGAGCGAATTTGTAGCACCTTAGAACCAAGGCTAGCCATTTCTAGCATTTCTTCAAAGGTGATTTTTTCCAAGCGTCGAGCACTATCCACAACACGAGGGTCCGTCGTATAAACGCCATCCACATCAGTATAGATTTGACATTCATCTGCCTTTAATGCGGCAGCAAGAGCCACACCAGTAGTGTCGGAACCACCTCGACCTAATGTCGTAATGTTGCCAAACTCATCTGCCCCTTGAAAACCGGCTGCGACAATCACTCGCCCCGCATCTAAATCTGCGCGCATTGCTTCGGTATCAATCTTTTGAATTCGAGCTTTACCATGAGCGCTGTCAGTCGTAATACGGATTTGCGAACCTGTATAAGAACGAGCATCAAGACCACGCTTCATTAACGCCATAGACAAAAGTGCAATAGTTACTTGCTCCCCTGTCGATAGCAGTACGTCCATTTCACGCGCACTTGGCGAAGCATTAATATTTTTCGCAAGATCAATCAGCCTATTGGTTTCACCACTCATAGCCGAAACCACGACAACTATGTCGTCACCTTGCTGCTTATGCTTTAACACTCGATCTGCAACAGCCTCGATACGCTCAATTGTACCTACCGAGGTACCACCGTATTTTTGAACTAACAACGCCATAATTCTTCCACTATTTAAATCAAAAAAATCGCAATCAACGCTTTTAAGGAAGGATTCAATTTAAACTCTTTCAGCAACCCAACCTGGCACCAACTCAAGAGCAGCAGACAAGCCATCTGGATTATTACCTCCAGCTTGAGCCATATCAGGACGACCACCGCCTTTACCATCAACATAAGGCGCAACCATCTTAATAAGATCACCCGCCTTCACATTTTTAGTCAGCTCTTTAGTCACACCGGCGATTAAACTTACCTTACCATCATTAACAGCAGCCAATAAAATCACAGCGGACTGAAGCTTACTTTTCAGTTCATCAAGCAAATCACGCAATGCTTTTGGATTTTCCACTTCAACCTGAGCAACCAACAACTTACCGCCATTGATATCAACTGCTTGAGAAGCCAAATCAGCGCCAGCCAAAGCCGCCATCTTACCTTTCAATACATCCAATTCTTTCTGCAAACTGCGCGCTTGATCATTCAAGGCAACAACCTTGTCTAACACACTGTCTTTATTACCTTTAACAAGACTAGCGATACCATCAAGAACCGACTCAGTCTGGCGTGTTGTATCAATTGCAACTTTGCCTGTAACCGCTTCAATACGACGAACGCCAGCAGCAATGCCACTTTCTGCAATGATTTTAAAGAAGCCAATATCCCCAGTACGGCTAACATGAGTACCGCCACACAACTCTATCGAATAATCCGCCCCCATCGTTAACACTCGCACTTCGCTGTCATATTTTTCGCCAAACAACGCCATCGCGCCTTTCGCTTTAGCAGACTCAACATCCATGATGTCTGTTTCCACCAAACGGTTTAAGCGAATTTGTTCGTTAACCATGTCTTCGATTTGTTCAATTTCTGTTGCCGTCACACCTTCAAAATGCGAAAAATCAAAACGCAAACGTTCAGGATTCACCAAAGAACCTTTTTGCGAAACATGATCACCCAAAACACGACGCAGCGCTTCATGCATTAGATGAGTAGCTGAGTGATTCAACGTAGTCGCCATACGCAAAGTACGGTCCACTTCACCTGTTACCTGATCGCCTATTGCCAAACGGCCTTCTTTTAGTTCACCGTAATGCAAATGCGCTTTAGCTTGCTTGGTTGTGTTAGACACTTTGAATGCTACAGCGCCACGCAACCAACCTTGATCGCCAACTTGACCACCAGATTCCGCATAAAAGGGTGTTGATTTCAAAACGACTGCCGCAACTTGACCCGCCTCAATAAACTCAACAGCCCCCCCATCGACAAGAATCATCTCAACTTCACAGGTAGCATGTAGATTCTCATAACCCGTAAACTCAGTAACAGAATCCAATTTAACACTGCTCGACATGTCCATAGAGAAGTTACTTGCTGAACGAGCACGAGCACGCTGAGCGTCCATCGCGACGTCAAATCCAACTTCATCTATTTCCAAGTCATTTTCACGCGCAACATCGTTGGTTAAATCCGCAGGAAAACCATACGTGTCGTAAAGTTTGAAAACAGTCTCGCCAGGGATAACTTTTTTATCGCCTAATTCGGATATCGCCTCTTCAAGAATCTTCATGCCTTGATCAAGAGTTTTGGCAAACTGCTCTTCTTCTTTTAACAGAATAGAAGCAACACGATCTTTTAACTTGGTTAACTCTGGGTAAGCTTGCCCCATTTCAACATCAAGCGCTTCTACCAACTTATGGAAGAACACACCTTTCTGTCCTAACTTATTACCGTGACGGATTGCTCGACGAATAATACGACGCAACACATAACCACGACCTTCATTTGACGGAATGACACCATCAACAATCATAAAGGAACAAGAGCGAATGTGGTCAGCGATAACACGTAGTGACTGCGCACTCAAATCTTGAGTACCTACTACCTGCGCCGCTGCTTTAATAAGGTTTTGAAACAAATCGATTTCGTAGTTACTGTGAACACCTTGCAAAATAGCAGCAATACGCTCCAAGCCCATTCCAGTATCAACAGAAGGTTTTGGCAAAGGCGTCATAGCACCATCAGCCGAGCGATTGAACTGCATGAAGACCACGTTCCAAATTTCAATAAAGCGATCACCATCTTCTTCAGGAGAGCCTGGAGGCCCACCCCAAATATGTTCACCGTGATCATAAAACACTTCAGAACAAGGGCCACAAGGGCCAGTATCACCCATTGCCCAGAAGTTGTCAGACTGATATCGACCGCCTTTGTTATCACCAATACGGATGATCTTTTCTGCAGCAAGACCTATGTCTTTATTCCAAATATCAAACGCTTCATCATCGTCTGCGTAAACCGTTACCAACAACTTTTCTGTTGGCAATTTCAACACTACTGTTAAAAACTCCCACGCATAATGAATCGCCTCTTTTTTGAAGTAATCACCAAAACTGAAGTTACCCAACATTTCAAAAAAGGTATGGTGCCGCGCGGTATAACCGACGTTTTCTAAGTCATTGTGTTTACCACCTGCTCGAACACAACGCTGAGACGTTGTGGCTCGTGAGTATGGGCGAAGATCTTCCCCCAAAAACACATCTTTAAACTGGACCATACCAGCGTTTGTAAATAGTAGTGTTGGATCATTTCCAGGAATCAACGAGCTGGATTCCACGATCTGATGCTGCTTACTTTCAAAGTACGATAAAAATGACTGGCGTAACTCAGAACTCTTCATAATGGGATGAGTCTCTATCTCTATTTTTCTGGACGAATTGGATTGCGTGAATGGCAGATTAACAGGCGCCGATTCGATGCAACGAAAAGCACAAAATAGTACACGCAAAGGATAGGTGTTTTCAAAAGAAACCGTAGTAATTTAAAGCTTATTTTGTGCACAACTTAAGCAAAAGTAGGATTTAAAGGCATAAACCCACTTTTACTTAAGAATTTTAGGGAAGAGATTATTGAGAACCTGCATCGCGAATATAGCGATAATGAGGTCGAGCTGTCATTCGAGTCACTAACTCATAACCGATAGTTCCGGCATAATTCGCAACTTCCTCAACTGGCACATCCCCCCCCCAAAGCACAACTTCTTGCCCCATAGCTGGATCATCTGCCAAGTCTTGCATTCGCACAGTAATCATATCCATGGAAACACGGCCAGCTAAACAAGCAGCTCTCCCATCGATTCGAAGTGGCGTACCATTTTCAGCATGGCGGGGATAGCCATCACCGTAACCTACAGCAACAGTTGCTAACACATGATCATCTTCGGCTATATAACCAAGACCATACCCAACTCTATCACCTTGCGTAAGCTTACGTGTCGAAATCACTTTTGACGATAAGGTCATCGCTGGGCGCAAGCCTACTGCTCGGCCACTTACTTCGGCAAAAGGCGAGATTCCATACAACATAATACCCGGACGAATCCAACCACCTTCTGGCACACTCCACTTCATGATCGCCGCAGAGTTCGCTACACTGGCTTCAATATCACCAATCGACTGGCGCGTTTGTTCAAAATAAGCGAGCTGCTGCATGGTTGCCAAATCTGACAAGTCATCCGCGCAAGAAAAATGCGTCATTAAAACAACCTCTCCCACTTGGCCGCTGTCTTTCAACGCCGTCACAAACGCTGGAGCCGTTTCTTTATCCACGCCAAGACGATGCATTCCGGAATCCAATTTCAGAAAAACCTTTTCGATTTTGGCGTGACTAGCGTGTAATTCATCCAGCTGCTGAGCATTTTCTAGAGCAGACCAAAAACCATGCTTCTCACATAGCGCCCACTCTTCCCCTTCAAATACACCTTCCAACAGCAAAATAGGCGAAACAATACCCGCTTCACGCAATGTGATTGCCTCCTCAATAGCCGCCACAGCAAAAGCATCCACTTCTTCATCTAAATAACGTGAAACTTCAACAGCACCATGCCCATACGCATTGCTTTTAACTACAGCAAACGCCTTGCAAGTTGGTTGTAATTTTTTTGCATAGCGGTAATTTTGAAGAATCGCGTCCAAATCTACCGTTGCCGAGAGTGGCCTTGCCATTTTTGCCCCTTAAACTTTCAAAACGTTTTATTACTTATAACGCTGAACAGAAAAATCTTGTGAATCGATCTCAGTTTTGTCACCAGCCATAATGTCGGCAATCACGGCAGCGGAACCGCAGCTCATAGTCCAACCTAATGTTCCGTGCCCGGTATTCAAATATAAACCATCAATACCTGTGCGACCGACAACTGGCGTACCATCTGGAGTCATTGGGCGAAGACCCGTCCAATAATCCGACTGAGATAAATCGCAACTCTGATTGAACAAATCATGCACAACATGAGTGATAGTTTCTGTACGCACTTTTGGCAAATCAAGGTTGTAGCCATTCAGCTCTGCGGTTCCGGCAGCACGAATCCGACCACCAAGTCGAGTCACTGCAACTTTATAGGTCTCATCCATTACAGTAGAAACTGGTGCAAACTGCTCATCCGTAATCGCTACTGTTAAGGAATAACCTTTTACCGGGTAAACAGGAATAGAAATATCAATCGCTTTAAGCAACTCTTTTGAGTAACTGCCCATAGATACCAGAACGTTATCAAATTCAAAGTCCCCCTGATCGGTTTTAACGGCGCGTATTTTACCACCTTCTACAACTAATCGATCAACTTCCACACCAAATGTGAATTTAACGCCCAATTCATCACAGTGTTTCCTAAGTTCTTGGCAAAAAACAAAACAATCTCCGGTTTCATCGCCAACCAAACGGAGCCCACCTTTGAACTTATTAATCACTGGAGCAAGACCCGGCTCAACGTCTAGAATTTGTGCCGGTGTTAATACTTGATGCGGCACATTCAAAGCCTTTAATACCTTGATGTCTTTTTCAGATGCCTCGACCTGTTCATCTTTACGAAAAAGCTGGGTCAAACCGCCCTGCCCATCATCATATTTAATACCAATATCTTTTCGCATAGCGATAAATTGATCGCGGCTGTATTCCGCCAATGCCACCATACGAGATTTGTTTACGTCGTAAGCTTTTTCATTGCAATTCGCTAGCATTTTCCCCATCCAAGCCAATTTTTTAAGCTCAGGATCAGCACTCACTTTCAACGGCGCATGTTTTTGCATTAGCCATTTAACCGCTTTAAGAGGAATCCCTGGCGCCGCCCAAGGTGCAGAGTAACCAGGCGAAATTTGTCCTGCATTTGCAAAGCTCGTCTCAAGAGCAACCCCTTCCTGGCGGTCAATCACTGTTACTTCAAAACCTTTTTTTGCTAAATAATAGGCTGAAGTTAACCCCACAACACCTGCACCTAACACGCAAACACGCATAAAAAACCTCAAATAAAGATAAAGTCATATCACCTATAATCACACAATAAATTCAGTTTTATCATCTTATTTTTTAAAAAATAAAAGAATAAAAAACTACAAAATAAAAAAAATAAAGTCGATTACAAAACGAATGTAAAAGCATTAATCAGCTGATAAAATAACAACTTCATAAAGATTCGCCGAGAAGCAGATATGAAAGAGCACCAAACGTCCATTTTTGACCAAGCTTTATCACTGCTCAGCCATAGAGAACACAGTAAAAAGGAACTGAGCACTAAACTAAAAATAAGAGGTCATGGCGAAGAAGAAATCGAATCCATTATTGAACGCCTTGAAGAAATGAACTATCTCAACGACGCACGTTTTGCAGAAATTTTTGTCAGAGGACGTATAAACAAACCCCTTGGCGCAAATCGTATAAGGCAAGAACTAATACAAAAAGGGATCAGTAGCGAATTAGCAAAAACAACCATACTAGAAGCCGGTGTCGACTGGTTCGAATTAGCAAAACAATTAAAAAAGAGGAGATTCGGGGAGGCGCCCAGCATGGACTTTAAAGAAAAGGCCAAACAATCACGCTACCTTCAATATAGAGGATTTGACTTCGAGCAAATAAAATATGCCCTCTCCTCCAAAGATGAGTATTAAGAACTTCTGATTTAAAACCAAGATTACTGGTAGATCAGCTCTGAACCAATACATCAGAGCTAGCATACATGAGTAAAATGGAGCTGAATATTATGCGTTATCCTCTTTTTCAATGAGTGCAGCTAAATAACGCTCTTCCATATCAACATAATTTTTTTGAACTATTTCTATCTTTTCATCCAATTCGTTGACTTTTTTTTCTAAGACTTCAAATTCTTCTAGCTGGTCTTGTTTATCAAACAACTCTGCTTCTAAACGTTTTCGCTCCTCTTCTAGCTCTTCATTTATCTCACGAAGATTGTCGACCTCTTCTTGATCTTGACTGGCTAGAATATCTTCATTACCTATAACTTCGTCATCAATTTTTTCAGGATGGAGCAGCTTATCCTCTAAGTTTTCACGCAAAATTCTCGCCTTATCCAAATCTCGTTCAAGCATTTCCACATACAGTTCCGACTCATTTACCATTAAACGTAAAGAACTTAATTTTGATGCCTGCTCATTAGCAAAGGCATCTGACTCTTCGGTGAATGAGTTCTGATGGAGCAAGTCTTCCATACTTTTCATAGCATTACGTTCTTCCTCCATGACATCATAAATATCTATAGCTTGAACATCATTTCCATGCTGCTTTTCAAGCATTGCTTTTTTCTGTTTTAGAGCCTCATCACGCTTAATATTATCAATATTAAGGTTGTATTTAATGGCCTGTAAACTGTCTAATTTACCTTCTAATCGTTTAACCACACGGCTACTTTCTAAAAGTACCTTCTCTAGTCGAACAATAGTAATATCGTAAATACCAATGTGTTTTCCATCACCTTCATAGTCCACTTTTACTTTACGAACTTGTTGTTTTAAATCTGCAATTATTATTTTTTGGTAGGCCGCCAGTTGCTTAAGATCTGACACTTTTTCATCCAACTCTGAACGAACAGAGTGCACAAAATCAGATTGGTCTGCACCACTCAAATATTCTTCTAAGGCATCAACATACAGTGGATTATCACCTTCTTCCTTGACTTCCGCTAAATGCAGTTTCAAACGCTCTGCAAACTCATAGAGACTGGCTATTTCAGAGCGAAGCACAGCGAGCGACTCATCAAGTTCAGCTTCTATATCAAGTTGTTTTTGAAGCTTCCCAAGCTGTGAGTTTAATTCAGATGTAACATTTACTTGCGCAAAGACCTTTTCACCAGCCTTTTGAATCACTTTATTCAACTCTCGAAGTAAAGACTGGTTTACTTTCAATGACTTCAAAAGTGCCTCTATTTCTTGGGCATGATCAACTTTATCCAAAAGACTTTTGAATGCTTCTAGCATTGCTAACACTTCAGAATTAGGCACTGAACGTTCAATAATTTTTATTTCGACATCCAAAAAAATAGCCCAACAGGACAAAGCTGCACGCCCCTGAAAATCAGATTTGGGTAATTCAACAAGTAGCTGAGCGCATATGTTTTTTTGTTGTTCCAACAATGCTAGCCACTGTCTTTTTTCACTTTCCGTTGCATCATGACCGCTTTCATGAGATTCAGCTGGTTCCAACACATCATCAGCACCTTGATCTGATACCTTTTTCCGTAGAGAAAAATACCTCATCAAGACAAATGCAAGCACCACAAACAAAAGTGCGCTCGACGCAATAAGTCCCCATTGCCAAATCAACATAGTATGACAGCCTTATAAAATGCAAAACTCAAAAAATAATCAT
The DNA here is from genome assembly GCF_003315485.1 of Marinomonas rhizomae. Lineage (GTDB taxonomy): Bacteria > Pseudomonadota > Gammaproteobacteria > Pseudomonadales > Marinomonadaceae > Marinomonas > Marinomonas rhizomae. Next base: position 14,459 of record NZ_QNSE01000012.1, read on the forward strand.
AGAGGGATATGAATCAAGAAACCATAAAACCTACATTTTTTAACGCACTCACCACAAAAACAAAAAAAGCAGGTACAAGACCTGCTTTAAAAAACACTGTGTTTTATAAAAGAATTTAGAAGTCTAACTGTTCGGCTTCAGCTTCTTTATCATCAGTTTTACCATCGGCTTTAACCGTTTTTGGTAATAAATCTTCACGGATCTTAGCTTCAATCTCTTTCGCCATCTCAGGATTATCAGCTAAGAACTGAGCTGCATTGGCCTTACCTTGTCCAATTTTATTACCATTGTAAGCGTACCAAGCACCCGCTTTATCAACAAAACCTTGTTTAACACCTAAGTCAATCACTTCCCCCATACGGTAAATACCAGCACCATACATGATTTGAAATTCGGTCTGTTTAAACGGTGGTGCAATCTTATTTTTCACCACTTTAACGCGGGTTTCATTACCTATAACTTCATCGCCCTGCTTCACAGATCCAATACGACGAATATCCAAACGAACAGAAGAGTAGAACTTAAGCGCATTACCACCTGTCGTTGTTTCTGGGCTTCCAAACATCACACCAATTTTCATACGAATTTGGTTAATAAAGACAACAAGACAATTAGCGTTCTTAATAGAACCTGTCAGTTTACGCATTGCTTGAGAAAGTAGACGTGCTTGAACACCAACAGAAGAGCTTCCCATCTCACCTTCAATCTCAGATTTAGGAACCAAAGCCGCTACGGAGTCAACAATAACCACATCAACACTGTTAGAACGAACCAACATATCAACAATTTCAAGCGCTTGCTCACCAGTATCTGGCTGAGAGATCAAAAGGTCAGCAATATTTACGCCAAGCTTTTCTGCATAAGATGGATCTAAAGCGTGTTCGGCATCGATAAAAGCACACGTTTTACCTTGCTTCTGAGCTTCGGCAATCACGCTCAATGTTAGAGTGGTTTTACCAGAAGACTCTGGTCCATAGATTTCACAAATACGACCATAAGGAAGACCACCAGCACCTAGTGCAATATCCAGACCTAGCGATCCAGTAGAAACTGTATCAATATCAAGCTTGGCTCCTTCACCCATCTTCATGATGGCGCCTTTACCAAATTGACGCTCGATTTGAGACAGCGCTGCATCCAGCGCTTTTTTCTTGTTGTCTGCAATAGATGACATAATGAAATCCTTGTGGCTACTTTTCGTTGTGATTAATTGTCGTTGTGGGTAACTCTATCGTTTTTTTAGGGTAATCTCAAGAAATACTGTATATAAAAACAGTATTATTTTTGGCCGCTTTTAAGCCTCTCTTTCACACCATTCAATGCCGCCAAAACAGTCGCTTCCCTGACCGCTGAACGGTCCCCAGGAAACTCAAATCGCTCGACTGTGGCTTCTTGTCCCGAGACTTGCCAGCCGATATAGACACAACCTACCGGTTTTTCTAGTGAGCCCCCTCCAGGTCCCGCTACACCACTCACCGCAACAGCAACATCACCGCCTAATTGTAACGCACCAGCACACATTTCTTGCACAGTTTGTTCAGATACCGCGCCAAAGGATGATAAGGTCTCTTCTTTGACAGATAAGCCACGTACTTTGGCTTCATTTGCGTAGCTGATCACGCCACCAAAAAACCATGCAGAACTGCCCGCTATTTCGGTGCATACCGCACCTATTAAGCCACCAGTACAAGATTCCGCCGTGACGAGCAACAGCCCGCTTGCTTGTAAGAATTCACCAGCTTGCTGTGCGACCTGTGTCATTTTTTGCATGTGATTCATTATCGTTATCCCTTAAATCCTAGGAAAATATCCCGTAGAATACCCCTCTATTTTTTGGATCACAATCGAGCTTCCCGAATGAGTAAAACACCAGCAGATAATCACACGCCTATGATGCGCCAATACTTCGGCCTTAAATCACAGCATCCAAACCAGCTGCTCTTTTATCGTATGGGAGATTTTTACGAGCTTTTTTACGATGACGCCAAACGTGCGTCACAATTGCTTGATATTACACTTACGGCTCGAGGCCATTCAGGAGGAATGCCAATTCCAATGGCTGGTATTCCCTTCCACGCCGCGGAAAACTACATTGCACGCTTGGTTCGCATGGGCGAATCGGTAGTCGTTGCAGAGCAAACAGGTGATCCAGCCACCAGTAAAGGCCCAGTTGAACGAAAAATCGCTCGTATCGTCACTCCAGGCACGATCAGCGATGAAGCTTTCTTAGAAGAAAAACGCGAGAACTTATTACTTTCCCTAGCCCATCAATCCCGCAAAGGCCTCGATATTTTTGGTTTTTCCTATTTAGATATGGCCAGTGGTCGTTTTTGTCTATTCGAAGTGGATGGTCACGAAGCGCTTTCTAGTGAACTACAGCGTTTATCCCCTAGAGAAATTTTGATCTCTGAAGATTTTCCGATGCGAGCAGCACTAAAACTCGAAAAAGGAGTCGCTGAGCTTGGCCCTTGGCATTTTGATTATGAATCTAGCTATCGTCAATTGATTCAGCAATTCAACACCAAGGATTTATCTGGCTTTGGTTGTGAATCATTAACGGCAGCCATCTCATCAGCCGGCGCACTATTACAATATGCTAAAGATACACAACGCTCCGCTTTGCCACACATTCAATCCATTATGGTGGAGCATAAAGATGACTCGGTATTAATAGACGGTGCGACTCGACGCAATTTAGAAATTGACGTCAATCTTACTGGAGGCACCAGCAACACAGTAGTAGAAGTCTTAGATAAATGCTCTACTCCAATGGGGAGTCGTTTATTAAAACGCTGGCTGCACACACCAATTCGTGATTTAAATGAAATTCAGGCTCGCCAACAGGTCGTTTCGGAGCTACAGCAAAACCAGACGTATGAAACCTTTGAAGTACCGCTTAAAAAAATCGGTGATTTAGAACGCATATTGTCACGAGTTGCCTTACGCTCTGCTCGCCCGAGAGATTTATTGCGACTCCGACTTGCTCTTGAAGCGACCCCAGAAATCAACAATTTACTTGCTAACGCAACATCTGAGCGACTACAAGGGCTCAATCAACGTATTCATGCTCAACCTACTATCACCGAAAGGCTAGCAAAAGCCCTTGTCGAAAATCCGCCATCAGTTGTGCGTGATGGTGGTATTTTTGCAAAAGGATATGATGATGAGTTAGACGAGCTGTTAGCGCTATCCACCAACGCAACAGACTTCTTAGCGGAAATGGAACGTAGTGAAAAAGCTCGCACAGGTATTAGCTCATTAAAAGTTGGTTTTAATCGAGTTCATGGCTATTACATTGAAATTAGTCGTCTGCATTCTGACCAAGCACCCGTAGAGTACATTCGTCGCCAGACACTGAAAAATGCCGAACGCTTTATTACTCCCGAACTAAAAGCCTTTGAAGACAAAGCACTCAGTGCAAAATCCAAATCCCTTGCTCGAGAAAAAGAACTTTACGAAGCACTTTTAGAACAACTCAATGAGATCCTTGGCGAGTTACAAACCACCAGCCAAGCCTTGGCACAACTTGATGTGCTGAACAACTTTGCGGAGCGAGCTAGCACACTTAGCTTTACCTGCCCTGAGTTACACAATCGCGGTGGCATTAACATTGTTGGCGGCCGTCACCCTGTAGTGGAAGCGGTGATTTCAGAACCCTTCGTGCCAAACGACCTCAATCTAAATGATAAACGCTCATTACTGATGATTACAGGCCCAAACATGGGTGGTAAATCGACCTACATGCGTCAAATCGCCTTAATCTCTTTATTGGCACACACGGGCTGTTTTGTGCCAGCAGAATCGGCGTCGATTTCAGTGGTAGACCGAATTTTTACGCGGATGGGCTCATCCGATGACCTTGCAGGCGGTCGGTCTACCTTCATGGTAGAAATGACAGAAACCGCCAACATCCTAAATAACGCCAGCAAGAACAGCTTGGTATTAATGGATGAAGTCGGGCGTGGTACCAGTACTTTTGACGGTCTGTCATTGGCTTGGGCTGCTGTGGACTATTTAGCCAACCAGCTAAAATGTCACGTATTATTCGCAACGCATTACTTTGAACTCACGACATTAGCGGACCAACTAGAAAATGCCGCCAACGTCCATTTAACAGCAACGGAGTATGAAGATGAAATCGTCTTTTTACATAAAGTTCATGAAGGCCCAGCTAGCCAATCCTATGGCTTACAAGTTGCGCAATTAGCAGGGGTTCCTCGCGATGTTATTGGGCATGCAAAACAAAAGCTTAAAGAGCTGGAAGTCATCACAGGCATTGAGTTTGATACAAACGTCCAAGCAATTAAAACAGACTCAACCCAGTCCAAGACTAAGGTCAAAGAAAGCAAGTGTGACTATCAACCTCAACAAGTAGATATGTTTGCTCAAGCAGAACAAAATGCATTGAAAAATTCCATTGAAGAATTGGATATAGACAATATGACGCCATTAGAAGCCATTAGCGCTCTCTACCAATTGAAATCTCAACTGTAATGATAAACGACTGTTGGTATAAGCTAATAGCAGATAAATGTAGAATATTGACGATTGTCGCTTGCCGCGAAATGGCCTATACCTCTAAAATAGCCCGCAATCATTTTTATAGCTTGTAAGGAGAAGTCGAATGGCTTTCATCGTTACCGATAACTGCATTCGCTGCAAATACACTGACTGTGTCGAAGTTTGTCCTGTTGACTGCTTCTATGAAGGCCCTAATTTTTTGGCTATCAACCCTGATGAGTGTATAGACTGCGCATTGTGCGAACCAGAATGTCCAGCCAATGCCATCTTCTCTGAAGACGAATTGCCTGAAGATCAAGAAGTATTTGTCGAACTGAACAGAGACTTATCTCTGATCTGGCCAAATATCGCTGAGAAAAAAGATGCTCTTTCCGATGCTACGCAATGGGATGGTGTTGAAGATAAATTAGAGCACTTAGAACGCTAACTTACCGCCCTCGTAAAATAGCAAAAATTAAAAAGCGACTTAATTGTCGCTTTTTTTATGCCTCACCTTATACCGATAAAAACTGATAAATGACAAATTTTAGGCAAAAAAAAGGGCGCCTATTGGCAACCCTACTTTTTGCTCACATCCTGTTAAGCGACTCTTCCGATGAGTAAACATCACTGTTTGCTCCATCCTGAAGCATCCAAACTATCCTTTCGCATGGTGCATTCCATCAAACCACGTTATTCCTTTGAACAATCCATTGCTCTCGAACATCCGGTTCAATCCTCAACACCCTCAATGGTATTTCATTAAGCACCTCATGCGCTTTTCATCCATGAATTCCGTTTGGATAAGACACAATTTACCAGCTAAAAAATATATATCAACTTTTCAAAAAAAAACCAAAAATAAAAATTTTCTTATAAATCAAAAAGATAAAAACCTACTACAGAATAGAATGACATTTAGCCACATAACAAACGGGAAACACCTACAGGCATGTAAGAAAAGGACTACAAAGACTCAAGATTTATTGAAAACACACTCTCATCACACCATAACAAGAAACTCATCAGCCCACCTAATCGCATCTAAATAGGTTTTTTTCAGATCATCTAAATCTTGAGAGTTCTTTATGGCTTGACCATTACCATAATGCTCGACTAGATCAAGCGTATTACCTACTCTTCCTGATCGATGCACTATCGCATTAATAAATTCATTGGGTAAAGGCAACTCTCCGAGCACTTCGCCTAGCTTCATTCCGGTGCAGACATCAATCATTGATAACATCCCGGCTAAAAAGTATTTATCTTGATTGTTATAGCCTCGACGATGAGCAAACAATTCCGCATGTTTCGCACGAACCATAATTTGCTCCAGTAATACATGTCTATCACCAATCATTTCAGACATTAACAATAAATTAGTTAATGATTTAAGCTTTTCCACACCGATCAGCATGATAGCTAAGCGAACAGAATCTACCGAGGCGACTAAACCAGTAATAGGAGAGTTTAAGTAACGTAATAATTTATGAACAAGACCAGCATCTTGGCTGACTATCCGCTCCAATTCATCAATACTTAAAACAGAGGTATTTAACAGCGAGGACATTAGCTGAAGCAATGTCATACTGTTTACTTTAGATGCCTTACTGGTCACCATCTCAGGCTTTTCAAAAAAGTATCCCTGAAAATATTCGATGCCTAACAAACGACAAAATTGGTAGTCTTCCCATGTTTCAACTTTTTCAGCAATAATCTTGACGTTAAAGCCTCTAAGCGCTTCAAATTGTTTATGAAAATCATCATGACCTAAAGCCAATATATCTAATTTGATGTAGTCTGCCAGCTCAATAAAAGGGGTCAACTTACTACTGAATACAAAATCGTCTAATGCAATAGAGCAGCCAGCGTTTACCCAGCGACGCAAAGACGACAGTAAGACCGCATCAAAACCGGAATCCTCCAACACCTCAATCACAATATTTTCTTTGTTGATAGGCATGCCACTTGGGCTCAGCAAATAGGCACGAGGAAAATTAATAAATGCCTTGCTTGTTCCAACAAGGTTTTCCATACCTAATTCAAAAAGACTAGCAGCAATGACCTGAGCCGTTGCACCAACTTCATCAATGACATTGGCCTGTGTCGCAAGCGCATTATTGCGATAAAGGAGCTCATACCCCATTACAGCAAGGCGGCTATCCACAATTGGCTGTCTTGCCAATGCAACATTAGAGTGAGCTGATAGTGAATTTTCGGCCATATCGTTTCCGTTCAATAAAAGTATCAGTATTCATTCATACAGTGTCTCAATATTGCCTAAAAATTGCCATTGGGCATAGACAATAATCTTGGTAACATGGAGCCATTACATGTAGACAACTATATAAAACAAGATAAAGCAAAAATCTGTGGGGAAAATAATGCCAATATACCGTTCCAAGACAACCACCTCAGGCCGCAACATGGCAGGAGCTCGCGCTCTATGGCGTGCAACCGGAATGACAGACGATGATTTTCAAAAACCAATCATAGCAGTGGTCAACTCTTTCACTCAATTTGTACCAGGCCATGTTCACCTCAAAGACATGGGGCAATTAGTTGCTCGTGAAATTGAAGCCGCAGGTGGTGTAGCAAAAGAATTTAACACTATCGCTGTCGATGACGGTATCGCCATGGGACATGATGGCATGCTTTATAGCCTCCCCTCTCGTGATTTAATCGCTGACTCTGTTGAATACATGGTTAATGCCCATTGCGCCGATGCTATGGTTTGTATTTCTAACTGTGACAAAATCACACCAGGAATGTTAATGGCTGCGATGCGCATAAACATTCCGGTTATTTTTGTGTCTGGCGGCCCTATGGAAGCGGGCAAAACAAAACTGTCCGAGAACAAACTTGACCTAGTCGATGCCATGGTTATCGCAGCAGACCCAACGGCAACGGATGAAAAAGTCGCCGAGTACGAGCGCTCTGCATGTCCAACCTGTGGTTCTTGCTCAGGCATGTTTACGGCGAACTCCATGAACTGCCTAACCGAAGCGCTTGGTCTAAGTTTACCAGGTAATGGCACGACACTAGCAACTCACTCTGACCGTCGCCGTTTGTTTTTAGATGCAGGTCGTCGCATTGTCGACATTACCAAACGCTACTATGAAAATGACGAATTGCATTGGGCTCCTCGTGCCATTGCCAATTTTGAAGCCTTTGAAAATGCGATGACTCTAGACATCGCTATGGGCGGATCTACCAATACCATCCTGCATTTATTAGCCATTGCTCGTGAAGCGAATGTAGAATTTACTATGGAGGATATTGACCACTTATCCCGTCGTGTTCCACAACTTTGTAAGGTCGCTCCAAACTCACCTAAGTACCATATTGAAGATGTACACCGTGCCGGTGGCATCTTTGGCTTATTGGGTGAACTTGATCGCGCAGGCTTGTTACATAACCAATGCCACACGGTACATGCAACAAACCTAGAAGAGGCGCTTGAAACTTGGGATATAATGCGCTCACCAACACCAGAAGTGATTGAGTTCTACAAAGCGGGTCCAGCAGGCATTCCAACGCAAACTGCGTTTAGCCAGTCAACTCGCTGGCCTTCACTGGATGGCGATCGCAAAGACGGCTGTTTCCGCTCTATCGAAAACGCGTTCTCTCTTGAAGGAGGCTTAGCCGTTCTTTACGGTAACATCGCGCTTGATGGTTGCGTGGTGAAAAGTGCAGGTGTAGACGAGTCAATTCTTGTGTTTGAAGGCCGTGCTCACGTAACAGAATCTCAAGACGAAGCGGTTCAGAATATTCTTGACGATAAAGTGGAAGCCGGTGACATTGTCATCGTTCGCTATGAAGGTCCCAAAGGCGGACCAGGCATGCAAGAAATGCTTTACCCAACGTCTTACATTAAGTCAAAAGGGTTAGGCAAAGCCTGTGCACTACTAACCGACGGCCGTTTCTCTGGTGGTACATCAGGCCTGTCTATCGGCCACGCTTCACCTGAAGCGGCAGCCGGCGGCGCAATTGGTTTGGTTGAAAATGGCGACCGTATTTTGATCGACATTCCAAACCGCTCTATCAATGTTTTGCTTAGCGATGAAGAGCTGCAAACTCGTCGCAACGCGATGAACGCAAAAGGCGCAAACGCTTGGAAACCAGTAGACGAACGTCCACGTAAAGTTTCTCCAGCATTAAAGGTATACGCACACTTTGCGACCAGTGCGGACAAAGGGGCGGTACGCGACATTAGTCAAATCGACTAATGATTAAAAAGTAATACGCAAAAGGCCGCTTTGCCAGATATAGGCGCTGCGGCCTTTTTTATTCAAAATCTCATGACTCATTACAGGAAAAACCATGCTCAGCTATCGCCATATTTATCATGCAGGCAACCACGCTGATATTTTAAAACATTTGACAGTCAGTCAAATATGTCGCCATTTTATAAAAAAAGACGCGCCTTTTTTCTATTTGGATACACACGCTGGCATTGGTCAATACTCGCTAGATTCTGAGCAGGCGCAAAAGAACAAAGAGTTCCATTCGGGGATAGCACGACTGCTTAACGAAGATAACCTTCCTGAACCATTGGAAAATCTGTTAGACATCATCCGAGAAATGAACCCAACAGACACCTTAGAGCTTTACCCTGGTAGCCCAAAAGTGGTCGACTATTACGTTCGCCAAAAAGACAAGCTACACTTATGTGAGCTACATCCAAACGATTACCCAATTTTAGCGGCACTTTTCCCAAATAAGCGTAAAGCTAATGTTGTAAAAGACAATGGTTTTGCCGCCGTTAAGGCGATGTTGCCACCACCACAAAAGCGTGGATTCGTGCTAATGGACCCACCTTATGAAGTCAAAAAAGATTACCAATATGTGGTTCAGGCATTAGAGGATGGCTACAAGCGTTTTCCTCAGGGAACCTATGCTATTTGGTATCCGGTTTTAAATCGCCTACAAGCTAACGAATTATTAAAATCCGTAAAAGCAACGAATATTCGCAATGTGCTTTTACTAGAGCTTTGCATTAGAAACACAGAACAGGAGCGTGGCATGGCAGGAAGCGGTATGATTATCGTCAATCCACCTTGGACTTTAGAAAAAGAAGCAAAGGAGTTTCTGCCTGCTTTAAGCCAGTTACTAGCAGAAGATAATAATGCAGGTTACCAAATTACTTGGATCACCCCAGAATAACCATATTATAAAGGAGCGCGTCATGGACACGCCTTTCGAACTCGCGTTTAAGTACATGCCAACGCCCGCTTTTATAATAGAAAGCAGCACGGGTAAGTTGATATCATACAATCGCAACTTTGAAATTTTTTTTGAAAACTTTAATGCGACCCCTTCAGATACATGGGAATCTCTTTGCGAAAATGCCGTCTCTTTTGATGATTGGCAGGCACTCAACAGCAAAGTTAAAAACGGCAGCATCGAGCGCTGTGAAAATTTAATTCGTGTTGGCGATAAACTCATTAACATGCAACTTGAAATGCGCCATCTTGGTGATACAGTTTTGGCTTGCGTTTACAATACTGACCACATGGATCTTTCTGCTGCTGAAAACACCCTGCTAAAATTCGCACTCACTGAATCTTCTGCAGGATTGTGGATTTGGGAAACAGGGTCCGATTTAGTATCTTGTTCGAAATCTATTGCAACACTATTAAATTATCCGCTTGATAAAACACCACGTTCGACAGCAGAATGGCATGCACTCGTTCACCCAGATGATGTAAAAAGATTGGCCACTATCGTCAATGAACATGTCGCACTTAATCAAGACTATTATGAAGTGGAATACCGCATCCTGACCGGCGATCAACATTATCTTTGGGTCAAAGAACGTGGTAGAAGCTATACTAAAGGTCCTGATGGCAGTATTAAAAAAATCATTGGCTTCATGGTAGATATCAGCCACCAAAAAGCTCTAGAAGAACATTTGCGCAACCAGGCTACGTTTGATGAATTAACTGGATTATTGACCCGTGGTGCGGCGCTAACACATTTTAAAAAACAACTGGGCTTAGCAAAACGTCAATACACGCCATTAACCATGGCAAAAATCAACCTTGATGCCAATGAACGTCTTAGCAAACTTCCAATGGAAGCTCGTAACATTGCGATTCAAACCTCAGCCCGTTACATCTATAAAAAGATCCGCGAAGCTGATGTTTTAGCACGAGTAGAGCCTGATAAACTGCTATTGTTGCTACCTAATACCAGCGTCAAAGATGCAAAAAATTTATTAAAACACATCATCAACCCAACAGAAGATGAGAAGTCAACCTTATTCGAAGGTAACTCAGACCCAATGGATTTCTGTATTGGTATAGCCGCCTTTCCAGAAGATGGTGAAACCATTGAAGAATTGGCACTCAGCGCAAATCAAGCCGTTGAAGATGGCCAAGCGTCTTGTAAACAAATCGTCGTTAACTAAATTGAGTTTTCAAACAAAAACGCCGCATTTCCTAAATGCGGCGTTTTTATTTTTAGCAAATATTATTGCTTAGTATTATTCACCTTGCAGTGTTAAAACAATCCGCCTCACACCGCCATGATCTCGATGCTCTCCTAAATAGATCCCCTGCCAAATCCCCAAGCACAACCGCTTATCACGAATAGAAATCATCAGTGATGATCCCAGCATACTGGCTTTTATATGTGCCGGCATGTCATCACTACCTTCATAAATATGCTCATAATAAGGCTGATTTTCCGGCACCATGTGAGAAAAATGACGTTCCATATCTCGGCGTACCGAGGGATCGGCGTTTTCGTTGATCGTCAAAGAAGCCGAAGTATGCAACAGCTGAATATGCAATAACCCTATCGAAACTGGCGACATTTTTGACAAAGCGATTTCCACCTGCTCAGTGATCAAATGAAAACCTCGACGCATCGCTGGCAATTGAAACTCAATTTGTTGCCACATAACAAATTACTCTGCGCTGGTTCTTTGGTAAACCGAAAAACGGTAATCGTATGGATTCGGCCCTTCAGCAACAAACGCTTCTTCACCGATCAGAGTAAAAGACGGCCAATCTACCTCTGGGAAAAAGGCATCACCTTTTACTTCAGCATCAACGTGAGTAATGTACAAACGATCCGCACGCTCTAGCGCCAATTGATAAATTTGCGCACCACCGATCACCATTACTTCCTCTTGCCCATTCACCAAGCAAATATCTTCACCAAGGGAGATTGCATCTTCCAACGTCATCACCACATCAACCCCCTCTGCTTGATAAGCAGGATCGCGGCTAATGACAATATTGCGTCGACCTGGCAAAGGCTTTCCTATGGACTCAAAGGTCTTACGCCCCATCACAATAGGCTTTCCCATGGTCGCTTGCTTGAAGTATTTAAGGTCATTTGGCAAATGCCAAGGTAGAGAATTATTAATACCGATTGTTCGGTTCGTAGACATAGCGACAATAAGTGACAACATAAAATAACCTGCTTAAAAATCTTGGCTCTTCTCTGCTCCGACAATCCAAGAGCAAAGGCTTCTGATATAATCAATGGCATTTATTATACCCATGACGATGCAGATTGCATTTCCTAACCTGTATTACTAGCATTCGTCGAGGCCAAAACAGACAAGGCATTTTTATGAAACAGTATTTAGATCTCTGTAACCGTATCGTCAATGAAGGTGAGTGGGTCAACAACGAACGGACAGGCAAGCGCTGCCTGACCATTATTAATGCCGACCTTACTTATGATGTCAGCAAAGGCGAGTTTCCACTCGTTACCACTCGTAAAAGCTACTGGAAATCTGCCATTGCAGAAATCATCGGTTACTTAAGAGGCTATGATAATGCCGCAGATTTTCGAGCACTCGGTACAAAAACATGGGATGCCAATGCCAACAAAAATCAAACTTGGCTAAACAATCCTTATCGTAAAGGCGAAGACGATATGGGACTTTGCTACGGCGCCATTGGCCGTAACTTCCCCAAGCCAGACGGTGGTCATATCGATCTATTAAAACAAATTGTTGATGATCTCAGTCGTGGCATAGATAACCGCGGAGAAATTCTTACATTTTATCATCCTGGCGCGTTTCATATGGCCTGCCTTCGTCCTTGCATGTATAACCACCACTTTTCATTGCTTGGCGACACACTTTATCTTAACAGTACTCAACGCAGCTGTGATGTACCACTAGGGCTTAATTTCAACATGGTTCAAGTGTATGTATTGCTTGCCATCGTTGCACAAATCACAGGTAAAAAACCGGGCAAAGCCTTTCATAAGATAGTAAACGCTCATATCTATGAAGATCAGCTAGAGTTAATGCGTGATGTACAGCTGAAACGCGAGCCCTATCCATTACCAACATTAAAAATCAACCCAGAAATCAAATCACTAAAAGACGTAGAAACCTGGGTCACAATGGACGACTTCGAAATAGAAGGCTATCAATTCCACGACCCCATTGCCTACCCTTTCTCAGTTTAAGCTGCCTAACAAGCAAAACGGCGAGCCAATTATGGCTTCGCCGTTTGTTATTTACATCGACTTTTTAGGATTGATTCAGCTTATAAGAACTTTTCTATCAAAACCTCATTAATATATTTTTCACGAACTTTAGCGTGCTTTTTCGCAACACCAACGACATTAAAGCCTTGCTTTAAATACGTTGCTAAAGCATTTGGGTTATCTTCTCTGACGTAGGCAAACAACTTCTCATAACCTTTTGCTTTTGCTCGCTCAAATGTTGACTCAAATAAGCTAGATGCAACACCTTGCCTTCTACAACTAGCATCAACAAAGGTTCCAATAACACCGACATGGTCAAAAGCATGAGTATAAGCAGCAAACGGCTCGACATTTTGAAAGCCAACGACATTTGAACTCTCTTCATTTAACGCCACATGAAACACACCATGTTTAGGAAAATCTTGAATAAACTGCCTTTCCTCTTCCTCTGAAAAAGTAATATCAAGCACGGTGAAAAGACCTTCCTCAATAATTGGGTTCAAAATATTGACTATGCCTAGTGCATCTTTTACTTGCGCCTCTCTAACCAAGAGCATCATGTTTTTCCTTAACGAATTTATGATATTCAATACAATCAATGCCTTCACCTCGTACTTTTGCGAAATTGGCATGACACTTAACATCAAAAAATCCGTTGTGTACCAGCACTTTCTGCGAAGCAATGTTATCCACCGAAGCAAAAGCAATTAACGTTTGCAGATTAAGTTCATTAGCCACTTGAATAATTTGCTCCACTGCACGTTTAGCGATACCACGTCCGGCAAAATTTTCGCCTATCCGGTAACCTAAATAAGCCTCGCTCAAAACCAAATTAATATCCGTGAGATTGATACGTCCGGCCATTTCACCACTGTCATCAATAATAAGCATCGGCAACATGACTTTTCTTTGGTGCTGTGAGAGAAGTTCTTCAATATGCTTTTTTACACCTTCATCACTGTAAAAACCAACTTCCCGTGGATTGATATGTGCTTCAAACCACGTTCTATTTCCTGTTTCAAATTGCAGCAAAGCTCGAAAATCAGATCGAGATAATAAACGCAGTTCCATTCGCCTCAAATCCTTTATACAAGCTAATTTCTGATGATGTTAAGACCCTCATCTTCGGATGGAGCCTGAAAATATTGAATAACGTGATAGAAAACTGTTTCATTATCAAACTGAGCTCGTTCAGGTTGCTCGACTCGACGTTTTGCAAGTTGAGTCAGGCATTGCTCATCGCTCAAATCGAGAAAAATAAGCTCGTGTTGGCTTTGAACTTCAGAACACAATTGCTTGAACCATGCTCGCTGGTTAACAGTATTGGCAGGAAAATCCATCACCACATTGGCTCCTGTCTGCAAGATACTCTGCACATGTGCTTTCACAAAAGGTTTTATCAACGCAGAGAAAGTTAAGTAATCATCGAAAGAGCGAATTTGATTAGGGTAGTGGGCTGTAAGCCAATCATCTTCCGATAGCAGCACTGCGTTTTTTTCAACGGATAAAACTTTAGACTTAGTTGATTTACCTGCGCCCATTTTTCCACAGAAATAAGTGAGCGTTCCTGCATTTTTCATAAGCAATCCTTCTCAATAATGCCAAGCAACAAGATTAAAAGCAGGAAAACAAAAAAGCCAGCGAGGCTGGCTTTAATCGTAACTCTAAATCTTTTTAGCTATTTTGAAGCATCCGCTTTTGGAAAAGCATTCAGCTTGAAACCTGCAATGATTAGACCTGCACCAATTATCACCATAGGCAAAGACAGGAGCTGCCCTTCTGTCAACCAACCAAAAGCAAGGTAACCAATTTGTATATCTGGCTCGCGGACAAATTCTACTAAGATTCGGAAAATACCGTAGAGAAATAGGAACATACCGGAAACACAATAACGAGGTTTTGTTCTTTGCGAGAAGAACCACAGAATACAAAACAACGCGACACCTTCAAGTGCAAACTGATACAGCTGCGAAGGATGACGAACAAGTTGCAAAGGATCATTAGGAAAAATCATCGCCCAAGGAACGTCTGTCGGCTTACCCCATAATTCACCGCCAATAAAATTACCTAAGCGCCCAGCCCCTAAACCAATAGGTACAAATGGCGCAAGAAAATCAGTTACATCAACAAGATGCTTATTATAGCGACGAGCGAAGAAGAACATTGCGACAATGACGCCTAATAATCCTCCGTGAAAAGACATACCACCTTCCCAAATCCGCACGAGAATAAGTGGGTTATCAACAAATGCAGGAAACTGATAAAACAGAATATAACCAACTCGACCACCTAAAATGACACCAAGTGCACCATAAAATATAGCGTCACTCACCATTTCAGGCGTCCAAAGCCCGTTAGAGCGTTTGGCGCGATACATGCCGCATAGGTAAGCTCCGGCAAAACCGATTAGGTACATAATACCGTACCAATGCACGGAAATTGGTCCTATTGATACGGCAATAGGATCAATGTCTGGATATGAAATCATAATATTGAAGCAAACCTCTGGTAGGGATTATTCCACATTCGTGGTTTTAGATGGTCGAATCAAACGCTCGATATTGGCTTCGCGCATGAGCCGTGTCATGGTCTGTGTGACCGCTTCGGCATGAGATAGTTTCATAACTTCGTTAAGCATAACCTGAGATTGTTCCATTGAAATGTTGCGAATCACCGCTTTTACCTTTGGAAGACTAGTCGAACTCATCGATAATACGTCATATCCCATGGCCATCAACAAAATAGCCCCCATCGGATCACCAGCCATTTCACCACAAACGCTTAAACCGACACCTTCGTCTCTCACTTGATCCACAATACTAAGCAAGGCACGTAATACTGAAGGATGGAAAGAGTTATATAAATCTGCCACACGTGGATTATTCCGGTCTACAGCTAGTAAATATTGCGTTAAATCGTTACTTCCTACGGATACAAAGTCGACTAATTCGGCCAGTTCTTTGACCTGATAAACCGCAGCAGGAATTTCAATCATGACACCAACCTGCGGCATTTTGACATCATAGCCTTCTTCTTTAACTTCAGCGTAACCCCGACGAATCAATGCCAAGGCCTCTTCCACTTCTGCTACATTGGAGATCATAGGCAACATGATCTTAAGGTTATACAAGCCAGCACTGGCTTTTATCATGGCACGAATTTGCGCCATGAAGATTTCCAAATGATCCAACGTGACTCGAATACCGCGCCAACCTAAGAAAGGATTCGCTTCATTTATCGGAAAATAAGGCAGCGCTTTATCACCACCAATATCCAAGGTCCGAACTGTTACAGGAGAAGGTGCAAAGCCTTCTAATTGCTGACGATAAATAATCACCTGTTCCGCTTCAGTAGGAAAACGGTCGCGTACCATGAAAGGCACTTCCGTGCGATAAAGACCAATGCCTTCCGCACCACGATCCAATGAACGAGCGATATCTGCGGACAAGCCAGTGTTCACATATAAAGATAAACGATGGCCATCAAGGGTTTCACAAGGTAAATCTTTAAGAGTCTCGTACTCTTCTTCTAACAGCCGTTCTTCATCAACAATTTGCTGATAGTTTTCAATTAAAGCCTCAGAAGGATAAGTGAAAACCTTCCCTAAATAACCGTCAACAATAAGGTCGACTTTATCCAATTGTGCATAAGGTAGATCTAAGGCTCCCATAACCGTCGGAATACCCATAGCACGAGCTAAAATTGCCACATGAGAGTTGCCCGACCCCATGACAGACACTAGCCCCTTGATCTTATCAATTGGGATTTCACCCAACATAGATGCAGTGAGTTCCTCGCCGATAATAATAGAAGGCTCACTAAAGCGCTCTGCGACATTAGGAGCCTTTTCTTGAAGATGGGATAGAATACGACGACCAAGATCACGGAGGTCTGATGCCCGCTCACGTAAATAAGGATCATCCATGCGGTTAAACTGCTGAATATGCGCCTGAATAACCTGCCTTAATGCTCCTTGTGCCCACTGCCCTTCTTTGATTTTCCGGACAACTTCTCCAGCAATAGAGTTATCATCAAGAATTTTTAAATAGACATCAAAAAGCGCTTTTTCATCTTTAGAAAGGTGTTGACTGATACGGTTACTGGCTCGACGTATATCTTGCCTAACGGCGTCCAACGCTTGATAAAAGTCCTGAATCTCTTCATCAAAATCTGTCGTAATACGATCGGGGATAACATCCAAATCCGCAGGGGGAAACACCACAACACCACGACCAATCGCGACACCAGAACTGCCTGGAATACCTTTGTAACGAAAGTCTGATCCGCTCGGAATAACATTGGGATTGATGCTAGTAATTGCTCCTGTTGCTTCCGCATGGGCAATAACGCCGGCTAATTGCGCTGATAATGTAATAAGAAAGGCTTCTTCGCCTTCATCAAAACGACGTTTATCTTCATGCTGAACCACCAGCACGCCTAAAACTTGTCGATGATGGATGATAGGAACACCTAGAAAAGAACGGTACCTTTCTTCACCAGAGCCCTTTAAATAATGGAAGGATGGGTGAACATGAGCATCTTCAAGGTTAACAGGTTCAGCCCTTCGACCAACCAAACTCACCAAACCTTCATTCGCTTTTAGACTAACATTACCGGCAACATCGGCATTCAAACCACGAGTTGCCATCAAGATATATTCTTTAGTATTTTTATCTACCAAATAAATAGAACACACCTCTGCGCGCATTGCTCTGCGGACACGACGGACGATAATATCCAGTGCCGCAGATAAAGACTGCGCGGCGGTCACCTCTTGGGTAATACGTCTCAACAAACTTAGCATAGCTCTCCCATCAATCTATATAACCTCCAGCATCCAGTCACCAAGTTTATCACTTTTCCAGTCGACGATGTGCGCAAGGAATAAGCTCTTTTAGAGCTCGTCGGTAAACATCTTTCTTAAACGCAACCACTTGGCCAAGCGGATACCAATAACTTACCCAACGCCAGCCATCAAATTCGGGAGCTTCGGTTCCATCCACACACACAGAAGCATCAGGACAGCGAATAGAAAGAAGAAACCATTTCTGCTTCTGCCCAATACATAAAGGCTTACTATTGTGTCTAAGCATGCGCTTTGGAAGACGATAACGCAGCCAACCACGAGTTTTACCAATTACTTCCACCTGATGAGGATCTAGGCCCACTTCTTCTTTAAGCTCTCGAAACAACGCTTCTTCAGGCGTCTCGTCGGATTTGATACCTCCTTGAGGAAACTGCCAAGCATTCTGCCCTACGCGCCTCGCCCAAAGAAGTTGGCCACGCTCGTTCATCAGTATGATGCCCACATTCGGTCTGTATCCGTCTGCATCAATCACGAGCTATCACCTTTTAATATAAAAATAAATTAGTTTCATTGTTCCATAATTCCCCCATCCGCACAATTAAGACTACTGTTATTTCTTGTCTCCAAGGCTATAATTCGCGGACTTTAGAAGAATTGAGGACAGCTTGTGACACTCGCAATATTTGACTTAGACGGCACGTTATTAAACGGTGACAGTGATTACACTTGGGGACAATTTCTCGTTGAGAAAGGCTTAGTAAACAGCGAAGACTACAAATTGGCCAATGACAAGTTCTTCGAAGAATACCAAGAGGGGACGCTAGACATTCATGAATACTTGGCATTTAGCTTAGAGCCATTAACCAAGTTTTCGAGAAAAGAGTTAACCAAACTACATAACACCTTCATGCAAGAAAAAATTCAGCCAATGATGCAAGAAAAAGCCGACGCTTTACTAAAGTATCATAAAGACCAAGGCCACTTTTTACTCATGATTACCGCGACCAACCAATTCGTTACTGGACCCATTGGCGATGCTTTGGGGATGGATCACATTATTGCGCCTGTGCCAGAAATCATTAACGATCATTACACAGGCAAGATTGTGGGTGTACCAAGTTTCCAAGCAGGTAAAGTCACTCGCCTAAACGATTGGTTAGCAGAAACAGGTCACACAATGGAAGGCAGCTATTTTTATAGTGATTCTCGTAATGATTTGCCACTACTAGAACTAGTCACACACCCAATTGCTGTTGATGCCGATGAGACATTAACAAACATTGCCCAAGACCGTGGTTGGCAGCACATCTCATTAAGAGATTAATCAACAAAGCGATAGCAATATAAAAAAGCGCAGCCAGAATCAGATCTGACAGCGCTTTTTACCACGAAATCATATAAACAAAATGAGTTTATAAACCCATATTATTATGAATACGATAAAACATTGCTTTTAGGTATTCTGTTTCCTCAATCGCAGGATGCACTGGATGATCTGGTGCTTGCGTTCCACGATATATTAACTGTGAAAAACGCTCTAGCTGACGACTATTACTACGAATAATATCGTGTAATCGACCCGTTTCGAGGTGCATAGAACACGACCCTGAAACCAGAATCCCCCCCTTTGCAACTAAACGCATCGCTAGTTGGTTAGCACGATGATAAGCGCCTTCGCCTGCTTTAATATCTTTTCGACGAGCAATAAAGGCCGGAGGATCCATAACCACCACGTCGAAGCGTTCTTTGTCTTCAATCAAAGACTGCATCGCTTCAAATGCATCACCATGCATCAAGTTAGAACCCCCTTCATATTGGTTCAACTTAAGGTTTTCATCCACATGACTTAACGCACTCTCAGACGCATCAATAAAGGTAACGTCTGTTGCCCCAGCCGAGGCCGCTTGAACACCCCAACCACCAATATAAGAGAACACGTCTAAGACGCGTTTGCCATCACAATAACCTTGCATGGTTTTACGGTTTTCGCGATGATCATAGAACCAACCTGTTTTTTGGCCATCCCAAACAGGCGCTTGGAATAACACACCGTTTTCTTGTAGAAAAACCAATTCTGGGACAGTACCGAAAGCTTCCTCGACATAGGTCTCAAGACCTTCAATTTGACGCATCTTGCCATCATTTTTCATCAAAATAGCGGATGGTTTCAGCACATCTTGCAAAGCTTCAACGATTTCATTTTTCACTCGCTCCATGCCTGCCGTCGAAATCTGCACAACCAAAATATCGGCAAAGCGATCAACAACCAAACCAGACAAGCCATCGGAGTCACCAAAAACAAGGCGATAATATGGCGCAGGGTAAGTAAGCTCGCGCAAAGATAAAGCAATCTTTATACGATGAACTAAGGTCGATTTATTTAAAAAGGTATCCTTACTTCGGCTCACCAAGCGACCACAGATCAATGTATTAGGATTGATTGTCGCAATCCCAAGAGGTTTACCTTGAGCTGTTTCGACAACAACCTGATCCCCTGGAGTGAATTGCTTTAATGGCGTCGCAGAGGTATCTACCTCATTACTGTATATCCATTGATGTCCAGCCCTTAAACGGCGATCAGCTTGACCTTTTAGTCGAATAACACTCAAAATTTTCACCTTGTATATTTAAAAAACGCTATTATAAAGACTCTTGATTCAATTGCTACGAATTACGTGGCAGTATAGTTACTTGCCTTAAAGAAGTGTGTCCATGTCATCTACATTAAATGAAAATCAGCTTAAACTCATCTTGCAAGGCATTAGCATTCCAACACAACCGCAGGTAATGGTGGATCTACACATGGAACAAGCCATGCCGGATCCTGACATGGATCGTATATCGGAAATTATTTCACAAGATGTGAGCCTTTCGGCGGCCGTGTTAAAATTGGTCAACTCTGCGTCTTTTAATTTACCTAAAAAAATTGCCTCCATTCAGCAAGCCGTGATCTTACTTGGTCCAAATAGTGTCACGAATATTGTTAATGGACTTGCAGTAAAAAGCGAATTGTCTGACGAAGCAATACAATCACTGCACAGTTTTTGGGACACAGCCAACGATATAGCAGCAATTTGCTCAAGCTTAGCAAACCAACTTGGTTTTAAATATCAAGATGAATGCTATGCATTAGGGCTTTTTCATAACGCTGGAATGCCTTTGATGCTAAAGCGTTTTGATGGTTACCAAGAGGTGTTAAAACAAGGCTATCAAGATCCAAAATTCAACCTAACCGACGTTGAGAACCAAGCCTTTAAAACCAACCATTCCGTTGTCGGTTATTATTTGGCAAAGTCATGGGGATTACCTAAAAGCTGCTGTGCGGTCATCGCTAAACACCACCGCGTCGACTACCTATTTCGCCACAGAGTACCAGGCGACTCTATCAACCTAACCTTCGCTTCCATTTTAAAAATGGCCGAGCACATAGCATCCACTTTCAGGCACATAGGTGGGGCAAATGAAGACTATGAATGGAAAAAAACAGGCCATTACGTTCTGGATCATTTAGAACTGACTGAATACGATTTCGAAGGCATGATTGAAGTATGCCACGAGCAAGGGATAGGAACGGTTTAACACTTTTATTAGTGTTATTTTATCAGCAAGTAGCCATAAAAAATGTCCAAGTAATTTATAAGAAAACCACTTGGGCATTTTTATTTATAAGCCTTTCCTAATATCCCTCTAACGCGGAAACATCACAAGATGATCTAAATGAACGCTCAGGCCGATTTCCTGACCAACAGAATGATTATGATGAGAAGAAGCAAAACAATAGATTACTTTGCCAGAAGACAGTTTCACGCGGTATAAAAAGTGCGACCCACGAAACCATTTACTCACAATCACACCAACAAACTCACTAGTATCATCATGCAAAATATCATCAGGTCGAACCAACAAATCCACTTCAGTGTTATCAGCGAAGCCATGATCTAAATCACCACGAATATTACCTAAGGCAGAATGCACACAATCTGGCCCACAAACCTTTGCACTCAAAAAATCACCATGACCAATAAAACTGGCTACAAAACGTGTTTCCGGACGATGATAAATTTGATATGGAGAACCAGTTTGATGAATCACTCCTTCGCTCATCACCGACACTTGATCCGCCATGGCGAATGCTTCCATCTGATCATGAGTAACTAATAGCGCGCTCATCTTTTCATGCTGCAATATGGCACGTATATCGGGCACTAGCTCTTCTCTCAACTTGGCATCCAGTCCAGAAAAAGGCTCATCCATCAATAATAATTTAGGCTTAGGAGCAATCGCGCGTGCCAGAGCAACGCGTTGCTGTTGCCCACCAGAGAGAGAGTGCGGATAGCGAGATTCAAACCCAGACAATCCAACTAGGCTTAATAAATAAATAACACGTTCCTGCGCCGCCTCTTTAGGCCAAGCAGATAAGCCAAAAGCAATATTCTGTGCAATGGTAAGATGCGGAAACAAGGCAATATCTTGAAACACCATACCGATAAAACGATGCTCAGGATTAACACTGCGTGAAGGACTTGAAATCACTTCACCATCAATATTTATCTCGCCCGTCATCAAAGATTCAAAGCCAGCGATTGCACGCAATAGCGTTGATTTACCGCAACCGCTAGGCCCAAGCAAACAACCTATCTGGCCTTCTAACAGCTTGAAGGAAGCATTTTTGACAACCACATTACCATCGTAACCAACCGAAACATCGGCCAGCGTCATTTCTTTCAATAGTTTATGTGGAGGTAACGATGACATATGCAATCCTATTTTTAATAAACTTTATTTAGCGCTGTCAGTGCGGGATGAAATGGAACGACTCAACAAAATTACTGGCACCAACCCTACCAGCACTATCATTAACGAAGCAGGAGCGGCGTCAACAAGACGTTCATCTGACGCTAGCTCAAAAGCTCTTACTGCCAACGTATTAAAATTAAAGGGACGTAATACCAAAGTAGCTGGCAATTCTTTTAGCACATCGACAAAGACAATTAATATGGCCGTTAAGACCGAACCTTTTAATAGCGGAATATGAATACGCGTTAATACTTTAAAAGGCGACATACCAAGCGAGCGCCCTGCCATGTCCATACTAGGCTTAATCTTTCCAAGACCATTTTGTACCGCACCTAAAGACACCGCCATAAAACGAACCGTGTAGGCAAACAACAGTGCGACTAATGTGCCTGAAAAAATAAGGCCTACTCTTTCATCGCTGTAATGCTTAACCAAGTCAATAATTCGATGATCTAGCCAAGCCAACGGAACAATAGTACCAATGGCAATAATTGTCCCTGGTAAGGCATAACCTAAACCGGCAATCCCAACCGATGCTCTGACCGCTTTACCATTATTCAAACGAATCGCATAACTCAGAACCAAAGCTAAACTCACTACAATTAAAGAGGCCATCGCAGCAAGATAAAAAGAATTCCACGCCAATTGAATAAAGTTTGCTCCCGGCATTTCGGCTTTAAATACCGCCCAATACGCTAACACGCTGACAGGAATAAGAAAGCCAACAATAATAGGTAATAAACAAAAAATACAAGCAAATAATCCACGTCCACGGCTTAAAATCATACGTCGATTACTGGCCTTTTTTAAACCAGATGCATGATAACGAATACGATGTCGTGAATATCGTTCAAGCAGAATCAATACAGCTACAAACATCAGCAAAACGCCTGCTAACTGAGAAGCAGCCGCCACATCACCAAAGCCATAAAAAGTTCGTAAAATCCCCGTGGTGAAGGTGTTTACGCTGAAATATTGCACCGTGCCATAGTCTGCTAATGTTTCCATAAGCGCCAGCGTCAGGCCTGTGACAATCGCGGGACGAGCAAGAGGAAGAGCCAGTTTGAAGAATACAGCTCGGCCGGAATAGCCAAGTGTCCGGCTGACTTCTAAAGTGTTCTCAGATTGCTCTAAAAAAGCAGCTCGACTCATCAAATACACATAAGGATAAAGTACCAAAGTCAACATAGCGATGGCACCACCAAGTGAGCGTATTTCAAAGAACCAGTATTCACCATATCGCCAACCAGTTAGCTCACGAATAAAGCTTTGCACTGGGCCAGCAAAATCCAACACACCAGTGTAGGTATAAGCAATAATATAAGCGGGCACCGCCATAGGTAACAGTAAAGCCCAAGAAAGGAAGGTACGGCCAGGAAAATCGCACATGCTTGTCAACCAAGCACAAGGCACACCAATAATAAGCACGCCAACGCCAACGCCAAGCATTAACAACAATGAGTTCGAAATGTATTCTGCTAATACCGTCTGATAAAGGTGTTTCCACACTTCACCGTTACCAATCAGAACATTAACCAGAACAACTAAAATGGGTAATGCCAAAATGGCAGCAATAAACATTGCCGCCACCTTTAACCAATCCCACTTAGACTTACTTGCTAAACTCGAGCGAGCTAAATTTGCCATTAATCATCAAAAACCATGTCAGAAAGCTCATTATACGGAGCCGATGTCAAAAAAATCACTTCCAGCCGGCAACATCCATAATTTCAACGGCTTCACGATTATTTTCACCAAGTTGGCTTAATGAAATAGTATCCGCTCGGAAAGTACCAAATGGAGCAAGCATTTCTGGCGCTCCGATACCTTTTACCACTGGGTATTCGTTGTTCACATGGGCGTACCATGCTTGAGATTCTTTATTAGTAAGAAACTCAAGCAGCAAGGTCGCATTGTCAATATTGGTGGCCGCTGCAGTAATGCCCGCACCACTGACGTTGACATGAGCACCTCGTTCACCGTCTGCCTGATTGGGCCAGAACAATTTCACCTTGTTATAAACAGCCCTTTCGTCTGCGCTATCACTTTGCCCAAGACGACCATAGTAATAAGTATTTGCCAGTGTGAGATCACAAACTCCCGCTGAGACAGCTTTTAATAAATCCACGTCACCACCAAAAGGTGGGCGCGCTAAATTAGAAACTAACCCCTTAACCCAAGCTTGAGTCTTCTCTCGGCCATCTGCTTCTAACATGGAAGCAACTAAAGATTGATTATATATATTAGCGGACGAACGCACACAAATACGCCCTTTCCACTTCGAGTCGGCAAGATCTTCGTAGGTCGACAAATCATTCGCAGAGATTTCTTGAGGGTTATAAAAAATCACGCGAGCCCGCTGAGACAAACCAAACCAATAACCATCACTATCACGTAGATGACTAGGAATATTGGCACTTAATACATCACTGTGAATTGTCTTCAATACGCCAGCCGCTTTGGCACGATGTAAACGTCCCGCATCAACCGTAATAAAAATATCTGCTGGGCTGGCATCGCCTTCGGCCTTTAAACGGCTCAACAAGGCATCAGCTGAACCAGTAATAAGGTTAACAACGACATCGTTTTGTTCTGAGAACTTATCCAAGGCAGGCTTAATAAGAGATTCTTTACGGGCAGAATAAATGTTCACTTCGCCTTTAGCTTGTAAACCAGTAGAAAGAAGCAATGAGGAAGCTAGCGCAGCAAACCCAACATAGCCCAACACAGACTTTCGTCTTTGCTTTTCAACCGATTGGCACAATTTTACGGACATATTAACCTTCCACCTATTCCAGAAATTCACTTTTCCCTAAGGCAAAACACACCCCACATAACGAGAGAAAAGACCATAAAAAAATGAGACAAGAAATTAGCACAACACGATATTAAACACTAGCGATTATCATTTATTTATGGCGTTATAAACCTGACGTTAAGCAAAGAAAACCAAGACACAGTTTGGCCAATGTCTTTATCAAATACGCCAAACCATTGACTATATGAATAAAAAAAAGAAAGACTTCAGGTGATGAGATTCGTTCTTAGTGAAGCAATTGGTTAAGTCCATCACCAACAGCCAAAGCATCATCTAATTCATAAATGATCCCCTCGGGCAAACCCGCCGCTTTTGCTACCGCTGAAGGGAAACCCTCTCGAACTAAGTCGTATTCTCTTTCATTACGAATACAAGCATTTATGTAGCAGGCTAGATTCAAAACACAAGCTAGCGGATTGGGCTCACCATCAGAAAATGGTCGTTTATGGTGCTGTACTGCATCCCCAATACCGGCGGGAAACTTCCATAAATCCATTAACGCTTTCCCTGCATCTTGAGTGGTAAACCCCATTAAGTCTTGTTCGGCTTTAACACGTCCAGCTTTACGGTTTGCAACCAAGGATTGAATTTCTTTCGCTATCTCAGGTTCGGTTAAATGCAATAACAATCGACCAATATTGTGAACAATACCAACGGTAAAGGCCTCATCTTCTTGAACCAACGGCGTTCGCTTGGCAAACCATTGCGCTAATTCAGCAACTCGAAAGGAGTCTGCCCAAAACTCAGGTAGTTTTATGCCTTCAACTTTTTTTACTGAGTTAGAAAAACCGGAAGCAATAACTAAGGTTTTGAGCTTATCAATGCCAAGTAAAACAGTCGCCTCATCTATCGAAGATATTTTCCTAGATAAACCAAAATAAGCCGAATTCACCACTCGCAACACTTTTAAAGAAATGGTCTGATCATGGGAAACACGTTCCGTAAGATCGGAATACTTAACATTAGGGTCACTAAGAAGCTGAATTAGTTCGCGTACAACATCTGGGACATTAGGAAGTTTATCCGTTTTCTTCAGAAGATCAGTTGCTTGCATACTATTCTGCCTTTTACTCTAATTAGGGACATATTTATACATGCAGAATAAAACAGCCAATACGTTTTGCAACCGAAAATACGTAGCGTTTTGAAAATATACTCTTCATCTACCGACAATAAAAAATGGCAAAGGGGACAAATTAAGAAAAAGAAGACAGACCAGCCGCACGAGCGACTAATTTTTTCTTCAAAGATTCTCCCTTGTTAAATTGCTTCATACCAATATTTCTTAGCTGAACCACAAGGGGTTGTTGAGTCGAAAATAGACGTTTAAACGACTCCATACCTGCAGCCATAGCAATGTTATCCAACATACGAGCGCGCTGATAACGGCGTAAAACATTGCTTACCCCAAGGCCCTCACCTCGTCGATGCGCTTTTTCTAGCACTTCCACCAGCGCCTTAACGTCACCAAAACCCAGATTTGCACCTTGTCCGGCTAGGGGATGAATCGTATGCGCGGCATCCCCAATCAATACAAGTCCAGCTTTTACATATTGCTTAGCATGACGCTGTCTCAATGGAATCGCTTGACGAACTTGGGTCAACCCCAAAATGTCAAAGCGCTTACTAATTGCGTAATGTAAACGACGACAAAAAGCACTGTCATCAAGAGCCATTAGAGAGTTCGCTTCTTTTGGTGGCACAGACCAAACAATAGAGACAAAATGCTTTTGATCAACAGAAGGTAGCGGAAGAAAGGCTAAAATCCCCTCCTCCCCAAAACTTTGCCAAGCTGTATTTTCATGTGGTTGAGCAATTTCGACTGTGGTGACAATTGCATGGTGCCCATAGTCCCACTCTATGGTATCGAACGCATTTTCAGTGCGCAGTTTAGACAAAGCACCATCTGCAGCAACAATCACCTGAGCATCTAGAACTTGCCCTGAAGTCAGCTCGACTCTGACACCTGACTCGCTTAATTCATGAGACTCTAAGGTATCACCTAAATAAAGATCGATATTTTCGGAGCGTCTAACCTGCGCTATTAACTGCTGATTTAATACGGCATTTTCAACTAAATGACCAAGTTCAGGCATCGCTGTCGCTTGAGCATTAAAGTCAATATATCCCTCACCAAGGCCATCCCAAACCACCATATTGTCATAAGAAGCAATACGGTCTTGACCAATACCTTGCCAAACATTGGCTTTTTCAAGTAAAGCTTTTGATTGACTGGAAATAGCACTGACACGAGCATCATAAGCAGGAGGCGAAGACAATTGATATTCGCCGTCATGTCTATCAATAAGAGCGATTCGTAAAGAAGATTTAGCCAATAATATCGCAGACAAAGCGCCAACCATACCAGCACCCACAATAATCACATCGTACGATTTAGCCATTTTCTTTACTCCGTCTCTCATAGGGATTATCGGCTTTCAGCCATTAACGCTTCAATCTCTGTCATTTCTTTAGGCAAACCATGAGTCAAAACATATGGGCCATCGGCGCGAATGAGTACATCGTCTTCAATACGAATACCTATGCCCCGCCATTTTGCATCCACTGATTCATTATCAACTGACACATATAACCCAGGCTCTATGGTCAACACCATACCTTCTTCTAACAAGCGAGATTCACCAGCGATTTTATAAACGCCACAATCATGGACATCCAAACCTAACCAATGTCCAGTATTGTGCATGTAAAAATCTCTATATGCCTTGCTCTCGATCAGCTGATCTACATCCCCGGTTAATAATCCGTGCGTAACTAGACCTTCTGTCAAAGTCCGCACCGCCGCATTATGACAAGCTTCGTAAGGTGTACCAACTCTCAGCTCTTTCATGCCAGCATGATAAGCATCTAGCACCAGTTGGTATAAAGCTGCCTGCGACTCACTGAATTTACCATTCGCTGGAAAAGTACGAGTAATATCCGCCGCGTAGCAACCTAACTCCGCACCAGCATCAATCAATATTAAATCACCGTCCTCGATCACTTCATCGTTTTTGATGTAATGTAAAACGCAAGCGTTACTACCTGAAGCGACAATATTGTTATACGCAGGTTGGCGCGCACCGGATTTCATAAACACATAATTCAATTCTGCTTCTAGCTGATATTCATTCATACCCGGACGAACAGATCTCATAGCCTGTTTATGAGCCTCAACACTAATTTGCGCAGCTGTTTCCATAATGGCAATTTCTTCCGCGTCTTTGCGCAAGCGCATTTCAGACACCAATGGCAATAGGTCGATAAAACGTGTCGGTGCCGCCGCGCCTATTCGGACTCGTGCGGCAATAGCATCACGCCAACCAGCTATTTTTTCGCGAAGAACATCGTCATTAAACAAATACACAACTTGCTCAGCGCCATTCAAAGCATCAAACGCGACTTTATCTAATTCTTCTAACGGAGCGGCATCATCCGCACCAAAAGTTTTTATCGCTCCTTGGCTACCAAACCGAAAACCATCCCATTGCTCACGCTCAGGATCTTTTGACAAAGTAAGTAAAGTAATTTCGCCTTTACCATGAATAATGGCGTAAGCACTTGGCTCTGGAAATCCGGTTAAATAGAAAAAACTACTATGTGGACGAAACTCATACTCACAATCATTATTACGAGTTGCTAGCTCACCCGTTCGCAAAACAACCACACTATTGTCAGGCAACGATTGCATCAAGCGCTCACGACGAGCCTGATAAGTTTGAGTATCAATTTTCATAGAAGGTCTCACTTATTAATTGTTATTCCATTAAACACTAGCGATAACATTTTGATTTAATAAAAAATCTAGTGTAAGGAGTTTTGTTTAGTATGATCTACATCGGGATTAATATCATGATGTTCGGTGTACAACATCATCGCAGACAGTCTGACGTACTCAACCAATTCGGTTAAATCAGCCTCGTTGTCATTGTTGTCTTCAAGTGCACGCATTTCCGCTTGCATGCCTGAGATATTGGCAAAATCACGCAGAATTTGTTTAGTTTCATCGGATAAATCATTCTTTTGTCCTGACAAGCCATACCCTGCTAAAAAGCCATGTGCCCATTGCGCCAACGTTACACCTCTTTCGCATAATTCAGCATCTTCATCCGAAATACTTGGTTCAAGGGCAAACTCACCATTTTGAAGTAAAGTCAGGGTAGCCGTATAGAGTTCAATAATCACCGCTCGGCTAGCCTCTTCCTTCCAGCCTTCGATATCGCAAAACTCCACTACCATAGTAAGCCAGTCTTCTAACGGTAACGTCACACCAGAGGCGAGATAACCACAAAGTTGACCATGTAATTCTGACGGTGACGCGGTAATGGACTCGGTGACAAAAACATCGGCGATTAAATCGAAGTCCAATGCGTCTTTTAACATTTCTGTGGACATAGTGTGCCAACCTTATAGCTGTTCAATTCATTAAAATTTATGGTTTAACTTAGAAAATTACGGTTTAACTTAGAAAAAAGAAGCCGCACCTAGTGGCGCGGCTTTCTGTCTCATTTTGAGATCTCATATCAACAATATGGGGCAGTGATACAAACCTTTCAAGTCTATTGGCCTAGTTGCTTCAGGCCAGACTCCACTGTTTGTAAAATCAAAGTATTGATTGTCATTGGACCAACACCACCAGGAACTGGCGTATAAGCAGCAACGCGATCAGTCAAAGGAGCAAGCTCAATATCGCCAACGCCACCAGGATGATAACCAGCATCAACCACAACCGCGCCGTCTTTAATCCACTCTGCTTTGATAAATTCTGGTTTACCCACAGCACCAACAATCACATCAGCTTGCTTAACAAATTCAGACAAATTTTGTGTGCGCGAATGACAAATCGTCACGGTCGCATTAGCATTCAGCATCATCATCGCCATTGGTTTGCCAAGAATAGGGCTACGACCAACCACAACAACGTGTTTGCCTTCTAGATTCACATCGTATGCTTCAAGCAGGCGCATTATGCCAGCAGGCGTTGCCGCACCGTAAGCAGGCTCTTGCATTGCCATACGACCAAACCCAAGACAGGTTACACCATCTACGTCTTTATGAGCCGCAATAGCGTCAAAGCACAAACGCTCATCGATTTGCTCTGGCACTGGATGTTGTAACAAAATACCGTGTACATCTGGGTTATTGTTTAGCTCGTCAATCTTTTCTAGTAGCTGCTCAGTGGTCGTCGTTTCAGGCAATTCAATTGCCATAGAATCCATACCAACGCGACGACACGCGTTGCCTTTCATCTTCACATAAGTGGCTGATGCTGGATCAGCACCCACTAGAATTGTCGCTAAAATTGGGGTGCAACCGGTACGCGCTTTCAACTCGGTAACTTGAGCCTGTAGGCGGTTTTCAGTTTCTTTGGCGCAAAGTTTGCCGTCAAGAACCAGTGCAGTCATGAATGAGCTCCAGTAAAATTAGAGTGATATATGAGGGAGGCACATTATACCTCAACTTTTACCTTGATACGCAGTGCCAAAACCAATTTGTTCGGCAAAAGATCGAATCTCCACTTTTTTGTTATAAGGGCCACAATTAAGCAGGTTCGAGATAGTCCACCAACAACTGTAGATTGCGCTGTCCGCGAAACTCATTCACATCCAATTTATAAACCAAGCGTGCTTGCGTCGCTTTATCATTCGGCCATTGATCCAGATCGACAAAAAAACTAATCGCATCCAATAAAAGCCCACTGTTCGGTTCACGCACCATTAGTTTAAGATGCTTCTCACCGACAATACGCTGCTGCAAAATATCAAACACGCCATCAAAACAAGGTTCGGGAAACATCTGCCCCCACGGCCCAGATAAGCGAACTTGCTCAGCAAAGCTCAAACTAAAGTCTTCTGGCGCCAACGCCCCATCAGTAAGCAATGTCGCTTCTAATTGCTCCGGTGTTACCCATTCGGTAATGATGGCATCGAACGCCAATTGGAATGCTTCATAGTGAGACTCTTTAATCGACATCCCCGCCGCCATAGCGTGACCGCCAAATTTACTAAGCAACTGCGGGTAACGCTTTGCCAATAAATCCAAAGCATCACGAATATGCACTCCAGGGATAGAGCGAGCCGAGCCTTTTAGCTCATCTTCACCCACTCGAGCAAAAGCAATCACTGGACGATGGCATTTATCCTTCATTCGTGACGCTAAAATCCCAATAACGCCTTGATGCCAATCCGCATCGTAAAAACACATACCGTTTGGCATGTCGTGATCTTCATCCAACAAAGACACCAGCACCAATTCGGCCTGTTCTTTCATATCAGATTCAATGGCTTTGCGTTCTCGATTAAATTGATCCAACTGCTGTGCGTAGTCACGCGCTTGATGAGGATGAACCGCCAACAAACATTCAATACCGATCGACATATTATCTAGACGACCTGCTGCGTTTAACCTTGGCCCAACGACAAAACCCAAATCTGATGCTTTCAACTGAGTATAATCACGACGCCCGACTTCTAATAAAGCAAGAATGCCCGGACGCGCCAAACCCGCTTGAATACGCTTAATCCCCTGCTGAACGAGAATGCGATTATTGACATCCAAAGGCACCACATCGGCTACCGTTCCGAGTGCGACCAAATCTAAAAAGTCTGCCATTTTCGGTTCGGGGATGTGCTGCTCGGTAAACCAGTTACGGCGATTCAGCTCGGCTCGTAAAGCAGACATAACATAAAAAATCACCCCAACACCGGCTAAATTCTTACTTGGAAAACCGCAATCTGGATGATTCGGGTTCACAATAGCATCGGCGTTTGGCAATGTATCGCCAGGTAAATGGTGATCAGTAACCACCACCTTCATACCATAGGACTTTGCAGCGAGCACACCATCAATACTGGCTATACCGTTATCCACTGTCACCAAGACATCTGGTGATCGCTCTTGTGCGACCGCTACAATTTCAGGCGTCAATCCATAACCAAATTCAAAACGATTCGGCACCAAATATTCTGGAGCAATCGCTCCCATTGCTTCTAAAGCTAGAACCCCAAGGCTAGTACTAGTCGCGCCATCCGCATCAAAATCACCAACGATCAGAATCTTTTGGCCATCCACAATTGCATCTGCCAAAATTTTGGCCGCCGTAGTTAAATCAAATAAAGAATCAGGTCTTAATAAATACGGCAAACGGTAATCCAACTGGGCAACAGACATCACATCACGAGATAAAAAGACTCGCTGCAAAGTTGCAGACATTGTTGATGGAAAGTCATTTGCTTCAGCCGGTACAGCTCGGCGCTCGATACGCATGTAAACCTCAAAGTCAGGATAAGCAGAAGACAAAGAATAACACGAAAATAACACCACCCTCACCGCAACTGGCGCAAAATGGAATCATTAGCAAAGGCAACTTCGCGCACACTTCTAAACCGCCATAAAATAATGACAAATCAAACCTCAGTGCCGAAGCAGCCATTAGTAGTTTATTGATTAACTCCTTTGGCCTTGAAACACAGCAGAACTAGCAAAAGCCGATGTCACTTATTATTCGGGGCGCGCAATGGTAGGTCGTTTTATTGGTGCGGCATTTATTTCGTTTATCGTCATACAAAAAAACAAAGCCCCCGCTTAAACACCTTAAGCAAGGCCTTCTACTGATTAAACAAGCTTCAATCGAACTTTCCTATTCAGCTGCTACGAGTTTGATTTCGACCTGCTCGCTTTGCGCTATATAAATGATTATCGGCCAAGGTAATTGCCTCTCTAAGTGAAATCATTTCATTCATCGTCGCCACACCAAAGCTCATAGTCATACGAAACTTCTGATCTAAATAAACAAACTCATATTCTGCCACGCGTTGTCGAATAGACTCAGCCAAAGCAATAGCCTGCGACTCACTGCAATCACAAACTGCTATTAAAAACTCTTCCCCACCCCACCGAGAAGCCAAATGGCCTTCAGAAAGAGAGGTTTGAATGATCTTACTAAGTTCAATAAGCGCATAATCTCCGGCATCATGACCATATTCATCATTAATACTTTTAAAGAAATCAACATCCGCCAATATTAGATGAAAACTTCTATAAGTGCTTGCTTCAAGCCGTTGAAGCATTCCCCTTCGGTTCAGCAACTCAGTCAATGAATCGGTATAAGCAACTAATTTAAGTTTCGCTGAAGTCTCCTTTAATTCTTGATTAAATCTCGACATCGAATATTCATAAATCCAAGAAAGAAACACCACCAAGATAAAAGAAAATATGATTCTCGACTTTAACATAGGGTCATAACCAAACTCAGTAAAATGGCTATTCATGAAAAACATCGTAACAATTAAAGCAAGAGTAAAAATACCAAGCTCAATCATACCTCTCTTCATACCGTGCAAAAATAACGACACGGCAGGCACACAAAATACCCAAACATGCCCTGTACCCTTAGCTCCACCAGTATACATAAGGTAAATCATCAAAACATATAGGGGATAAATGACAAATTTGCCGGATAAATTATGATTATGAGTACGACGTAAATAGATATGATTTATTGCATACAATAATGCAACAAATAGAAGTAGCGAACCGAGGACAAATTTCCCTTCTATGAGAGACCCAATACCCAATGGCAGCGTAAAAAGTACACCAACGGATGCAAAAAGATTAATAACAAAAACTCGCCGAATATCTTCAGAAAAAACATCCTCTGCTCTACCAACATAAAAAGAAATCAGCCAAGAAAATCTAGCGTTATTATATTTAGAGTGTTCGACTTTTGCTTTATAGGAGTGTTTTGTCATATATATTCTCCGGCCCAGCGCTTTTAAATCGCAATGGTGGGGAAAATATGAAAAAACTCCCCCAATACGAACAATCCTACACCAAAGCCTAAAAGAGCTCTTCTTATAATCTCCTATGGTTACAAAATACAACAATTCATACCTAAACTCAGATATATAACGAACTAAGCTGGGTATAAACGCGACAATAAAACAGGCACCACCGTTTCAACCTTTAAAATACGATCACCTAAATGAACAGACTCCATTCCAGCCTCATGCCATTTACTCACTTCAAATTCATTCCATCCACCTTCGGGCCCGAGCGCAAGAACACAAGGTTGCTGGATATCGATAGGACATCGCTTAGCTAAATAAGGATGAGCAAGTAACCCAACTTTGCCTTTCAGAATAGCCGGCAATTGATCTTCTACAAAAGGACGAAAACGAGGAATAAGCGTCCAGTTAGGCATTATCGTATCTTTTGCTTGCTCTAGACCTTCTAACAAACACTGCTGAATAGATTCAGTTTGTAAAACAGGGCTTTGCCAGTAACTTTTTTCCACTTTGGCTGAATGAATAAGGTATAAATCCTTCACCCCCATCGCGGTTATATTCAGCAAGGTTCGCTTCAGCATATTTGGTCTTGGCAAAGCCATAACCAACACCATAGGCAAAGGTTCTGGAGGTTGTGAAGATAAATTTAGCGAATGGATATAGCCAAATTGATTGTCGTCGTTGGGCGGTTCATAAATACCCTCTCCAATTTTACCATTCAACACCCCCACTCGTAGAACATCACCTCGCTTCGCTTTAATGACTTTTGAAATATGGGTTTGCTGACGCAAGGTCAGCCCGTAAAGACCGTTATCAAAGGTGTTTTTAGGATCAAGTAAGATGATATTCATATAAGAGGCGCAAAAGTATGAGGAAAAAAGAAACGGCCAATCAGGGATTGGCCGTTATTATTAGTCTTGCTCAGCTATTTTAAAGCTAGATCTTATCTGCAACAAAAGTCTGAATATCACTCAGGCTATTATCTAGCACACTATAAGATTCGTCACGCTCGAAAAGATCTTTCATATGCTCTGGCAACACAGGAGTTTCACAACCCGCCTTCTCAACGGCTTCAGGAAACTTCACAGGATGAGCCGTTGCCAAGGTAATCATTGGGACTGACGGGTCTTTCCAGCAATGGCGAGCCGCCTCGAGACCAATCGCAGTATGCGGATCAAGAAGGTATTGCGTCTTAGCAAATACATCAGCAATGACTTCGCAGGTTTTTTCATCATCGACTTTATAGCTATCAAAGTTATCTTTTACAAAAGACCAAGCTTGGTCATTTAACGACACATCACCTTTATTAAAGCGCGCCATCAAATCATCAATTGCTGCGCCATCACGACCATGAGCATCAAACAACAAACGCTCAAAGTTACTAGAAACCATGATGTCCATACTTGGCGATAAAGTCACGTTCAAAGACTGACGACTCATGTCGTTTTCTGCGATAACACGATGCAAGATATCGTTTTGATTGGTTGCAACCACCAGCTGATCGATCGGTAAGCCCATTTTCTTCGCTAAATAACCGGCAAAAATATCGCCAAAGTTACCAGTCGGCACAGAGAAAGATACCTTACGATGTGGCGCGCCAACAGATAAAGCTGACGAGAAATAATAAACGATCTGAGCCATGATACGGGCCCAGTTAATTGAGTTAACCGCGCCTAATTTAGCACCTTTCAAGAAAGACTGATCAGCAAAGCTGGACTTCACCATACCTTGGCAATCATCAAAATTGCCTTTCACCGCAATGTTAAAGACATTGTCATCAATAACCGTCGTCATTTGGCGACGCTGAACTTCGGAGACTCGCTGATATGGATGCAAGATAAAAATATTCAGATGTTCTGAATGGCGGCAACCTTCAATCGCAGCTGACCCAGTATCCCCTGAAGTAGCACCAAGAATAACCAGTTTTTCTTTACGCTCAGAGAGAACATAATCCATCAAACGACCAAGCAACTGCAAGGCAAAATCTTTAAACGCCAAGGTTGGACCACGGAATAACTCCAGTATCCATTCGTTATTACCAACCTGAACCATAGGCGCGATAGAAGTATGATTAAAGCTCGCATATGCATCATTAATCATCACCTTAAAGGCATCAGCAGGAATGTCACCTTCCACAAAAGGCCACATTACTTTGAAGGCTAAGTCTTGATAACTAAGATTCGCCCAAGACGCGATCTCTTCTTTACTGTAATGCGGCAAGGTCTCTGGTACATACAAGCCACCATCATTTGCCAACCCAGCCAACAACACATCACCAAAAGAAAGCGCAGGCGCCTTACCACGAGTAGAAATGTATTTCATATTTGCTCTCTCTTACGCCAAGTTTTCAACACGGATTCGCTGCACTGTTCCAGCAACATCCGGCAAGGCTTCAATCGCCGCTATTGCAGCATTCATATTGCGTTCTTTTACATCATGAGTCATAACAACCAGTGGTACCAGTTCACTGCCTTCGCGTTCACGCTGAATAAGAGACTCAATGCTAATATCATTAGTCGATAAGATTTGCGTGATATTCGCAAGAACCCCAGCACGATCTTTAATAGTCATATTAAGGAAGAAGCCACACTCAATCTCTTCCACCGGTAGAACGCTAGTGTCAGACAAAGAGTCCGCTTGAAACGCTAAATGAGGGACACGATTAGTTGGGTCTGCAGTTAAAGTACGCGCCACATCAATGACATCAGCGACAACAGAAGAGCCTGTTGGCAATGCACCAGCACCAGCACCATAAGTCAAAGTCGGCCCGACAACATCACCTTGAACCATAATCGCGTTCATCACACCATTTACATTGGCCAAAAGCTGCTTATGAGAAATTAAAGTAGGATGAACTCGTAATTCAATACCTGCTTTAGAGCGACGAGCAATGCCTAAATGCTTAATGGCATAACCAAGATCATCAGCAAAAGACACATCTTCTGAAGTAATACGACTAATACCTTCGGTATACGTCTTTTCAAATTGCAGAGGAATACCAAACGCAATAGACGCAAGAATTGTCAGTTTATGTGCAGCATCAATACCTTCAATATCAAAGGTTGGATCTGCTTCGGCGTAGCCAAGTGCTTGTGCTTCCGCTAAGACGTCTTCAAATTCACGACCCTTTTGACTCATTTCTGTCAGAATAAAGTTACCAGTTCCGTTGATAATGCCTGCTAGCCATTCGATTCGATTGGCAGACAAGCCTTCACGAAGCTGTTTAATAATTGGAATGCCACCAGCAACCGCTGCTTCAAAAGCAACAATGACGCCTTTCTCTTGAGCTTTGGCAAAAATTTCGTTGCCATGCTCAGCAATAAGCGCTTTGTTTGCCGTAACAACATGCTTACCATTTTCTATGGCGGCAAGAACAAGCTCTTTCGCAACAGAAGTCCCACCAATCAACTCAAGAACAATATCGATCTCTGGATTGTTAACCACATCAAAAATATCACGGCTAACATTAATATTGGTGGTATCACAAGCGTCGTTATCACGACGGGCACCTATTTGCTCAATAACAATACTGCGACCCACACGTCGTGTAATCTCTTCCGCATTATTACGAAGAATGTTAAAACTACCGGACCCCACTGTCCCCAGTCCACAAATTCCGACTTTTACCGGTTTCAAAACAATACCCCACAGAGATAATTTAATTTTTATAAGACACTTAATTAAGTGACAGTTGACTCATTATAACGCCAGTATTATTCAAACCCAACGTAGAAAAGGCTGAAGAAGACTCATGTTTAGAGGAATATTTCGCGATAAGACTATAACCCAAGGTGTTTAACCAACTCAGCCGCTGGCAAATAACCTGGTAAAAACTCACCATTTCCTAGCACTATGCTTGGTGTACCACGCACACCTACTTCATTACCTAGCTTATATTGATCCGCAACCGGGTTAACACACTTATTTTCAGGAATTTCAGAACCTAATTTAGCCTTAGTCAACCATTCTTTAGGTTCTGCCGAACACCAAATACTTACCATTTTTGTGTAGGCTTCTGAACCGATGCCTGCTCTTGGATAAGCCAAGTAGCGAACAGTAACACCTGCCGCATTAAGTTTTGGCACTTCTTTATGAAGCATACGACAGTAACCACAATCCACATCAGTGAATACAGTAATGTGCGCTTTCTCGTCCTTCGCTTTATAGACGATCATTTCCGACTCAGGAAGTGTTTCAATTTTAGTCAGTTTTGCTTTTTCTGTTTCATTTTCCAGCACTGTATTGTCAATCCGGTAAAGGTCACCAGGCACAAAATACTTACCATCTTGCGTCACATGCAATGTGGGACCATTTTTTAAGACAACAACATACAAACCTGCCCCTTTATGCAACTCAGCACTCTCAACTTCGTATTGAGGCAGAGCTGTTTGAACAGCAGATAAAACAGCGGATTGATCAGCAAACACGGCACAGGAAAGAGGAAAAAACATACTTATTGCAGTAAAGCGAAACAATGAACGAAAAAAACTCTTCATGGAGAACCTCAAAGACATGATAAACAGTCTCTATTAGGCCATACGATAGGGGGTTAGTTCCATAAAAAAAGGCGACTCGCGTCGCCTTTTTTTAATAAGAAAAAATTAACGTTTAGCCAATTTTTCTTTGATACGTGCAGATTTACCAGAACGCTCGCGTAGGTAGTAGATCTTAGCTTGACGCACGTCACCGCGGCGTTTAACAGAGATGCTTTCAACCAAAGGGCTGTACGTTTGGAAAGCACGCTCAACACCGATACCGCTAGAAATTTTACGAACGGTAAATGCTGAGTTAAGACCACGGTTACGCTTAGAGATTACAATACCTTCATAGGCCTGTAGACGCTCGCGTGAACCTTCTTTAACTTTAACTTGAACAACAATAGTGTCACCAGGACCGAAGGCTGGGACTTCTTTTGTCATTTGTTCAGCTTCAATCTGCTGAATCAGTTTAGTTTTATTACTCATGGATGTGACTCCTAATGATATGGTTTCTTATCAGCACGAAGGTTCTTCTTTCTGATAAGCTCGCAATTCCTACTCTGCCGAGGTTGAATCTTCAGTTTCGCGAATAAACTCTTCTAACAGCAACTGCTGTTCCTTGTCCAACTCAAGGTTCTGCAGAAGGTCTGGCCGGCGCTGAAAAGTTCTTCCGAGCTTTTGCTTTAAACGCCAGCGTCTAATCTCCTCGTGGTTGCCACTAAGCAGCACTGATGGCACAAGTTCACCATTTAGCACTTCTGGGCGAGTATAATGCGGGCAGTCCAACAAACCATCAGAGAATGAATCTTCATCCGCAGACGCCTGCTTTCCCAATACCCCTGGAACCATACGAAATACAGCATCCATGAGCACCATTGCCGGCAACTCACCACCGCTTAGGACAAAGTCGCCAATTGACCATTCTTCATCAATCTCAGATTGAATCAAACGCTCATCAACGCCTTCATAACGACCTGCTACCAGAATAAATTCTGCTTGTTTAGCAAGCTGTTGCACGCCTTCTTGCGTTAGCGTACGCCCTTGAGGGGATAGATAAATAACTTTTGCATTGGGCACCGATAACTTGGCACTCGCAATAGCATCTTTGAGAGGCTGAACTTTCATCAGCATCCCTGGACCACCACCATAAGGTCGATCATCTACAGTCTTATGCTTGTCATGTGTAAAGTCTCGGGGATTAACATAATCCACCTCAACTAACCCAGACTTAATGGCTCTGCCTGTTACTCCATACTGGGTAATGGCCTGAAACATCTCCGGAAAGAGCGATATAACGCTAACCTTCACGTTGTGACCTCAGCTTATCTGTTTAAAATTCTGGATCCCAGTCAACGACCATTTCCTGCTGTTCTAAATCGATGTTTAAAACATAAGTTCCTGGAGCATAAGGAATCAATCGCTCTTCACGATCAAAGCTACCTTCACACGCACGGACAACAATTACATCATTCGCACCAGTTTCCATAAGTTGAGAAACCTTCCCTAAGAGGACACCCTCTTTGGTAATAACCCTCAGTCCTTCCAGTTGGCTCCAGTAATAATCACCTTCTTCCAAATCTGGTAGTTCTGCTGCATCAATATAAACATCCATACCGCAGATATCTTTTACTTGATCTCTGTCGGTATAACCTTTTACCGATGCGACCAAACCTCGTCCTTGCAGACGGCCTTGGCTTAATTCAACGATTTTCCACCCACTAGGAGTTTTCAACCACCAATGCTTGTAATCAAAGATCCCTTGCATTGGATCGGTGTGCGAATATAACTTCACCCACCCTTTAACACCATATACCGATGTAATGCGTCCAACCACAAGGGCTTGCTCAGGAGCGGCCGCTTGTTTTAACTCAGACATAGCATTACCTCAGTATTAAGCGTTTTTGCTAGCATCTTTTACAAGCTGCGCAGCACGGTCAGAAAGTTGAGCGCCTTGGCTAACCCAATGATTTACGCGATCTAGATCGATGCGTAGACGTTCTTCTTGACCACGAGCAACAGGGTTAAAGAAACCCAAACGCTCGATATAACGACCATCACGTGCACGACGGCTATCAGCCACGTTCAAATGATAGAATGGGCGCTTTTTAGAGCCACCACGAGAAAGACGAATAGTTACCATATGATTGGTTCCTTATTGCTTAACGAAACACCCCTTGCCGAGTCGAATTTTTGACTCATACAACAAGAAGGCGGCATATTCTAGTCGATTAACTAGAAAAACAAAAGGGCGAATTGCTCACCCAGACATTAAAAATGGCAGTTTTTTAACTGCCATTAGTAAAAACAAGAAGATATCCTTAAAACTTAGGGAAATTCCCACCGCCTGGCATACCACCACCAGGCATCATTCCACCCAAACCACGCATCATTTTCTTCATTCCGCCTTTGGCGGTCATCTTCTTCATCATTTTTTGCATTTGCTTATGTTGCTTTAGAAGACGATTCAAATCTTGAATTTGTAAACCCGCACCTGTTGAGATACGCTTTTTACGAGACCCATTTATCACATCAGGGTTATGACGTTCAGCTGGCGTCATGGAATTAATCAGAGCCTCCATCTGAACAAACATCTTGTCATTCACTTTATCTTGAATATTACCAAGCTGCCCTCCCACACCGGGAAGTTTATCTAACATGGAACTCATACCGCCCATGCTCTTCATTTGCTGCAGCTGCTCCTTGAAATCTTCTAAATCAAAGCCTTTACCTTTTTTCAGCTTACCGGCAAGCTTTTCCGCTTTCTCTTTGTCGATCTTTTGTTCGGCTTCCTCTATTAAGGAAAGCATATCCCCCATACCAAGAATACGAGACGCCAAACGATCCGGATGGAAAGGTTCCAGTGCATCGATTTTCTCACCCACGCCTAAGAACTTAATCGGCTTACCGGTAATATGGCGAACAGATAAGGCCGCACCACCACGAGCATCACCATCCGTCTTGGTAAGAATCACACCAGTTAGCGGCAACACATCACCAAACGCTTTGGCCGTATTCGCTGCATCTTGCCCCGTCATGGCATCTACCACGAACAAGGTTTCGATTGGGTTAACCGCCGCATGCAACGCTTTGATCTCTGCCATCATATCTTCGTCAATGGACAAGCGGCCTGCGGTATCGACGATCAAAACATCTTTATGACCTTTCTTGGCATAATCAATAGCATTATTAACAATATCTATTGGTTTTTGCGACAAGTCACTAGGGATAAAATCCACACCCACTTCACCCGCTAGGGTTTCAAGCTGCTTAATCGCGGCAGGGCGATAAACATCAGCACTAACAACCGATACAGATTTTTTCTCGCGCTCTTTTAAGTATTTCGCCAGTTTAGCGGCAGATGTGGTTTTACCTGCACCTTGTAAACCAGCCAATAAAATTACTGCAGGGCGAGCGACGCGAAGGTTAAGACCATCGTTCGCTTGCCCCATTACGCTTTCAAGTTCCTGCTTAACAATTTTTAGAAAGACCTGACCTGGGCTCAAGCTTTTAGAAACTTCAGTTCCTATCGCACGCTCTTTAACGGCGGAAATAAAGTCTTTTACAACAGGCAAAGCAACGTCTGCTTCAAGAAGAGCCATGCGCACTTCACGCAACACTTCTTGTATGTTGTCTTCAGTTAATTTAGCTCGACCTCGAATACGATCAAGCGAGGAAGTTAAGCGATTCGATAAATTGTCGAACATATTGCCCTCAAATTTTGGCTCTAAATGGAAAAAACCTACGGTTTCAGTTTATCCAAGGTGAAATTGTCTCTATTATAACGGATAAATGATTTTCACCCTATACCTTTACTCTGCGGAACCCTTAGTTTCATGACTCAATTATCGCTTTGGCTTGCTTGTATCGCTTGTTTGATTGCTGGCACAGCGTATTACCTGCGTCCAGAAAATCGCTCAATCCAGTACATTGGGGCGTTTACGATTGCCCTACACACTTTTTCTCTCACTCAAGTATTACTTAACCGAGATGGTTTTAATTTTTTAACCATAGGGCTATTAATTGCTTTAATTGGCAATAGCTTGCTCTGGTTCAGTAATCGCAACAAAGATTTGTCCCTACTACTTGGCACGGCATTCCCTCTCGGAGCGGTAATCATCGCGCTAAATGCCATCGAGCCATGGAATTTGACTCAATTGCATAGCAACTCTTGGGGCACAAGCGCCCACATTTTAATCGCTTCCGTTGCTTACAGTTTATTTACCACCGCCTGTGGCGTTGGCATTTTACTTTCCATGCAAGAATACCAACTTAAGCACCACAAGCTAAAACAACTACTTAGAGTGCCACCATTACAAGTATTAGAACGCTTGATGTTTGAGTTTATCTGGGCAGCCTTCGTCTTGTTGACCATTACAATAGCAACAGGCTTTTATTTTATTGAAGATATGTTTGCTCAACATCTAGTCCACAAAACATTTTTTACAATTGCTTCTTGGTTTGTGTTTGCAGGTTTACTACTTGGCAGACATATAGCAGGCTGGCGCGGTCAGCTGGCGGTCAAGCTAACGTTGAGCGGCTTTTTCTTGCTAATGCTAGGTTACTTTGGCAGCCAAATAGCACTACAAATATTAACTCATTAGTGAGTAATGGCGTAAAGTATGTTTGACAGTCTGATCTTAAGAACCAATAATCCATTTATCTACATAATTGAGGCGATCCCTTTTTGAACGAAGTACCCTTAGGTGTTCTTGGTGGAATACTTTTTTGTCTAATTTTACTTTCTGCTTTCTTTTCGAGTTCCGAGACAGGGATGTTGTCGATCAACAAATATCGACTAAAACATCTTGTTAAAAACAAGAATCGGTCAGCAACCAAAGTACACTCTCTTTTAGAACGTCCGGATCGACTGATTGGCGTTATCTTAATTGGCAACAACTTTGTTAATATCCTTGCTTCTGCCATAGCAACCATCATTGCTGTGCGCCTTTGGGGCGACGCAGGTGTCGCTATTGCAACCGCTGCACTCACCATGATTGTGTTGATTTTCGCAGAAGTTACCCCAAAAACATTGGCGGCAATCCACCCTGAGAAAATTGCTTTCCCAGCCTCTTGGATTCTTGCGATTTTATTAAAAGCTCTTTATCCACTAGTTTGGCTAGTAAATGGCTTGTCTAATGGTCTGTTACGCTTAATCGGTGTGAATGCTTCACAGAAAAACCATGACACACTCGACTCAGAAGAACTAAGAACCGTGGTAAATGAAGCGAGTGGTTTGATCCCTGCAGCCCACCAAGAAATGCTTATTTCGATTCTGGATTTGGAAAAAGTCTCAGTCGAAGACATCATGATCCCTCGCAATGAAGTGGTGGGTATCGATATAGAAGATTCAATTGAAGAGATCATTGAGCAGATTTGCCAAAGCAGGCACACCCGCATGCCGGTTTATAATGGTGAGATCAATAAAGTCATCGGCATACTGCACGCACGCCATGCCGCTGTATTTCTTCGTGACCCAACACCATCGAAAGCCGCGCTTTTAAAAGCAACCGTTGAACCTTATTTCATCCCTGAAAGCACCTCACTAAACACCGTACTGCTGAATTTTCAAAAAGATCATCAGCAAATGGGGATAGTGGTCGACGAATATGGTGACGTTCAAGGTATTGCTGCTTTAGAAGACGTACTTGAAGAGATCGTTGGCGAATTCACCCCACCAACTCAAGACGAAGAAGAAGAAATTAAAACGCTTGATGATGGTTCCTTTAGAATTGAAGGCTCCACGCATATTCGAGAAATCAACAAAACATTGGACTGGCATTTACCAACAGATGGCCCCAAAACACTCAATGGTCTTATCATCGAAACATTGGAATTCATTCCTGAACACCCAATTAGTCTATGGGTTGGTCATTACATGATTGAAATTCAAGAAATTGAAGATAAGGTTGTCAAATACGCCA
Organism: Marinomonas rhizomae; assembly: GCF_003315485.1. Classification (GTDB taxonomy): domain Bacteria; phylum Pseudomonadota; class Gammaproteobacteria; order Pseudomonadales; family Marinomonadaceae; genus Marinomonas; species Marinomonas rhizomae. The sequence goes on from NZ_QNSE01000012.1 coordinate 59,026, forward strand.
AACTTCAGTTGAAACGGTAAGGACATTCCATGAGATACTGCCCGCAATGTGGTCATGCTGTTAATATGACAATTCCTGCTGGAGACAATAGGCTGCGCGCAGTCTGTCCAAGTTGTGATTTTATCGATTACGACAATCCTAGATTAATAACGGGCACTCTCCCGCTTTACAATGGCAAGATCCTATTATGCAAAAGAAATATTGAGCCCCGTTTAGGTTATTGGACGCTGCCTGCAGGTTTCATGGAAAACCAAGAAACCACAAGTGAAGGCGCGTTAAGGGAGACATTAGAGGAAAGCGGATCAACTGCCATCTGTAAACAAGCATTCAGCATGATTAGTATCCCCAGGATCAACCAAGTTCATCTGTTCTATATCGCTGAATTAGAAAAAGATGACTTCCATGCGACAGAAGAAAGCTCTGAAGTCGCACTATTTGGTCTCGATGAAATTCCTTGGGATGAACTGGCTTTCAGCAGCGTGACTAAAACGATTGAACTATTCATCGAAGATCACAAAAAAGGTCAGTATGGCTTTCACGAAGACACCATTCACTTCAATACTGTACCGGAATAAAATGATAGGCCACCTCTTCATAGGGGTGAGCCAATAACAAAGCAGCCAAAACCCTTGCCTTTACCTCCTTACTCAGAACCATTTCCACTCGATACTCATCAACAACTTCTAGTTCATCAACCTTACCAAGAAACGGCGTCGCTCCTTCCACTGGTCTAAACTGCCCTTGGCCTTTTATCTGCCAACAACAAGAGTCATAGTCTCCCATTGAACCAGCACCAGCCGAAAACACAGCCTGCTTTACAGATTCTAAATGCGACTCAGGAACATAAAAAACTAATGAATACATAACACCTTCCAACCATTTCATTGAGATGAATAATCAATTTCCCCTGCTCACCACAGATTCGTCTGCTCCTGGCTTTGCGGTAAAACCAAAGACTTTTGATAACTAGGCGTTAGCGCACGAACTTTATCGTCTAATATTGCCGCTAACGTTGGCGCAGCGATATTATCTGACGAGTGCACAAACACACTCGGCGTCAGCCCTTCAAATAACCATTGTGACAGTTTCGCCGCCCATTGATCTAGCCAGATTTCATTAAGAGGTAAATCAGGATGACCAATAAAACGTACAACAGGATGTTTAGCCGTCGCTACAGGGTGGCAAGGCACTCTCGGCTTTTTCTTTTGCGCATCAATCAAACTATCACAGTACGCTTGTGTTGAAAAAACAGGGCGTGAATCCATCACCACACGATTCACATTACGCTCAGACAAAGCAGATAAAAACTGGCGTTCAGTATAAGTCTTATCAAAATAAGCAAGGTTACGCACCTCAACAGACAAAGGCGTAGATAACGTCCACATATCACACAAAGCCAAAATCGTCTCCAAAGCACGCTCGTCACATATAGCAGGGAACTGCAGCATGGTCGGTCCAAGTTTATTCTGTAGAGGTTGCAAGGAAAGCATGAAAGCGAACCAATCTTGCTGAATATCGCGCCAAGGGCGTTCTATTAATCGGTGAGAGACGGTTTGTGGCGCCTTAAAACTAAACCTAAAATCGCCAGCAACCGAATCATACCAACGCAGCAGCTGAGTATCGTCCACCCTAGTATAAAAAGTACTACCGACTTCAACCGTTGAGAATACTTGTGAATATCGACCAATTCTCTCCGCGGCAGGAAGCGAAGCAGGGTATAACCAATTAACCCAAGCAGGATGCTGCCATTGCGCCATACCGTAATAAATGCTCATGTGGATTTTTGACGATATTCGACAGCGTCAATAAAGTAGAATGTTTCTCTGCCTGCAAACCACCTACTCACAACACCTTCTGGTTTTAGATAGAAAGAATTAGCAGACACTAAGCTAGATACTATATCCCCCAGACTATATCTATCCGGATAGAAAACAGCACAAATCCCCAAACGCATGGTAAAGCCTCTGATGTACATGCTACACCTCCAATCACAGCGCTATAAATCAATTAGACTCAAGAATATCACACTCAAAGACCCTGTTTTGAAAAGTCACTAAGCCCTAACTAAATGGCACTTGGTGTTCCACGCTATTTAATAGAAAAAATACCACCTTAACCTTCAGAAAACACAGGACTAGACAAGCATCAATCCGATAAAAGCGTTTACAGATAGTCGATTACAAATTAGATTATGTACGCTCCTTTCTTGCATTGAATAGATAAAGCTTACGCTTTTTGGCCATGATAAAGACGGTATTATCTATTCTCGCTCCCCAAACACATAATAAGTGGAAGTTATGAACGAAAAATTTACGAATGTGCCTAATACACCACCCTTTAAGGTTATAGGTATTGCCTTTGTAGTATGCCTAATCTTGGGCTTTGGAATTCTGAACCCTGGTAGCTTGCCAATTAACTCTGTGGTGCTGGCGATTGGTCTGATGATTTTCCTTTGTGTTGCGCGAGTTCCTGTCACTATTGCTCTAATTGCTTCCGCTTTGGCAGGTGGCTTACACAGTGGGCTTTCCACCCAAGAAGCCATTGCCGCGATTAATGACAATCTGTTGGTCGGCTCTCAAGTCGGCATGACCTATATTATGGTAGGTGCACTTGCGGTTGCTCTTGCACGAAGCGGTGTGCTCGATTTGCTCGCTAGAAAGTTGGTGAGCATGTTAGGCAACGAAGATACGCATCACCAAAATAAAGTAAAATGGCTGCTTTATGGGGTTTTCATGGTCGCGTCGATCTTGTCCCAAAATGCGGTACCAGTTCATATCGCTTTTATCCCTGTGATGATTCCGCCTCTTTTGGTTATTTTTAATAAGCTGCGTATTGACCGTCGCGCTATTGCTTGTATTTTGGCCTGCTCAATCAGTTCTAGCTATTTACTACTACCTACAGGTTTTGGGGCGATTTTCTTAAATGAAATTTTGTTAGCAAACGTTAATGATGTCGGTTCTGCATATGACCTAGCGGTAACAGCTGATATGGTTCCAAAAGCTATGTTTCTCCCTGTTATGGGAATTCTTGCAGGCATGTTGGTAGCAATATTTTTCTCTTACCGCAAACCTCGTGATTACACCACGAACGAAGCCGCTCAGCAGCATCTTGATAACACCAAAGACACTGTACTGAAGCCCTTCCAGCTGGTCATGACATTAATCGCTATTGCAGTCACTTTGGTATTTCAAATCACGTTTGATTCACTGCTTGTGGGTGCCATGATAGGATTCATGATTCTATCGATTTCAGGCATATTTCGTTGGGATCAGCAGGATGATGTCTTTACAGAAGGCATGAGAATGATGGTGCAGATCGCGGTAATCATTACCATAGCGTCGGGCTTTGCGGGTGTACTAGAAGCCACAGGGGAAATTAAACCCTTGGTACAAGCGTCGGCGGAAATGATCGGAGATCACAAAGCGCTAGCAGCCGCGATCATGCTGATTGTAGGTCTGTTTATTACGATTGGTTTCGGTGATTCATTCGCCAGTGTACCAATTCTAGCGCCTATTTATATTCCTCTCGCGCTGACCTTAGGCTTCTCACCAATGGCGGCAGTCGCATTATTAGGAGCCTCGGCCGCACTGGGTGATGCAGGCTCACCAGCCTCAACCATCACTCTTGGCGCGACCTCGGGACTTAACGCCGATGGCCAACATGACCACGTTCGCGATTCAGTAATCCCTACCTTTATGCATGCTAACTTCGGCATGGTGATCTTTGCTTGGGTTGCTGCAATGATTCTGTAAACAATGCTTTTTTGTCTTCTGTACAAAAAACTAAAATACAAGGTAGCCTTTAAAACAAAGCCTCAGAGACGAGGCTTTGTTTCCTAAATAACACGAAGAAGTGAAGTTGTTATCCGCGAAAATAATGACGCCATAAACATCACTCTTTTGTGGTTGTACTAACTGCAGAGGCAAAATACGCCATAATTTCTGCTTTAGTCATTTCTTTCGTTTTATTAGCAAAACAATAATAACCAGGACGTTGGTCGCTAAAATATTGCATATCCATTTCAATACCATCAAGATCTGAAAAGATCCCGACCGACATGTTATAAGCGCCGCTTTCTTTCAGTTTATAAAATAAATGCGTGCCACATTCGGCACAAAAACTCCGTGACGCCCATGCCGAAGAGTCATACTCTTTAATGTGATCTTGACCTTCAATCACCACGTCGGTACCACATTGAACGGCAAAAAAAGGCGCACCGCCCCAGCCACGACAAGAATCACAGTGGCAAACGGTGAATTTAGGATCAATCTGATTGGCCATGATACTTACCGCACCACATAAACACTGTGCTTTTGCTTTTAACATTAGGCTACTCCTGATGAAATGAAATCTGTTGAATAAATGTCTCAATACATTCTATGGTCACCTAATGACAGCCCTATGTCAGGGGTCTAAAAGCAAATTAGCGATTATAGCGAAACCATTAACCATAACGACAAAAATACTCTTCTAACGTCATATCATGAGGCGTAAATGTTGTGGAGAGTAAATCGAGGTTTTGTATTCTATCTAAACGAAAGTTTCTAAAATCTTTACGTAAACGACACCAAGCAACCAGTATCCAGCCCTTCCTCGTATTTAATAAAGCAAAGGGTTCAGCTTGTCTTTGCGTCAGTCGACCGCTTTCATCCGTATAGCCAATATCGATGAGAAAGAAATTCGTGAGTGCGCATTGTAGCGTCGATAAATGATTGCTGTTCTTCTCTTGCGCCTTCATTTGGCTGAATTGCGTTCGTTCCGAGAGAAGATTCACCTTCGCCTTACTCCTACTGTTGAGCGATGACTTAATTTTATCTATGGCATTGGAGTACTCTTTTACTAGCGATGAATCCTTATTATGAAGCACTAACTGTTCCACCATCACCAAAGCATTCGCCTCATTTTCGGTAAACATAATGGGCGGTAAACGATAGCCTTCGACCATCCGATAGCCTTTGCCTTCTTCTGTATAAATCGGTATTCCCGAGCTCTCCAACGCTCGAATGTCTCGGTAAATCGTCCTGACACTGACTGAAAACCGAGCCGCCAACTCTGTCGCCGTAACTAACGACTTCGCCTGTAATTGTGTCGCAATTGCGGTTAATCGCGAAAGCCGTTTTACATCACTGCCACTCAAAACATTCACCCCTATTTAAAGACTCAATATGCAGTCCGCACGCTACGGTAATTCCCCACCAAAAAACCGACTTATCAATAAGCTAATGATGCGCAAGCTTTAGCAAAGTAATGACAATACAGTTGATAGAAGCGCGTAACATGAATAGGCTTTCCCCCTTTGTATTGGTGTAAAAAATAAAAGTGCCACTCTCTGCCTCTTATTTCAGGCAACACTCTAACAAGTCGCTCTTTATTAAGATCTGTTTGCGCTAAGAACTCGGGCAACAATGCAACCCCCATATCACTTAAAACCGCCTCTAAAGCAGAAGTCAGAGTATTCACTTTTGCACAATGAGCCACAGATATCAGTCGTTCATTCGTTTGTTTATTATCAAACAACTGCAATTTTTCACGATGCCAAGCCGTAGCAATAAATCGATGATTAGATAGCTGCTCAACACACTCAACAACGCCATATTGCTTGATATACAGTGGTGAGGCACAAAATATTTCAGACACCCTACCGACAGATAACGCACGATACCCACAGTCTTTTATATCGCCACCAAAAATTGCAGCATCTAAATTGTGCTCTATCAGATCTTGCCATTTCTCAGTAACCACCACTTCCGGCGTCAATTTAGGAAACTCCAAACACAGCTGTTTTAATACAGGAACAACAATGCCCTTCTCAAGAAAAGGTGGTACTGAGACTTTAAAGTGGCCACTGGGTTGCGCCTTTTCATCGTCAAGAGCCATGAGCGTCATACTCAACTGTTCACTCAGTAACTCACTACGAGCCAATAAAGTTTCACCTGCCGAGGTCAACACGACGCCTCGCGTATTACGTATTAATAACTGATGCCCTATTGATTCTTCCAAACGCTTTATTTGCTGACTGATGGCAGATTTACTCATACCTAATTTTTTCGCCGCCGCAGTAAAAGAACGCTTCTTTGCCACTTCGACAAAAATTAACAATAAAGGAGCCAATTTCACACTGTTCATATTTTTAAACAACAAGTTAATTTTATGAGTATTGTTCATTATGTTTTACGAATTTAAGCTATGTCAACACAACCAATTGAGGAGACACACAATGACAAGTTTAGTAATCGTTGAGCTAACCCCTATCGACAAAACAAAGCTCACAGAATACAGCGCTCTGGCCGCTGAAACCCTCAAACCATTTGATGGACGTTTTATTGCCAAAGGTGAAGTAGAGACATTATATGGAGAAGCCGTTCACCCAATGAAAGCGGTCATCGAATTTCCAGACAAAGAAAGTGCGAAAAACTGGTATAACAGCGATGCCTATCAAGCCATTATTCCATTGAGAGAAAAAGGCATGAAGTGCCAATTCCATTTGGTGTAAAAAATGCTCTCCGCGTAGCATCATCTATGAAAAAAGACCTTGGTAGCCACTTTCAGCCGCCAAGGTTAATCACCCCTAAAAAAAGAGACGGAATACTAAACATGCAGCATGTCACCTCATCGACACTTCCATTACAAAGCGCACTTCGTGATCGAATCAAGCCTATGGATTTCATTGATTGCTACTCTGTTGAAGCCGATTTATCACCACGCCATGCCGCAGAAATCATCACAGATTTTCCGGGGTGGGCTCAGTGTTTGGTTGCCATAAGAAACATCATCACGGCACCATTTGGGCTGTTAAAAGAAGGTCCTGATACTTCAGACAAAGTCGGATTTTTCCCAGTGGAGTCTGAGAATAACGAGGAACTTATAGCGGGGTTTAACGACAAACATTTGGACTTTCGAGTTTCAGTTATGTCTCAAAATGGGCGTATCTTTTTGGCCACTTGGGTGCATACCAACCACCCTGCAGGCAAGCTGTACCTAGCAACAATTCTTCCATTCCACATGCTTATCGTCCGTAATGCCTTAGCACGTGTCAAAGCGACCAACAAAATGAAGCAGCGTTAGAAAAACATGACAATACCGCTCTGATTACTTTCATCATCACGGCTTTTCAATAAGCTCGGCTGTATTGGTATGTTTGTCGTTAACTCCCTGTTTCAATACTTGAACTAATTGCTCTCACCATAATGTGCTGTGGGCCTGCGGATCCACCATAATAAAGACTATTGGTGTCTTTAAAACCTCCCTTTAAGTACAGTGCTTTAGCAATGGAATTTTGACAATTTACGGTAAGAAATATCTCGGTATGGTTTGGATAGGCTTCACTCAGGTAGTTTGGCAAGATCAAAATAGCTTGTTTTGCATAGCCTCCGCCTTGGTATTCTTTGCTGATAAAGAAGCTACGTAAGCCGATTGAGTTAGATTGCTTGGCAAAATCGTAGTTTTTCGAATAGGTGATATCTATCAGGAAGAAACCAACGATTTGATCCTCCGCGAAAATAACATGAGGGCGAACTTGTGCATTAGCACTTTTTAGAATCTCATCAATCGTGCCAACAAACTTTCTTTGCTCTTCCACAACGCCCAAATTAATGACGTCCGCTAGGTGTTGAGTCGTCATCTTTTCGATAATCACCATATCCTCTACTCCTAATTTTTTTCTTTTTTATCTTGTTGTATTTATTCTATTGGCCCAAATTATAAACAGCTATCCAAGTTAAACGTGGTGCTTTATGTTTGTTATCAAGATTGTGGTTGCCGTGATTGTAATACTGGGCCTAGCGGTTTATTTCGTTAATTTAAACATTAAATCCAAGGTAAATCCTATCGAGGAAACCACATCCGCGCCTTATCATAACGCTAAGTTTTATAATACAGCGCCTCGTATCCCCATGTCTTTTTCTGATATGGCCGCTTTATGGGTTCGTTTTTTCACTGAAAAAAAAGTCGACACTACGCCCGATATCAGCATTCCGCTACACACTGTTAGTCGTACTGATTTAGAGGTACTGAGTAAGGATACGCTGCACCTGATTAAGCTTGGACATTCCTCTATATTGCTAAAAGTTTATGGCGAATATTGGCTAATTGACCCAGTCTTCTCAGATCGCGCGTCGCCCTTTCAGTTTGCTGGACCAAAACGATTCCACCAGCCACCAATCAACCTAGAAGATCTGCCACCTATCGATAAAGTATTGATTTCCCATAACCATTACGATCATTTGGATAAGGCAAGCATTAAAGTTTTACAAGCAAAAACACAGCAATTCTTGGTACCAAAAGGAGTTGATGGTGATCTAGTAAATTGGGGAGTTGAAATACATAAAATTACCACGTTCGATTGGTGGCAGGAACTTCAAACTAATCAAGGCTTGGTCGCCTTTACACCGACTCAGCACTTTTCGGGACGTGGTATGGGCGATGGCAACGCGACTTTATGGGGAGCTTGGGTTATTAAAACACCGCAGGAAAGTATTTTCTTTAGCGGTGACTCTGGCTATTTTTCAGGTTTTAAACAAACAGGTGAAAAATACGGGCCATTCGATCTCACCATGATAGAAACCGGCGCTTACGATGAAGATTGGGCCGATATTCACATGAAGCCAGAAGAAAGCGTTCAGGCCCATATCGACTTACAAGGAAAAGTGATGATGCCAATTCACAATGGCACTTTCGATCTGGCATTCCATACATGGCATGATCCGTTTGACCGAGTGGTTGCCGAATCAGAACGCAGGAATGTGACCTTAAGTACACCTGAATTTGGTCGTATTGTTTCTATTAACAATCTGCCACCATTAACGCCTTGGTGGAATAAGTAATAAACGTGTCGAAGGTTTTGTATAAGGTCAGTTCGGTGCCCCTTCAAACATTCTATTACGAGCGCTATTCAAGTGTTTCTTCATTGCTTCTCGTGCCGCAGCAGGATTACCGTCTCTTATCGCTTCGACTATCTCATTATGCTCTTTCTGAACAAGTTGTAAGCGAGACTCTGGGTGTAACAAGGATAAATTCCGCGTGATATTGATGCCTTCTTTAATGCTCTTGCGCAGCAACTCCAATACCGTACTATAAAAATGATTATTGGCTGCGTTGGTAATGGCAATATGAAAATCAAAATCTTCATCTGTCGCCAATTTATTCGAAGCATTCGCCACATTCATCTTTTCATACGCTTTAACGATTGCGTCTAACTGGACACTAGTCCTACGCTCCGCAGCAAGTGCAGCAGCATCTGCCTCAAGATTAGAACGAAACTCAAAGCAACGTTGAATATCAGCAATACTTGAAAGTGGTGAAAACTGTAAAACCAGATTATCTGGCTGCTTGATAACATAACTGCCCGATCCACGCCGTGATGCTATCAGCTCATCTTCACGTAAACGAGAAAGTGCTTCACGTAATACAGGTCGAGAGACTTTAAATTCCTGACACAGTATGGTTTCAGCCGGAAGCTTTGTATTCAGCCCATAAGTACCATCCATGATTAATGCAAGTATCTGTTCATAAACTATTGCACCAAGAGACTGCTGGGAGTTTTTTGTTCGAGTAGGAACCTTACTCATAGTGTTTCACCGACTTAATAAATGGAAGCAATTTAGGATTATCGACTTGGAATATCGCCCGTCTATCTTCAGCCTAAGCATGACAGGCTAAAACGCTTATTAAAAATAACACATTTTAACACCTTTTCTTATTTATAGTACCAAGACAAGACAATGAAACCAAAAAAACACAAAAAAAGAGCCATTACATACAACAACTTAGAAATAATTAGTAAATAGTTGTAATAATTAGTTTGATTTGTAAATTTTCAGGGTGTATTGTTCTCAGGCGTTTCTTACCAATGGAGATCAAGGTTAATGAGCATTACAAACAAATATAAAAAATTAGATGAAGCTGTCTTAAAGCAACTGCATCAGGTATCAACAGCCACCTTACACACTGCTCTTTTCAAAAGAGGACTGCGCAATACATATATACAAGGTGTTAGCCAAGTTAATAACACAAAAGTAAAAATGGTCGGTCAAGCATTCACATTGCGCTATATTCCAGCCCGTGAAGACCTTGATACCGTTGCGGCCTTTAAAGATCCAGAACACCCACAGAGGTTAGCGGTTGAGTCTGTTCCTGAAGGCATGATTTTAGTCTCTGATTGTCGTCAAGATGCTTCTGCTGCAAGCGCAGGTAGTATTCTTCTAACTCGATTAGAGTTCAGAAAATGTGCGGGATTTGTATCAGATGCTGGCATTAGAGATTTTGAAGGTGCTTCAGCAATGAATATGCCAATTTTCTGCACTAAGGCAAGCGCTCCAACCAACCTCACTAAGCACCATGGCGTTGACCTCGAAGTGCCAATCGGATGCGGCGGCGTTGCCGTTTATCCAGGTGATGTCTTAGTCGGTGATGGCGATGGCATTATTGTTATTCCATTAGAAATTGCAGATGAGATATCAGCTGAAGCAATAAAAATGGAAGCGTTTGAAGATTATGTCATCACTAAAGTTCGCGCAGGCAGCGCAGTCATTGGTCTTTATCCACCAAATGATGAGGCGCAGAGAGAATACAATGAATTTATAGCAAGCTAATTTGGATAATTTGTTATTGTCCAAATACCACTTGTGACATTGAGAAATACAGGTTTGACAACAAATCTGTTGGTTAAACTAGGCGTAACCCCCTAATAATAAAAAGAGACAAAGTTATGTTATCTAAAAAACTAAAAAGTACATTAATGGCTGCTGTTGGTGCGTGCATTATCAGCTCATCTGTTGTTGCTGCAGACTTTCCATCTAAAGACATTCGTCTGATCGTACCTTGGCCTGCTGGCGGTGGTGCAGATGCTATTTCTAGGAAAATCAGTAATATTGCTGAGCAGTCGCTGCCTAAATCTATCTATGTTGAAAATATCGGTGGTGCGGTAACGGCAACAGGTCTGATGCAAATGACCCGTGCTCGCCCTGATGGACATACTGTTGGTGTACTTACCTATGACAGCGTCATCACACTACCTCGCGGTAAAATGGTACCTGGATATTCTCTAGACAAAATGACACCCATTGCTCGAATTACTCGTGAAGCAGATGCCATCGTGGTATCTAAACACTCAGGCTATAACAACTTTGAAGAGCTTATTGATGCGGCTAAAGCGAACCCGAACACGGTGCGAATTGGTGTGGCGCCAAAAGGTTCTGGCCCTTTCCTTGCCGTTCGCCGTTTAGAAAAAGAGCTGGGGGTTTCGTTTAATGTGATTACTTATCCTGGCTCTTCTAGTGCAGAAGCAGAAGCGCTTCTATCTGGCGAGCTGGATGCGGCAATCTCAAGCCTAGGCGATTTTAGCGGTATTATTAGTTCGGGAGATGCAAAAGGGGTTATTGAGCTATCTTCTGAACAAAACCCATCTTACCCAGGCGTTCCACCTATTAGCTCTCTGGGTTATCAGTTAGAAACTGGTAGCTTCATTTTGTTAGCGGCACCGAAAAATACACCAAAAGAATCCATTGCCACTCTAGAGTCTGCATTTAAAACCGCATTTGACAGTAAAGAGTTCCAAGATTGGGTAACGACTATTGGCGTAACACCTAGCTGGTTGGGCTCCACTGATGTTCAAGCTTGGATAGATGAATTGCAATCTAGCACATTTAAAGTCATGGATGATTTGAATCTGTAGTAACTCGGTATGACAGCCCCGAAAATATTTCGGGGCGTTTACAAGGTAGATGATGATGTTATTCAATAAAAATATCGCGTTCTTTTTTTTGATTTTTGCTTTTTCAGTTGCTTACTTTGCGACCGCTTTCAATTTAGGTAGTCCCATCTCGAACAACCGGGTTGAACCTTCTTTTTTCCCATTATTACTAGGCTTTTTTGCTGTGTTATTTAGCTCAATTTTACTATTTAAAGAAATTTCATCTAGTAAAAACAAAGATTTAGATACGTCAAATGAAGAGTCTCAAACGACTAAAGGTGAAAAAAGAAAAACGAACTACGCCCCTCTCTTGATTATGCTATCTATATTTTTATATATCTTAGCATTTTCATTTATTGGTTATTTCACTTCATCTTTTTTGTTCGTTCTATCAATTATTGTCATTTTTTCTTCGCTGGAAAAAATTATTCAAAAATCGATTATATCAATAGTCATCGTCTTAGTTGGATATCTGGTGTTTGATCAGCTATTCGGTGTAAGACTCCCGACTGTGTGGGGTTAAATGATGGAATTCATTAGTCTAGTAGCGAGCAGCTTGTCTATGCTGTCCGATCCTTTGATCCTCGCTTATGTTATTTCGGGTTTTATTATAGGGACTATTTTTGCCGCTATCCCGGGCCTAACCGCAACACTTGCTTTAGCCTTATTACTTCCTCTGACTTACAGTTTGGATGTGACAACCGCTTTAATGGCCTGTGCAAGTATTTACATGGCAGGTATGTGTGGGGGGAGCATTACCGCGACAACCATCAATATTCCTGGCGCACCATCTTCAATGATGACAGCTCTAGACGGTTATCCAATGCAACAAAAAGGAAAAGGCGCTTTAGCATTAGGTCACGCTGCTGTTGGTTCTATGGTTGGTGGGGCATTAGGAGCATTACTGCTTATCGCTGTTGCCCCATTCGTTGCTGAAGCGTCTTTACTGGTAAAGACCACAGGTAAGTTCTCATTACTCGCCTTTGCAATTGTCGTCATTATCATTGCACAGCGAGGAAAAATGCTTAAAGCCGCAATGGCAGCCTGCATTGGCTTAATGCTAGCAACCGTTGGGTTAGATGCTATGGAGCCGGTCACTAGATTCACGTTCGGATTAAGCGACTTGACCGCTGGTATAGATCTGATGCCAGTAATTATCGGCACGTTTGCCATTAGTGAAATTCTGATCCAAACCAACTCATCCGCAAATGCAAGAAAAGCAGTGGAAGCCTTCAGTAAAGTCACTATACGTAGACGAGACTTTATTCCACCTCTTTCCTCCATTCGCAAAATAGGAGTGGTTTGTTACGTCAAATCCAGCTTGATCGGCTATTTTGTTGGAACATTACCTGGCGCCGGTGGCTCTATGGGGAGCTTTTTGGCCTATGCGGAAACCGTCCGAACATCCTCCGATCCCGAGAGCTTTGGCAAGGGCAACCCAAAAGGTATTGCGGCATCAGAAAGTGCCAATAATGCCGTGTGTGGTGGTGCGCTGGTCCCTATGTTGACCTTCGGTATACCTGGCGACCCAATTACTGCGATTATGCTAGGTGTTTTAGTCATAAACGGTATTCAGCCTGGCCCACAACTTATGTCAGGGCAAGCTGAGCTAATCGCTCCCATGCTGGCATCATTGCTCTTTAGTGCAATTGTGTTGATTCCGCTGACCCTATTTTTGCTTGGGCCTTACTTCATCAAAATCGTCTCTATTCGCAAAGACATTCTTTATGGAATCATCGCACTCCTAGCCGTTGTCGGTAGCTATGTCGCAACTTATTCAGGCTTTCAAATGATAATGGCGTTAATGATGGGAGTTCTGGCGTATTATCTAAGAAAGAACGACTTCCCTATTATCACGCTACTATTAGGTTTTATTTTAGGGCCGAATTTAGAAGAATTTTTACGCAGATCCCTTGCTCTGTCTAATGGTAATCCACTTACTTTCTTCACAAATCTCGACAGTCTTTTCTTTATTATTTTAACCTTGGTTTTTGTCTATTTTCTAGCCATAAAGCAACCTCTTAAAAGCCCCGTAAAGCAAACTAAATAAAGAACTAGAGCTATTACTCTAAACCAGTAATAGCTCTAGTTCGCACTTCTTAGTCCTTTTAAGAAAAGCGCTTAATCCATTGTCATTAATTAAATAATCAAACCTATTTTAGGAGTTTCAAATGAAGTTAACAGGTCAGCAACTGATTGGACAAAGTAGCTTTTCAGCTTCTGGTACGCTCATCTGGGCAATAAACCCAGCAACAGGTGAAAAACTCCAACCTGGATACCTAAGTGGCGGACATAGTGAGGTTCTTCATGCTTGTAAATTAGCAGAAGCGGCATCTGTACCATTTCGCACTACTTCTTTGGAAGAAAGAGCAACGTTTTTGGAAACAATAGCAACAGAGATAGAAGCCCTAGGTGCTGACTTGATCAAGCGTTGTTCACTAGAAACAGGCTTACCAGCTGCGCGCATTGAGGGTGAGAGAGGCCGTACTTGTGGACAATTACGTTTATTTGCTTCCGTTGTAAGAGCAGGTGAATGGCTTGATGCTCGTATAGAACCAGCTCTGCCAGAGCGAAAGCCTCTGCCTCGCACTGATTTACGCCAGCAAAATATTGCCCTTGGCCCTGTGGCTGTTTTTGGCGCCAGTAATTTCCCGCTAGCATTCAGTGTAGCAGGCGGAGACACAGCGTCCGCATTAGCAGCTGGCTGCCCGGTTATTGTCAAGGCGCATTCAGCTCACCCTGGAACGTCTGAAATGGTTGGCCGAGCGCTTCAAAATGCAGTGACAAAATGCCAATTACCAGAAGGCGTGTTTTCATTGTTGTATGGATCAGGGAATGAACTAGGACAAGCCCTGGTCAAAGATCCAAGAATAAAAGCAGTTGGCTTCACAGGCTCTCGTAATGGCGGAGTAGCACTAATGAAAACAGCTCAAGCTCGACCTTACCCAATACCTGTCTATGCAGAAATGAGTAGCATTAACCCAGTTTTCCTGTTACCTAATGCTCTTAAAGCCCAGTCAGTCAGTCTTGCAGAGGGCTTTGTGACATCATTAAGTATGGGAGCAGGACAGTTTTGTACAAACCCAGGTTTAGTGCTTGCGGTACGAGGAAAGGACCTTGACCAATTTCTAACCACTGCTGAAAAAGCTATTTCCAAAGTCGGTGCGCAAACAATGCTAACGCCAGGTATCCATCAAGCCTACACAAATGGCATTATCTCGTTGGCAAATAATGATTCAGTGCAACTACAAGGCAAAGGAAAAATAAGTGACTTACCTAACCTTTGCCAAAGCAGCCTCTTTGTCACAAAAGCGAATGATTTTCTAGTCGACGAGAAACTACGAGACGAAGTCTTTGGAGCTTGTTCCTTAGTCATTGAATGTGATGATTTTGAACAAATGTTAACAGTGGCAAAGCAGCTGGAAGGACAATTAACAGCAACACTACATATGGATGATAGCGACCTTCAAGCCGCTAAAGGGTTGTTACCTATACTTGAGGACACAGCAGGTAGAGTCTTGGTTAACGGTTGGCCTACTGGTGTGGAAGTATGCCATGCAATGGTTCATGGCGGACCGTTCCCGGCAACCTCTGATTCTCGTAGCTCTTCCGTTGGAAGTTCGGCAATAAACCGCTTTTTGCGCCCTGTTTGTTACCAGAACTTACCACAAGCACTATTGCCTGAAACATTACGAGACAACAATCCTGTTGGCATCTCGCATTTATTCGATGGGAAACGAGTGAGTAAAACCGTCAAATAAGCACAAGATGCACTAAAGGCATGATTATTAAAATCATACCTTTAGTGCATCTGCGTTGAAATCAATAAAAAGCCTTGGCTTCTTCTCTTAAGTATTGAATTAATGTCTGCATTTTTTTCGGTAAATGACCAAAAGGATATTGTAGGTAAACCGGTAGTGGCTTACCTTTCCATTCTGGCAAACAAGAAACAAAGACTTCTGGGTGGCGACTTAAATGTTTCCCTGCAAAGTAATGCGGTAACAAGCCAACACCTTTCCCCCGAATAATGGCTTCAGCGTGTAATATATATTGATCCACTGTAAGACGAGATTTGGGCAAATCGAAGGACACACAACCCTGCGTGTCATGTTCCAGCGCTATGTCATTCTGCTCACTCTTCAGCGTATCAACCCAAGCATATTGATTCAACTCACTTGGGTGACTCAGCATACCTATTCGGTCTAAATAATCAGCGCTAGCGTATAAGCCTTGACTTAATGTACCTATCTGTTCTGAACGTAGATGATCGTTGGCGGGCTCACCAAGCCAGACACAAACATCATTGCTTTTTACTTCCTGAAAAAGCTGATTGCCAGAACGTACTTCAATATTCACTTGAGGAAATTCATCTAAAAAATCAAACATTAACCCTGAAAACCAACCCCGAACTAAGGTGGTATGTACATACACTATTAACGATCCGCTGATTTCATCTTTTAATTCTTCAACCGCTTTATGACCTTCATCGGCGACAGTAAGCATTTTTTTCGCAAAAGGTAAGAACTTAATCCCCGCTTCATTAGCAAAAAGCCGATTCGCTTGACGACGCAATAACGGCTGGCTTAATGCGTGTTCGAGATGATTAATACGGCGACTAAGAGTGGATTTTGACACTCCAAGCTTTTGGGCGCTTTCTTTCAAACTTCCTGTTTCCATTACAGAAACAAACGTTCTAACTTCGTTCAGGTCGTACATTCATTTTCCTCTTGATCCAACCTTTTCCATATTAATCATAATAGCCCCCTACTTTTTCCGAGTACTTACCGAGATTTTCAAGATTTTCAGATGTTGCAGAAAGAGGAACAAGACGTATCAACACAGAAAGCTTACATTGCTAGATAATAAAAATGATAAGCATTCTTAATATCTTTAAAGACTAAATTATACGGAATAAGTTCCATTCTAAATACGGAGAAATTGTTCATAATGCCCCTTTCAACTCGCCATTATAAACTGACTACTTTGGCCGCCCTAATTAGCGCCACCACCTATTCTGCAACACTACTTGCCGAAGATACTCTTACCGAAGATGCAATCAGCTTAGATAAGATGGTGGTGACCGCTTCGGGACACGAGCAACAGATAACGGATGCGCCAGCTTCCATAACCGTAATCACTCAACAAGAGCTTGAAAAGAAAGCCTACCGGGATGTTACCGATGCTTTAAAAGATGTTCCGGGCGTTATGATAACTGGTGGTGGCTCAACAGAAGAGATATCGATGCGCGGTATGAGCGGAAAATACACGCTAATATTGGTCGATGGAAAACGCCAAGGTTCTCGTGAAACAAGACCAAATAGTGATGGTTCCGGCATCGAGCAAGGCTGGACACCGCCATTATCAGTCATTGAGCGCATCGAGGTCATTCGCGGTCCCATGTCTTCTCTTTATGGCTCTGACGCACTTGGTGGTGTCATCAATATCATCACTAAAAAAGTACAAGATAAGTGGGGAGGCGAACTGTCTTTAAGTACCACAATCCAAGATAACTCAGCATCAGGTAACAGCCAACAAGCAGACTTAACCTTAAGCGGACCTTTAGTAAAAGAGAAACTCGGCTTACAACTCTATGGACAAGTTTCACAGCGCGACGAAGATGAAATTGTAGACGGTTATGCTGATCAAGAAATTAAAAATGCTACAGCAAAATTATCATGGGCCGTTTCCGAAAACCAACAACTGACCTTTGAAGCAGGGAAAGAAGAGCAATCCCGTTATCGTAATCCAGGTTATTCTATTTCTGCTGATGGCAGTGTATCAGAGCAAGACTATGACCGAGAGCACTACGCTATTACGCATTCAGCAAGAGTAAATGGCAACAGCATTGAAACTTATTTAACCCATGAAGAAATTGATAACCCTAGTCGTGATATGAATTATCAAAACACGGTACTAAATAATCAAACAGCGCTCCCATTCGACTCTCATGTACTTACTCTAGGTGGCCAATATGATTATCAAAAACTAAAAGATGAAGGCAATGAAGCTGGTAATGGTATAGACGAGTTAACGCGTTGGAACGCAGCCCTATTTGCAGAAGATGAATATTTCATTACTGACAATCTTTCAATTACTGGTGGTTTACGCTACAACGAAGATGAAAACTATGGCTCCAATATATCACCGCGTTTGTACAGTAACTGGTCATTCGCTCAAGACTGGACACTAAAAGGTGGAATAAGTACTGGCTACCGTTCACCAAATCTTCGTCAAGGAAGCGAAGGTTGGGGGCAAATATCTGGTCGTGGTTCAGCGCTTATTTTGGGCAATTCTGATTTAAAACCAGAAGAAAGCACCAGCCATGAAATTGGACTTTACTGGGATAATCAGCGCAGCACACAAATCAGCGCAACGTTATTTCACACAAACTACAAAGATAAAATTACAGAGCAGCGTATTTGCGATACTACAGCTGGAGATGCCAGCTGTTCGTACTCAGGCAACTCTTACACCTTCATCAGTGAACGAACCAATGTAGATCGAGTAGAAATGCAAGGGATTGAATTCACTTTATCCCATGAATTCTCAGACTCTATCAACGTAGTGGGGAACTATACTTATACCGAATCAGAGCAAAAAACAGGTAGTTTTGCTGGCGAGCCATTAAACCGTCTGCCAAAACATATGGCCAATGCGACACTGAACTGGGATACAACTCCCAAGCTGACTTCCTGGACTCGTATAAACTACCGTGGAGAATCAAGCGAAGGTTTAAACCGTACCTCAATGCAGGAAGCGATCCCTTCCTATACCTTTGTGGATACAGGCATCAGCTACAGCATAAACGATGCCATTTCTGTTTATGCTGGAGTGTATAACTTGTTTGACAAAAAAGTAGATATCGACACTTATGACACCGTATTAGATGGTCGTCGTTATAACGCTAAAGTAAAAATGGCCTTCTAGTTTATATTCCTCTTTTACTTTCCCTTTGTGCAATTTGCACGCAAAGACCGCAACCTAACTTGCGGTCTTTTTTTGGGGCTGTAACCTGCGGCCTATTAAACAAGCAATAGGCATAAAAAAACCACGACTCTCTGCAAGAGCCGTGGTTTTTAGTTCATCAACAAAACTTAGTTCTGATTGATGAAATAGTTAATTACATAAGCTGGAAGCTCTGCTGCTGGCACAACGATTTGCTCCATAGTATCACGGTCACGAACCGTCACAGGCGCACCTTCTTGTTCGATAGAATCGAAGTCGACTGTTACACAGATTGGCGTGCCTACTTCGTCATGACGACGGTAGCCTTTACCTACATTGCCTGTATTTTCATAAAGAATACGACCAAGGCCCAATTTCTGAAGCTTATTTTTCAATTCTTTAGCAAGGGCAACAATCTCTGGCTTGTTCTTTTTAAGTGGCATGATAGCCACTTTGATTGGCGCTAGATGCGGTTTGAACTTAAGAACTGTTCGAGAGGAGCCATTTGGCAGCTCTTCTTCGGTATAAGCTTCTGTCATTACAGCTAATAGACCGCGATCTAGGCCTGCAGAAGGCTCGATGCAAAAAGGCACTTCCCATTTATTTTCTTCAAGATCGCGGATCGCCAACTTAGCCGTTGAGTGCTCGTTTTTCTTCACTTTCGCAGAAAGGCCAAATTCTTCTTGTGCTTTTGTGTGAGAACCAAGATCGTAATCCGTACGGTTAGCAACGCCTTCTAGTTCTTCAAAACCATGTGGAAACTTGTACAAGATATCCACAGTCGATTTCGAATAATGTGCTAGGTCATCGCCTGTCACGTATTCAAATTCAATATTTTCTTCTGCTAGTCCTTGATCCAACCACCATTGCTTACGAGCGCCTACCCAGAATTCATGCCATTTCTCGTCTTCACCAGGCTTACAGAAGAATTCCAATTCCATTTGTTCGAATTCACGAACACGGAAAATGAAGTTACGTGGCGTAATTTCGTTACGGAATGATTTACCAATCTGTGCGATACCAAATGGCAAAGTACGAGAAGTCGAATCGACAACGTTTTTAAAGTTAGTAAAGATACCTTGTGCAGTTTCTGGACGAAGGTAAGTATAAGACTCCTCGTTCACCATTGGGCCAACGTTGGTTTTAAACATCAGGTTAAAGTCACGCGGCGCCGTAACGTTAGTAGAGCCACAGTTATCACAGACTTTGATGTCTTTCATGTGGTCGGCGCGCATACGAGACTTACACTCGTGACAATCCACCATCGGATCGGTAAAAGTATCTTCGTGACCTGAATATTTGTAGACATGTTTGTTTTGGATAATCGCCGCATCCAAACCTTCTACATCATCACGCTCATAAACCATTGAGCGCCACCAAGCGGCTTTTAGGTTGTTTTTTAATTCAATACCTAGCGGACCGTAATCGTAAGCACCTTGCATACCACCGTAGATTTCACTGCCTTGGAAAATAAATCCGCGACGCTTACATAGGGAGACGAGTTCATCCATTGTTTTAGCTGGCATTTCTAAACACACCTTAAGCAAAATTTGTTAATGAAGACATAAAAACCAATCAGGTATCATGTTCAAGTAATAATAGCCGCCCATTGTACTCGTTGACCCTATTTCGCTCAATGGCGATTCCATACAAGCCATGAATAAGTGTTCTTGACTATTATTCAAAAGACAGCGGGCAAGATCATACCTAGATACTTAAGCCTATTTGGCCATAATTAAAAACTTTACACTTCTATGCACAAAAATAGGACAAAGTAAGGAACTAGACTGCTGTTTTAAAGTCCATTTTGTTAGATAATTCGTATTGTTTACATATTTTAATTTACATAGAACATCTATTTAAAGGTAACGGCATGCGTTCTTACAAGCCAGTAGTGACTACATTAGCAATATTGGGTATTTTTCCGTTTATCTTCACGACGTATTTAAGCCTAACTAACGGGAGCTTCCTTGATAAATCTGGAGTAACACTCTTTGCCGCTTATTCTGCTGTGATTGTTAGCTTTCTCGGTGGGACAATGTGGGGGCGACTAATAGAATTACCTCACAGTTGTAACGGTGCGAAACTGCTTTTTTGCTCTTTTGCTACCCTTTTCTGCGCTTGGACTTCTTTACTTTTAAAGACACCGGAACTGTCCATTGTCCTTTTGTTACTTAGCCTAATCACTATTTTTTGGGTTGATGCTCGTTGGTTGAAACAGGCAAATAATGCAAAGCCGTATTACACCTCGCTAAACTTCGGTTTAACATCGGTTACCTCTATCATGCATTTGCTGGTTCTGTATCCGCACTATTAAGCCTACAGCAACGAAATCTTCGAAAAACTGATCTAACTGCTTTCTTGTTCCGTATCATTACTCGACTATAACGTTAAAAGAGCAATGATATATGCTAACTATTTTCTACGACGGACACTGCCCTCTTTGTGCCGCAGAAATGAGAACATTACAATCATTAGATACACAAAAAAAACTACAATTAGAAAATATTCACGCCGACAACTTTAGCGAGAGATTCCCTTATATTGACCAGGTCGAAGCAGATAGACTGTTGCACGGCCAACTCGCCAATGGAAAAATCATCAAAGGGCTAGACGTTACCTGCCTCGCTTGGAAACTGGTCGAAAAACACAAATGGATGCAGATGCTCCGCTGGCCAATAATTCGTTTTTTCGCGGATATAGGCTACAAATTTTTTGCACGCTACCGCCATCAAATATCTTCTTTTGTCACTGGAAAACAGCGTTGTGAGTCTTGCCTAAAAGATCGCTGTGATTTGTAAACTATCTTGATTATTGTTGGAGTCTGAATATGTCATCATTTTATGCCTTGGTGATTGGCGCAAGCAGCGCAATTGCTCAAGCTGCTATTCAACAGTTCGAAACGGATCAAGATTGCCTTGGCGTTTTTGCTGTCAGTCGATCTTTACCAGAAGCTGAAATAACCACAAAAGCCCAATGGTTAGAATCTGATTATACTGAAGCGAGTATTCAACAGACTTGTAAAAACCTTGCCCCCTATGCTGGGAAGATTACCAAAATATTGATTTGCAACGGTATATTACATAATGACAACATGATGCCAGAAAGAAAATTAGAAGAGATCAGAGTCTCTCAACTGGAAGATACATTCCGTACAAACACTATCATTCCCATGTTGTGGTTAAGCCAACTATTACCTATTGTGAAAGGTGAGAAAGCCACGCAAATTGCACTGTTTAGTGCTCGAATTGGCAGTATTTCAGATAACAAAACCGGCGGTTGGTACAGTTACCGAGCGTCAAAAGCGGCATTAAATATGCTGATTCAAAGCTGCTCGGTGGAATACGCTAGAAGAGCAAAAAACGTCAAGCTCATTGCTTTCCATCCAGGCACCACCGACACCCCTCTTTCCAAACCTTTCCAACGATCCGTACCGAAAGACAAACTTTTCACTGCAAACTTCGTAGCCACACAGCTCTTATCCATCATGAAAAGTGTCACCATGGACAATAAAGCTGCGTATTTAGATTGGAATAATCAGCCGATTGACTGGTGAGTTTTCAAACACCCAGCCAGCCCAAAAAAGTAAGATGCTAAATCATGTCTAAGCTTAAGAATAATCGCTTTTTCGTATCACTCGCAGAAGGTGATCGATGCACCACACCTCGCCCCAATGACGTAGGCCATTCGTCCCCTTTCATAAGCGCCACATCACCTACATTTAATCGATTAATACGGCCTTTTTCATGCAGACCACTATTGTGGTCGGCCACATGCCCACCAAGTCCCAAGCGATCTCTTATCACGTGAGCTTCATGCAGCCACTCACTGCCTATTCCTGCATACGTCGATACTAATCGACAAGGGATTTTATCCACATGAAAACGCGGACACATAGCACTTGAGAGCACATTCAGGCGTAGACCAACTTCTTTAAGGTCAAATAAACACGCAAACATATCGACCAATAACGTCACATCTTCCACGAACAAGCCCTTATGTTGGGCATCAGGCAAAAGCTTTGTTAACGTGGTGTTAAGTTGTTCTGAACTGCCATGAGATTTGAACACAAAATTTGGCGCAGACACTAATAAAGATTCGGCGTATTGAGAAACGGCCCCAAGCTGCCTTTGCCAAACCGCCATACTAATATTGTCTTGGTAAATATCGGCAAGAACGTCTTGATCATACGACTTCACTACCCCCAATAACTGCGGCTTTAGCTCGAAACTTACTTGATCAGTTTGCTCTGTATCAATGAAATTGAAACGAATATTCTTTAAATCAATCGATTCCGACATTTTTTGTAAACTAAGATTCACCTTCAAAACCACTTCCTCTAAAAATGCATGCTGACCAACAACATCAAAGTATCGATATGTTACGTTATAACATTTTATAAATAAAGTATTGAAATGAAGCCTGTGAATCCATTAAGTTAATGCCTACTTAAAAGAGATAGACGCTATGGAACAGTTAGACTCAACCGATCGTAAAATTCTTAATTTACTACAGCACGATGGCAGCCTAAGTGCGACTCAGGTGGCGGATAAGATAGGCTTGTCTCAATCACCCTGCTGGCGACGCATTAATCGTCTTGAACAAGACGGCTATATTCGTTCAACACAAGCAATTTTAGACAGAAACAAATTAGGATTAGGAATCGTCGTATTGGTAAACATCAAGCTCTCTTCCCATGGCCGAAAAATGCTAGATGAGTTTGAACAAGCAATTGTTGACTACCCCGAAGTGGTCGAGTGTTGGACGATTTCTGGTTCTATGGATTACAGCTTAAGAGTGGTTTCTAATAGCATCGAAAGCTATGAACACTTCCTACGTAGCCAGTTATTACAGCTGCCACATATTCAGGAAGCGCAAAGTCACTTCACCATGCGTGAAGTGAAAAACATCACCACTCTTCCACTGGACTTATAACCACTTACTGCAGTAGCGGGTCATCTTTAGGTAGTAATTTCTGAATCCACAACGCTAGCTTGTGTTTCATATTGGGCAAGTCTTCTTTATCCGCAGGTAAAGCAACGACCAACTTATCAAGTACCAATAAACGATAAATTGCTTCGACTTTTTCATTAGCAGACATGGTGGAAGAAAAGCCCGCATAACCACGTTTAAGCGCATAATTTTCGCCAACTTGAATAGCTTTTTTACTTAGAGCCGCTTCATTTTTAATTTTTTTCATAGTTTCCCTTATTTGTTGGGCAATCAAACGATTCTCACGACTCTATCAGCTTTTGATATTCAACCAAGCGTTTATAGTGAATAAAAGCCAAAAATCACTTAATAAACACAATGTTAGTGACTCATCTTACCTCTAAAAACTGCTTGGATAAGATTAAAGAATAATCTAAAGAACCACATATTGTTGACAATACCGCTTGATAATTCGAAAAAACACGACTATAAATAGATAAATTGTCAACAATATGGCGTTTATGGCGCTTGCTTCAAGAGTAAAGTATGAGCAATCTTATTTCGATTAAATCCGCGACACTGTCTGAAGACATCTCTCAACAGCTCACCAACGCTATTGTGCAAGGTTATATTCCGCAAGGAAGTAAGATCTCAGAACCAGAACTCGCCAAACAGTATGGTGTTTCTCGTGGTCCATTAAGAGAAGCCATAGTAAAACTAGAAGGGCTCGGTCTGGTGACACGTACCGCCAATGTTGGCGCTCGTGTTATTGAACTAAACACTCAAGACATGCTCGATACCTTTACCATGCGCGAGGCATTAGAAGGCATGGCGGCTCGATTAGCCGCTTCGACCATGCCATCAGAAGAAATAAACAGCTTGTATGCACTGCTCGACAAACACCAAGCCTATCTTGATGCCAACCAAGACGAGCATTACGTGCAACAAGGTGGTAATGACGACTTCCACTTACGCATTATTCACGCCAGTGGCAATGCCAAACTCATTCGTCTATTAACAGAAGAATTATACGCCATCATTCGTATGTATCGACGCCATACGGCAGATCAACGCAGCGACCCACGCCAAGCACTGCGTGAACACAAAGCCATTCTCGATGCGATTGCCAATCACGAAGGAGACCTCGCAGAGCTACTTATGCGCCGCCATATAAGCCGCGCCAGCCAACTACTAAAGCAAGCGATGGAACATTCTGCTGTCGCTTCCCGCACTTAATTAAGATCGTTCTAAAGAGAGGAAAATAATGACAATACTTTCAGCAGGCGCCCGTTTTAGAGAAGCCGTCGCAACCCAGTCGCCCTTACAAGTTGTCGGCGCCGTGAACGCGTACTGCGCCATGATGGCAGAACAAACTGGTCATCATGCCATTTACTTATCTGGCGGCGGCGTTGCTAATGCGTCCTATGGTTTACCTGATCTTGGCATGACAGACTTACACGACGTGTTAGAAGACGTCAGACGTATTACTTGTGCATCTGACTTGCCATTATTAGTCGATATTGATACTGGCTTTGGTGGCGCATTTAATATCACCAGAACCATTCAACAGATGGAAAAAGCCGGCGCTGCGGCAGTTCATATTGAAGACCAGGTGCAGCAAAAGCGCTGCGGCCATCGCCCGAATAAAGCCATTGTTAGCCAAGATGAAATGGTCGACCGCGTGAAGGCCTGTGTTGACGCTCGTGTTGACGATAATTTTGTCATCATGGCACGCACCGATGCCTTAGCTGTAGAAGGCATGGAACCCGCTATCGAACGAGCGATTGCTTGTGTTGATGCCGGCGCCGATATGATCTTCCCAGAAGCCATGATCACCTTGGAGCAATACAAAGAATTTGTCGCGGCTGTGAAGGTTCCCGTATTAGCTAACATTACCGAATTTGGCGCAACACCGCTGTTCAGCAAAGCAGAATTGGCCAGCGCGGGTGTCGATTTGGTGCTCTACCCACTGAGTGCATTCCGTGCCATGAACAAAGCCGCTCTAAACGTGTATCAGCATTTATTAAACGACGGCCACCAGCGCAATGTCGTCGACAGTATGCAAACCCGTAACGAGCTTTACGAGTTTCTCAACTACCATGAATACGAAGACAAATTAGACGCGCTCTTCTCTAAAAAATAAGAGCCTAAAAAATAAAAAACTAAGATAACAACTGATAAAGCGTTTACATATTTTCAACTAATCTCTAAACAAATAAAAATATGAGGTAGGAAAATGGCTAAAGTACTTTCTGGCGCAGGCTTACGCGGCCAAAGCGCAGGCGAAACCGCACTTTGTACCGTTGGCAAAGCGGCCTCCGGATTAACCTATCGCGGCTACGACATTGATGTTTTAGCGGACAAAGCAAGCTTTGAAGAAGTCGCTTATCTTCTGCTGTACGGCAAATTACCTAACCGCACTCAGCTGCATGACTACGAACAAAGGCTAATGAGTTTGCGCAGCTTGCCTGAAGAGCTAAAAGCCGTCTTAGAACTTATCCCGGAAAGTGCCCATCCAATGGATGTGATGCGTACCGGTTGCTCTTTTTTAGGTAACCTTGAGCCAGAACTCGCTTTTGAAAAGAAACCATCGCTAGCCTTACATACCGCGGATCGATTGGTTGCGACGCTGCCAGCAATGGTCGTTTATTGGTATCGTTTCACCCATGATGGCGTACGTGTTAATACACATAATGCCAATGTACCTTCTTTGGCTGGTCACTTTCTCACCATGCTGCATGACAAAGAACCAAGCGCTCTTCATACACAAGTGATGAACGCGTCTTTAATCTTGTATGCTGAGCACGAATTCAACGCCTCGACTTTCACCGCTCGTGTTTGCGCCTCTACCTTGTCTGATATGCATTCCTGCATCACTGGCGGCATTGGCAGCTTACGCGGCCCACTTCATGGCGGCGCAAATGAAGCGGCCATGGACATGATAGAGCCGTGGAAGACTCCTGACGAAGCCGAAGCCGCCTTGATGCAAAAACTCGCTAATAAAGAAAAAGTCATGGGCTTTGGTCACGCAATTTACAGTGAACGAGATCCACGCAATGACATCATCAAAAAGTGGGCAAAAAGACTCAGTGAAGATGTCGGCGACGATCACTTATATGCCGTCTCAGAGCGTTGTGAAGCTGTGATGTGGCGGGAGAAAAAACTCTTCTGCAACGCGGATTTTTTCCACGCTAGTGCTTATCGCTTTATGGGCATTCCAACCAAATTATTTACACCGATTTTCGTTTGCTCACGCGTTACTGGCTGGGCAGCTCATATCATGGAACAACGAGCTAACAACCGCATTATTCGACCAAGCGCCGATTATATTGGACCAGATCATTCTGAATGGATGGATATTGACGACCGTCATTGAGCCAACATCAGCATTAAAACTTAACGATTAAGGAAAAGAAATGAGTGCTAACGTAGATTTAAACAACCGCCCGGATTATGACCAAGTCATTCAAGACATCGCGGATTATGTACTGAACTTTAAAGTTGAAAGCCAAGAGGCCCTCGACACAGCGCGCAACTGTTTAATGGATACGCTCGGCTGTGGCTTGCTTGCTCTACGCTTTCCTGAATGTACCAAACACCTTGGCCCAATTGTACAAGGTACTGTTGTACCAAATGGCGCTCGCGTTCCGGGTACGTCTTTATCTCTCGACCCAGTCAAAGCCGCATGGGACATTGGTTGTATCATTCGCTGGTTGGATTATAACGACACTTGGTTGGCGGCAGAATGGGGCCATCCTTCCGATAACTTAGGTGGCATTCTGGCGGTAGCCGATCACCTGTCACAAGTCAGACTATCGAACGGCGAAAGCCCGATGACCATGCGCGAAGTGTTAGAATCCATGGTGATGGCGCACGAAATCCAAGGCGTTATCGCCCTAGAAAACTCGTTCAACCGAGTAGGTTTATGTCATGTATTATTGGTGCGTGTTGCCTCTGTTGCAGTCGTAACCAAAATGATGGGCGGCGATAGAGAGCAAATCATGGCGGCGATTTCTCAGGCTTGGGTCGATGGCTCCGCTCTGCGTACTTATCGTCATGCGCCAAACGCAGGCTCTCGCAAGTCTTGGGCAGCAGGCGATGCGACTTCTCGCGCAGTTCGCTTGGCGGACATGTCAATGCGAGGAGAAATGGGCATTCCCGGTGTGCTAACCGCAGATCAATGGGGCTTTTATGATGTCTCTTTCTCGAAGACCAACAAAGACCAAGCCATCAAGCCAGACACTCAACGTCAGTTTTCCTTCTCGCAAGATTACGGTACTTACGTAATGGAAAACGTCTTGTTCAAGATTTCGTTCCCAGCAGAATTCCACGCGCAAACCGCAGCGGAAGCGGCGGTTACTTTGCACCCATTAGTGAAAAACCGTTTAGCAGAAATAGACAAGATCGTCATTCGTACTCATGAATCGGCTATTCGTATTATTTCCAAATCCGGCCCATTAGCGAATGCTGCCGACCGCGACCATTGCTTGCAATACATGGCCGCCGTACCATTAGCGTTTGGTAATTTGATAGCCGAACATTATGAAGATGATTTTCATGCGGCTAACCCAATCATTGATGAGCTGCGCAACAAAATGGAAATCGTTGAAGACAAACGCTTCACTGCCGAATATTTAGAGTCAGATAAGCGCTCTATTGCCAATGCGATTCAAGTGTTTTTTAAAGACGGCAGCAGCACCGAAGAAGTAGTCGTAGAATATCCTGTAGGGCACCGTCGTCGTCGAGAAGAAGGCATTCCATTATTAGAGCAAAAATTTAAAAACAACCTAGCAACACGTTTTCCAAACCACCAATGCCAAAGTATTTTTGTTCTTTGCAAGAATCAAAAAGCCCTTGAAAGCACACCAGTAAATCGCTTTATGGATTTATTTGTTATCGCCTAACTCCCTCCCTTTTTTAGTCCATTTGAAAAGCATCCAATATAATGGGTGCTTTTTTTTGAAAACCTTTTGACAGATAGGTTTTAAAATTTCAAGATCTGCCGCCCGTAAAGAAATTGTAAGCCTTTAAATTAAAGTGTATCGTTTGCGGTAATGAGAATGACTCTCACAAAAACAACCCCCTGTAAGGATAATCTGTATAATGATTTCTTTCTTAAAAAAAGCCTCTCTCCCAACGCAATTGGGTATAGGGACACTTTTCTCTGTTTTACTTGTGTTTACACTTTTAGTGTTTGTTATTGGAAAACTCTTCAGTTACGAGATTAATGAGATTGTCACTAGTCATCAGAAAAAAGAAGCCGCATTGGTTGCGGAGCAACTAGAAAATAAGTACCAACTATTATTAAAAGTAGCAGAAGGTTATGGTGGTGTATTGAGCCAACAGCTTAAGTTTGTCGATATTGACACCACTCTTCTCTCTCAATCAGGCAATCAACGCCTTCCAACGGTACGTTTGAATGACACCATCCTAAATGGTCATTCACAATATCTAACCGATTTTGCAACCGCTTCCGACTTAGAAGTTAGCTTGCTAATGAAAACCCCAAAAGGCATGACTCGAATCAGCACTACGCTGAAAAATGCTAGTGGCATGGAAATAAACGGCAGTCTACAAAATAACGCCATTGCCACAAAATCACTGCAAAATGGAACTGACCTTACTGGACACGTCAAAATACAAAATGAGCAATATGTGGGACATTACGCCCGCATCTCAGGTCAGCCTAACTTGTTAATAGAACTATTGATTCCTTACGACACTATTTTAAAATCTTCTGCTGACTCTATTAACGCCATGACGTTTGGGAAGAGTGGTTACATTTATGTCTCGGATACAGGCGAAAATGAAGGCAAACTACTTATTCACCCAAGTTTGCCTGGAAAGAACTTATATACGCTTTTTCCAGAGTTGAAAAACACCTTCAAAGACATGTACAAAGACGACAGCGGCATTATCTCGTACTCTCTTAAAATCGCAGGTAAGGGCGAAAAATCACGCTCTTCCAAAGCGATTTACCAACATGTAAAGGGTTGGAATTGGGTCGTGACATTGAAATCGTATAACGACGAATATCAAGAAGAAATTAATGTCATCTTATATTTAATCGCTGCAATTTCTATTGTCGCTGCAGTATTACTCAGCTTAATTCTGTGGTTATTTATTCGTCGTGCACTTTTTCCTTTAAAAGAAATCTCTACAGCACTGCATTCTTTAGGGAACGGGAATCTCGCTTTCCGCTTTGCAAGCAAACAAGATAGCGACACTCGCAATGAAATGGCTTTACTTCAAAATGACACCATTATTATGCGTGACAGTTTGATAACGCTGGTTAACAACATCATGACGTCCAGCAATGAACTATTAAAATCTACGGGGGGTATTTCATCAGCCAACCGTAATTTACGGGAAAGCGCCTATGAAAGTCAGGATGCCAGTACTCAGGTTGGCTCTGCTATTACTCAAATTGCCACGTCTATTCAAGAAGTCGCACAGAGCTCGAACCAAGTATCGGAAGAATCCATTGAAGTCAGAAAACTGACAGAGGAAGGCAACAGCGCAGTTAAAAGCATAGAGACGACCGTCAGTGCCCTGTCTTCTGCCTTCAGCCAAGCTTCTGATACCATCAAAGAAGTAGAAAGCAGCTCGGAAAACATTGGTGATGTTGTCACCGTTATTAATAATATTGCCGAGCAAACAAACCTATTAGCATTAAACGCCGCAATTGAAGCCGCTCGAGCTGGCGAACAAGGTCGAGGCTTTGCGGTCGTCGCTGACGAAGTGCGTGTACTAGCACAACGAACGCAACAATCCACAGAAGAAATTCGTAACGTCGTCGAGATATTGCAAAACAATAGCCGCTCAGCGGTGAGCGATATGGAGCAAGGACGCAACCAAGTAGATAATAGTGTGCAACAAGCAAACCATGCCAATGCACTGCTCAATAAAATCTATCTGTCGATTCAAAATGTCGAAATGGGAATTAATAATGTGGCCTCGGCAACGGAAGAACAAAGTGTTGCTTCAACCCAAATCCGCCAAAATTCAGAAGAGTTACAACGTTCGGCTGAAGGTACACTGAAATTGGCTGGCACGTCTGAAGAACACAGTGAACATATTCGAGAATTGACATCTAAGTTGCAAAAAGACTTGTCTATTTTCACTTTAAAATAGACAACAAGTTCGCTTAACATTGGCACTACCTTATGGTCACAGTATGATAGCGTGACCATAAGGAGTTTTTATGCACTCATCAGACAACCATCGCCATTGCTTTTTATTAACTGGCTCAACCAATGACGTTCTGTCCGATTTTTTGAGTCTGTGCAAACATCTCTCAAAACCACTAATTTGCGCCCATGACGTGGCTCAATACAATCAACTGAATCTGAACAAATTTACAACTCGCACTTATAAGCAGGTTCGTCAGGAACTTGGAAGCACTCACGATGCGGTCTTAGTAGACCTAACTCACGGCGTTTCAGCCAGCGCACTGGCAATTTTAGCTGGGACAGTACGTGGTAACGGTGTATTTGCAATTGCCTTACCCAAAGGCGATTGGTTGTCTTTTGTAGATCAGGATTTACCTCGCTATTTACCTTGGCCTTATGAGCCTGCGCAAGTGACATCTCACTTTAAACATTACCTACTCAATAAATTACAGGACAATGACTCTCCTTTTCAACTTGTACTATCTAGTGACATACAGGCACTGCCTAAACTAAAACCAATAGAGTCAAATCCGTCGCTGACTAAAGAACAAGCCGATGCCCAATCCTGTTTATTAGAACAACTCGCTAAATCCTACGTATTGATTGCACCAAGAGGACGAGGCAAATCCACTTTATTAGGCGACAGCTTGGCGAAGCTACTCAAAGCGGGTAAACGAGTTGCGATTACCGCCCCTAATCAAGATGCGATTGTTAGTTTGAAATCTCGCTTCAAGCACCTTCTCGATCAAGACAAAACAACTCTACCGTTTTTCGCCCCTGATGCTCTGATAAGCGATTCGACCCACTGGGACTTTCTCTTTGTGGATGAAGCATCCATGATTCCTCTCCCCTTACTCATGATGTTAAATGAGAAAGCTGAGCACTGTCTTTTTAGTACTACAGACTATGGCTATGAAGGTGCCGGAAAAGGCTTTGGTATTCGTTTTTGTCGTCATTTAGCGTCACAAAAAACCACTCATGCATTCGCATTACAACCATTAACTTTGAGCCAACCTATTCGATGGGGGGGAAATGACCCACTCGAAAATTGGATCAATAGCAATTTCTTTTTAACCGATGCAGACGATAGAAATATCGCAACAACTACTGATCAGAATAATGATAAAGCGACGGTTGAATTTAAACAATTCACGGGGAAAGATTGGTTAGAAAACACAGGTTTACTCGCCTACACCTTTCAATTATTAGTACGTGCGCACTATCAAACATCAGCAGACAATTTACGCTGGATATTAGATGATCCCTCGGTTTCGACACACATTCTTCTATCTGAAGGGCAAGCTCTTAGCGTTGCGATTATTACCGAAGAAGGTAACCTGCCAAGCACGCTCAGCCAAGAAGTAATGCAAGGAAAGCGTCGTCCAAGAGGCCATTTAATCCCACAATCTCTGCTTGCTCACGAAGGGGTAAAAAATGCGGGACAGTACTGCTACTGGCGCATTAGCCGTATCGCAACCGAGCAAAGTCAACAAAACCAAGGATTGGCAAGCCAATTACTAACGCAGATAGAAAGCCTAGCCAATGATCGTTGCGACTTTTTATGCGCAAGTTTTGCGGCTACGCCAGACGTCGTGTCTTTTTGGTTAAAAAACGGTTACTTACCAGTTAGGTTAGGAACGAATAAAGACCAAGCAAGTGGAAGCTACTCTTTAATGATGGTAAAACCAATGACTCAACATGCAACCTTGTTAGCTAACGAGTGGCAGAACCGTTTTATTGAACAGTTTTTACTGAATCTATTACTGCAATATTCCGACTTATCTTCAAACTTAATCCTGATTATTATAAGCCAAAAATATCATCAAGATGAACTCCCTGCTCTGGCTACCTTGACCCAACAGGACTTACAAGATATTGCACTCTTTGTAGATTACCACCGTCATTTTGACAGTATCCGTCCAATTTTTCTCAAGGCAACACTGCACCTTGCCTTAACAGGACGCTTAACGCCCAAAGATCCAACCCATCAACTATTAATAGAAGCCGCTTTAGGCCGTAATACCGAACAGACCCGTCAAAAAGCGCAACTATTTGGTAAGAAATCGATGCATCAAGCCTTCAAACATCTGCTTATGCAAATCCTTAAATAATAGGCGGAAAACCACCCATTACTATCTTATCAATGTGTGTAATCCCCCCCTATAAGGTTTCCTTCATAAAACATCAAACCCCAAGAATGATTAAATTTACTATAAAAATCAAAAAGTTAAAAGAAACATAAAGAGTTGGCACAGATTGTGTAAACAGTATGACTAGCATCACCTGTTTTGCTTTGGCTGCTTCTGACACAAAGATCAGAATAAAGCAGGCTAAAAAACCGGTACACAATAATAATTCAGTTTTTGGAGTTTTATAAAAATGAAAAAAATCAGTCTTGCTCTAACGTCTTTAGCTCTTGCTCTTTCTGCTGGCACAGCGATTGCCAACTGTGATTCAGGTGAGCGCGTAGTAAAATTCAGCCATGTTACTGGTGGTACAACTCACCCTAAAGTAGTTGCTGCGAATAGTTTTGCAGACCGTGTGAACACAGAAATGAACGGCAAATTGTGTGTTGAAGTTTTCCCTAACTCTACATTATTTGGTGATTCTAAAGAACTTGAAGCCCTTCTTTTAGGTGATGTTCAACTACTTGCACCATCACTGTCTAAGTTCGGCTCTTACACTGATAAATACGGTGTATTTGATCTGCCCTTCATCTTCAAAGATATGGACCACGCTATCCGCTTCACAAAAACACCTGAAGGCAAAAAGCTTTTAACAGAAATGGATGATTATGCAGGTTTTGTTGGTTTAGGTTACTGGATGTCTGGCATGAAATACTTCTCTGCCAACAAAGCACTTATCTCTCCTAGCGATGCTGAAGGCTTAAAATTCCGCGTACAAACCTCTGACGTAGCTAAACAAATGATTGCGGCAATGGGTGCATCACCACAAGCAATGGCATTCTCTGAAGTGTACGGTGCATTGCAAACTGGTGTAGTAGACGGTCAAGAAAACACGTGGTCTAACATCTACACGAAAAAATTCTACGAAGTTCAAGACAGCGTGACAGAAACCAACCACCAATTGTTGGCTTACTTGTTTATGACGTCTTCCGAATTCCTAGCAAGCCTTCCTGCAGCAGATCGCGCTCAATTCATTCAAATTGCAGATGATGTAACACAAGAAGCAAACTTGAATGTAAAAGCCGCTGAAGCTGCAAACCGTGCCAACATCTTGAAAGCTGGCGGCAAGATCAATTCTTTGACACCAGCACAGCGTCAAGAATGGGTGGATACGATGGCTCCCGTTTGGACTCAGTTCGAAAGTTACATCGGTAAAGATTTGATTAACGCGGCTGCTGGCGCGTAATCGATTGCTATCCCGCAGTGAGCTGACCTTACCAGGTCAGCTCTTGTGGTTTTATCCTGTTCTTTCTTGATCTGCAATCACATCCGCAATTGATCCTAGAACCGACAAGACACTCCGCTACGCTGCACTTTAATTTGTTCTGGTCCACTTCGTTAAGGAGACCCCATGGCACATTGGCCGCATCTTTATTTACTTGTTTTTATTATTATTCTTTGGCTACTAGAAAGACGTTTCCCCAAAGTCATGGAGCGAGCAGAAGAAAACCTGCTAATTATCGTTATCTCTTCCATCATGGCGGTATCGTTCGGGCAGGTTATTGCTCGTTATGGGTTTAATACCGGTTGGGATGCGGCTCTAGAGTTCAATACTGTCGCCTTTTCTTGGTTAATCTTATTAGGTATGAGCTACGGCATCAAAACAGGTCTTCACCTTGGTGTTGACATTGTCTTGAACGCGGTGCCTAAACGCATTGCCAAAGGTTTGTCTTTGTTCGGCGCGGCAGCCGCTATGCTATATGGTCTTATCTTACTCGACTCCACTTGGCTGGCGATGCTTGGTATAGATGTCCGTGGCGGTGCTATTGAATACTGGTTAAAAATGTTCAAAATTGGCATAGGTTCCAATGAACTTCGCTACCCAGAGTTCGTACAAGAAATGTTTGGTTTGCGTCCTCGAGTTCACCGTTGGATTGTTCTTGTTATTCTGCCAATTAGTTTGGCTCTACTTTCTTACCGTTCTTTGCAAGCCTTCATTGACATCGCACGTGGCAAACGTGGCATGTTGATAAGTGGTCATGAAGCACAAGAATTGGTTGAAGAAAACAAAAACATCTTGAAAGACTAGCGCAGGAGCTTAATCGTGGAATCCATTATTCTATTTTCCTTGGTACTAATCCTGCTGTTTATTGGCTTGCCGGTTGGTATCTCGTTGGGCTTATCGTCCATCTTGTTTATTACTTTTTTCTCACACGACTCTTTGTCGTCTGTTGCCATTTCCTTGTTTGGCGCTGGTCAACACTATACCTTGCTGGCCATCCCATTTTTCATCATAGCCTCGTCTTACATGTCGACTGGTGGTGTAGCGAAACGCCTCATTAACTTTGCGATTGCCAGTGTAGGTCACTTCCGAGGCGGTTTAGCTATGGCGTCTGTTTTGGCATGCATGATGTTCGCAGCCTTATCCGGCTCCTCTCCAGCAACAGTTGTGGCCATAGGTACGATTGCTATTGCTGGTATGACGCAAGTAGGTTACTCAAAAGAGTTTGCCGCCGGCATCATCGCTAACGCTGGCACATTGGGCATCTTGATTCCACCTTCTATCGTAATGGTTGTTTACGCCGCGTCTGTTGATGTTTCGGTTGGCCGTATGTTCTTGGCCGGGGTTATTCCAGGCTTGATGGCAGGTGGTATGCTGATGCTAGCGATCTACGTGGTTGCTCGTATCAAGAAACTACCTGCTGAAGAATGGAAAGGCTTTGGCAACCTGATTCGTGGCGGCAAAGAAGCGGGGTGGGGCTTGTTTCTTGTCGTGATCATCATGGGTGGTATTTACGGTGGTGTATTTACACCAACAGAAGCCGCTGTGGTTGCCGCTGTTTACTCTATGTTCATCGCACTGTTTGTTTACCGCGATATGGGGCCTTTAAAAGGTCAAACATGGACAATCGATGGCGATGCACCGCATGCTCGTGTCGGTTTCAACGGAATGGTTTACGGTGTTTCATTCTTCCTAGTATGGGAAATTATGTCTTTCTTTATTTGGGCAGACAGCGAAACCATTACTGGCGGAGACCGTGCTATTTGGGGCGCGATCATGTCGGTTGCTCTAGCCATCTTCTACGTCTATAAGCGCGCAAGTAAACTAGAAGAATCTATCGGTGTATGTTTGGCCGCAGGTCTACCTATTTGGGGCCGCAACTTGTCGATGATGTTGCGTGGTTTCTTCCCGTCTTTGTTCGGCGAAGAGTCTCGTAAAGTCATGCTAGAAGGCACCAAAACAACCATCATGTTGATGTTTATCATCGCTAACGCTCTGCTGTTTGCTCATACGCTTTCTGCAGAACGTATTCCACAAATGATCACTGAATGGATGCTAGGAGTTGGCTTTAACTGGTTCACCTTCCTTGTTGCTGTGAACATATTGTTACTAATTGGCGGCCAATTCATGGAGCCTTCTGGTCTATTAGTTATTGTTGCGCCTGTGGTATTCCCAATTGCGATGGAGTTAGGTGTTGACCCAATTCACTTGGGTATCATCATGGTGGTAAACATGGAAATAGGCATGATCACACCGCCAATCGGTTTGAATCTATTCGTAACGTCGGGAATTACCGGAATGAGCTTGGCGCGTGTGGTAAAAGCCGCGATGCCTTTCGTTCTTGTATTGATGGTGTTCTTGGTAATGGTGACTTACATTCCAGCCTTGTCTACGGCATTACCGTACAGCATTATGGGACCAGAAATCGTTCAATAAGGATTTCTCCTCGACAAAAAGTCATACAGTTTAGCGCCCCTCGGGGCGTTTTTTTTGCTTATAATCCGCTTCTATATTTTCATGTTGTCATCATAGCTGACGTTTTCAATTTCTTTTCACTTAAATAGCCGTTCTTCAGTGTTTTACGACTTCACTCTGCTAAATATTTTTGTTTTGATGGAAACAAGCCATTTCACTCATCAATAAGGATTTTTCATGATGTTAAAAAAGCGCTGGTTTCGAGCCTTGAGTTTTCTTCCTTTACTTACGATCAGTCAGTTCACTCTCGCTGCTGGGCAAGCAGCAGATACTGTCTCCCCAGAAGCCGCCAGTGGCCTAGAGAAAAAGAGTTTAGCTCACGCCCAAAAATTTATGGTCGCTACCGCCAATCCAGAGGCCAGTAAAGCCGGTTACGATGTTCTAAAGGCGGGCGGCTCTGCTATTGATGCCTTGGTGGCAGTACAAATGGTACTCGGCTTAGTCGAGCCTCAATCCTCTGGATTAGGCGGTGGTGCTTTCGCTGTGTATTACGATGCCGTCAATCAAAAACTCACTACTTTTGATGGCCGAGAGACAGCCCCACAAGAAGCCACGTCAGAGCTTTTTCAAGATAAGAATGGCAAACCGCTTGCTTTCTATGATGCCGTGGTTGGTGGCCGCTCTGTTGGCACGCCAGGCACCGTCAAATTAATGGGCGAGCTGCACAAACGTTATGGCACCATGCCGTGGAAGGACCTATTAGCACCAGCCACCCAGCTTGCACAAGAAGGTTTTATTGTTTCGCCTCGTTTGGCTGATGCAGTCAAAGGCAGCGCAGAGCGGTTGTCTCGTTACCCAGAAACCAAAGCCTACTTCTTTAATATTGATGGTACACCGCTGGAAGCTGGTAGCCGCTTACAAAATACTCAGTATTATGAAACCTTACGTTTTTTAGCGACTTACGGGGCAGACGAATTTTACACAGGACAAATCGCCAAAAAAATTGTTTCTCAGGTACGCGGAACAATTGATAACCCCGGCGTTTTATCTGAACAAGACTTTCTCAGCTACCGAGTAAAAGAGCGAGCTCCTGTGTGCTTACCTTACAAAGAGTACGATATCTGTGGTATGGGACCACCAAGCTCAGGCGCCTTAACTGTTGGGCAGATTCTTGGTATTACCGAACACTTTGATTTAGCAACCTTAGGTGCAAACTCTCCAGAGGCATGGCAAATTATTGGTGACGCTTCTCGTCTTGCCTTTGCTGATCGAGGCCGCTATATGGCTGATACTGATTTTGTCCCCATGCCACAAGGCTTATTAGACAAATCATATTTAGCAGAACGCGCAAAGCTAATCACCAAAGGCAAAGCGCTAGAAAGCGTTGAAGCTGGTGAACCAGAATGGCGTCATCCCATCAAACAAGCCGACGATATTGCCATCGAACTGCCCTCCACTAGCCACATATCTATCGTTGATAAAGACGGTAATGCCGTTTCTGTTACTACTACAATCGAGAATGGCTTTGGCTCCAGCCTGATGAGCAATGGCTTTTTACTCAACAATGAACTAACGGACTTTTCTTTTAAATCTCACCAAGATGGCTTCCCGATTGCCAACCGCTTAGAGCCCGGCAAGCGCCCTCGCTCCTCTATGTCCCCAACCATAGTAATGAAGGACAACAAACCTTATTTGGTTGTCGGCTCGCCAGGTGGTTCGCGTATTATTGGCTATGTAGCAAAAACCTTGATCGCTCATCTCGAATGGGGAATGGACATTCAGGAAGCCATCACGTTGCCAAATATGCTCAACCGCTTCGGTACTTACGATATTGAAAAAGGCACAGAAGCAGAAACCTATGAGAAGACACTAACTGACATGGGGTATAAGGTATCCGTGAGAGATTTGAACTCTGGCGTACAAGGGATTGTTATCGAAGAAGACAACTTACTTGGCGGCGCGGACCCAAGACGAGAAGGTTTAGTATTGGGGGATTAATTGTGAGGCAATAACACACTAAAACGGAATATGTACGACGTTACTTTTGATTTGCATAATACACAGCATACCCATTTCGCCCTGAACGCTTCACATCGTAAAGGGCGGAATCAGCTGATTTAATCGCTTTATCAAGGTCTGATGTGTCATAGCCAGTAAAAGAAGATAAACCGACACTGACAGAGAACGAAATAGAATGCCCATCGGATTCAACTTTTATTGACCGCACTCTATCCACAATTTCTGTTGCCAAGGCTTGAGCGTCGTCCAAACTAGACTCTTTTAAAAATACCACAAACTCATCACCACCTAAGCGGCCGACGAAGTTCGGTTCTTGAACGACATTTAGCACTATTTTACTGAACGCTATAAGCACTTGATCACCGCCAGCATGGCCAAATTGATCATTTATGCGCTTTAAATCATCTAAATCTAACACTAAAAGCGAAGACTGATTTGGTTGTTTTAGTGCTAATAATGTAGATAAGTAGTGTTTACTATTTTCATAAAAATAGCCGCGATTATATGTGTTGGTCATGCTATCCATAGTGGCTAGCCTTGCCATTTGCACTTCCATTTGATCAATTTTAAAAAAAAGTCCAACCAAATACCAAGATAGTAAAGGGGTAACTAACATCGTGATAATGCAAATCACAACAATATCTTGCTCTGGAAGATAAGCGAAGTCTAACCAATCGACTATCGAAAAATTGAGGATTATGGCGAATATGGTTGATAAAATAGTCAATAAAAAAACTAAACCAACTCGACCTAATTTTCGGAGACTCATTCTCACTAGCGGCGTCACTTAGCCTCCAAGAGGTAAAAAAGGGATTACAAAACAATTAGATAATTCACACTTAAAGATATAGCAATATAACCATTTAGTTCAACTAAACCTTTTCCTGCCAATAACATTCTCTCACGACATACAAGGTTCCATTTTATCGATAGCTTTCGTTGTTACCAGATCAAACACT
Source organism: Marinomonas rhizomae (assembly GCF_003315485.1). GTDB lineage: Bacteria > Pseudomonadota > Gammaproteobacteria > Pseudomonadales > Marinomonadaceae > Marinomonas > Marinomonas rhizomae. Next base: position 98,565 of record NZ_QNSE01000012.1, read on the forward strand.
CGATGTGCCTAAAAATAATATTATGGCATACTACAACAATACCCAAGACTGCCAAATCAAACGTAGCGCCATTAGAGTCAATACTATATTAAATATTTGATGGAAGCGTTTATCTGGTATCCGCTTCAATAATCTTAGACCTATCCAAGTCCCAATTGCACCACTAATTACCATACAAGCTAATAAAGGCAACCAAGCAGCAAGCGAAAAACCTGCAACTTTAAACACTCCAATTTTCAAAATATGCTGTAACGACATCGCCGTGGCGAAAGTAGCAAGGGTGCGGAAGCGATCTGTATAAATCTGTTTTACGAAGGCAGCAACTAAAGGCCCAGTCGCGCCTGCAAAAAGCGTGATTAAAGTTGTCACAGCACCAGCAATGACCGTTCCCCATGCCCCCAATACCATTTTGGGTAATTTGGGGCCCCAACATAAGTAAAGAATAAACACCGCAATCGTTAAATACATAATAACTGGCGGCAAAGAGACTAAAACAAAGCTTCCTATAAAGGCCCCGAAAATCGCACCAGGTAAAAATGCACCAATCAACTTCCAGTCAATATGTCGCCAACTCATCACAGCGCGCCCAGCATTCGATCCAAGCTGCGCCACACCATGTAATGGAATAATCAACTGTGGGGGTAATATTTGTGCCATCACAGCAAGTAACATAACCCCACCACCAGCCCCAAAGCTTGCGGTAAAAAAAGAAGTCAGCCCAGCCATAGCAACCAGTAAAATAAACACATCCAAGGAAACTTGGTCAAAAAACAAAACTGAAAGGCTCATACAATCGACAAGGAGATCAAAAATAATAAAGTCGCCAGAATAGCAAAATGGGCCACAAAAATCTCAGCGTGCCCATTCTTGTTCGTTATAGAGAAAATTATTGCTTATAAATATCTTTGTCTAAATCGTATTTGCGCATTTTGTCATAGAGAGTTTTGCGCGGTAGCCCAAGCGCATCCATGGTATCTTTGATAGAACCTTTTTGGCGCAGCAACTCTTGCTCTAGCAAGGTTTTTTCAAAGCGCTCTAACTGCTCAGGGAGTGTCATTACACCAGGGTTGTTTTCATTGATGATAATCTGATCAAATTCAAACGAGCCCGCTTCCCCCATTAGCACGTAGCGCTCAGCAAGATTACGTAATTCACGAACATTCCCCGGCCAATCATAGCTCAACAAACTGTGCATTCGTGCAGCCGAAAGTGGCTCAGATTCACGTTTATATTGGGCTATGGCCACCAAACAAAAATGCTGCCACAACAAAGAAATATCGTCTTTTCGTTCCCGTAATGGTGGAATATCCACTCGTACAACATTAAGTCGATAATATAAATCTTCGCGAAATGTGCCACCTTCGCTTAGTTGTTTCAGATCTACTTTGGTCGCGGCAAGAATACGCAAATCTAAATCAATCGCCTTATTTGACCCCAAACGCTCTAAACGGCGCTCTTCCAATACTCGCAGCAAGCGAATCTGCATCGACATCGGCATGCTTTCAATTTCATCAAGAAACAAGGTTCCGCCATTGGCATGTTCAAGCTTACCGATACGTTGTGTCTTAGCGTCGGTGAAAGCCCCTTTTTCATGACCAAATAGCTCAGATTCCATAATCGAATCAGGCACTGCGCCGCAGTTAATCGCCACAAATGCGTGATTACGACGAGAGCTGTGCTCATGAATATAACGCGCTACGAGCTCTTTACCTGTACCGGTTTCTCCTTGAATAAGGATATCCGCGCCCGTATCAGCAACATGCAACAGAGCCTGGCGTAAACGATGAATTCCCGGCGTATTACCAATGATTCGCGGGCCGGGAGCATTTTGTGCTGCTAACTCCAAGCGTAAATTACGATTCTCTAACGTCAGTTGACGCTTTTCCGATGCTCGGCGAACCACTTCAAGAAAGTCTTCATTAGAAAAAGGTTTTTCAATAAAGTCGTAAGCACCATCACGAATCGCGCTTACCGCCATGCTTATGTCACCATGACCCGTTATGAGAATAAAAGGGATTTCCGCATCGATCTTTTTAACTTCTTCAAACAGTTCTAAGCCACTTTTACCAGGCAAATTGATGTCACTAACAATCACACCAGACCAATCTAATGACAATTTTTCAATCACGCCTTGCACCGATGCAAACTCTTCAACCACAAAAGCTTCAAGCTGTAATGTCTGAGAAATGGCCATGCGAACCGCTTGCTCGTCGTCAATCAATATTACTTGCTTGCTGTCTGGCATTAATTTTCCTCTTTAGGATCTCTAGAAAGAGATTAAGACGGGGGAATCAGGTGGTTAAAACGAGGTAGCCTAACACAAAATTCGGCACCGCCAGAGTCTTGATTTTTTGCACTAATTTGCCCGCCCATTGCCTCAACAATACGCTGACTAATCGACAAACCTAGACCCAAGCCCAACCCTAAGGATTTTGAAGTAAAGAAGGGTTCAAAAAGGTGTCGAATGGCTTCTTCACTTAAGCCATTACCTGAATCTTGGATACAAAGAACGACTTGGTTTTCTGTCGAAGTTTGCTCAATACTGACGCGTCGAGTGTTATCGGGGGATTCTAAAATTGCATCGGCGGCATTCGCTAGCAAATTAACCAACACTTGCTCTAAAAAGACCATATCACCGTTTACGATAAAACCTTGATCTTCCGTCACCACTAATTCTATCCCCACTTCTTTATAGCGTGGACTCATGATTTTCAATGCTCCCATAATAGCGGTTTGGACAGCAATCGGCCCATGATGCACATCACCTTTACGCGCAAATACTTTAAAGCGAGCAATAATATCACCCATGTGATGGCCTAACTGACTAATATGTTGCAAGTTTGTATGGGCTTGTTCGTACTGGCCTCGATCTAGAAACTTCAAACCATTCCCTGCGAAAGCTCGAATAGCGGTCAAAGGCTGATTTAATTCATGGTTTAGGCCTGCGGTTAACTGACCTAACACGGCTAGTTTTGCCGTTTGTATTAGTTCTCGCTGTGTACCTTTATGCTCTTCGATTTCATGACGCAGACGAGTATTGGCACCCTGTAATTCAAAGGTTCGCTCTCTCACCCGCTCTTCTAGTTCGATACGTGCCTGTGTGATTTCCTGCTCGTAACGCTTGCGCTCCGTCATGTCATGAAAGGTCACCAAGTAACTTAGGCGATTCGGTAACTGCATCTTACATAAGGTCATTTCAACCGGAACCGTTTGGTCGGAATAACATAACCGCCCTTCTCTGGTTAACACTTTAACCCCTAAATCATTTGCAGCTTCCAAAAAATCATCCTGAGCTGGCGCATCCGACTCATCTGCTAGAAATAATGCATTCAATGGTTGTCCGACTAAAGGCGCTAACGGTTGGCCCAGCAATTTTTCAACGGCAGGATTAAACGACTCGATTTTATGGTTTTCATCCAGCGTCACTAAACCAGCTTGTGTATTTTGGATAACTTCACGAATGTAAGCTTGATTATGACGGGTCATTTCGTTGGCATCTGATCGCTCTCGCAACATTCTCGAGCGCAACATAGCAAGGCCAAACAACAAAGCTGTGATCGTCACCCCACCAGCAAAAATTGCTCGCCATAGCGCAATTTCTTCATTAATGGTTTTGAGTGGTGCAAGAATAGATATTTTAAAATCTAGCAAACGAATGGGGCGACTCATTTTCAAAAAAGACAGCCGCTCTATTTCGACATCATCATTCAACAGAGTGTTTTCGAGCACATCTACAATTTGAGATTTTTCATCAAACGGCTTTTGATACACAATCGCTAATTTTTCAATCGACTTACCATAGTAGCGCTGTGAATCAGCGATACGCTGTAGCTCGGCATGGGTTAATTCACCAAAAATGCGATACAACCAATTTGGCCGAGAACTACTAAATACAATGCCATCAGGATCCAGCAGTAAAAACTCATAGTGCTGATTGGCAAAACGTTTCTCAAATTGGGTCAAGTCTACCTTTACGACAGCAATACCAATAATCGAATCACCTTCGTAAACAGGATAAGAAAAGTAATAACCTCGACGATTAGAGGTCGTTCCCAAAGCGTAATAGCGACCAGGCTTGCCCTGAATAGCATCTTGAAAATAGGGACGAAAAGCGAAATTGCGGCCGACAAAGCTGGTATTTTCACGGTAGTTAGAGGCAGCAATCGTTAAACCTTCCGTATTAAGAATATAACTATCTGACGCCTCTGTAATTCGGTTTATCTGTTCAAGCTCCTGATTCAATTGGTTAATATCTGAATCAAAACCATCACGAAGAGCTTTTTTGACTCTATCATTAGACGCCAATAGAGTCGGCATGTGTTGATATTTAGCAATAGCACTTTCAAGCACACTCGCAAGCTGATTAAGCTGCTCAAAAGAGTCAATTCGTAACGTCTTAATTTGCTGATTTTTTAGCGCTTCGCCCCCCTTCCATGTCATCAATAAAGTGATGAGAAACACAATAAAATACAGCCAAAAAAAATGTTTTTTAAGACGGTTTAAATAAAATGATCCTATACTAAAGCGCTTACTCTCACTCAAAAACTTAACTCTCTATACGGTAGGGTTTAGATACATTTTTTACATTGTATTCGTATTCTATTTCAGGCACGTTCTAATACTCTTAAATAAAAATACATTTATTAAATCTCCATCGACAGGATAAAAATGCACTCCATTAGCTTTCATTGCCAATCAATTGACGACCTAACTCAGAAGCTGGAGGGTATTGACGCACCGGATTTAGTCCAACTATACGGAACATTGGCCATAAAAGAAGCCAAACCGTGGGCAATTTACCTGTCAAAACGCTTTCCTGCGGCTTGCCGAGTTGGTATGGCAAGCCAAAGGCATATCTCTAATGGTCTGGTAAAAAACCATGGCGCGACGCTTATTTTATCCTATTTTGAAAAAAGTCATCTCGTTCACCACAGCGTGGCATACGATGATGAGCGTGCAGATCAATCTGGACAAAATTTATTTGCACCATTTTTAACACAAACAGAACAAAACCAAGCCAATTGTTACATTGTGTTAGTAGATTCAAAAGAGGCTATTCAAGACGACTTTTTTCATGTTTCTCAACACAACGACCTCACTATAAGTGGTGGTAGAGCTGGTCTATTTGATCATAAAAATAGTTGGGTAATGTATCAAGATAAGCTGTACCAAAATCAGTCTATTGCAGTGGGCATTGTAAGCCCATATTTAACACAACAACGTGATGTATTTGTTGATAATATCGCGATTGGGCGACATATGCTGATCACCTCAAGCGAGGGCAAAACCATCAAGCAAATTGATCATTTGCCCGCACAACAGGTCTATCAGCGCTACCTATCAAATGGTGAAAAAATCAGCCTCGAATTGGCAAATCGCTTTGCACTTACCTCGATGCATAATAACGTTGAAATCAATGCCGTGCCTTTAGACTGGGCAAATGACGGAGGCATAGTCATGAGCGAAGCGCTTCCTGAAGGCGCATCAGTGAGATTTCTCTATTTTCACCCGGCTCAATCATTGCATGCCATTGCACCCAAAATACAACACCTCAACGAGCAACAGCCGGACAGTGTTTTTGTCTTTAGCTGCATTAGCCGTGAAGACTTTATCGATGAACAACCCACTGACAAACTGAACCTACTTAATCAGGTTATACCCTTGCATGGTACTTATTGTTTTGGAGAATTTTTTACCACGCAATTCGGCACTAGAATCATGCAACATGCGTTAACTTACTTAGCAATAAACGAGTCTAACTGTGGAGTTAAGCGAGAAGTTGAACCTATTCGGGTTACAGATGAAGGCGACTCTTTAGCCCCCATGTTCAATTTAATCAGTAATGCTTTTCAAGATCTTGAACAAGAGTACGCAACCCTGTCGGCACAAAAACAGGATCAAATAAGCGGTGATTGGTTGCATGACTTACAAACAGGGTTACTGAATCGTTTTTCGCTACTTGGACGACTTAACAATAAGCAGGATATTTTTCATCTTGCGGTTCTTCGAATCCGTAGTTTTCGTCTGATCAATCAGCAATATGGTTACAATGCAGCTGACGACTTGTTTGCCCAGCTGGCGCATTACTTAAAGCGTCGCTTAAGTACCAATTCAGTTGGCATTGAGTTCACTTGCTATCGTTTATCAGCCAATGAAATTGCGGTTTCTATTCACAGTCATATCGCACCTAACAAAATAGTTCGATTATTTCGTAACTTAGCGGAAGACATTGAAAACCAAGAATTTTCAATCACGAACAAAATAGAGCACTTACTAACTCTTAGTTTATCTATTGGCATGGCTTCTGTTTTTGATCAACAAGGCCAACCTCTCTGCGAGCAAGCTCATCTTTTAATCAAAGCCAGTGAAGCAAGACGATTTGCACAGATAAACAATCAGCCTATTTATTGGAATGGTGATTTACAAGATCACGCCACATCAGAAGAAAATCTAGATTGGATTCTAAAAATACGTAAAGCCCTAGAAAATGATGACATATTGGCTTACTTTCAACCTTACTATGACAGCCAAACAGGCGAAGAAGTGGGTGCTGAAGCCTTATTGAGAGCGCGTATTGATGGCAAAATAGTAAGCCCTGCGTTGTTTTTAGATTTAATTAAACAAACACAGCTTTATGCCAAAATAACTCAAGTTATGTTGTTGAAATGTGAGCATATCCTCAATCGCTATCCAAATGTACATGTTGCCTTGAATCTTTCTGTTTTAGACTTTAAACACTATGCGACATTAAAGGCGCTACGTGAATTCTTCAAACGTAATCAAGTCAATGGCCGATTAACACTTGAGATCACAGAATCAGAATCCATCCAAGACTATGAATGGATCAGCCCTATTATTAATGAATTTAGAGCCGCTGGGGCGCTATTAGCCATTGACGACTTTGGTGCTGGCTACTCAAATTTAGAAAAACTCATCGCTTTGAATCCAGACATATTAAAATTAGATGGTTGTATCGTAAAAACCATAGACACAGACGAGAAGCTCCAGAAACTGGTAAAACACGTTAACAGCCTTGCTCATTCTTTAGGTACAAAAACTCAGGCGGAATTTGTTCATAATGCCGCCGTACAACAACAGTTAGTAGACCTAAAAATAGACTATTTGCAGGGTTATCATCTATCAGAGCCTATCAGTGAGTCAGAATGGCTTGGGCAACAGGATAATAAAACAAACCTATAAAAAATTTCGCTTATGCTCTCGCGTGAGCGAATGACAACACCTCGGCAATATGGGGTTTATGACACAATAACATTAATAAACGGTCTACACCGAGCGCCACGCCAGCACAATCAGGTAGACCGCTTTCTAATGCGGTAATGAGTCGCTCATCGAATTGCCTATTCGCCAGGCGCAATGCCTTGCGTGTATTTTTATCTTCAGCAAATCGTCTTGATTGCTCCTTGGCGTCCGTCAGTTCATGGTAGCCATTTGCCAGTTCCATCCCCTGCCAATAAAGCTCAAAACGTGCCGCGACTAACTGACCTTTTTCATCAAGATGTGTCTTAGCAAGTGCGGCCTGAGAAGCTGGGTAGCTATGAATAAAACAAGGGACGTATTTACCAATAGCAGGTTCTACCACGCTCGAGAAAAGTAACTCAAGCAAGGTGTCACGGTCGTCTTCTTGTAAACCGTATTCAGTGTGTGCATGGGCGCACTCTTGTAATTGGAACAGTGTCGCAGTGAAAGGATCAAGTCCAGTATGACGTAAAAACGCCATTTGATAACTGAGTCGTTCGCAAGTCAGCACCTCGTCATTCAAAAGTGTCGATAACAAACTTTGTATTTCATCCATTAACTGCCAATGATCAAAACCGACTCGATACCATTCCAACATGGTAAATTCGATACTATGACGTCGGCCAATGTCCTCGGCTCGGAACACTTTACCCAATTGATAAATAGAACCAGAACCCGCACATAATAGACGCTTCATGGCGAATTCAGGGGAGGTTTGAAGATAATAAGTAAGGTCTTCGCCTTGAGAACGCGTCTGGCAGGTTAATACTTCAATATGTGGATCGGTAATACTGCCCAGAGACAGGCATTGAGTATCCACCTCCATCACCTCACGTGCATCGAAAAAAGCGCGAATAGCTTTCAGTAACTGAGCGCGCTTTTGCAAAATCGACATATCAGCACTGGGTTGCCACAAAGAAGCGTCGTACATAGAAAAACACTCTGAAAAATAAAGTGCATCATAACAAATACAGCCTTATATATTCACTTTACTCAACAATATTTTAATGCCCGCGATGCCAAACATCAGAGTGAAAGCCGCATCAAAGCCGCGTTTCATTTTAAAATAACCTTGGCGAATCCGTGGGTTGGAAAACAGCACAGCGTAGCCCAAATTTATGCAGGCACTTTGAATCGTTAATAGGACAATCACAGACAACAAACCTTGTGTGGAAACCGAACTCGGCATCCCCATGGCAAATAAAGACCCTAGAAACAGAATCGCTTTAGGATTGGTTAAGTGGATAGCCAAACCACGAAAATAAGCAGTGTGTAAAGACGTTTTTTTAGTCTCTAGCGTGGCCAACATTTTGCTCGTATCCGATTTATTCGTCATTGCCGAACGACAAGATTTGTAAGCTAAGAATAATAAATAGACCGCACCAACATAACGTAAGCTCTCGAATAGCCAGACATTCGCATACAGTACAGCGCCTAAACCAAAGGCGGCCGAACACGACCAAAATAGCGAGCCTGTAAGTATGCCTGATGCTAACGCCAAGCCTTGCACTCGCCCCTGATTCATTGACGTCGATGCAATCGCCAATGTCGCAGGCCCAGGACTCGCCATAGCGACAAAAGCCCCCATTAATATCAAGACATAGTGGATTTCTTGCATGAATCACCTCTCAGTCTTCTTAAAAAACTCCATTTTGGTAATGTCATTTGCCCAACAAACAGACCTAATAAAATCAGCACAGCTGCGATTATCTGATTCGTTTCTATTGGCTCATGGTAAAACCAATAACCACCCAGAATGCCAAATACTGGCACCAATAACGTCATCGGCGCGACACTCGACACTGAGTATTTCATGATCATTTTATTCCAAAACCAGTAACCCAATAATGTCGTCGGGTAAGCTTGAAACAAAGCGGAAAACAGCGTCCATTGGGTAAATTGATTCGGCAACTCAGTGACAACTTGCGTCCCTTCAAAAATAACCGCAAGCAATAACAAAGGCAAAGGTGCAAACAAGATTCCCCAGATATTAAAGGCAAAAATCGCTTTGGTATTCGCCCGCTTTACGATCAAGCCATTAATACTCCAAAACATTGACGCCATTAATACCAGCACCAAACCTTTGCCAGTCACCGAACCACCTTCGGAGTACATAATCAAAGCAAGTCCAAGTAACGCCAATCCAGCGCCAAGCAACTTATTGCGAGTAATGGTTTCGTTTAAACATAGCCAACCCACCAGCAAACTACTGACAATACTCATATCCAACAACAAAGACGCCATTCCCGCAGAGACACCAGCGCCAATCGATAAGGTCGTTAATCCCCAAACGCCGACACCAAAAGACAAGCCATAAGCGATCAAATAACGCCACGGCACATCTGGTTTTTTAATAAAAAAGATCAAGGGAAACACCGCAAAGCTAAAACGCAACGCGGTTAATATCAAAGGATGAACATTGTTCACCCCAAGCTTGATCACACTAAAGTTCAATCCCCATAACGCCATCAAGGCAAACAGCAACCCAAAGTCTCGCAGCTTCATTATTCGTTCCTAGTAAATAAAATCTGTTGTAAACAATAACGAAGGCGCTCAATTACACGCGGTGTTTCTATTCGAAACTACCGCCTACCTCACAGAAACACCGCGTGTAACTGAACATAGCTAAGCATTCCTTCAGAAAAGAAGTATCACTAGAAAACAAAAAAGAACACAGATTCAATTTTCAATAAAAATAAGAGTACAATTCAGGAAGATAGAAATATTTCTGGAGAGGTTATGGCGCTTTACGAAGCACTGGCTCAGCACTATATCGACGACATACAAGCACAACGACTGCCAGCTGGAAGCCGTTTACCAGCGCTACGAACCATGGCGAAACAACATCAAGTCAGCATGACCACGGCAACTAAAGCCTACGATTACCTGCAACAAACCGGTTGGATTTATGCACAGCCACAGTCTGGATACTTCGTTGCCAACCAACTCGAAAGTACGGCCTTCCCAAGCCTAGACATCAAAAGTATTGAACAACGCGACCCAAAACGCTTCGCGCCATTAAATGGCTATAACCCTGCCTCGGCGCTTTTTAGTCCGCTTGGCACCTCGATGATTTCGCCAGAATTACAACCTAGCGTCGCACTGCAACGCAGTATTAAACGTGTCACCCAAAGAGCAGGAAAGCATCTATTTCAATACCCAGAAACACAAGGCGACAAAGGCCTGAGAAGCGCCCTTGCGGAACATTTCCGCCATGACAATCTAGCCTTTGCAGCCGCCGACTTTGTGATCACCAATGGCTGTATTGATGCGGTAAGACTGGCAATAGAAAGCGTTACCAAAGCAGGCGACACCATTGCCATTAGTTCCCCTTGCTTTAGTGGCTTGCTCGATTTACTCAGCGCTCTATCTCGCAAAGTGATTGAAATCCCTATTAGTGACAAAGGCTTAGATTTAGACCATCTAGAAACCTTGATGCAACAAGGTTTAATAAAAGCCTCTCTGTTTAGCACATCGAACATGAATCCAACTGGCATGACGCTACCTATTGAGCAAAAACAAGCGCTAGCTAAACTGGCAACTCAATACCAAACGCCAATGATAGAAGACGATATCTATTTCGAATTGGGTCATCAGAAACAACAATCGCTGCCAGCAAAATATTGGGATAAAGAGGGTTACATTATTTGGTGCGGATCTTTTTCAAAAACCTTAGCCGCTGGACTGCGGCTTGGTTGGTGCGTCCCAGGGCGCTATTTATCGCCCTATCTCAATCAACATACATTAACCAGCTTTGGCGTGAACGGACTTATACAGTCTTGTATGGCAGAATTTATCAACACTGGTGAATATCGCTCTCATGTGAATAAAATTCGCACGATATTGAATCAACACATCCACAGCTACCAACAATTTTTGCTCGAACACTTACCCGCCACAGCGAAAATCAGTGCACCACAGGGCGGTATCGTTCTTTGGGTACAAATCCCCAACCTAAATGCGCTACAGCTTGAAAAAGAAGCCAATAAACAGGGCATCGACATACGAAGCGGCGCGTGTTTCAGCACCCACGACTTCTATCACGATTGCTTCCGTATCAACTGCGGTTGGCCGTTAGAAAACACTGGGGATAAACACAGTACTTATCAACAATTGATTCATTTATGTGGAATGATCAACAACCTAATAAGCCTAGATATTTAACAAAATCTCAGCGATTGCACATTTACTCCTTTAAACCTAACCTTTAGATCAATGAAAAAAACCCAATCTATCTAGGTAAACATTAAGAGGAATATTTGATATGTCTTACCGCTCCATAAAACTCATTAAACGCCCTGCTCTAGAAATCACTAACGACATATTTGAAATTGTCACACAAGACATTCCTACGCCAGCAGAAGGTGAGGTACTGGTAAAACTCTCTCACTTGTCTTTAGACCCCGCCATGCGAGGTTGGATGAGCTCTGACGAAAACAGCTACATTCCGCCAGTAAATCTAGGCGATACCATGCGTGCCAGCGGCATAGGTGAAGTGGTTGAATCCAATAATGAAAAATTTCCGGTTGGCACACGTGTCATGGGGCTTATGGGGTTAACTGAATACGCGATTAGTAAGGGTGACGGCTTAAACATCATTCCCAAAGAGCTACCAGCTGAAGCCATTTTATCCGTCATTGCTTTACCTGGAATTACCTCTTATCACGGTGTATTTGAAGTACTTAAACCTGAAGCAGGCCAGACCCTTATTGTCACAGCTGCGGCAGGGTCAGTTGGATCTCTTGTCGGTCAAATGGCCAAAAACCTCGGCTTAACTGTTATTGGCGTAGCGGGATCTGACGAAAAATGTCAGTGGTTAACTAAAGAGCTTGGTTTTGATCATGCGCTTAATTACAAAGACGCAGACTTTGTTGAGCAGCTGACAAACGCCACACCGAAAGGCATCGATCTATTCTTTGAAAATACAGGCGGCGTCGCACAAGCCCCAATCTTTGAGCGTATGAATGCTCATGGCCGCATTGCTGTCTGTGGATTGATCGCCGAGTACCAGAAAGAGGAAGCCGCTCCTGGACCAAGCTGGATTGGGATCATCAAAAAGCGCCTAAACATTCAAGGTTTCACTATGCCTGATCATTTCCACCGCATTCCAGAGTACGGTCAGGCGTTGGGTGCCATGCTCGCTAAAGGTGAACTGAAATACCGCGCTCATGTTATTGAAGGCATTGAAAGCTCAACCGACGGTATTAACTTGTTATTTGAAGGCAAAAATACAGGTAAGCTGATCGTTAAACTGTAGCGCTTTCCATCAATCAAATGTGATAGGAGCGTTAAAGGGAATAGCTAGGCAGTTATTCCCTTTTTATTTAAAGAGCAGCATGAGCAACTAAAGAACAACTACAGGTCAAACTGCGATGGTAACAACACCACATCTCTAATCGTCACATGACGAGGCCGCGTCAACATAAAGATCAATGCTTCTGCCACATCACTCGCTTCCATCAAACTGCCTTTTGCCTTAGCTTCTGCCAATTTTTCATCAGGCCAATCTGACAGTAAAGAAGTAATAACTGGGCCTGGAGACACCGAACCAACACGAATTCCATGCTTACTGACTTGTCTTCGTACAGTTTGCACAAAACAATTTATAGCCCATTTTGATGAGGCATAAACAGGTTCCCAAGGCGTCGGAAAATGTCCGGCTAAAGAACTGGTTATCAAAATATCTCCAATGCCTCTCTCAATCATATGCGGCAAGACATCGCGTACGTTTTTAATGACCACATTAACATTCAAGTTCAACATTCTGTCTATAGCATCATTATCAGCATCAACCAAGTCTCCGCCCACATACAAGCCGGCATTGGCGTGAAATATGTCAATTACTTTGGTCTTTTCTATAATTTGAGGCACCATAGCCGAGCAAGCGGCAGGATCCAATAAATCTACCGCCAGAGTCACGACCGAGTCGCCATGCTTTTCTTGTATAGCTTGAAGTGCTGTCTCATCACGATCAATGATAACGACTTGAGCACCTTCTCCTATCATAGCTTCCGCACTAGCAAGGCCAATACCGGATGCACCACCTGTGACTACAGCCACCTTCCCTATTAATAATTTAGACATGCTTGACCTATTGTTGTTATTTAGTCGATAAAAAAGTCGATCCAATCAAAGCTACCATCTTAAAGAGATAAACCTCTGCTACTTTTTTGCGCATAAATAATGAAAAAAACTCTTTTTCCAATCCTCGTACAATAAAATCGTAGCAATAACCTTGAAAGATGCAAAAACTCAGTCAAAAAACCGGCCAAATAGGGAAAAGCCATTTTAATTCCCCTAACTTCAGCAATATTCAATTTTTTTGAACACTTACCTCAAAATACTCCGTTACTGTGCAGCTCGATTTTTATATACAGTAGATATCACTTAAACAGAACTTCCACATACGAAGGCAAATAGACATGAAAACTCTAGTTAAAAACATCACAAACACAACGTCAGGTATTGCTAGTACAATTTTGCGTATTCCAATTGGCCTTATCCTAATGGCACATGGCGCTCAAAAATTATTCGGTGCTTTTGGCGGTTACGGTTTAGAAGGTACAGGTCAATGGATGGCCTCTATTGGTTTAGAGCCAGGTTATTTGATGGCACTTTTGGCTGGTAGTGCAGAATTCTTTGGTGGCTTGGCGCTGGTTATCGGTTTGCTTGTTCGCCCAGCGTCTGCGGTTATCGCCTTCGCGATGCTAATGGCAATTTTCTCTGTGCATATATCGAACGGTTTATTTATGGCAAACAACGGCTACGAATACGCACTAACGCTGTTGGTTGTGGCTGTTTCTTTGGTGTTTAGCGGCGCGGGCTCTTTCTCTGTTGATAAAGCCATTGCGGCTAAATTGTCACTTGTTTGACTACAGCGTGATCCTTGCTATCAATAATTTAAAAACCTCGAGACTTTGTATCGAGGTTTTTTTCTTTTAGACAGAGTATAGAAAAAGAGCTAAAGGAAAACGCTATTCATTTTGAACGTTTTTGATATTGTTAACACGAATAAACCAAGGTGATGATGGTGGTTAATTTTGAGCACCAAATAATCTATTATAAAAAAAGGTTTTCTCATGTCTGACTATGTCATTATTGGTGGCGGCGCCGCGGGCTGCTTGCTTGCCGAGCGCCTATCTCGCCACCCTCATATTTCAGTTACCTTACTTGAAGCCGGTGCCTCTGATACCAACCCTTTGATTCACATTCCGGCAGGCATTATTGGGCTAATGCGCAGCCAAAAATTAAATTGGGCGCTGCGTACCGAGCCACAGTCTGAATTAAACAATCGCCACCTATTCTGGCCTAGAGGAAAAACCCTTGGCGGAAGCTCCTCCATCAATGCAATGTGCTATACACGCGGGCAAGCCGAGGACTTTGATCACTGGAAAACGCTAGGGAATATTGGATGGGGCTATGAGGACTTATTACCTCACTTCAAATCCACCGAGCATTTTTATCTAGATGAAAATCAATGGCATGGTTCAGATGGGGAATTATTCGTTGAGCCTTTGCGCCATATAAACCCACTTTCACATGCTTTTATCAAAGCAGGGCAAGAGGCTGGAGTGCCATTAAATGAAGACTTTAATGGCCTAAATCAATACGGCATTGGTCCTTATCATGTGATGCAAAAAAACGGCGCTCGTTGCAGTGCTGCAAGTGCTTTTCTTGATAAAGCGAAATCTCGTACCAATCTTACTATCATTACCCATGCTCAAGTCGAACAAATTGAAGTTCAACACAAACGAGCTGAAGGCGTGCTTTATAAGGTTCACGGTAAGTCCCACTTTATTTCAGCAACACAAGAAGTACTCCTATGCGCTGGCGCTTTACATAGCCCGCATCTCTTAATGTTATCTGGAATTGGACCAAAGGAGGAATTAGAAAAACATAAAATAAAAGTACAACATGACTTAAAAGGCGTGGGAAAAAATTTACAAGACCATCTCGATATTAGCCTTATTCACTTAGAAAATAATCGCAACAGTATTTCTTTTCACCCCAGTTTTTGGCTAACTGGCATAAAAAGCCTTTGGCAGTATAGAAAACGCCAAGGCATGCTGACATCAAACATGGCCGAAGCTGGCGCTTTCATCAAAACAAATAAAGAAGATGATCGTCCTGACGTACAACTACATTTTTTACCCGCTATCGAAGTCGATCATGGCTTAAATCTCTGGCCGACTTTCAAACATTACGGCTTCACCTTACGCGCCTGCTTACTTAGACCCAAGAGTCGAGGCTACCTAGGTTTATATTCCAATAAAGTCAGTGATCCTCCAAAAATCGATGCGGGCTATCTAACCAACGATGAAGACATAGAAGGCATGATTAGAGCCTTTGACGCGACAAGAGAAATATCTCAACAACTGTCTCTATCACAACATAGCCTGCGGGAGTGGCAACCAGGCCTCCCTTGCCAAACAAAAGAACAAAAAATCGCTTATATACGTTCTCACGCGGAAAGTATTTACCATCCTGTAGGAACTTGCAGAATGGGCACTGATGAGCTCGCCGTCGTCGACCAATCACTCAAAGTACGGGGGATTGATAAATTGAGAGTCATTGACGCCTCCATAATGCCTACGCTAATCAGTGGCAATACCACTGCCGCCACATTAGCCATAGCAAGTAAAATAGCAGAGGAAATGGCCGCACAAGTTGTTTAAAAAGACTCTTGTTCAAAACAAAAACTTACCCTAAGACAAACCTTACCCAAAACAAAAAAAGCCCTGATAGTTTCCTATCAGGGCTTTCATGTTCATTACGCAAAGCTAGAAATTATTTACCTGTTGCGCGCGAAACGTAGTCGCCTGTACGAGTATCAACACGTAGCACTTCACCGATATTGATAAACAGAGGGACACGAACCATAGCACCTGTTACCAAGTAAGCTGGCTTAGAACCACCATTAGCCGTATCACCTTTTACGCCTGGATCTGTGTCTTTCACTTCAAGTTCAATGAAATTAGGAGCAGCAACTGCCAATGGAGCACCGTTGTATAAGGTTACAACGTATTTTTCTTGCTCTTTCAGCCACTTAATCGTGTCGCCTACAGCCGTTTCATCCGCTGCATGCTGTTCAAAAGAACCATCGATAGCCATAAAATGCCAGAACTCGCCGTCTGTGTATAAGTACTCCATATCGGTGTCCATAACGTCAGCGGATTCAAGCGTATCACCTGATTTAAAAGTACGCTCCCACACTCGTCCAGAACGTAGGTTACGTAACTTCAGGCGGTTAAAGGCTTGGCCTTTACCAGGTTTAACGTGTTCATTGTCGATAATCGCACATGGATCACCATCAACCATTACTTTCGCGCCGCTGCGCATATCGCTGGTAGAAATATTAGCCATACATCCTCACAGTATATTTTTAGAGAAAAGGCTCTGACTGGCGTATCATGTCAGTCCCAAGATCTCTGCAAACTTCTTTTTTGTACTCTTTTGAGTAATTTAAAAAGAGCGTTTGCAAAGATCTCTAAGAGCCACTGGCCGAGTGGGCCAAAATAAGTTGGCGCAATCATAACCCAAATGAAGACAATTTTGCAGATATTTGACGTGATCCCTACTCAAACAAAGAACAATTTAAGCTGGTCGCAGCACCTGTCACAGGCCCTAACCTCCTTACCGGAACTGGTTGAGCATTTAGGCTTACCAAAAAGTCTTGCTCAACAAGGCATAGAAGCACATCAAGGTTTCAAATTATTAGTGCCTCGCCCTTATTTGTCTCGCATTGAATATGGCAATCCAAATGATCCCTTGTTATTGCAGGTCTTACCCAGCCTAGCAGAGATGCAAAAGGTTGCGGGCTATACAAAAGACCCATTAGAAGAAATTGACCATAATCCGCAAAAAGCCATCGTGCATAAATACAAACGCCGTTTATTGGTTATCACCACAGGGACATGCGCGGTAAATTGCCGTTACTGCTTCCGTCGTCATTTTCCTTACGGCGACAATCAACTGGCGCAAGCAGAATGGCAGTCGGTGATCGATTACTTAAAAGATCACCCAGAAGTCAACGAAGTAATCTTAAGCGGCGGCGATCCTTTGATGATGAAAGACGCCTTGCTCGCCGATAAAGTCCGTAAGCTTGATGCTTTACCGCAAATAAAGCGCCTGCGTATTCATTCACGCTTACCTGTGGTAATTCCAGACCGTGTTTGCGACGACATGTTGGCGTGGATCAAGACAAGTCGGCTAGACATTGTCATGGTGTGGCACATTAATCATGCCAATGAAATGGACGAAGAGCTTACCCAAGCGGCTTATAAGCTAAAAATAGCCGGAGTCACACTGCTCAATCAAGGCGTTTTATTAAAAGGCGTCAACGATTCGGTAGAAGCTCAAGTCAATTTGAGCGAAGCCGTGTTTAATGCAGGGATTTTGCCTTATTACATGTTCACCTTAGACCCAGTCGAAGGCGCGGCGCATTTTGATATTTCAATTGAAGACGCTCAGCGTTTAATGGGGAAGGTCGCTGCCGAGCTACCCGGCTACTTAGTGCCTAGACTCGCTAAGGAAATCCCTGGCAAGCCAGCAAAAAGCGTCTTTGCACCAATTTTCAATGAACTCGACAAATAGCTGCTCACTTGGACATTTGTTCTGTTTAGCGTCATCTAAGCAGCGCAATACGACCGACTTTAACGTGCTGGCGTCGAATACTCACGTTTGGCGCTAGCTGGTATAAGTCGCCATTTCGACCAATTAATTGATCTGGCACATGACTGAGTTTCGCCACTTCAGCGTGAGCATCTAAATGTTTTGCCTCGCCATGAACGGGAATCGCCAATTGTGGCTGTACCCAAGTATAAAGCTGTTTGAGCTCTTCGCGACAAGGATGACCACTCACATGAATGGTTAAGTCAGTTTCATGAGCTTGCAAAGTACGGATCTTTCGGCCTTTAAATTGCTCGGCTAATCTGTCTATGGCTAGCTCATTACCCGGAATCCTCATGGAACTAAAAATCACCAAATCATCGGCTTCAAGACTCAAATCAAAACAATTATCTGCAGCTAAACGATTCAAGGTCGCTCTTGGCTCCCCTTGGCTTCCAGTCACGACCGCCAATACTTCTTCTCTTGGCAAATAACCAAGATGCGCCGCATCGATAATCGGCAAATCATCAGGCCAATGGCCTGTTACGCGTGCGGCGCTGACCATATTGGTCAGCGACCTTCCAATCAAGGCAAGGTATCGGCCTGTCGCTTTTGCCACTTGCCCCAACGCAACTAAACGCGCGACATTACTACTGAAACAACCTACCACAACACGGTTCTTTTCTGCCTCAATGGTTTTCAACAAGCCCTGATAACAATCGCTTTCAGATGGCGAAAAACCGTCTTTTAGTGCATTCGTTGAATCACACACCATGGCAAGAATATTTTCTTTGGCTAAGGCTTTAAAGCCGGAGGAAGAAAAACCGTCACCAAGAATCGGAGTCTTATCAATTTTCCAATCACCTGTATGAAAGATTTTTCCTACAGGTGTGTCGATGGTCATGGCATAAGGTTCGGGCACAGAATGTGTTAATCCCAACCATTTAACATTAAATACGCCAATTTTTTTGGTTTCATTCTCTTGCACTTCAATTATCGGCACTTGATCGGTCAAACCAACTTGAACCAACTTACGACGCAAGACTTCTGCGGTAAACGCCGTGGTATAAACTGGACATTTGAACCGTCGCCACAAAAATGGCAAAGCGCCCACGTGGTCTTCATGGGCGTGAGTAATCACAATGCCGGCTAAGCGCTCTTTTTGCTCGCTAATAAAACGCGGATCAGCACAAACGATTTCGGAAGTACGCAGGTCATCTGGTGTTAATGGCTCGTTAAAGGAAACACCACAATCGACCATCAACCATTGGCCATCGTGACCATATAGATTCATGTTCATGCCGATCTCGCCCGTGCCACCTAAAGGCAAAAACCATAAGTCCTCTTGTGAGGGAATCAAAGATGAAATAACGCACTCCTTGTAAATACAGGTCAATTCTTTCTATGGTACGCATTTTTCATAAATATCACAGCGTGCTCGTGACGAATGGAGAAAAGAAGCCCAAAATAAAAAACCTCTTTCTACTTTTCAGGTAAAAAGAGGTTTTGATCGACTCAGGAGCTTAAAAGTAGTGCTTTATAAAACTTCTTCACCATTCGCTATCACAGTATCACGCACAATTTGAGTGTAGTCTTGAGCCTCTTTCACAATTGCAGCTTCATCTACGGTAAGTATTTTCTTGTCTTCCATAAGGATTTTGCCGTCTACGATACTGTGTCGAACATCACTAGGATAAGCAGAATAAACCAAGGCTGAATAGGGGTTATAGATTGGTACCATATGCGGCGCCTTAGTATCCACCACGATAATGTCGGCCAGTTTGCCCACTTCCAATGACCCAACACGATTTTCCATATGCAGTGCTTTTGCTGCGCCCATAGTTGCCATATCAATGACTTTAATTGGTGGCATAGCCGCACGATCTTGATTCACTAACTTATGAACTTTAGCAACCTGACCAAACTCAGCAATGGTACTTAGGTTATTACCAGACATTGGACCATCTGTTCCTAGACCAATCCGCACTCCTTCGTCATACATTTTTAGAGCAGGCGAAACACCTTTCGCCGACTTGATATTCGCACTCATGTTGTGAGTCACACCCATACCGCTCTCTTTGACAAGTTCAATATCATGATCGTCTACAAGGATCATATGCGCGCCAACTAAGTGATCATTCAAAGCACCAATATCATGCATATATTGCACAGGACTTTTGCCATCGGCACGTGCAGCAATTTTTTCTTGCTCAGTGTGAGATTCCGCTAAATGAATCAGCACCGGCACATTTTTATCTTTGGATAACTCTGCTACTCGCTGCAATACTTCGGTGGTGTTGGTATAAGGAGCATGAGGCGCGAATGCTGGCGTAATACGCGGATGGTCTTTGTACTCTTCAATAAATTTTAACGCGTAGTTAATACCCTCTTCGGCATTTTTAGCATCAGCGACCGGAAACTTAATCACGGTTTCACCCAACACAGCACGCATACCGATTTGATCAACCGTTTTTGCGACTTCATCTTCAAAATAATACATATCAGCATAAGTCGTAACACCGCCACGTAACATCTCGACATTGCCAAGATTAGCGCCAATACGCACCATATCACGGGTGATTAGCTTGTTTTCAAGAGGAAATATATAGCGATGCAAACGATCAGGCACATCGTCTGCTAAAGAACGTAAAACCGTCATAGACACGTGAGTATGAGTATTTATTAAGCCAGGCATTACGATATCGCCTTGCACATCTAAGACTTTTTTCGCTTCAAACTTAGCAACCAAGGATGCGTCGCCGACTGCATAAATTTTGTTTCCTTTAATTGCAATAACGCCATGCTGGTATAGCGTTTTACTGTTATCCATGGTCAAAACGGTAGCGTCTTTGATCAACAAATCGACAGATTCAGCACTCCATAAGGGCGCCGACAAAGTTGTCGTTGCTAATACTGCCAATAAGACACTTTTTTTAAACTGCATTCGATTGTCCTTTATTAGATAATGTTCCAAGTAGATCGCTATTCATGACGGCGACATTGCTTAATAATACCTGCATGTTTTATTCCAACACAGAAGCATGTTCAAAACTTAGGATTAGAAATTGAATAATAACATCGTAACCAAGCTTCAAAATGGCCTTGGCAAAGCCATCACCTACTTCATCTTACTGTCCTGCGTGGCTATTTTTGTTGTCTATCTTGTGCAGCGTTTTGGGGCACAATACGCCGAGGACAAAATTAAGGAGCAGCTTGATCAGTCTGGCCTAGCACCTTTTGTTCAATATGGAAGTGTTCACCTTGATCCATTTACTCTGACACCTTCTCTGGAAAATGTCAGCTTTGGCAACGAAAATGCGCCGTGGTTACGTTTCGCTCGGATTTCATTCAATAGCTATCCAATAAACTACCCTGATTTAGATGTGGACTTTTGGATACAAGAAAGCCCAATAGACAGTTTGTCACGTGACACACGACGCCTCATGCGTGCTGCGGGAGTGGACACCTTACTTGGAAAAGGCTCGTTTACTTCCAAGGTTGAAGGTGAAAAAGTTTCGTCTCAATTCAAATTAGACATAAAGGATATTGGCAAGCTCAACCTGTTTTCTAACATCAATGTTCTGGATCACAATATCGCCATGTCTGATTTACGTTCAGATGTCATTGCATCGTTTGCATTAGGGCAGCCTGAGGCGCTACCTATCATCTATGGTGACGTCATTGAACTGCATTCTTTAAAAGTGGAATACGAAGAGTCTGGATTGATTGCTCATCTGCTCCCTAAGTCAGCGCTCTCACGCGACTCAAACGAAAACCAGTTAAACGGGCTGAAATATATGAGCCAAGCATTAGGTCTTGCACCAGCTAACTCAACAGAAGCAGAGCAGATTGCCGAGACGTTACTGACGTTTTTAAAGCAACCAGAAAAGCTAAACCTGACGATGTCGCCTCCATCAGCGATTAGCCTAAAAGAGCTCGCACTACTGGCAAACGAAGGTACGCTTTATAAAGACAGTAAGATGACGCTATCGAACGACTAATTTGACTGTTTTTCACAGCCTAGATGTCTTGAAAACAGAAGGCTGTGAAAAGTCGACACCTAAAAAGGGTTAAACATTTCTCGATAAGATTGATTAGATGTCGCTCTGGCAATGCCTTTCACCATTCTAAAAATCGACCAAGCCCAAACACAGAACAACAAAATATAACCAATAAAGAATAATGTCAGTATTACACCAATGACACTCCAGAAAATCCCCCACCAAAAGGTGCCAATAATATTGGCATAGTGATCTTCAAAAAATGTACCGCGGGCCTCATCCACTTTCACCATGGCCCAAATCGCACCAATAAACCAAAACACACCGGTAAATATGCCCAACAGCATAAAAACATAAGCGATCACCACATTGCTTTTTGCATTTTCCTCTCGTGATGTTAATGACCTAAAACGCTTCTCAGGTTCAAATCCGGACATCTATAAACACTCCGTTATCTCATAAAATTTTCTCTAATAAGCATAATGGGGATACTTTTAAAATTATCGCCCTCTTCTAATCCAGTTTTATGATTTCTTTTCAATACAAATACTTGTAACGTGGACTTTTCCCATTCTGTATTTACTCATACCTCCTAGGAACACTATGAAAAATGTGACTATTTTAGTCGATGTTCAAAATGTCTATTACACTACAAGACAAGCATTTGGGCGCCCTTTCGACTACAACACCTTTTGGCAACAAGCGACAGAAGGCCGAAATGTCGTAAAAGCGATTGCGTACGCGATAGACAGGGGTGATGAAAAACAACGGCAATTTCAAAATATCCTGCGAGCGATTGGCTTTGAAGTAAAATTGAAGCCATTCATTCAACGCGCGGATGGATCTGCAAAAGGTGACTGGGACGTAGGTATTGCTATTGATGGTATAGAACATGGCAAAGACAGTGATGTCCTTGTTTTACTTTCTGGTGATGGTGACTTCGACATCCTCGCTAAAACACTCAGAGAAAAATATCAAACTAGAGTCGAAGTGTATGGCGTTGAACCTTTAACCGCCCAGTCTTTAATCAATGCTGCTGACTCTTTTACTGCAATCAGTAACAAATTGTTACTTAAATAAATCTAACTATTCTATATTTTTAGGAGAGAATGTGTCGTCTTAAAAACCCTTACTGATTATTTTACATACAAAAAGTACAACATGATAACTCAGAGCAACTCCTTATTATTAGAGACAAGAGACATACTGCATAAGTGGCTTAGTCTTGCCACGGGTGCCATTATGATTTTTTTCTGCTTCATTAATGTCGTTATGTTAAATCAAGTGACTATTGGGGTTATTGAAGGCGTCTTCGGCTTACTGAACCTGTACTCTTTTAGAAGATCCCTATTAGAAAAAACGCATGAAGGGCATCATTACATGTTGGCTTTTTCAATGACTGCCGTTGTTTTATCTGCCTTTTATTTTGCAGACTTAAGAGCAGGCGCTATTTACTGGCTGCTTATTTTACCGCCTTTATATTGTTTATTAGCAGGCCCTAAACTTGGCCTTTTCTATACAATTGCCTTATCCCTACCTGCTATTGCCATTTTATTCATAAAATCAGATACCGAAAACTTTATCCCCTATCGGTCCATTCTTAATTTCGTATTAGCTTATTTTTTGTCCTACGGAATATGCTATTTATACGAGAGCCAGTACGCAAAAAGCAGCCTATTACTCGAAAAAATGGCTTTCCAAGATCCATTAACGGGAGCACAAAATCGTCATGCGTTAAGACTCTTCTTTGACCACTTCAATAAAGCGGCGGTAGACCCTTTTCAGGAAGAAGAACAAGAAGAAACTCGTCTGCTAATTATAGATATTGACCACTTCAAAAGTGTCAATGATGAATTTGGGCATGATGTTGGCGACTCAGTACTCATTGAGATGACCGAACTTCTTCATTATTGTATAAATAACAACCGTGTATATCGCATTGGTGGAGAAGAGTTTCTTATTGTCTTAACGAATCACACCCAAAACCAAGCGTTTGATTTTGCTGAAACTATTCGAAAAACGGTAGAGAGCTCTATTTTTAGAACGCATCAACAAAACATCAAGATCACAGTCAGCATTGGTATAGCGCAACTCAACAAAGGACAATCATTCAGAGAGTTTTTACGAGACGCAGATAAAAACCTTTACTCCGCAAAAAATAAAGGGCGCAACTTAGTACATTATGGGTCGATGAGTGTTACCGAAGCGGTTTAAAAGCACGCACTGCCTGAATTGAAGTATAGCTAACCACTCTTTACCTCCATGACTCTTAGGTGAGTCACAACTGGCTAAACGTTTCTAAAAATAGCGCTTCAACCTTATCTCTCGCCCAAGGCGTTTTACGAAGAAACTTTAAGCTAGATTTAACCGATGGATCACTTTTAAAACAATTGATATTGATACGAATCGCTAACTCTTCCCAGCCATAATGTTCGACCAAATCCGTGACAACCTTCTCTAATTTCACACCATGTAAAGGGTTATTAACTTGTGTTCCGACCATGTCTGTTTATTCCTATGACTCAATTAGCTATTTAGCCGAAAGTATACAGCAAGCTAAGACAAACTAACTTTTTTATTCAAAATCCTATCCTGCTTGTAGTAAGCTGACGATTAAAATAAATCATACGACGGCATTTGACTATTACAACAAATCCCCGAAGAATAACGAAAAATATAGGAGAACAATTTCATGGGTATTTTATCTAGCCTCAAAGGGCTATTTGCAAGCGGCGAAAGTAGCACATCAGAGAAAGCAGAAGACGTCGTAGAGTACAAAGGCTTTTCTATTGTACCAGCGCCGATAAAAGATGGCGGTCAATACAGAGTGGCCGCAACCATTACCAAGGGCGAAGGCGAAGAGCAAAAAACACACACCTTTATTCGTTCAGATTTAATGCCTAACCGCGACGAGTGTCTTGAAATCACCTTACGAAAAGCCAAGCTTACGATTGATCAACTAGGTGATAATATTTTTTAACTAATAGATGAAGAAGACGAATATGAGCGCACCAATAGGACAACACTGGCAACAAGTTAACGAATGTGAAGACCTATTGGGGGCAGACTTTCGCGCCCGCACCTTTTCCTTTGCAGGCCCTAAGACTCAAGTCCACACGACACTTATTCATCATCTCGGTAACCCTAATGCCACTAAAGCCATTTTGTACGTACACGGCTACACTGATTATTTTTTTCAGACCGGTTTAGCAGAGCACTTTGTCGATTTGGGCTATCGCTTCTATGCTCTGGATTTACAAGGCTATGGTCGTTCCATCCGACCATCAACGCCGCCAAATTGGTGTGAATCAATCGAACAATACGGCCAAGACCTAGACATTGCTTTGGCGACCATAAAACAAGATGGCGTTGATCAAGTTGTCATACTTGGGCATTCTACTGGCGGCTTGGTTGTATCAACTTATTTGGCTCAACCTTATGCTCTGTCTGAACGAGAAAGTCATTACAACAAGGCGTTTCCAAAAGTGATTGGACTCATGCTCAATAGCCCATTCCTCGCTTTGCCTTTTCCACCAGCGGTATTAAATTTTGTCAGCTGGCCAGTTCGAATTTTAGTATCTTTACTCCCGTTTTCCTATTTACGAGCGAAAAAAATCAACATCTACTCAAAATCACTACACACAATATACGGCGGTGAATGGGATTACCGATTAGATTGGAAACCCTCACAGGGGTTTGATTTATCTTTCCATTGGCTAAGGGAAGTTATTGTTGCCCAGCGTCACCTTGCAAATCAACGGCTAGACATCCCAACACTGATGTGTCATTCAAAAATCAGCACCATAGGCAAAGTAACGATAGAAGAAACGCAACAAGGCGATGGCGTATTAGACGTCGACAGCATGCAGCAAGCTGCCAAAAATACCTTCACCAACCTCACAAAAACGAGTATTCCACAAGGTTTCCATGACTTGTATTTGTCTCATCAACCAGCCCGTAGCGCTTATTTAGCTGCGATGACGGATTGGCTTAGAAGTATCAAATGAAATATTCATTATAGTAAATAGAAAATCATTAACGTCGAGCCCAAAATTGTGCGGCAAGCTGATATAAAGCTCCTGTTAACGAGCCAGCCTGATTAGCCTGTTCCAAATTTACTTCACCTGAATTCACATTGGAATTGGCTGCATTTCTTATCGTTTGTGTTCCAGCATTGATACCATCACAAACTACATTTTGTTGCTCTACCGCAGCTGCGATTTGTGCATTCATATCCGTAAGATTAACAATTTGAGCACGAATTTCCAAAAGAGACTCCGATGCTTGTCCCGCTAGCTTTACACAGGACAGAGTCTGCTCTCGACTGCTATCCATAACACACACTGCACGACGAGCCCCGTCCTGAATAGCAGAAATCATTTGTTGTGTATCCAAAGTCGAAGCCTGGGTACGGGCGGCTAAATTACGAACTTCATCAGCAACAACAGCAAAACCTCGCCCTTGCTCCCCAGCTCGAGCAGCTTCTATCGCTGCATTCAAGGCCAATAAATTAGTTTGATCCGCAACATCGCTAATCGCATCCATAACCTGAGAAATATCACCACTACGCTTCTCAAGCTCTTGTATGACATCAACGGCTTGCTGAATTTCCTTTTCTAGATCGTTAATCGCCAGACTGGTCTGCTCAACAAGTTGCATACCTGAAGTTGCTTCTACATTAGCCTTTTCTACGACAGAAGCAGCTTGTGCTGCATTATTTGAAACATTTTGAATACTTGCTGTCATTTCGTCGATGGAAGAGGCTATTTGTTCAGTTTCTTGCTGCTGCTTTAACGACTGATCATACGTCGTAACGACCGCTTGTTGTAACTGTGTTGTACACTCTTCTAATTGCCTAGCTGAATCACCAATACGACCAATAACAGCGCCTGTTTCGGACTCAGCCATACGTAAAGCAAACTCAATTTTCCCAAGTTCATCATGTCGCCCTGTATATACCATCTGACTTAAAGGGTTATCGACTATGCCCATCGCCTTCTTTGCCAGTTTATCTAATGGAGAAAGCGTATAAAAAAGCAGCACCAAACCAATTAGAGTACTTAAACCACCTGCAGTAAGGGCACTTGAAATAGACAAATCTGTTATACAAGCAGTCAGTAAAAGACTACTGACTATAGTAAGTAGTAATTGAAATCCGACCTTGGATTTGAACCCAAAACAGAGCCATCGTGAAAGCATTGGCTTACCAGCCCTCAATCTTGCATAAATATCTTCCGCTGCCTTTACCTGTTGTTCACTTGGCTTTGTACGCACGGACTGATATTCAACGGTCTTCCCATCTTTCACGATAGGAGTAGCGTATGCACTAACCCAGTAATGGTCTCCATTTTTGCAGCGGTTTTTAATAACCCCCATCCATGAGCGTCCAGATTTCAATGTTTGCCACATATGTTGAAATGCGTCTTTGGGCATATCAGGATGTCGTACAATATTATGGGGCTGCCCTGATAACTCTTCTTTTGTAAAACCACTAATCCGAATAAAATCAGGATTGACATAGGTAATATGACTGTGGATATCTGTTGTAGAAAGGATATTCGCACCTTCAGAGAGAGTAATATTGCGATTAGTTATCGGTAAATTACTGCGCATTTATAAAACTCCATTCTAATAAACGCCTTTTTAGTAGGTATTCCTTCGTAAACATACTCACAATGTACATTTGTCCTACAATGTATTTTAGACACTGCTTTAGTATCAGAATTTGGGTAAAATTAAATGTTTTGATAATTGATCATCCTGCTAAAAAATCAATTGGCACTACCTAAAAGTGAGAAGAAAATAACAACTTGAAGTTGAATTTGCTTAATTTAGAAAAATCATTATAGTGGAGAAAATACACATTGCAATTAGATTATGTGGAAGAAATACACAAAAGAATAAAGCCTGAGCTAAAAAGACTCGGCATATCAATGGCAGAAGCATCCAGAAGAATAGGAGAAACCGATTCACAAGGACTACGAGATGTATGTGCAGGCCGAAAACGGGCCAGTGCCGAACTGATCGCTAAGCTTATGTTGATAGAAGGAATTAACATTCAACATATTCTTACAGGAGGAAGTATGGAAGAAAATACGCTAAACAAAGAGAAATTATATGACACTTCTGTTTGTATATTAACCATGGAAGAGAAGGCTATTCTATCAAGTTACCGTCTCGCCTCAGAAACAGGCAAGCGGGTAATTGCTGCTGCCTGCACTATCCTTGCCGAAGAAAAAATACAAAATAAAGAAAACAGATAACGAACCCAATTAATGATCTATTTATATATTAAAAGATATAGATGAATCACCTACCTTGTTTAAGCATCACTCTATCCAATAAACAAGTCGGTAAAATACGCTTCATTAGAACCGCGGCATACGTTGGTGTCGTCACATAATAACGAGCTCTAGGTCGCGTTGACTCGAGCGCATGAATCAATTTGTGCACCACCGCACTGGCTGGCAAGGTTTGTGATGAGGTCACGCCCTCTTTACTCAAACGAGCAATCGCTTCTGCGTAACCTTTTTGGTGACGGCTGTTTTCCATGTCGATATTGTTTTGCAAAGCGAGCAAAGCATTAGCACGAAAACGACTTTCAATCGGACCTGGCTCAATTAAGCAAACCTTAATAGGCGTGTCCGACAATTCCAAACGCAAGGTATCTGTTAAGCCTTCTAAAGCAAATTTACTAGCGTTGTAAGCACCACGGAACGGCGCAGCAACCAAACCAAGTACAGAGCTATTATTGATAATACGCCCATAACCTTGAGCCAGCATTATTTTCAGCACTTTCGTGGTCAGCTCGTGCGTACCAAAGAAATTACACTCAAACTGAGCTCTTAACGCATCCACCGGCAAATCTTCTACCGCACCGGGCTGGCCATAAGCGCCATTATTAAACAGAGCAAAAAGCTGGCCATTGGTAATAGCCAATGTTTCTTGCAAGCCTTTTTCTATCGAAGCCGAATCCGTTAAATCCAGCTGAATAACATGCTTGATACCTTGGGCTTTCAACGCTTCTACATCTTCTTGTTTGCGACAACTGGCCACCACCAAGAAATCACGCTCTTGGAGCATTCTGGCGGCTTCCAGTCCAATTCCCGTCGAACAACCTGTAATAAGAATAGAATATTGCATAGCGCTTCCTTATGAAAAAAGTATTCAAGCTTTGGATGGTAGCAAAAAGTCATGCTAAGTGTCGTTTTCTTGATTTTGATCACAATATTAACAGCCACTCCAGCCCATAATCTCTGCTTATAAAACAAACATTAATACTAATAGGGATATCGCATGAAGCTCAGCTCAATCAAGGTCAGCTATAAACTATGGGGACTTATCGGCACTTTAGTCACATTACTCATCGTATTTAGCGCCATGGCCTATAGCGAACTGCACAGTGAATTGCTCAACGCACGACAGCTTCAAGTGAAAGAACAAGTAGATAACGCTTATTCCCTCGTAAAATATTACGGAGATCAAGCGCCCGTCATCGGAGAAGAACAAGCTAAACAGTCTGCTTTGGCTGCGCTATCTGCCCTACGCTTTGGCGCCGATGGCTATTTCTGGGTAAACGACATGCAAGCTACGCTACTAATGCACCCTTTCAAACCGGAAATCATTGGCAAAAACATGACAAATGTCACCGACATCAATGGCTTTCACCACTGGCAAGAAATGGTATCTGTAGTGAAAAAACAAGAGGAAGGCTATGTTCACTATGCCTACAAAGGCCCACAAGTTTCACAGCCTGAGGATAAAGTGTCTTATGTAAAAGGCTATCGACCTTGGGGCTGGGTCATTGGCAGCGGCGTACTATACAGCGGTGTTACGGATATTTTTTGGGCTGCAGTGCAAAAATCTGCGGTTATCGAACTGATTCTAGTGCTTATTGCTCTTATCGGTAGCGTCACCATTGTTCGCAACATCACACGACCACTTAAAACCGTAACAGAACACTTACAACATATCTCAGATGGCGATCTTACCAAGCAATTAGATATGCAACGAGGAGACGAAATTGGTATTTTAGCCAACGCGGCAAACCACGTATCCGTTTCATTAAACGACACTTTACTAGAAGTCGATCACGCCATCACCGAACTGCAAGCTGTTTGCGTACAAATGCAAGGCAATAGCTTACATACTAAACAAGGGATGGATCACCAATTTCAAGAAGTCGAAATGCTCGCTACCGCCATGAACGAAATGTCTTATTCCATAAAAGACGTAGCACAACATGCCAAAGATACCGCCGATGCGACACAAACAGTGCAAACTATTACGCGTCAAAGTAGCCAAGACCTAAATGCCACTAACGAAGACATCCAAAGCTTAACCAAGAACATAGAAGGTGCTAACGACGTCATTATTAAACTGCTTGAGCAAACAGGCGACATCGACTCTGTTTTAGGCGTGATTGGTGATATTTCCGAGCAAACCAACCTACTTGCCTTAAACGCAGCCATTGAAGCGGCGCGTGCTGGTGAACTAGGCCGTGGCTTTGCCGTCGTAGCCGATGAAGTTCGCTCACTGGCCAGCCGAACTCAAGGATCGACCGTCGAAATCCGCTCAATTATCGAAAAACTTCAGCATCAATCAAAAGAAGCATCAACCTCTATGGCGACCAGCACCCAACAAGCTGAACGCGGCGCGGACAGAATGCATGTAGCCGCTGAAAACTTGAAAAACATGCTAATACAAGTAGACGATGTATCCGCTCGCAGCCATCAAATCGCCTCTGCTGCGGAACAGCAAGGTACAGTGGCCGAAGAGATTAACCACAACATAATGGGTATTCGAACAGTATCTGAAAAGGTACTAGAGGATTCTCAACAAGTATCTGAAGGCAGCACAATGATTGCAAAAATGACCGATGAGTTAAGCAAAAAAATCAAACAATTCCAGTTTGCTTAATCATTCATTGACTTATTTCATCATAAGATCTGACTTCGTTATATTAGCGAAGTCAGACTAAAACCTCATATATCCGTATACCCTTTGCTCTTCAGCAACGTCTGAAACGATACGAGTGATGGCAAAAAATCATAACGCCAGCCCGTTGGAAGCTTTACGTCACCATTCTTATAAAAAGCAGAAAATTAAACACCTTTCTCTTTCAAAATCCCTCAATAGCGGGCATTTTGAGGAATTATCTTAATAACAGTTTATCGGGAAATGGCCTATATTCATCACTAGATGAATTAATAACAGGAGCCAATGATGACCACTAAGATGGGGCGTCCTAAGCAATCAGATAGCAAACAAGAATCAGCGCGCGCGAATCTAATAGAGGCCGCCAAATTATGTTTTTCAACCTATGGCTTTGATAAAATATCAACGCGTAAAATTGCTCTTAAGGCGGGGGTTGATGCCGCCATGATTCGTTACTACTTCGGTTCAAAAGCAGGTTTATTCGAAGCAATAATACAAGAAACCTTAGCTCCAGTTATCGAACAATTTCAAGCTGACATTGACCCAGATACCCCACCCAATCCTTTGTTACTAATGCAAACCTACTATCGCATGATTGCGGCTAACCCTATGCTGCCAAAACTCATGTTACATGTACTCAGTCAACAGGATAATCCGCAAGTATTCACCATATTAACTGGCGTCATCGACAATCTACTCAAGCGCTCAGAAAAATGGATCGAAGCATTCAAGCAACAGGAACAAATTAACCCTAACCTCAACCCAGCCTGGATCCGACTAAGTTTTGTTAGCCTCATGATATTCCCTGTGCTAGCTCCCAAATACCTACAAGACCAACTTGGAGTCGAATTAAAAGAAGATTGGCTACTGGGCTTAGCTGATCACAACCAAACTTTATTAGAGCAAGGCCTTTTTACCTCCCCCTCTATGCCATCAGCGAATCCAACTCAAGACAAACCAAATAAAGGCAAACCATTATGAAAACACGACACATGCTATTTTCAATCATGGTGTTGATATCTTTAACGGCCTGCCAAACAGAAGACAACTCTCATGCCATGGGCAACATCGAACGAGATAGAATCAGCTTGTCAGCTCCCGCAGCAGAACAAATCGTTTTGATCAAAGTACATGAAGGGCAAAAGGTAAATCAAGGCGACACCCTACTACAATTAGACTCACGTAGCGCTGACGCACTCATAGCCCAACGCGAAGCAGAACTTGCTCAAGCCAATGCAGCTCTAAGTGTACTGACTGCAGGCACTAGACCAGAGCAATTAAGTGCCGCATTAGCTGCATTAAAAGCCACCCAGGCTGCTAGTAAAGAAGCGCAATTAAAATATCAAAGATTCGCTGAGCTTTATAAAAGCAAGGTCATTGGCAAAGCAGACTTTGACACCGCCCGAGCTAACAGAGACAGTACCAAAGCCAAAGCACAGCAAGCTCACGATCAATGGCTAGAACTAAAAAATGGTGCCCGTGAAGAAGACATTGCTCAGTCAAGTGCCAAAGTACAAGCCGCACAAGCGGCCTTATTGTGGCAAGAAAAAGCCCGTGAAGACCTCATCATCAAAGCGCCAATTGAAGGCATTATTGACACACTACCATGGCACGAAGGTGATCGGGTCACCGCTGGCACTCAGTTAATGAGCCTGCTGTCTATTGGCCAACCTTATGCACGAGTCTATTTACCCGCCAACGCATTAACAAAAATAAAAACCGGCGATACCATTAACGTGTTTGCCGATGGCATCGAGTCCCCCATTCAAGGTCGTGTACGAAATATCCGCTCACAACCCGCTTACACACCCTTTTATGCGCTCAACGAACGTGATCGAGCGCGTTTGATGTACCTGACAGACATCGACCTAATCAATGCTAACAATTTACCCACTGGGCTAGCTGTAGAGGTACGTTTACCATGAATACCTCTCCAATAACCGAACCAACAGAATTCGCCATCGAAGCCAAAGGCTTAAGCAAACACTTCGGCAATAAAATTGCTGTGAATAAACTCAATTTAACCATTCCAAAAGGGAGTATCTATGGCTTTCTTGGTCCTAACGGCTGCGGAAAGTCCACCAGTATTCGCCTACTTACTGGATTGTTAGAAGCCAGTGAAGGTAATGTCAGCATTTTAGGAAGCCCGTTGTTGGGCCATGAAGAATCTCTAAAGAAACGCATTGGTTATATGACACAAAAGTTTTCTTTGTACGACAACCTTACAGTTCAAGAGAATCTAAGCTTTGTCGGTGCTATCTATGGTTTTGCAGGAAAGCGCAAGAAAAACCGTCTAGAAGAGTTACTCGCTTTATACGATTTAGAAAAACAAGCAAAACAATTTGCAGGGTCAATGAGTGGCGGACAAAAACAGCGCCTCGCACTGGCTTGTGCCACACTCCACTCGCCCGAATTATTGTTTCTCGATGAACCTACATCTGCTGTTGATCCTGAGAACCGTCGAGAATTTTGGGAAAGACTATTTGACCTTTGCGCTACAGGCACAACCATCCTAGTATCCACCCACTATATGGATGAGGCCGAGCGCTGCCACGCTCTCGCAATTTTAGAAAACGGTAATAAACGCGCTGATGGTTCTCCCCAAGCCTTAATGGATGCTATGCCTGCCACCGTCGTGGAAGTTAGTGGTAATAAGTTAAGACAACTCAAACAGACACTAACCCAACATCCAGAAATTCTCTCTGCGGCGCAAATTGGCGCGCATCTAAGAGTATTAGTGAAGAAAAAAGTACAAGACCCTCTCAATTTCATCTCACAACTCAGCAATGGCAGAGAAACCGTATTAGCTCGCCCCAGCCTTGAAGACGTGTTTGTTACCTGCACCGGAGACCGATATGTGGATTAGAGTGTATGCCATTTTTATCAAAGAATTAAAACAGCTCTCCCGAGACAGAATGACCTTTGGCATGATTATCATGATACCGCTGGTACAACTTATGCTGTTTGGTTATGCGATTAACACCGATGCTAGACACATTAACGTTGGCCTTGTCGACCTCAGCCAAACATCGGAAAGCCGAGCTGTCGAGCAAGCACTGGTCGCCACTCAATCCGTCGACTTTATTGCACGCTATCGCTCGATAAAAGAAGCCGAAGTCGCAATTACCAAGGGCGAGATTAGAGCCGTCCTGTATTTGCCAGCCGATATGACTCGTCGCCTATTCAATCACCCACTCTATGATAATAAACAGGCCGATTCTGCGCTCACTCTGCCCATAGGACAATGGATAGTCGATGGCTCAGATACTGTTATTACCTCCACCATCAGAACATTACGCAATATGCCCTTAAACGAAGTGGCTAACCATACCGTAACACGCTCTTCGCCGAGTTTCGAAGTCGTACAATACTTTAATCCAGAACAAAGAACCGTGGTGAATATTGTCCCAGGCTTAGTGGCAGTAATTCTGACTATGACAATGATTTTATTCACCTCATCCGCCATAGTAAGAGAAAGTGAGCAAGGCAATATGGAGTTCCTCATTACCACGCCAGTACGCTCGATCGAACTCATGATAGGAAAAATAGCGCCTTATGTTTTAGTTGGGCTATTACAAGTCGCCATTATTTTAAGCGTGGGTCAATGGCTTTTTTCGGTGCCGATTAAAGGCAGTTTCCTATCACTACTTGGCAGCTCTATTTTGTTCATTTTTGCCAGCTTAACCCTTGGATTGGTGCTTTCCACCATTGCAAAAACACAGTTACAATCGATGCAAATGACCATATTTATTCTCCTGCCATCAATATTGCTATCGGGGTTTATGTTCCCTTACGATGCCATGCCAGTCGCAGCTCAATGGATTGCAGAAGCCCTGCCGGTCACGCACTTCATGCGTATGATTCGTGCTATTGCCTTGCGAGATGCCAGCTTACTTTTATTAGGAAAAGATGCACTATGGTTAGGATTATTTACCGTAGGCGGGATCGTGATTGCCTCGTTACGCTTTAAGAAGACACTGGGGTAAATGTAACAAGCCCCTTAAAGTGTCTTTATATATTGACTTGGCGTAATCCCGAACGACTTATAAAAACGCTGACTAAATCGCTCTTGAGACTGGTAACCACAGCGCACCGCGATGTCTATTTGTTGGCGATAACCTTGTTGCATCAAACTAAGAGCATGATTCATACGCACTCGGGTTAACAAAGTCCTAAACTGTGTATTTTCTTCTTTTAAACGACGAATCAGCGTCGCCCGACTCATCGAGAAATGGGTAGCAACTTGATCCAATTGATAATCTTGCCATGGTGCTTGTTGTAAAAGCTCAGTGATTTTTTGCTCAAAAGATACAGAATGCCCTTCAAAGAGTAGATGTAACTTCCCTGCCTCAGCCAATTGCTGGTAAAAGCCATTTAACCAATACGCCTGAATCGTTTCACTCACACTCTGTGTATCTAATTCCAGCAAGAAATCGAGACTCACCATTACTGAACGATTAGGTTTAAAGCGTGGCGAGCATTCATTCTTAGCCACCTTAATGCTCATCTGTATCATGTCTTCTGCAGGCGGCAATAAAAAACTCATCTGCACGGACAAAAAGCGTTCTTTGCTTGGCTCATTTTCAAACGTCAGTTGTTGTCCTGCTTTCGTTAACAATAATATTGAGGCATCAAATTCCAACACGTCATCCTGCCAAAATAAACGTTTACGCCCTGAACGAATTTTGAAAAGACTAGGAGTAAGAATGGCCACATTCCGCAATCGCTGTGTCTGCAAACCATACATTTGACTAACTTTAAAAACAGGACTCATTTTTACTCCTAATAGATGATCAGTTATCTATTATAAGATGCGACTAACATAGCCTTACCAATTGCCATGCTACGGACGGTAAAGCCAGCTAACGCAGCAGATACATCAGCGCTTAAATCCAGCTTTTCAACGGGTAACGCCCAAACAGTAAACTGATAACGATGCATATTATCGCCCTTTGGTGGGCAAAAACCACCAAAGCCAACACTACCGTAATCTGATTTCAGCTCTGTCGCACCAAGCTTAGTTAAGTCTGCACCTTGAACCAAAGACGTAACAGAAGCCGGAATATTAAACGCCGACCAATGCCACCAGCCACTGCCTGATGGAGCGTCTGGATCGTACACGGTAATAGCGTAACTTTTCGTTCCTTTAGGCGCATCGGACCATTCAAGTTGGGGGGACTTATTATCTCCGTTACAACCAAAGCTGTTAAACTCAAAAGCATGCGGTATCTTTTGCCCTTCTTGAATATCTTGGCTTGTAAGTTCAAATGCATTGCTGCTCATGGATACTAAGCCGCTTAACGCTGCAGTCATAAGAAATACTTTTTTCATCATTTTCACCTTACTGTTTTAACCTTTAAAGTCGTTATAGTAAGAATTCATAGCGACACAAACTCGACTAAAAGTATCTTATTTAAGCCATAAAGCATTTTTTTTGATACTTTATGTAAAACATCCTGAAAAAACCAACTATTCCAACTTCCGATACAAGGATCGCAGGCTAATGCCAGCGATCTTGGCAACTTGTTCTTTGTCATCTTGGTAAAACGCCATCAGTTCAGACAGATAACGTTTTTCTGCGGTTTTTAAGTCCAGCCATTCTTTGTCTTCACCAGCATCAATAATGCTTAACGATTGAGAAGCCGATGAAGTATCTATTAGCGGATCAAGTTCACGATCGATCTCCAGACATTCTTGAATAGTGCTTCGTTCAATCAAATTCGTATCAGTTAAGAGTGTTGCGCGATTGAGGATATTACTTAGCTCTCGAATGTTACCGGGGAAATCATATTGCTTTAATACTTGCATCGCCGTGTCGGTAAGATGATATTCCTTTCGTTCACTAATACGTTTTAACAAGGTGTTGGTTAACAAAGCCAAATCATCTTGTCGTGCTCGTAAGGAAGGAACATGAATAGGAAATACATTGATCCGATAATATAAATCTTGGCGGAATTCTCCTACTCTGACCATTTGTGCGAGGTTCTTATGAGTTGCACAAATTAATCGGAAATTCGTATGCTTAACCGTTGAAGAGCCAACGGGGCGAAATGCACCAGTTTCAATCAAACGCAATAACTTAACTTGCATCGACAGAGGAACATCGCCGATTTCATCTAAAAACAGCGTGCCGCCATTGGCTAGCTCAACTAAACCAATTCGGTTACTGTGCGCGCCAGTGAACGAACCTTTGACATGACCAAATAATTCGCTTTCAAACAAAGAATCCGTCAACCCTGCACACTCCAATGTCACCATGGAATTACTCGCCCTATGGCCACCTTGGTGAACCGCATGCGCGACTAGCTCCTTGCCGCTACCAGATTCTCCAAGTAATAAAACAGACGCATCGCTATGACTAACACGAGTAATTTTTTCCAACATCCGATTAAAAGACTTACTTGAACCAACGAGTTTATTACTGCTGTCTTGGGCACTCGCTACCGGCACAGAACGCAATAGCTCAACGAAAAATAGCAATTGTCCTTGATTGTCATGAATGGGCAGCATTTCTACATCGACGTGTTCTTTGCCTCTTGGTGTTTGGTGGATATGCAGCACTCGCTCTTTGCGACCTGATTGCAAAGTGGCCGACAGAGGGCAATCTTCTCCTGCTTCATCACAAGGAACGCTATAACCATGGGAAACTTCAAAGCAGCGTTTGTTTTGCTGTAAAGGAACCTCACCAAACTCTTCTCGATAACACTGGTTAATGGCAAGAATTTGATAATCCGCCGAAACTAAAATTGCAGGGCAGTCATAGCCTTCTAACATGCTGGCGAGCCCATCAAAGGAAGAAGAATCGGATGCGATGATATTCATGAGAACTTGCCACTTTTGTCAAAAACTAACGACAAATATGACAATTGACATTAAATTAGTCAACTCTAATATAATAAATCTTATTTGATTAAAAAATAACTCTATATATTTCATGCAGTTAATTAAATACAAGAACCTTGGCACATTTTCTGCTCTATTAGAATTATTAATACATCGGATGAGCGAATCATTTGATCTTATGGACAATTAGATAACGAGGCGAAGCATGACAAACACAAATGCAAACAAACCTGATGTGGCGGCTTTTTTTGATAAAGACTCCAACACCTTTTCTTATGTCGTTAAGGACCCAGCGTCTTCTAGCTGTGCCATTGTCGATAGCGTATTAGATTTTGACTACGCCTCAGGTGGTACTTCCCATCAAGGTGCTGACGAGATTATTGCGTACGTCACCGCACATAAACTAACCGTAGAATGGTTAATTGAAACCCACGTTCATGCCGATCATCTTTCGGCGGCACCTTACATTCAAAACAAGGTCGGCGGCAAAATTGGGATTGGCGAACACATAACTACCGTTCAAGAAACCTTTGCCAAAGTCTTTAACGAAGGCGCGGACTTCTTACATGACGGCACTCAATTTGATTACTTATTTAAAGACGGCGAGCAATTTAAAATTGGGCAAATGCAATGCACAGCACTCCACACACCGGGTCATACACCTGCTTGCTTCACCCATGTTTTAGGAGATGCCGTATTTGTTGGTGATACCTTGTTTATGCCAGATGCTGGTACTGCCCGTGCAGATTTTCCCGGAGGCGACGCAGGAATATTGTTCGATTCCGTCCAAAGAATCTTAGCGTTACCAGAAGATAATCGCATTTTTATGTGTCATGACTACTGCCCAAATGGCCGTGAGCTGGAATATGAAACCACAGTCAAAGCGCAGCGCGAACTGAATATTCACGTCAAACAAGGCATGAGTAAAGACACCTTTGTTGCATTACGTGAAACACGCGACAAAACATTGGCCATGCCTCGCCTGATTTTGCCATCACTGCAAATCAATATGAGAGCAGGACATATGCCCGAACCGGAAGATAATGGTTTGTCGTATCTGAAAATTCCGTTGAATGCATTTAAGTAAGTCGTAACAAAAACAGTAACTCACTATAAATAACCTATAAATAATAAATAGAGACCTTTTCACGATGTCGCGAGTGCAGTCGTTGTGTAAAGTTCTCAAAATCGAGAGAGCAGCCATGTTACGTAAACAAATAACAGACAACTATTCGGTATCCGAGCAGATCGGCTTAGACGATGTAGACGCTTTAGCAGAATCCGGCATCACGCTTATTATCTGCAACCGACCAGATGGTGAAGAAGAAGGGCAACTACCTTTTGCGGATGTTGCCGCTTATGCCAAAGAAAAAAACATGAATGCTGAACATATCCCGTTTGCTGGCGGACAAATGACCGCATCTGATGTCAGCGCTTTTCAAGCCGCCACAAAGGACGCCGAAAATATTCACGCCTATTGTCGAACAGGCAATCGTTCTAGCCAAATTTGGCAAGCAGCTCAAGAATCATCAACAGCGTCATCCTCTCAGAGCAACGCTGCAACAGCTCAATACGATGTTGTCGTTGTCGGTGCAGGCTCGGCCGGTATTTCTACTGCCGCCAGTTTATTAAAACGCAAACCTAGTTTGAAAATTTGCTTGATTGACCCAGCCGACAGTCATTTTTATCAGCCCGGCTGGACACTTGTTGGCGGAGGTGTTTTTAAAGCAGCCAATACACGTCGTAATATGTCCGACGTTATTCCTGCCCACACTAAATGGCTGAAAGAGTCGGTAAAAACTTTCTTACCGAATGAAAACCAAATCGTGCTCGAAAACGGTCAGAAAATCGCTTATCAATACTTAATTGTGGCGGCTGGCATCAAACTTAACTGGGATGCTATTGAAGGCTTATCAGAGACATTAGGTCGCAATGGTGTGACATCAAATTATCGTTACGACCTAGCACCTTATACATGGGATTTGGTTAAAAACCTAAACGGCGGCAAAGCCATATTCACCCAACCACCTATGCCGATCAAATGTGCTGGCGCGCCACAAAAGGCCATGTATTTATCTTGTGACCATTGGCTGAAAAGCCACAAACAAAAAGACATTAACGTGTCTTTCTACAACGCGGGAGCAGTGTTATTTGGCGTAGCCGAATATGTTCCCGCTTTGGAAAGCTATATTCAAAAATACCAAGTTAACACTCACTTTACTCACAACTTAGTCAAAGTAGACGGTCCGAATAAACGCGCCTATTTCGCCACCGAAAACAAAGATGGCGAGAAAACTATTGTCGAAGCTGAATTCGATATGCTGCATGTTTGCCCACCACAAACCGCACCAGATTTTATTCGAAACAGCCCATTAGTAGATGATGCAGGCTGGGTCGATGTAGATAAAGAAACCTTACAACACACCAAGTTCAATAACATTTGGTCGTTGGGTGATGTCAGCAATACACCAAATGCAAAAACCATGGCGGCAGCGCGTAAACAAGCACCAATCGTTGCACAAAATATTGCCGATGCTATCGACGGGAAGGCGATAAGAGCCATCTACGATGGCTATGGCTCCTGTCCGCTTACCGTTGAACGCGGCAAGATTGTCTTGGCAGAATTTGGTTACGGCGGAAAGCTGCTGCCAACTTTTCCTAAATGGCTTAACGATGGTGCTAAACCTACTTATCTAGCTTGGATACTAAAAGAAGACTTACTGCCTCCGTTCTACTGGCACGGCATGCTGAAAGGCTATGAATGGTTCGTTAAACCGACAATGCGTAAGTAACGAGAACTCCAAAATGAACTTTGAGCGTTTCATTCCCGCCCTGTCTTGGCTAAAGACCTATAACCGTGGCCAGTTTAGCCAAGACGCCACCGCGGCCTTTATCGTCACTATGCTGCTGATCCCTCAGTCACTGGCCTACGCCATGCTGGCCGGGGTGCCGCCTGAAGTTGGCTTATATTCCAGTATATTGCCTTTGGTTTTGTATGCCTTATTTGGCACCAGCACATCACTGTCGGTTGGCCCGGTTGCCG
Source organism: Marinomonas rhizomae (assembly GCF_003315485.1). Lineage (GTDB taxonomy): Bacteria > Pseudomonadota > Gammaproteobacteria > Pseudomonadales > Marinomonadaceae > Marinomonas > Marinomonas rhizomae. Next base: position 139,254 of record NZ_QNSE01000012.1, read on the forward strand.
TGGCGTCGCTCATGACAGCGACATCACTGGCGATCATTGCCGAACAAGGCACTGCCAGTTACCTTACTGGCGCGATTACGCTCGCGCTATTATCTGGCGCCATATTGGTCATCATGGGCGTAATGAAACTCGGCATGATTACTAACTTGCTTTCTCACTCAGTGATTTCTGGGTTTATTTCCGCTTCAGGCATCATCATTGCGCTAAGCCAGTTGAAACATATTCTGGGCATCCAAGCCCATGGTGACAATGTCGTTACGCAATTACTTTCTATGCTGGAAAACATCGAGCAATTTAAGCCCATCACCTTTGTGATTGGCGTTTCTGTGATCGCATTTTTGCTGCTGGCTCGTCGTCACGCGAAACGTTTTTTGATCATAATAAAAATTCCCGAAGCATCCGCCGCGTCGTTGGCGAAAACCGCGCCAATTCTTGGCGTGCTTTCTAGTCTTGCGATTGTCTATTGCTATGATCTGCAATCTCATGGTGTAGCGATAACAGGACATATTCCAGCAGGGTTGCCGGGGTTAATGCTCACCTTGCCTTCTCTGGAATTAATCAAGGAACTTGCTCTGCCTGCCTTGATGATTTCGATCATTGGCTATGTAGAGTCCATTTCGGTTGGCAAAACTTTAGGCGCTAAAAGGCGTGAAAAAGTCAAACCCAACCAAGAACTCATCGGTTTAGGTGCAGCAAATATCGCATCAGGGGTATCTGGTGGCTTTCCAGTGACAGGCGGGTTCTCTCGATCGGTAGTGAACTTTGATGCCGGCGCAGTGACTCAGCTTGCTAGCATTATGACCGCTCTCGGTATTATGATTGCGTCTTTGTTATTAACGCCCATGTTGTACTTTTTACCCAAAGCCACACTGGCAGCGACGATCATAGTGGCCGTCACCACCTTGATCGATTTTTCTATTTTGAAAAAGACTTGGCAGTTTTCCCGCAGTGATTTCTATGCTGTGCTGGCAACTATTGTGATTACTTTATTACTGGGGGTAGAAGTGGGCGTAGCTTCTGGCGTAGCTTTGTCTATTGCTTTGCATTTGTATCGCACGTCCAAACCACACGTGGCTGAAGTTGGCTTAATTAAGGGGACTGAGCACTTTCGAAACGTAAGGCGCTACGAGGTAGACACCTCGCCTCAACTGCTTTGCTTACGACCAGACGAAAGCCTATTCTTTGCCAACGCAACCTACTTAGAAGATCACATCATAGACACGATTAATCTACGCAAAGAGATCAAACATGTGGTAATTCAATGTAGCGCGGTAAATGAAATTGATTTCAGCGCCTTAGAAATGCTCGAAGCCCTGAATCTACAACTAAAAAGCCTGAACATTAAACTCTCACTTTCAGAGGTAAAAGGCCCAGTAATGGATCACCTAGAGTGCAGCGGATTCCTGCAACACCTCAATGGCAAAGTGTATTTATCCCAATTCCAAGCGTTTAAAGATATTACCCATAGCTAGAATGTGCGCAAATAAATTTTGGGACACTTTTTAAGCATCATCCGCTTTTTATCGTCGTAAATAGGCAGGATCCCTTGTTTCAACAAGGGACCCTGCATTATTCTAATTTTCCATGTCGGAATGCCTGTGCGCTGTACCTTATTTATCTATCTGCTTAAAGCAATCAGGCTTAGCAAATTTATGCGTATCCCTCTTTCCCTAACCAATCACATAAAAACGAGTAGTTAAATGGAACTAAACAACTTAAGCCACAATGATTTTTTAACCTCCCAGCGAAACATAGTAGGCGAAAAAAACGTTATTACTGATGAAAAAAAAGCGGCAGGTTATTCAAAAGGGTTTCGATTTGGGAGCGGAAAAGTCTTAGCCGTTATCATTCCTAACAGTCTCATTGAGTTATGGAGAGTTGCCAAAAGTTGTGTTGAAGCCGATATAATAATGATAATGCAGGCCGCTAATACGGGGTTAACTGGCGGGTCTACCCCACATGGCGAGTATGATCGACATGTCGTCATTATTAGCACCACCAAACTGCAATCGATCCAACTGTTGGATGAAGGCAAACAGGTGGTTTCTTTCCCCGGTAGCCGCCTCTATGAATTAGAAAAAGCGCTGGAAGTCTATGACCGCGAACCCCATTCAGTGATTGGTTCATCTTGCATAGGCGCTTCCATTGTTGGAGGCGTTTGTAATAACTCCGGTGGCGCATTGATTCAGCGTGGCCCGGCTTATACTGAAATGGCGTTGTATGCGCGCATTGATGAAAACCAGCAGTTAACCCTGATTAACCATCTTGGTATCCATTTAGGAGAAGACCCTGAAGAGATACTCAATACCTTAGAAAAACAGATTTACATAAACAAGGACATAGAATACCCAGAACGGGCGGCCAGCGATAATGAATACCAAGAACGCGTACGTGATGTGGATGCTGACACGCCTTCTCGTTTTAACAATGATAGCCGACGTTTGTATGAAACGTCTGGATGCGCAGGCAAGCTGATTGTATTTGCCGTTCGTTTAGACACCTTCCCAAAGGTAAAACAAGATCGAGTATTCTATATAGGCTCGAATGACACCAGCACCTTAACAAGGTTAAGACGTGATATTTTAAGTGACTTCAAGAATCTTCCTGTGGCGGGAGAGTACGTACATCGTAGCTATTTTGATGTGTGTGATAAATACGGAAAGGATTCCTTTATTGTCATACAAAAAACAGGCAGTGAAAACATGCCGAAGCTATTCGCCCTGAAGAACAAGGTGGATCGTATCTTCAATAAACTCCCCTTCCTTCCTAAAAATCTTTCAGACAAAATGCTGCAGACCATCGCCCATTTATTTCCAGATCATATTCCGAAGAAAATACGACAGTATCGTGATCAATACGAACACCACTTAATGCTGCATATGTCTGACGATGGCATCAATGAAGCGAAGAATTACCTAAGTGAGTTTTTTGCAAACAATGAAGGCGAGTATTTCGAGTGCACGGATGATGAAGGCAAGCGTGCTTTCTTAAACCGCTTTGTCGCCGGTGGCGCCGCAAAACGTTATCACACATTGAACCCACAATTCGGTAATTTGCTGTCTCTTGATATCGCCTTACGCCGTAATGAAACAGAATGGTTTGAGACGCTCCCCCCTGAAATAGATAACTTGATCATCGAAAAATTGTATACCGGACACTTTATGTGCCACGTCATGCATCAAGACTATTTTCTAAAACCAGGAGTGGATGAAAACGCAGTAAAAGAACAGCTATTGGCCTTTTTGGATCAAAAAGGCGCGGAGTATCCAGCTGAACACAATGTTGGTCAGCTTTACAAAGCAAAAGAACCGCTCAAAAAGTTTTATAAAGAGAATGATCCTACCAACACATTAAACCCTGGGATTGGTAAAACACAAAGAGGGAAATACTGGAAAGATTAAGCCAATAAATCAAGCAAGAGTAATACTATTACTCAGATTAAGTATCAGAGCGTAGAAATACATAAATAAAATCCAATGGCGACAAACCATTGGATTTTATGTAATCGATAAAGCACTAAATTAGCACTTTATTCAGCTTATTTTTGCGTGTAACGATAAAGAGTTTTGTAGTCGCTATCGTCTTGCAAACAATAAAAATCGGTATTTTTTGCTCCCAAAATTTGGCAACTAAAGTCGATACTTTCCTGTTTTTCCCATTCACTGTCACAGCTACTGCGGAATCGATTGTCAGAGCTAGTCTCCGTTATAAATCCCATAAAATGGGACCATTTGAAACTACTTTCGAAGACATTACAGCGGTTAGATTCATCTGTATCAACAAAGGTGCCGGTGCCATCTTCATTAAAGTTTTCAATTCCGGTATCAATCCAGTTACATTGCTCATCTAAGTATTCTACGTTGAAGCTGTTCAGCAAGTCTTTACGCTTAATATTTTTGATTTTAGCTAAGTCTTGAAAATACATAGACCAGTTACTTTCATAGCCTTTTCCGTTAAATCCTTCTTGAACATTTAAAGTAAATGGCACACCTCTCAACGCCGCAGAAACAGTGTATAAGTCTGTGCAATCGTTCCCCATATTGGCACTGTATTGTCCAAAATTCATCACTAAATCACTTAGCTTAGTACTGTCCATAGCGACGGCAACCATGCCATTTTGAACCACCTCTTCCGTTGTTAACTGCTCAGCAATTTTCTGACTTTTCTCTCCGCTGTAAGCAACTAAATGCTTCCCCTTAATCGCTACGAATGCATCAATAGGCAAGCCGCTGTCTGCCAGATTTACCGCACGTCCGTCAGTCGGAATCTGAATGCCTCGGAGCATCGGCAAATATTGTCCGGCCAACGCAGCCAACACCTCTGGCTTCTCACTGGTAAGAGTCGCAATGGCATCGTATTTTAAACCTATTTGGCTGTTCTCATCTTTTTCGATATCAAAGATACCGACACTTACGCCAGAGAAACCTTGAGCCATGCTGGTAAATACAGAAAGTGCAGCAGGGTTCTGTTCACGCAACTTTTCTTGTGCCCTTAGCATTGATTTACAACTAAAGTCAGCTGTGGTGAATTGGCGCCACAAGCTCGTCAGAACTGGCGAAACAGCATCTGATGCTACACCAATACCCAAGCCTAACGTCAAATCATTATCGGTATTCAAATAGCTCGGAATAAAGCCACGCAATTTATTTAACTCACCAAGAATATTGGCATTTTTAATTTCTAATGCGTAAGAAAAACCCATCGCCATATCATCGCCTTGAATGTCGTAGCTATTAATGCCAAAGACCACACGCGGGACACCAGACACGATATTGACGATGTCGTCCTTACATTGCATTTGCGCGTTACTCAATTCAGGTAAGTCATCACCCACCAATGCTTTTACTTGCTGATGAGCACGAGAGTCTTTATCTAAGATCGCATTCGCAATATTCTGTAAATTTATATAACCATGGGAAGCGGCTAAGAAATTATAAGCCTCGCCATCCTTCTTCCAACTATCAGCCATTATAGACTGCGTAGGTTTGGCTAAGGCGAAGCGTTGCTCTTGCGCTGTCTTGTCTTCTTTTTGCGATATAACCGCCGCAGTAAGCACTTTATCCTTGATAATAAAGCCCAGCTTAAGTACGACATCATCTTTGTTTACCAACTCAACTGTCGTTAACGTCTGACCACCAATCGTCTCAGCACCAAGGGTGACATCCGTTTCTTGTGCTGCTTGCTTTATCAGCGCCAAAAATGCCGCTTCATTTTCTAAAGCTATGCGCGTAACAGGAAAAACCCCATCTAGATAAATAACACGCGCGCCTTCAACATCAAGACCGTAATGTTGGTATATCTCCATACCACCATTAGAGGCAACGTCGTAATAGTCTTTCACCAACCAATTAACAAAGTCCAACCCCTTGCTGGGAGGCAAAGATTCGAGCAACTTCATAAAAGCATCGGCATCGCCATTGCCTTTAAATTGCGCCATCATCTCATCAGAGCTGGTAACAAGTTTCTTATTTGAGACTCCGCCAAGAAAAAGCGCCGTATCAGCAGGGACATATTCAATCATGCTGTCGATCGAATTGTTTTTTTTGAACCAGCCAAAAACATCCAAGTTAAAGCCGAATGCGGCAACGGAAGACAAACAAACCACAACGGCAGCCGCTTTAAATATTTTTACCTTCATTATGAATCCTTCAAAATGAGCACTTATTAAAGTGCATTAAATGATATTGAAAATCCTGTATTAAAAACGGCCAAATTTTAGCGTTAAACAAGACGAAGAGCCATGACAGATGTTAACAACTGTTTAAAGGATATTTATGACGTAAACAGACAAACCCCTAAGTCATCCGCACCCTACAATTTATGACCTTTAACTCAACTTACAATCTGGAGCTACTATGTCTGACTTTATCACCGTCATGCGTGAAACCTGCCCTACCCCTGTGGTAAACGCAACAAAATGGACTCGTATTGGTGGCGATCCGCATACAGTAAACCTAAACGCTTACCTTTCAGCAGACGGCAGCAAAATCATGGGAACTTGGATCTGTACCCCTGGCAAGTTTGAAGTGAACTACGACAAATGGGAATTCTGTCATTTCCTAGAAGGCTACTGCATCATCACCCCAGAAGGCGAAGAGCCAAAGCACCTAAAAGCAGGTGATGTATTTGTTATCGAGCCAGGTATGAAAGGTACTTGGGAAGTAGTAGAAACCGTTCGTAAATACTTCGTATTCGCTTAAATAGCACGTCAAAGTAGTCGGTAACAAACGTATCTCAATAAATGCCAGCAAATAGTCGTTTCTGTCTGCTGGCATTTTTTACTAACGGCCACGATCCAGACCATTTAACTGACGAATAATATCCACAAACAAATCACGACCGATGGGAATTAAGCCATCGGGAAAATCGTAATCAGGATTATGTAATTGCGGGCTTGCTTGCCCTGCTCCTAACACAAACATCGCGCCTTCTTTTGCCGTAGCGGTAAACTGGCCAAAGTCCTCCGACCAACGCATTGGTTCATCTAATAATACAAAAGGTGTTTGAGTATTATCACAAGCACAGACGACCAAATCACAGCCTTGTTGAGAGTTCACGCTAGCCTGAAACACATCATCGTATTCAAACGAAATACTTAGATTTTCACTCTTTGCCACAGCTTGAGAAAACCGTTCGGCTTCCTCTACCAGAGTTTGCATACCTTCATTACTTTCACTGCGCAACGTCACCATAACCACGGCATCGCCTGGCGCCGTACCAAAGGCAATTTCGCCTAATTTTGCGTGGATAACCGTTACCCAATTTCGCCCTGTGGCCACTTGTTGCGGAATCTTTGCTGGCAGAGAGTTTAGTTCTTGGATAATTTTGCACATGGCATTGGCAGGACTGACGCCATTTTCAGGATGTGCCGCGTGGGAGGTTTTGCCTTTTAAATGGATAATCATCCCCCGAGACGCACAATTAAACGTGCCCGCTCGCACTGCCACCTTGCCTAACTCTAAGCCAGGGTAATTGTGCAATGCAAAAGCATAATCCGGAATGAGAGCCGCAAAACGCGCATCGTTTACGACTTGAATCGCCCCCATACCAGTTTCTTCTGCCGGTTGAAAACACAGCACGACACGCCCCTTCTTAGGACGATGTTTCGCCAATTCTGCACCCAGTGCCGTTACGATACTCATGTGACCATCGTGACCGCATTTATGAGAAACGCCTTTCACCTGTGAGCGATGTGCAAAGCTATTGGTTTCTTCAATCGGTAAGGCATCCAACTCACTACGAATCAAGGTCGTTGGCCCACTTTCAGCGCCATTGAATACAAACGCCAGACCCGTTCCGCCAAGATCGGTAATAACTTCATCCGCAGAGAAAGCCTGAAACTCTTCGAGAATTCGAGCCGCCGTCGCTTGCTCTTGATTAGACAACTCAGGATTCTGATGAAGGGCTTTACGTAACGCGATTAACTCATCAAAAGTTTGCATAATTGGTCCCGTGGCTTAGATATAGATATTTCGCTGAGAAGCAGACTTAGAGACAGTTTCAGCTAAAAAAGATCACCAATCAACTCCAACGCCGCCTCAATTTCTGATTCCTCATAAAACCCACGCTGAAGCTCACGCGTAGAGCAATTGATTCATACTTGGATCGACTCTAACTCTTCTATTCTTGCTGCTCGGATAGTGAGATTCATAGAATAATTTCCGTGTTAACTGCTAGCTAACTCAAAAGCTCCAAACAATATTTGCGCTATATTTCTATCATACAGAATAGCTCTGGTAAAAATATTCCCTCACACATAGATGCGGGGCAAGATTAAACCAAGCGTTGTTTGGAGTAAATTTTCAGGCAATAAAAAAACGAGCCGCTGCTCGCTTTTTCGATTCCAACAATGAGAAAGCTAAGTGCTAACCCAAGGCTCTGGAATGATGCTCTAAGTGCTCATCAATAAAACTGGCAATGAAAAAGTAGCTGTGATCATAGCCCGGCTGACGACGCAGTGTGATTGGGTGACCCACTTTTTCACAAGCGGCTTCTAAGGCTTCAGGCTTAAGCTGTTCAACCAAGAAGTTGTCGGCTTCGCCTTGATCAATCAATAGAGGTAAGCGTTCACTCGCTCTCTCAATCAATAATGTCGCATCCCATTCACGCCAAGTCGCTTTATCCTCACCCAAGTAACCCGTAAACGCTTTTTCGCCCCAAGGACAATCCGTTGGATGAACGATTGGCGCAAAAGCCGACACAGACTGATAATGGCCTGGATTTTTCAACGCACAAATCAACGCCCCATGCCCCCCCATAGAATGGCCAGAGATAGAACGTTTGTCCGTCACCGGAAAATTGGCTTCCACCAAATGCGGCAACTCTTGCACCACGTAATCGTACATGTGGTACGTGTTCGAATACGGTGCCACCGTCGCATTAAGGTAAAACCCTGCGGCGGAACCAAAGTCATAACTCTCGTGCTCACCAGGATAATCGGTTCCACGGGGACTGGTGTCTGGACAGACAATCGCCAATCCTAGCTCTGCAGCTTTACGAAAGGCACCCGCTTTTTGGGTGAAGTTCTCATCGGTACACGTCAAACCTGATAGCCAATACAAAACTGGGACATTTTGCGTTTCCGCTTGTGGCGGTAGATAAATGGCAAAGGTCATTTCACCTTTTACCGACAAGCTTTCATGCTTATAACGCTTCAGCCAACCGCCAAAGCTTTTGGTACTGGATAGCAATTCCATATTCTTCTCCTTAACGTTAGCCATTTGCTTGCTACACAGCAAAATAGCAAATGGCTAACGGGATGAGTTCGACTGATCTTAGCGATTATTTTTGATCAAAAAGGATGACAGTACGAATACTCTCGCCTTTGTGCATCAAGTCAAACGCTTCGTTGATCTGTTCAAGTGGCATAGTGTGTGTCACAAACGGATCAATTTCGATCTTGCCGTTCATGTAATCTTCTACGTAGCCTGGTAATTGACTGCGACCTTTTACACCACCAAACGCTGAACCTTTCCAGACTCGCCCCGTGACTAATTGGAACGGACGGGTAGAGATTTCTTGTCCAGCACCCGCCACACCAATGATAATAGACTCGCCCCAACCTTTATGGCAGCACTCAAGCGCAGAACGCATGACTTGTACGTTGCCGATACACTCAAACGAGTAATCCACACCGCCGTCTGTCATTTCCACGATGACTTCTTGGATAGACTTGTCGAAGTTTTTTGGATTAACGCAATCGGTCGCACCAAATTGTTTCGCCATTTCGAACTTAGATTCGTTGATATCGATAGCAATAATGCGAGAAGCCCCCGCCATACGAGCACCTTGGATACATGACAGACCAATGCCGCCAAGACCGAAGATAGCAACGGTATCGCCTTTTTCCACTTTCGCGGTGTTAAGAACGGCACCGATACCCGTGGTGATACCGCAACCTAGCAAGCAAACTTTTTCTAATGGCGCATCAACGTGGATTTTTGCCAAAGAAATTTCAGGAACCACACTGTACTCAGAGAATGTCGAGGTCCCCATGTAATGGAAAATAGGTTCGCCATTGATGCTGAAACGGCTCGTGCCATCTGGCATAAGGCCTTTACCTTGTGTTTCACGAACCGCTTGGCAAAGGTTGGTTTTGCCAGACTGACAGAATTTACATTCGCCACATTCTGCTGTGTACAGTGGAATAACGTGATCGCCCACTTTTAGAGTTGTCACGCCTGCGCCAACGGCTTCAACAACCCCCGCGCCTTCATGGCCTAAGATCGCTGGAAAAATACCTTCTGGATCTTCACCAGACAAAGTAAACGCATCAGTGTGACAGACACCCGTTGCGACCATGCGAACTAATACTTCGCCCGCTTGCGGGTCCTGTACATCCACTTCTTCAATTTTTAACGGTTGGCCTGGTCCCCAAGCAACAGCGGCTTTACATTTCATTGCGTACTCCCAAATTGGTTTGAATTCGACACTCTCTAAATCAAGTAAGAGGAGTGTAGTCGTAAATCATTGAGACGATAATGCTCATATTGGCAAATTATTATTGTCATATGGCAATAATAATTTCAAAATACCGTCAAATAGTTATAATATAACACTCTATCAGGGTCAATTTAGGGCACCATAATGAAAAATTGGGAAGCAATGGAAGCCTTTGTGGAGGTGGTTCGACAAGGCAGTTTTTCGGCTGCGGCAATCAAGTTAAGTGTCTCGGCTTCTCATATCAGTCGTTTAGTAACGCAACTGGAATCTGAGCTTGGCAGTACTCTCTTGTTCCGCACCACCAGACGCATTCGCTTAAGTGAAGCGGGTGAACTGTATTATCAGCATTGTCGTGGTTTGCCAGCGGCTCTAAGCAGTGCTGAAGAAGTCATTTCGTCACTGAATCAAGCCCCCATTGGGGCCTTTAAAATGACCTGTGCGACCACCTTTGGTGAGCGATACATCGCACCGGTCATGAACGACTTTTTAACCACTCACCCTAAAATCGAACTGGACCTACACCTTACTAATCGTGCTGTGGATCTGATCGAAGAAAATTACGACTTAGCGATTCGTATGGGCGCGATGAAGGACTCCAGTCTGTTGTCTCGACGTCTCTGTGATCGCAAAGAATTCCTCTGCGCTTCAAGAGAATACATTGATCAATTCGGTATGCCGCACACCTTGTCTGAACTCAGCAAACATAAGTGTTTGATTGGATCAAAAAGTCATTGGCTATTCCAACAAAATGGCCAACGCAAAGAAGTCAAAGTCAGTAGTCAATGGCGTAGTAATTCAGGTTTAGCTTTATTGGATGCAGTCAAAAAAGGCTTAGGAATCGCCCAGTTACCCGATTATTACGTACAAGAAGAATTCGACTCTGGTCGCCTCGTGCCATTATTATCGCAATATCAGTACCCTTACAGCGGCGTTTGGCTGGTATATCCGAAAGTTCACCACCCTTCTCCAAAGCTAAAAGCCATTTGCGATTATCTAATTGACTGTTTTCAAGATAACGCCCCATTTCAACCAACACAGGCCTATGATTAAATAGCCGCTCCATTGTCTGGGAATACGTTATGTTTGCACAAGAAGATCTAATCCAAGTGGCTCGCCAAACCATGCCGTTTGGCAAATATCAGGGGCGTACGCTGATTGACTTACCCGAAGCCTATCTGTTGTGGTTTGCTCATGAAGGCTGGCCAAATGGCAATTTAGGAAAGTGGTTACAGCTGGTATTGGAGATCAAAATTAACGGGTTAGAAAAGTTGGTTGATCCTTTGCGTAAACCGACCGAGAAAAAGCCCGACGAACCTAAAGTTCGCATTCGCTTTGATGATTAATCAGTTATAGAAAACATAGTGGGGTAAACATAAAACAATACGCCATTTTCTTGTTTGTCTAAGACAAAACCCACACGCTCTGCGACTTTGATAGACGCAATATTATCAGGCTTAACCTGCGCCACTAACGGTTCATCAAGACAACGCACCAAGTTGGCCAGCATTTGATACGCTATGCCTTTTCCTCGTGCTTCTGGTGCGACGGTCCAAGATAGCTCCCACGCGTTTTCTAATCTGTCTGCTCGACACGTTGCAACTGCTATACCATCAACTTCGGCGATCCATAACAGCCGCTGATCCGATTTGAGCGAGTTACTCAACCATTTAATATGAGCTTCTAAACTAATGATATCTTGATTATGAGACGCTTCACGAGTAACTGTATCATTACGCCATGCAAGCAAACATTCGGCATCTGTTATTTGTACGGGACGTAAAAGAAACGGAATCGCCATACTGCTTTTGCTTCCTATCCTGATCCTATGAGAGTCTCAGTATACACGTTTGCCCTATTTCACCAGAACAATAAATTAAGGTATAAAACTTGCTTGATTTTATCCTTCTCTCTACCAGCATTACCTAAGGAAAACACATTAAATGGACATTAGAATAGACGATTTATCTGGCCCAGAAGTTAAACAAATACTCACTGAACACCTTGAAGACATGTTTGCAACCTCACCACCTGAATGCGTTTTCGCATTAGATTTAGAAGGGTTAAGAAAACCAAACATTACCTTCTGGACAATTTGGGAAGACAAGCAGCTACTTGGTTGTGGCGCACTGAAAACACTAGACGAGGCGCATGGTGAAATCAAATCCATGCGTACCACCAGCGCGGCACGCAACAAAGGCGTTGCTTCTACCCTACTTCGTCATATTCTCGATACTGCAAAACAAAAAGGGCTCAATAAAATCAGCCTAGAAACTGGGTCACAAGACTTCTTTGCGCCAGCAAGAAAACTTTACGCCAAGCATGACTTTACTGAATGTGGGCCATTCTCGGACTACAAACTTGACCCTTACAGTATATTTATGAGCAGAGGCCTTTAATTTCCTTACAGTCCGCCTCATTTAATTTGCCATCTGTACATTACGGCGACTTATTAACAGAGTTAAACTTTATCGATCCGTTGCAAAAACCAAAGGGCACAGGTATGAAAACGATCGGCATTATTGGTGGTATGAGCTGGGAATCATCCGCACTGTATTACAAAAACGTCAACGAGCTAATCAGACAAAAGCTAGGCGGGCTGCATTCAGCTAAAATCATCTTATCCAGTATCAACTTTGCCGAAATTGAACGATTACAACATCAAGGCGACTGGCTGCAGCTAGGAGAGATTCTTGCCACTGAAGCCAAGCGTTTAGAACATGCTAAGGCAGACTTCATTCTTATCGCAACAAACACCATGCACAAGGTGGCGAGTGTAGTTCAAAATGCGGTAAAAATTCCTCTACTGCATATTGCCGATGCAACAGCCGAAGAACTCATTAAACAAAAGCACCAAAAAATTGGCTTTATCGGAACTCGTTATTCAATGGAGGAAGACTTTTATATTAAGCGATTAGAAGAGCAATATGGTTTAGAGGTAATCACGCCATCGAAGCAAGACAGGGACGACATACACAGAATTATTTACAAAGAGTTATGCCTTGGGAAAATTCTTCCTGAATCAAGACAGGTCTATATTGATATTGTAAATCGTTTACAAGCCAGCGGGGCACAAGCGGTTATCGAAGGTTGCACGGAAATCACTTTATTATTAAAGCAAGAACACGTCACTGTGCCTTTGTTTGACACCACATACATTCATGCTAAAGCCGCTGTGGATAAGGCATTAAAATAAATAATTAAGCATAAAAAAAGCCAGCGCGAACGCTGGCCCGGGTTTTCTATATTTGGAAAGGGAACAACCAAATAAAGAAACTACAGCCCACCATGAGTTAACTTGGCAGGATCGAGTAAGGAGAGCAATTCGTCTCGGCTTAACTCTGTTTCTTCTTTTGCAACATCCACCACTGGCCGCCCCTCTTTATAGGCTTTTTTCGCGATTTCCGCTGCTTTTCCATAACCTATAATTGGGTTTAGCGCAGTCACCAAAATAGGATTACGATGCAATGCTTCATTCAATTTATCTTCATTGACCGTTAGCGTGGCGATGGCGTTATCTGCCAATAGCTGCCCGCTGTTTGCCAATAGTTTGATGCTGTTTAATAAGTTCTTAGCAATCATTGGCAGCATGACATTCAGTTCAAAGTTCCCTGACTGCCCTCCAATGGTAATCGCGGCATCGTTACCAATAACTTGTGCGGCAACCATGGCCGTGGCTTCTGGAATCACTGGGTTCACTTTACCCGGCATGATAGACGAGCCTGGCTGCAAAGCTTGTAGAGAAATTTCACCCAGACCAGCCAATGGGCCAGAGTTCATCCAACGAAGATCGTTGGCAATTTTCATATAGGTCACGGCAACTGCTTTTAACTGACCAGATAAAGCAACAGCGGTATCCTGAGAACCAATCAAAGCAAAGAAATTCTTTCCCTTGCTGAAAGTAACATTGGTTAGATTAGACAACTCTTTGGCAAATAGTTCAGCAAATTCTGGGTGCGCATTAATACCAGTACCAACAGCTGTTCCACCTTGGGCAAGCTGAGTAGTTTTGCTTTCAAGGTAAGTAAGGTTATCAATATTGTCTTGCAGTTGTGCAGCCCAAGCATGAAAAGTCTGATCTAATCGAACTGGCATGGCATCCATTAAATGTGTTCGACCTGTTTTAGTATATCCCGCAAGTGCAGTGCCTTTTTCAACTATGGTGTCTTTTAGATGAACCAATGCAGGTAAAAGGTGACCTGTCAATTCTAACGTGGCACTGACATGAATAGCACTCGGAATAACGTCATTACTACTTTGACCATAGTTCACATGATCGTTCGGATTAACCACTGAACCATTTGCTTCAGAACAATAGTACGCGTTCGCTAATGTGGCAATCACTTCATTAGCATTCATATTCGAGCTAGTGCCTGAACCTGTTTGGAAAACATCCACAGGAAAATGCTGCATCAGGTCATCGGCTGCTAACAGTTCTTCGCACGCATTTTGAATCGCCTTAGACATCTCAGGCGTTAAGCATTCAAGGGATTCATTGGCGCGTGCAGCTGCGGCTTTTATTAGAATAAGAGAGCGAATAAAAGCTTCCGGAAGTGGCTCATCGCTAATTGGAAAGTTGTTAATGGCTCTTTGTGTTTGAGCACCATAAAGTGCATTTTCAGGAACGTCTAACTCACCCATGCTGTCTTTTTCAATACGCATTTTCATTAGTAAATGATGTCCTTATTGTTCGAAGGAAGAAATAAAGTAATGGCTCAAAATCCGTAAATTATGCTCCATTTTGAAATAGTTCTTGGCATCTTGATAAGTAACAATTAGATGCTTTAGATTCGACAAGGGTAAATACACCTTGTCTAAACAAGTCTGACGCCAATGCGGTGCAACACTGGTATCACAAACTGTATCAAGCAAAACATTGAACACTCTTTGATGCAGCAATGTTGCATCGGTAATGTTCAGTCGTTCAGCATACTCTTCTGTTAAGTTCAAATAATGATAGAGCACTTCCGGGGAATCTGCACACTGCCCGCCCTGAATGGTCTGCTCAAGCACTGAAAATGGTACTAAATAATGACTCATCGCTTCGCCCTCTGAAAACACACAACACGACATAAATGATAACTATTATCAATAATGTGCATGAAGGCGAGATCTGTCAAGCAGTTGATAACGATTCTTATTAAATTTTAATATTTTCTGCGCTTAATTGATCAAAATCAACCAATGGCTGATCCTAAACAAAAGACCAGAAACACAAAAGCCCCTGCTATGTTATTCATAACAGGGGCTTTGTAAAAAACCAGTACCTAGAGAGCTTCGCTCTTAATGATGATGACCACCAACACCGTGAGCATGACCATGAGAGATTTCATCATTCGTTGCTTCACGCGTGTCGATGATTTGAATATTAAAAGTCAGATCTTTACCAGACAATGGGTGATTCAAATCAACAGTAGCGTGTTTCAAACCTGCTTTTACCACAGTAACCTGACGCATACCTTTATCGGTTTGCACCATAGCAACCATGCCTGCTTTCCAGCGTTTTGCACCTTGTAAGTGTTTTACTGGCACTTGTTGCTGACGATCTTCATGACGCTCTCCATATGCATCCGCGCAAGCAACAGTCACCTCAAATTCGTCACCAACTTCTTTTCCTTCCATGGCTTTTTCAAGTCCTGGAATAACATTGCCATGACCATGTAAATACGCCGCTGGATCTTTACCCGTAGAAGTTTCGATCAACTCTTCGCCATGACGCAAAGTATAGTGAAATTGAACGACTTGATTGTCTGCAATCGACATGCTGTTTCCTCATTTATAATTCAATAATTAAGCGTTAGAGCTTATTGTAGCTGGATAGTATCGGGGCATTATAGAGGCTATGTCGAAACATACCTAGACCCACTTTTCTAAAAAAGAGAAAGCTCTAAGGAGTCTTCTTTAATAATAATATCTTTCACTAAAGAGGCTGCTGTCTTTTCGAACGGGGAATGATCCAGTACATATACTGGATGTTTATCGAAATACTGTACCAAGGCCTTTTCAAAGTCATCATGCAAAGACCCCAAAGTAGATCGCAGTATTTTATCGTTGAAGCTTGAACCTTCCACCTCAATTTTAGTTATTTTTGGCGCCACCAAATATAGACGGTCTTCTTCAATTCGCACACCAGACTCAAAAGAAGGGTTAACTTTCGTTGTAAGTGAAAACTGCTGACCAAATGCCGTCAAAGTACCCGTCATTTTACTAATCAAATCAACCAACACTAAACCGCCGTCGCGTACGGTAAAATCAATATGAGCAGATGTCACCACGAGATCCAAATTAAGCGTATTTTTATCTACAGTCAGCTGTATTTGATTCTGTTGCGGCTGAGACAAGTGTTTAGCCACTTCTTTATTTACATCATCTTCACTCACACGAAAACTGTTACACCCTGCCAAAAGTACAGAGATGGACACTAATAAAAGTGCTGAAAGAACACGAATATAGCTAATCATTGAGCTCTCCTTTCATGATGCTCAAGTCACGCCTTTCATACCAAAATCGCATAAAATCTTCTGTTACTTTTTGCTCTATTTCCACTGCTTCATCAGTTGGGCAAAACAGTGAAACTGTAAAAACATTATACCCTTCTGCTGTGGTAGTGATTCGAACCCGCGGCTCTGGACCTGATATTTTAATATCCAAGCGCTTTTCTATAAGGCTGTTATAGCGAATCGCTACATCGTGAAAATGCTCACTGTATTCTCGAATATTATTCAAAATATGTTCTTTTATAGAAAAAAGGTTCACATCATCAGTGCCACGAGAAATAGAGAAAGTGTGCGTCACATAGCGGCGCATGTAATTCAGATTTTGTACAGTGTGCAGTAGCAAAACGCTATTAGGAACCACTGTAGTACGGCCAGTATATGTGTAACTTCCACCTTTTAGATCGACCTCAAACAAAGTCGTTGAGAGCCAATCACTGTCAGTAACTTCCCCTTCATAATTGGCAATACGTATCCAGTCTCCAACTTGATACGGTCTGGTACTAGCACGATAAAAAGCCCCGACTATACAAGCAATAAACTCTTTTGTAGCGATAACTAAAGCCACCATAAAAGCAGCAATCGAAATCGCGATATTCTGGAGTTCCGATGACCAAACGAGAACCAGACCGACAACTAAAAGTAAATTGAATATATTGTCGACAGCATTAATTCTTTGACGCTTTTTATCGTGTTCAATCTTTTGGTTAAGCCGAATAGCACGCTTAGTGTAACGTCGAACAATGTAAGACAATAAAATCCAAGCGACTGTTAAAACAATCTCAACATGATCCATCAGAATGGAAAAGTCCAATTGGGAAAAATCAACAGGCATAAAAGTGTTTCCTTTATTAAGCCCGTTACTTTAACAATCATTATTAGGATCAACAAACAAAAGCACTAGACAAGAGGAGAAAAATAACTGTATATTTATACAGTATTATTTTCACGAGGTGGATTATGCCTGTAATTATTAAATATGTTGTAGAACGCGATGGAATTGAAAAAATGACGTTTACTTCAAAAGCGGAAGCCGATGCGTACGACAAATTGTTGGATACTGCCGAAGCGCTGTATGAGGTTTTAGATCAAAGTGATCTAGCTGGAGACCATAGCCAGAAAGAAGCGCTCTCCATGTACCTTGCACAGAACAAAGAGTCTATTTTAGAAATTTTTAGCAATAAAAAGAAACAGTCTCAGAAAACTAAAAAGTCGAATAAAGCATCCGATTCACAACTTGATCTAGCAGAAACAGAACAACCAAAAAAAGCGCTTGAGGATCTAGTAATAGAACCTGACGAAGATGCTGTATATGGTGACGAAGAAGAAAGTACCCTCGTATTTGATGAGGAGTTAGCTGACTACCGTGAAAATGATGCCGCATAATGTGGCATCAAAAAAACAAATTTCCTATAAAACATGTATAAAAATCAGAAAAGACAATACATTCAATCAAAATAACAAAATATAGGAATAATCAACGCAAAAAACACCAAAAAAATACACTACATAAATACAGAAAAGCATTATTTTCTATCTATAAAACCCCCATATGAGTGTTCACATTTAATGACACTTAGCAAATAATAAGCAAACAATCGTTTAATACTTTGCAGACGGGAATAAAATAGATGCAACTAGCTTTTATATTATTGGTGATAACCACCTTCACTATGTGTTCTATGTACTACGTATTTACCCATAGAGGAAACATACGTTATACAAGCTGGTCAGAGTATTTCCGTAAAGGTTGGCCAATTTTTGCGCCGCTCAACTGCCTACTCTATTTGTTTTCAAATAGAAAAGTCCGTCAGCCTATTATTAATACTCTCCAATACAAAGAACTAGATGAACTAAGAAAGAACTGGAAAATTATAAGAGATGAAGCGCTGGCCCTACAGCGCCAAGGAGAATTAGAAAGCATCAATAAACCAGGCTCAGATGCTTACTATGATGTGGGGTTCCGCACTTTTCACAAATATGGCTGGAGAAAATTTTACCTTAAGTGGTATGGATATACCCACACATCAGCTCAAAAACTATGCCCTCAGACAACCAAAATACTAAGCAAAATAAAAAACATTAACGGCGCTATGTTTGCTTACATGCCAGAAAACTCTGAACTGACTCGCCATCTAGATCCGGTAGCATGCTCTTTACGCTATCACCTAGGGCTAGAAACGCCTAACTCAAATGACTGCTTCATCAATGTTGATGGTCAACAATATGCTTGGCAGGATGGTAAAGACTTATTGTTCGATGAAACCTACTTACACTTTGTCAAAAATAATACAGACCAAAGTCGACTAATCCTTATGTGTGATTTTGATCGCCCCGTTAATCCTCTCGGGAAGGCGATTAACTTCTGTTATAAAATATTAATGAGAGCCTCTATTGTCCCCAATACAAGTGAAGATAAAAGTGGGTTAGCCAATAAAGTTTTCAAGACCGTTACGCCATTATTACAACAAAGCAAAGAGCTCAAAAAAACGAACCGAAAAGCGTATAAGTGCTTAAAATATACAATAAATACGCTGCTACTTTTAGCTATCGTTGCGCTAGTAGCTGGCTTTATTCAAATGACATCTTGGCTAATTTTATAGAACAAACAAACGTTACCCTTTTCGTCCTAACTGTAATACTTGTGTATAAGGGTGAAATCTATAAAGAGCTTGCGTCACTATTACCTTCTTTTATTTCCAGCAATTTTGTACTGCGTTCTACAGTAACCACGAGAAATATCAGGGCTGCGCAGTGCCAAATGCTTACTTGTGCGACCCGATACTCTCGCCCGCCAGTTTTTGAAGGCTTTGGATTTAAGATTACTGCGCATTAGCAAAATAACATCAGGCTCAGAAAGCCCGTAAAGTGTTTTAATCGCTTCAAATGGTGTACGATCTTCCCAAGCCATTTCGATGATTCGTGACGTTTCTGGAGTCAAAGTTTTTCCTTAAGTAATAACCATAATGAGCGTTATACGAAAGACCAGAATCAATGGATCAACTATTTTTAGCTAAGTGCGCTTGCCTTACTAACCAATCAAAAAATACCACGGCTGCACCATGTAATTCGGCACCGGATCGGCGCACTAAATAAAAAGACTCACTGGCTTCAATACCTTTTCTAAACGGCTGGCCAAACGGTGCGACCAATTTCCCTTCATTCAGCATGTTTTCTACCATAGAAGAGCGAGCCAAGGCCACACCTTGCCCAAGCTCCGCCATACGCAAGGTCGACACGAGCGTATCGAATTGCATACCGACTGACGAATCGACGTTATCCACGCCCATGATGTTTAGCCAATAACCCCACCCCTCTTCATAGCCAATCACATGCAGCAATGGATGGTTCACCAAATCCTCAGGTTCCAACAAAGGCGATTTTTCCATAAGTTCAGGAGAACACACAGGAACCAATTTATCCCAAGTCAGTCGTTGCGAAATCAACCCAGGCCACTCACCATGGCCCCAGCGAATTTCCATATCGGCTTCACCATCCAATGCTTGCACCCAAATATTACTCACATAGCGAATATCGTATTGAGGATAAGCTGCACTAAAATCAGCCAACTTTGGCGCTAACCAGTGAGAGAAGAAAGATAAACTGCCACAAACCTTAATGGTTTGTTTATCATGTTGAGTAAAGATTTCATTCGTACCAACCTCTAAACGAGAAATAGCGTCTTTTACTACGGGAAAGTAAGAACGTCCTTCTTCTGTTAAACTCAAACCACGCGGCAAGCGTTTAAATAACGACACACCCAAATGGCTTTCTAACAAACGAATCTGTTGACTCACCGCCCCTTGGGTCAAGCACAACTCTTCAGCCGCATGAGTAAAATTAAGACATCGAGCCGATACCTCAAAAGTATGCAGCCAGTTTAATGGAGGAAGGGATTTCTTATTCATGATGAATACCCAAAAAAGGAGAGAATCTTGACCAACATTTTTGGCCAAGATTTGTCATCAAAACTAGAGAACTTGACCAAGGAAACGCTGCAGACGCGGATTGTCAGAACTAAAAAAGCGCTCAGGGCTTTCTTCAAACACCAACTCACCATCCTCCATGAACACTACACGATCGGCCACTTCACGAGCAAAACCCATTTCATGCGTTACCACGACCATAGTCATACCATCACTAGCGAGGCTTTTCATAACGTCCAATACTTCCCCAACCATTTCTGGATCGAGGGCACTGGTTGGTTCATCAAACAACATAATCTTGGGATGCATAGCCAGCGCTCTGGCAATGGCAACACGCTGTTGCTGACCGCCAGACAAATGCGATGGATAGTTATTCATGCGTTCAGCTAGACCGACTTTTTTGAGTAGCTCACGGCCTTCTTGTTCCGCTACTGTGCGAGCTTTTTTCTTCACCTTCATTGGTGACAAGACCACATTACCAAGCGCTGTTTTGTGAGGGAAAAGGTTAAAGGACTGAAACACCATCCCCACCTCTTCACGCACTTTATTGATGTTGGTTTTTCTGTCTGTCAAACTCACTTCATCAATATGAATTGAGCCATCAGAAATACTTTCTAACTGATTCAAAGTACGTAAAAACGTCGATTTACCGGAGCCGCTTGGCCCAATGATCACCACCACTTCGCCACGATTAATATCGAGGGATACGTTTTTTAAGGCATGACAACCATTCGAATAAATTTTTTCAATATTGCGAGCTTGAATGATGCTCTTATCGGTCATATTAGTCACTGGCAGATAACCTCTTTTCAAGACGCTGAATGGCCCAAGACAAGGCGCCGGTTAACACTAAATACATAAGAGCTACAGCAAACCACACTTCAAATGGTGCAAAAGTAGAACTCACCACTTCACGACCAGCCTTGGTTAAATCCGTGATGGAAATAACAGATACCAAAGACGAGTCTTTAATCAAATTTATAAATTGTCCAGCCATTGGCGGTAGCGTACGTTTGAACGCTTGCGGCAAAATCACATTCACCATGGCTTGAACATAATTCATCCCTAAGCTGCGTGCAGCTTCCATTTGTCCTGGGCTAATTGACTGAATACCAGAGCGCACGATTTCTGCGATATAGGCACCAGTAAATACAGACAAAGCCGCCACACCGGCAGTAAAACGATCTAGATCCAACACGGTACCAATAAAAAAGTAGAAGATAAAAATCTGTACTAGTAAGGGCGTACCACGAATAAGTTCGATGTAAGTAACGGACAAATAGCGCAGCGCCGGATTAGTCGATATTCTAGCCAAACCTGCAAACAAACCGATAACCACAGCAAAAACTAGCGACACAACAGACAATTGCAATGTCATCACTAGCCCCCACGTGAGCGGACCTATATTCCAGTTTTCTACTTCGACAAGAGGATCGCCCTCAAACACCAAATCGCCATTACTCACCAGCAAATTATCAAACTTCTCAATCACTAACGGATCATCACCGTAGTCCGAAGTCACCACCAGCTTATTGCCTTTCTCTATTGTGGCTGAACCATCAAAGGGAGATCGAACCGTCGTAGCTTCGGTATTAATAATGTACTGCGGAATACGTTCCCAGCGCCAAGTGTAGTCAATGCTTTTACTACCAGCATAAATGCCAAAGCCAAGTCCTATCATGATTAGAACAAAGACCGCTTTCCACAAAAGTAGATGAGGTTGTTTTTCCATCGATGAGAAGTTCCCCGTCGTTTTTTTTAACTCAAAGAGTCGTTTTTTTAACTCAAAGAAGAGGTAATAAAAAGTGGCGCTACACTGCGCCACTTTTTATTAATTGGTGTTACTGAACGTTGCTAATCCAAGAGCTACTAGCAAACCATTTGCGATAAATTTTATCGTAAGTACCATCGCCTTTAATTTGCGCAAGATAGTTGTTCAAGAAATTCATAAAGTCTGGATCCCCTTTGCGAATCGCAAAACCTAGCGGTTCGTAAGTAAAAGAGTCATCCAAATGCAATACTTTGCCTTCATTTTGAGCAGAGTAAATCGCGTTATAAGGCAGGTCATAAACAAAAGCATCAGCATTGCCATTCACTACTTCAAGCACACCTTCTGATTCTGTTTCAAACAAATTCAATTTGGCTTGGCTCATGTATCTTTTTACCGCGTAATCAGATGTCGCACCCAACTTAGTCGCTATCGTATATTTAGCATCGTTCAAGTCACGGTAATTAGTAACCTTGCCTTTCAATTTAGGGCTTAACAGAATCGTTTGACCAACAACAATGTAAGGATCAGTAAAATTCACCTTCAAGTTGCGCTCAGGCGTGATCGTCATCCCAGAGATAATGATGTCACACTTATCCGTTAACAGCGCAGGAATAATGCCATCCCAAGCGGTATTACGAATATCCAATTTTACACCCATCGCTTTTGCCATGGCTTTCCCAATATCCACATCAAAGCCGACAATGTTGCCTTTTTTATCACGCATATCAAACGGCATATAACCAGCTTCAGCACAAACACGAAGCTCACCACGGTTAAGCACTTGATTTAAAGTAGATTTTTCCCACAGATCATTATCTGACGCGGATGCTAGCGTTGCGCTACATAGAGCCAATGCTGTAATAAATATTTTTTTCATTCTTTTATGTCCCCTTTTTTTAAAAACAAACCCTAATCTGTTTCAAATACATGACCCTAACGCCATTTTCTAGCGGCGCATAATACAGGAGTTGCAACGAACAGTCCCTACTAAAACACCAATGCTTTCCACTGTACTTTTCATTTCGCTCCAAATTAATCCAAGTCCATTTCTGAATAAGAAAACCCACGAACTTGCTCAAACGCTTGCTGTAAATCAGCGATTAAATCTTCAGTATCTTCAATCCCCACAGATATCCGCACCAAACCTTCAGAAATACCTAACGCTAAACGTTCTTCTAAGGTATTTTCAACATGACTTGTGGTTCTGGCTGGACCGTAAATGGTTTCTACCGCACCCAAGTTTCCCGCACAATGCCCATATTGTAATTGCGGCAACAAAACCTTCACCGTATCCATGCCACCGACTAACACGAAACTCACAATCGCCCCAAAACCCTGCATTTGTTCACACGCAATGTGATGATTCGGGTGACTGGGTAATCCGGGGTAATTCACCGCTTCGATCAAAGGTTCAGTTAATAAATACTCCGCAATCGCTTGTGCGCTGCTTTGTTGCTGTCGAATACGCAGAGCCAAGGTTTTCATACCACGAATAATCAAATAGGCAGAAAACGGGTCCAATGATGCGCCATTAATTTCTCGATAATGACGGACTTTACCCATTAACTCTTCAGAGCCACACACTAAACCGCCCATAGCATCCGCGTGACCACTCAAGAATTTGGTCGCACTGTGAACAACAATGTCGACACCCAATGCCAAAGGACTTTGATTCAAAGGCGTCGCAAAGGTGTTATCTGCAATCACCAAGGCGCCTACTTTTTTAGCCGCCGCCACAAGGCGTTTTACATCGACTATTTTTAACGTTGGGTTAGTTGGTGTTTCCAAATACAAGACATCGCAGCCTTTGGCAATTTCCTCTTCTATTTGTTCATGGCTGTGAGTCTCACAAAGCGCCACACTCACCCCCATGCGTGGCAAAAATTCTTCAAAGACCTTATTAGTGCCACCGTAGCTGTCTTTCGTCGACACAACGCGACAACCATTCGACAAAAAAGTATAAAGCACGCTACTAATCGCTGCCATGCCAGTACTAAAAGCAACTGCAGACTCGGCATTTTCTAAGCCGCAAATTTTCGCTTCTAGGATTTCTACTGTTGGATTGCTCATACGGCTATAAATAAAACCGGGGGCTGTACCTAGAGCCGCATCGTACCACTCATCGATATCTTGGTAACCATACGCAGCACTGGCGACAATAGGAGTTTGCGTGGCACGATAAGGATGCTGGACTTGTTCGCCACTCCATACGGATCGTGTTCCACTTCCCGCTTGATTAAGCGCAGACTTCGCCAATTTATCACTCATTACAGATCTCTCACATTAAATGGCCAAACAACCAATACGAATTCAATTAGCTTTCACTATAGCCAAATGAGGAAAATGCGAGAAATCATCTTATCAAGCACTAAGGGTCGTTTTTTTTAATGGATAAAACGTCGACCGAATGACTTATACTCTTCATTATTCTGCGTTCATTTGCTGACTTTTAGGGCCCCTCATGAAACCTGCTGCTTCGCCTAATAATACTGTCGATAAAAACATGCTTGGCGTCTTTCGTTATAGCCGTCGTGCCATTGATTTGGTGTGGAAAACTTCACCAGCGTTAACCATTGGTTTGGCACTGGCTACACTGATTGCTGGCGTGCTACCTGCGGCGATGGCGTATGTCGGGCAATTGATCGTCGATGCCGTACTGGCTGCAATGGAAAGCTACAAACAAGATCAGGTCTTGCATTATC
The DNA here is from genome assembly GCF_003315485.1 of Marinomonas rhizomae. GTDB lineage: Bacteria > Pseudomonadota > Gammaproteobacteria > Pseudomonadales > Marinomonadaceae > Marinomonas > Marinomonas rhizomae. The sequence goes on from NZ_QNSE01000012.1 coordinate 164,086, forward strand.
AAACCGCACTCAACTATGTGTTCCTAGAAGGTATTTTAGTGTTGGTGATTGCCGCCGCGCAGCGGGCTTTAACAGCACAGCAAGCCATTTTACAAGGCTTATTAGGTCAAAAAGTTAACCTACTAATCTTAGAAAAAGCCCAAAGCTTAACCCTGTCTCATTTCGAAGATTCTGAATTCTACGACAAATTAGTTCGCGCCCGTCGCGAAGCATCAAGCCGCCCACTTGCTCTGGTTAATAAAACCTTTTCCCTACTACAAAATGCCATCTCGTTATCCAGCTTTGCAGTCTTACTCTGGCACTTTTCTCCGTGGGCGTTGGCATTATTAATTTGTGGTGCTTTACCTTCTTTTATAGCCGAGGCTAAATTCTCTGGCGATGCCTTTATGATGTTTCGTTGGCGCTCACCTGAAGTACGCCAGCAAAACTATCTTGAAACCTTACTCGCCCGAGAAGACAACATCAAAGAAGTTCGCCTATATCAATTAGGCAATCGTTTTTTAAAACGCTACACCGACATATTCATCAAGCTGTTCAAAGAAAGTAAGCGACTGATTTTACGTCGTGAAAGCTGGGGCTTCGCCCTTGGCGTGATAAGTACCTTGGTGTTTTATGGCGCCTATGGTTGGATTGTCAGCGACACCATTATAGGTGCAATTACCTTAGGTCAGATGACCATGTATTTGCTGTTATTTAAACAAGGTCAAAGTTCAGTTTCAGCTTCACTTACCGCCATCAGCGGCATGTACGAAGATAATTTGTATTTATCTAATCTCTATGAATATCTAGAACAAGAAACCCCGCTTTCTACCTCTGGGCTTTCGAAGGGACCCATTCCAAACGATGGTATTCGTTTTGAAAACGTCTCTTTCCAATATCCAGGCAATGAAAAAACCGCACTTGCCAACATCAATCTACATATTCGACCCAGCCACAGCCTTGCGATTGTGGGTGAAAATGGTTCGGGTAAAACTACGCTGATCAAACTACTAACGCGACTTTATAATCCAACACAAGGACGAATTTTGCTAGATGGTTTGGATTTGCTGGAATGGGAAGAAGGCGCACTGCTAAAACGCGTTGGCGTGATATTTCAAGACTTTGTTCGCTATCAATTTATTGTTGGTGAAAACATCGGCGCTGGCGACAACGACAGATTTAACGATCAAACTGGTTGGAAAAAAGCAGCCGCACTTGGCAAGGCCACCGACTTTATTGACGAACTTGCACAAGGCTACCAAACCCAATTAGGTCGCTGGTTCCGCGGCGGACAAGAACTATCAGGAGGACAATGGCAAAAAATCGCCTTGGCGCGCGCTTTCATGCGCGAAGACGCCGATATTTTGGTGTTAGATGAACCGACCGCGGCGATGGATGCTCAGGCCGAAGCCAATATTTTTCAGCATTTCCAAGAACATACTAAGGACAAAATGGCGATTCTGATTTCTCATCGTTTCTCCACTGTTCGGCTCGCGCACGAGATCATCGTCATGGAACATGGACGCATAAAAGAACGTGGCACCCACGATTCACTTTTAGCACAACAAGGCCAATACGCCCATTTATTTACTTTACAGGCGCAGGGATATCGTTAAAAGCCTGATCGAGGCCAACCTATAAAGCTTGCTTTTTTGTTATGCTCTGCCTTATTAAATTAACTCTTTGGCGAAATTCACGCGAATGACTCACAGGAAAAGCCGTTTTGAACAGACGTAATTTTATAAAATCCAGCCTCTTAGTCGCCATGACAAGTACACTACCTAAAGTTGTTCTTGCTGCTACGCCGTCTGCTGGTTTCGACTACGAATTGATCATCGCACCAGCCGATGTAAACATTGTTTCTGGCGGCAGTACGCCTGCACTTTGCTTTAACGGCGGTTACCCTGCGCCAGTGATTCGCGCCAAGCAACATCAGCCCGTGCGTATTCGCGTGATCAACAAATTAAACGAACCGACGACGATTCATTGGCATGGCATGAGAATCCCGATTGCAATGGACGGCGTGCCATTTTTAAGCCAACCGCCAATCATGCCCGGTGAAACCTTCGACTATGAGTTTACGCCACCCGATGCGGGTTCTTTTTGGTATCACCCGCACATGAACAGTGTCGAACAGCTTGGCAAAGGCTTGGTTGGCGCACTGATCGTAGATGAAGCTGAAAAGCCAGATTTTGATGAAGACTTGGTGCTTTGTATGAAGAACTGGCACATCAAAGACGATGGCTCTTTCACCGCGTTGACAACACCGCAAAATGCTTTTCGTATGGGCACACCCGGTCGAGTGATGACGATCAACGGCGAAATTCATCCAACCTATGAAGTCCCTGCCGGCGGGGCCATTCGAGTGCGTCTTTTGAATGTGGATAACACCTTACTTTATCAAGTGAATTCAACTGATCCACAAGCTCAAATCATCGCCATTGATGGCAACCCGATTGATCAGCCAGTTGCTTTGAAAAACCACGCAGTCGGTCCTGGAATGCGTCTTGATCTTGGTGTGATAGCACCGAAAAAGGTAGGAGAAAGCGTCACCTTTAAACACAAAGGTAAGCCTATGGTGACCATCAAAAGCGTGGCGAGCAAACTTAAAGAGCGCCGTTTACCTAGGCTGCCACTCAACCCAATTCCCGCACCCGATTTAAATAACGCAGAAACCATTAAATTTGCTTTCGAATGGAACGCGAACATTACACCAATCGAAAAAGATGGCAAGGTGAGCTATAACTTCTGGACGATGAATCGACGCTCTTGGGAAGGCATGTCAAAAGGTCATATTCCCGACCCTCTCGCCACATTAGAACGCGGTAAAACCTATATTTTCGAGCTGTCGAATTTGACTCAATATCACCATCCGATTCATATTCATGGTCATACTTTCACGGTTTTAAAATCGAATAAAAAGGCCATCACGCCATTTCATACCGACACCGTTTTACTCGGACAAAATGAAACTGTGCTCGCCGCATTGGTAGCAGACAATCCAGGGCGCTGGATGTATCACTGCCATATCATCGAACACCTAAAGACAGGTTTTATGAGCTTCGTTGAAGTAACGTAAAGCACACAATAAAAAACCAGATCAGAGCAAGGATCTGGTTTTTATTAATCCGTACAGATAACTAAATAAAGTCATCACTACCAAAATCGTCAAAACCGCCCATGTCGTCAAACCCTCCCTGATCAAAGCCGTCTTGATCAACACCACCAGAGTCAATATCGCTTTGATCCATATTGGCTTGGTCAAACCCGGCCTGCCCAAAGCCTCGGTTAGGGTCTAAAGCATCATCCGATTGATCAAAGCCTGTCTGGCCTGAATCTGCTGCGGCTCCAAGATCTGGCTCTTGCCCAAAGTCTGAACTGTCAGGCGCTTCATTAATAACATTCGCCATATCCGCTTCGGAATGATGACTAAACATATTCATCAACATATTCCCAACAACCACACCACCAGCCACACCCGCTGCCGTTTGTAAGGCACCACCTAAAAAGCTACCAGCGCCAGAACGACTGCGGCCGAATGCTTGATTCCTTGTCTGTTGATCTCTGGTCTGTTGATCTCTGGCCTGCTGATTGTTTGATTGCCCAAAGCCTTGTTGTGAACCATTACCTCTTCCCCAACCCGAACCTTGCTGAACAGATTCTTGGGAAGAAACCTGCTCGCCACCAAATAGTCCAGACAAGAACCCGCCAGAACTAGGCTTAGCAGATACATTCCGCTCTAACTCTTCTACACGAGCATTTAACTGCTTTAACGCGGCCTCTTGCATGATAATAGTTTGCGCCATGTAGTAAGGCGCAGCGGGATTCGCCACGAGATGTTTATTAATCTGCGTTTCTGCTACTTTGTCCCGCTCACCAGTGCTTTTCTCTGCGGTATTAATACGCTCAAATAAACTGTCAATTAAACCACTTGCATCGTTACTCATGTTCTTGTCTCCAACTGAAAATAGTCAGCAGGCAAATGAAAAAAAGAGGCCTGCGATCTCTTAATCATAAGGCCAGCTAATACGCGAACAAGTGATTAAAGAGTCAGGAAAAAGGAAACAAGGCTTGGTGCAAGGTTGAGATTTTTACTTAATTGGATGATCAAAGGGAGCAACAAACAAAAACGCCAGATCAAGCGAGCTTAATCTGGCGTTTCTTTAATGTCTGTGACTTAGTTGCTGAGCTTAGAGCTCTTCGTTGCTTTCTGCTTCTTCTAGCTCATCGTCTTGTTCAACTACTTCACGTTTTGTACGCTGTGCCGGTGCGGCTAGAATTTCAAGGTAGAACTGAGTCCACTCTTGGCTTTCAGCAAAGCTAATTTTTTCATTAATTTGAGCGACATGAATCTCTTCAGCCAATGCCTCTGTTTCACCAAAACGACAATCAAAGCCCCAAAAGTCAGCGTACTCTGGCAATTTTTTATTGCGCTCTCTTTTTAAATATTTTTTAACTTCGTTCTTTGTCGCTTCAATTAAACGTGGGTATTTGATTGTTGGATGAGATAGTTTAAATGTCTTTTTCATTGGGATCCTAAAGGATTAAAAGTCAGGAGACGTTGTTGCATGCTCCAATTGCCGAGCATGATAACGGATCGACTTATCTGTCGCCATGGATAAGTCGATAAAATCTCTGCCACGCAGATTATTCTGCCGTATAAGATCGCAACAAACGATGAATAAAAGCCAACTTCTCCCGCACAGCTGGCACCAAGACAAAAGGATACAAATCCGGTTGCCCCATGCCACGATTCAAATTGTTTACAGCGAAAGTTAACGGCACATATTGCGCAAGAATATCGTCGAAATTATCGTGTCGATAAGGATCAATATTCACCATCACAGCGAGGTTTTGTCGATTCGTACCTGTAGGTTGAAGACTCAAACCAAAATCACTTGCCATTTCTAAAGTATCGACGATATGCAGATAATGCGCCCATGTTTCAGCCCAGTCTTCCCAAGGGTGAGAAGAAGCGTACACACTCACAAAAGATTCCTGCCAATCTGGATTTGGCGCTTTGTAATGCGCTTCTAATGCATCTGCATAACTAACCGTTTCATCGCCAAAAACAGATCGAAAATCCGCCAACACTTGCTCATCATCAAACACCAACCAATCCCAATAATAATGGCCGATTTCATGACGAAAATGACCAATTACCGTTCGATAGGATTCTTGCATGTCTTCACGCATTTGCTCACGATCAACTGAGTTGCCCTCTGCGGCGTTGATGGTCACCTGTCCAGAAGCATGCCCTGTCATGGCACTCACATCTTCTGGCACCACGTTATTTTCCGAAATAAAATCAAACGACAAACCGTCTTCTGGCTCTGTCTTTTTGCTGATCAAAGGCAAACCTAAACGCAATAAAGAATACACCAAGCGATGCTTAGCAAACTCCAATTGTTGCCATGCTTGGCGTTCTTCTATTTTCTCTAAATTTGGAATATGACGGTTCAGCTCACAGGCCATACAAAACGTACTACCGCCTTCTTCTACTAACCAATTACACACTTGATGCTGATGGTTCTCACAGTAATACCAACGCTTTGCGGGAATGGATTTATCAGCCATCGCGTACCAAGCATTATCAACCGACTTTAACGCACTAATTACTAATTGATCTGGCAAAAAGCCCAACGATGAAGAACATTGCTCGCAGTGAGTGTTTTCAAATAACACTGTCTGTCCGCATTGCTGGCAGCTGAAAATTTTCATAAAACTCCTGCTATTAAAAAAATGTCTCTAATTGCACCCTGCTAGGATCATAGTTTACAGTACGACAAATCACCTACTCTTATACTCACGAAATACAACTGTTGAGACGACACATTGCCGAAGAAAAACAACAAGAACTTCACCACTATTTCAGACGTTGCAAAATACGCCAAAGTAGGTAAGACCAGTGTTTCACGTTACCTCAATGGGGAACAAGATAAATTATCAGAAGAGCTACAAGAAAAAATTGCGCAAGCCATCACTCATCTGGATTTTCGTCCTAACCATTCGGCCCGAATGCTCAGAGCTGGGCACTCAAAACTCATCGGATTGTTACTCGCGGATGTCACCAACCCCTATTCCATTGATGTACTACAGGGGATAGAGCATGTTTGCCGTCGCGAAGGGTACATGCTGATGGTCTGCAACACAGATAACAAAGAAGACCTACAAGACAGCTATTTATCCTTACTCGAAGCACACAGAGTCGATGGCATAATCGTCAACACCGCTGGCATGGCACAAAAACAAGTTAGCAATTTAAAGCGGCTATCTTGTCCTTTAGTGTTGGTCGATAGAATCAATACTTCTCTCGGCTTCGATACTGTCGGACTCGACAACGAAGCCGCCGCAAAAGAAGCTTGCGAACACTTACAAGCCAACGCTTACGAATCCATCTTGGTGATGACCGAATCCATCGCGATTGACCCTCGCCAAGCAAGGGTCGATGCGATCCAAGCCTTCATTAATGAAAACGACAACATTACCTGCGATGTCATTGAAATTGAAAAGATGAGCATCAGCTTAATAGTCAAAATCATTGAGGACTTCATCGCCGCTCACCCAAAGCGCAAAAAAGCCATCTTCACCACCAATGGTGTTGCCATGATGAGCACCGCGAAAGCATTGAAACAGCTAGATATTCGCATCGGCACGCAAATTGGTTTAATCAGCATAGACGACCCAGAATGGGCACAACTGTTCGAAGGTGGCATCACCGTCATGCGCCAGCCAACACAACTCATCGGCCAAACGGCTTGCCAACGATTGCTTGCTAGAGTTCAAGGCAACAACGAAGTCGCACAGCACATAAAGCTAAAAGCCGAACTCGTTATTCGTCATTCCATCTGACTTCATTACCAACTAGAAAAGAACAAAAGAACAGCCAAGGGATGGTTAGCAGTAATTAAGAAAACTATTCATGGAATCGATTCCATGATACTTTCATCGAACACAATTTGACCTCCATAAACACAACAATCTCAGGGGCAATCTACATGCAAAACAAACGAACACACTCTTTCATCACTCTTGGTGAAGCAATGGCTATGTTTGTCGCCAAGACACCAGGGCAATTAGCAAACATTGAAGAATTTCATCGTTCTTTAGCTGGGGCGGAAGTCAATGTCGCTATCGGTATGGCACGTTTAGGCTTTGAAGCCAGTTATATTAGTAAAGTAGGCAAAGACAGCTTTGGGCAGTTTATTCGCAAAGCAATAAGCAAAGAAAACATTCGCACTGCTTGGATTTCTGAAAGCACCAACCACGCTACAGGTTTTATGCTGAAATCTAATGTCACCGATGGCAGCGACCCTAAGGTCGAGTACTTCCGAAAAAATTCGGCTGCTTCCACATTAAGCGCTACAGACATAGACGAAAATTTATTCAAAACGGGTACCCATTTACATCTAACTGGCATCTCGATAGCAGTATCTAGCACAATGCGTGAAGCAACAAAGCACGCTTTGAATCTAGCCAAAGAGCAAGGTTGCAGCGTGTCTTTTGATACCAATTTGCGCCCTACTTTGTGGCCAGATGAAGCCACTATGATTGCGAATATTAATGAGTTTGCCTTTGCCAGCGACATTGTTTTACCAGGAATAGAAGAAGGAAAAATTCTCGCGGGTAGTGATCAACCAGAGGTGATTGCCGATTTTTATCTTCAACATGGCGTCAAAACGGTTATCGTCAAACTCGGTAGCAAGGGCGCATTCTTCAAAACCAATACTGGTGAATCTGGAACGGTTGCAGGCTTCCCAGTAGAAAAAGTAGTGGATACAGTGGGCGCTGGAGACAGTTTTGCCGTTGGTGTGATATCAGCCTTACTCGATGGTAAAGCCATGGAACAAGCCGCTCGTCGCGGAAATCTACTAGGCTCTTTAACTGTGCAAGTTCGTGGTGACAGCGAAGGCTTGCCAACTCGCGCGCACCTCAGTACTTTAGAAAAAGCAGTTTAGAGAAAAGCGAATTAGAAAAAGGCAGCTAACAAAGGAATAGTAGAATGAAGAAAAAAGTCATTTTATACCGAGACATTCCAGCACAAGAACGCCAACGATTAGAGTCACAATGCGAAGTTACCTTCTTTAATGGCATCAATGACACTAACAAAGACGCCTTTGAGGCTGCTCTCGCCGACGCTGAAGGATTAATAGGCACCAGCACAAGAATGAGTTCAGAGCTATTAAGCCTTGCACCCAAGTTAAAAGCCGCATCGACAATTTCCGTTGGCACAGATCTATATGACTTAAACTACCTCACTGAGCGTGGCATTCCCTTAATGCATACACCGGGTGTATTAGACGAAACCACCGCCGATACCATGTTTACGCTCATTATGTGTACAGCAAGACGCGCTGTTGAATTATCTAACATGGTGCGAGAAGGTCGCTGGAACAGCAACATAGGTGAGTCGCTTTACGGCACTGATGTACATGGAAAAACCCTTGGTATTATTGGCATGGGCCGCATAGGTTATGCCATCGCTAAACGCGGTCATTTTGGTTTTGAGATGAAGATTCAGTACTGCAACCGCAACCGTAAACCAGATATCGAGCAAGACTTAAACGCCACCTATATGAACATGGAAGAACTGCTCAAAACATCCGATTTTGTCTGTGTAATGACACCATTAACACCAGAAACCGAACGATTAATTGGTGCAAAAGAATTCGCTCTGATGAAGCCAAGTGCCATCTTCATTAATGGTTCTCGGGGTAAAGTCATCGATCAAGCTGCGCTTGTCGACGCCTTAACCAATGGCACTATTCGTGCTGCTGGACTGGATGTTTTTGAAGTCGAACCTTTACCGGACGATTCACCGCTTTGCGAACTAAATAACGCAGTTCTGTTTCCACACATTGGCTCAGCTACTTCGGAAACCCGCCTTGCTATGATCACCTGTGCTGTGGACAACCTGATCAATGCACTCGATGGTGACATTTCACATAACTGCGCCAATCAACATTTGTTAACTAGATAGCCTTTTGGCTATCTAGTTAACAAATTTTCTATAAAAACGACGGCGTAATCTTATTACCTAGACGACTAAACTCTTTAGAAAGCCATATATAGGTCACTTTTCCAATCACATTAGACTCAGAAAAAGCCCCCCAATAGCGACTGTCATTACTGTTATCTCGCCAATCACCCAAGACAAATATTTGCCCTTCTGGCACCACAGTTTCGGACATAGACATAGAGACTTCGCTGCGCCTAAAGCGCTCATCGACTGAAACGATACGCTCGGCCTTACCGTTTAATATCACTTGACCATTTTCAATAGCCACCCTGTCATTCCCCAAAGCAACGATTCTTTTGGTAAACAGGGTTTGTCTGTTATTGGGATAACGAAACACCACAACATCGCCAATATTTAAAGACAAATCTTTTGTATCGACAGCAATGTAATCACCAGGCTGCAGCGTCGGCATCATAGAACGAGAGGGAACCTGATAAAGTTCAAAACCCAACAAGGCACCACGAGACGAGATAAGCGTTTGACCAAGAGCTAAGATCAAAGCCAGTATAGCCAAGTAGCAATACCAGCGATTATAAGACTTCAATTCATAGAATTGATTTGCCAAGGCAAGCCGCACAGCACTGAGTATGGCATACGAATAGAGACACAGTAAAAAGAGCATAAAAAACCAAATGCCATAAGCGGCCGAGAGCCAGCCAAGCTTACCAAATACAAATAGCCCACCAGTTTGTAAAAGAAACAACCATAACCCTTTTTTCAAATTCCCTGCGTACACGTGCCCAAATCCCGGCGATAAGACCGACAACACCAAGGCCCAAATAGGACTTCTTTTCTTCACGTTTTGCTTCCCTTCAATCATTAATAAAGCTCTTCTTTATCTGCTTACACCTTACCTACGCCCCTTTATAAAACCGAGCGAAGAGGAGAAAAACGCGCGGCATCAATAATTGACCAAAGATGTAATATTCCGCCAACTAACCACATAAAGAACAAAATCACCGTTGCCCCCAATGCATAGCTCACAAAGACGGTGACAAAAAAGAACAGCGCCATAAAGATACGTCCCTGCACCAACTGACCTAATCCAGGAATAAAAACATTACAAAGTGCAGCAATCACATTGCCGCCTGAACCTTGACCAGACATAAGAACTCCCACTATAAGACCGCTAAAAAATTAAGAATAAGGACAAAACAGATAAATGAAAAGCAACTTCCATCACCTGCCATTACTAGAAATACGCTTTCTTATCCTGATAGGCTTGTTTGATGTGCTCTATCAATAGCCGCAACTTTTCTGGCAAGTATTTAGTAAAGGGGTAAATAGCGTAAACACCCAGCTGACGAGGCTTGTACCCTGACAAGATAGCGACGAGCTTGCCTTGCTGCAAATCTTCATACACACAACAACGTGGCACATAAACAATACCAAAGCCTGCCAAAGCGGCTTTGCGTAATGCTTGAGCGTTATTGGTGGCAAAACTGCCACTAATGCGCACGCTTTCTTCCACTGTTTTTTTGCCGACACCTTGCTTGGTAAACCGCCAATCAAACGAGCCTTGGGCTTGGTAGGTATAAGCCAAACAATTATGGTCCCTCAAGGCCTCTAGATCACTGACTTCACCATATCGCTCGATATAACTTGGCGAGCAACACACTACCCAATTTGATTGAATCAAAGGCTTGGCAATTAGGCTTGAATCTTCCAACTTGCCGGTACGAATCGCCAGATCCAACCCCTCACCAACTAAATCCACAAAGTCATTTTCAAGGCGCATATCCACGGTAATATTCGGATATTTTTGGCAAAACTCCGCCACAGCTTCAGCCAATAACAATTCCCCAGAAATCGTCGGCACGGACATTTTTATAGTGCCTGTGAGACCTTGACTAAACGCCGACACAGAAGCAACTGCATCACTGACTTGGCCTTCTATATTCTTGGCGTGAACATATAAGCTTTCCCCTGCTTCCGTCAGGCTGAGACGCCTTGTTGTGCGATGAATCAACTGTGCACCAAGGTCTTGTTCAAGCTTACTAATGCGCTTACTTAAGGCTGGTGTCGACAACCCGGCTTGCTGCGCCGCTTTATTAAAAGACCCCGCATCGGCTACATTCACAAAAAGCGTTAAATCGGCTGCGTTCACTGCTGCATCCTTTTTATTAAGACGTTTTTAGAAAGAGTTTATTAGTTTATGTCGTATTTATTGTAAATAGAATGCAGTCTATAGTTAATAGACAAAATTATTTAAGGGCTCTGACCCCTTTTTCTAAGCGAGGTAAAAAATGCGTCTCAAAGACTGCCACAATTTCCAAGACTTTCGCACCCTAGCCAAAAAACGCCTACCAAGCCCAATCTTTAATTACATTGATGGTGGTGCCGACGACGAGACAACTTACCGCCGTAACACCGCCGCTTTTGAAACCTGTGACCTAGTGCCCAGCGTCCTTACTGGCGTAAAAGACGTCGACCTATCCGTTACCGTCATGGGACAAAAACTCGCTCTGCCAATTTACTGCTCGCCTACGGCCTTACAAAGATTATTCCATCATGATGGCGAAAGAGCCGTTGCCAATGCCGCCGAAAAATACGGCACCATGTTTGGCGTGTCGTCCCTAGGCACAGTAAGCATGGAAGAAATTGCCAAGCAAACCACCACACCTCAGGTCTATCAGTTTTACTTTCATAAAGACCGCGAGCTAAACCGCGCCATGATGCAACGAGCCAAAGACGCCGGTGTGCAAGTAATGATGCTGACAGTCGATTCCATTACTGGCGGCAACCGAGAACGTGACCTTCGCACAGGCTTCGCCATTCCTTTTAAATTAAACCTAAAAGGCATGCTGCAGTTTGTCCTCAAACCTATGTGGGGCATTAACTACGTGACCCATGAAAAATTCCGTTTACCACAGCTCGACGAACACGTCGACATGGGGTCTGGTGCGACATCGATTGGCGACTACTTTACCAACATGCTCGACCCATCAATGAACTGGGACGACGTGGCAGAAATGGTGAAATTCTGGGATGGAGAGTTTTGTTTAAAAGGCATCATGAGCCGAGAAGACGCCCGCAAAGCGGTGGAAATTGGCTGTACTGGCGTGATCATTTCCAACCATGGCGGACGCCAACTGGATGGTTCGCGCAGCTCCTTCGATCAACTAGCGGAAATTGTCGATGAAGTCGGAGATGAAATAGACGTGATATTCGACAGCGGCGTGCAACGGGGCACCCACGTACTCAAAGCTTTATCTCTTGGCGCCAAAGCCGTAGGCATCGGCCGCATGTACTTATACCCACTCGCCGCCGCTGGACAACCTGGCGTGGAACGCGCACTTGGACTCATGAAAGCCGAACTCGAACGAGATATGAAACTCATGGGCAAAACATCAATTGATCAACTAACGAAAGAGAACTTGCGGTTTCGATCTTAGAGCTAACAGTACCCTCCCCTTATGTCTTTCAAGGGGAGATACCATCTTTCAAAGCAAGCCTTTTTTAGTCATTTAGACTATTTGAGGCTTGTATTCGCTTTGATGTTTCACAACACCAAAACAA
>NZ_QNSE01000013.1 GCF_003315485.1 Marinomonas rhizomae
TCTCCCCTACAGCATCAAAGTGCTTGGGCTAGGAACATACTTACCAGACTAGAGTGAATTACTAGCTAAGCAATTCACTTAGAAAGATACAAGGGTTAGGGAGGGGTCAATTTGTACTGATAACACCTAAATCCCTAAGCTTTTCTTCGCTTCCTCAAGTGAAACCGTATTACCGTCACGAGCTTCTTCCAAACCCTGATAAACAACACGAAGAAAACCAAGTTCTTCTGCGGCTTTTTCATACTCTTCTAGGCTCTGAACAACGGCAACGCCACGACCTCGGCTTGTTAACAAGATAGACCTGTGTGTGTTTCTTGCGTCCTGCTAACTACTTTCCCAGGATTTATCTTGAGATCAGAAAGAAGGACCACATCTTCGGAAAATTTCATTTGCATCGACACGCTTGAACATTGAAACTTATGGTAACGGAAGAAAGTACAAAATAAAGAATCCGCTAAAGGAATTTATATGTTGAGAAGACTTGCATCGTGGTGGAGAGAAGACACAGATAACAATAATCCAAACCTTAGCCAGCTGAAACTCTTTAAACTTGCTTACCTACTGCCTACTATTACATTCGCTATTTTTTCTGTACTGATTTTTCATGCTGAACAGCTCTGGACTTATGATATTTGCTTTAGATCAGCATGTATATTTAACACATATGAAATCTTTAAAATTCCCGTATGGCTACTTGCTTTGTCATTGCCTCTTACGGGGCTAGTAGCAGCTCATCATAGGTCTGTTCAGACATCAAAACAAATTGACCTAACGATGGAAAACAATACGTTTTCAAACTATTACAAACATATAGAGCATTTTGAAAATCGTTACAAAAATTTTGAAGTTGACCTCGACCTTTATAATCACAATATTGTTAAATTTGAGTTTTCTAGCATTGCTAATTTATATGTTGGAGTATTTCCCTTTAATTTTCCCCATGATTTCAAGTCAAATTACAGAGGAGACCATTTATCAGGTCTAGAAAATGCTCTAGCTAGATTGCAAATAATCTTTGAAAAACCTATAGATTTCAAAAATATCGAAAAAAACCAGCTAGATCCTATCAATTCACAAAACCTTTTCAGCTCACTTTACATTAGAGAAGCAATAGTAAACGGAGAAACTTACAATTTAAGACCAACGGACTTATTCAGCATAGAGTGGGATAGACCATCAATACACATAACTCTAATTATGGCTTGCTTAAAGCTGGTGATTTCTTTGAATAAATTTTCAAGTAGCAAAATACCAATGTCATACACTATATCCACAAGCTCTGGACTCGCTACTGTCGACTTTAAAGGAAAAGATTTTTCTAAGTCACTGTAAAAAAACTAGACATTCGTTTGATATAAGCCAAAACACCGGAAACTTAATTTAATGGATATACAAGGATTCGTAATAGCTATTTTGCCAATAGCTTTATCACCTGGAGCCAGTTTTACTCTTGCGCTGTCAAACGTTGCCATAAATGGCATGAAAGGTGCGTTTAAAGTCCTGATAGGAACTGGACTTGGAATTATTCTACATGGCTTACTTGTAGGCCTCGGCATTTCTAACGTTCTAAACAAAAGCCAAGTTGTCATGAATAGCTTGCAGATTATTGGTATTGCCTTCTTGCTTTGGCTAGGTCTAAAACTTGTTACTTCTGGCATGAAATTATTGCACCATAAAATGGAATTCACTGCTTCAGACGTCAGCGTAAAACAGGCTTTTCTATTAAATATTTTCAATGCCAAAGCGATTGTCTTGTATCTAACCGTTGTGCCTATTTTCGCTGGCTCCAGCTTATCAAGCTACCTTTTGCTCGCTACAACCCACGTTATAATTATGGCTCTTTGGATTTTAATTTTTAGCTTAATGTTTTGTTTTGCTAAAGAAAAACTAAAAGTAAATATCATTAGCGCGATCATAAATATTGTCGGCGGGGGATGCTTGCTCACTATGTCCTGTCATTCTGCTTTGAATTATTACTACCAATAACAACGCCTCATGAAGTGTTCGCGCCAGTGTCAAAGTGAGACATTGTTTGCAGACTTTTATCACACAGCTAAAACTACAACTCCCCCACCAGATCCCGCCATTGCTGACGGTACAGGTTAAGCAGTGGTTTTATTTGTGAATCACACAAGGCAAGGCTGAGGCGGCCTTTTAGCTTTAAGCTTTTGTTCGAAAGCAATGCCGCGCCGCCGGAGGTGCCGGTAACATCCCGAGAGGCGTAGATTTCGTTTTGACTGCGCATACAAGCCAATAAGGTGAGGAAGTTAATGTTATTACTGAAAGCGCCTTCAACAATCACGGTATCGCTACTGTCCATCAGATCAAGACAATAATCCGTCATCAAAGCCACATACACATCCGCCAAAGCAGACTGCTGAGCAGGCGTTAATTCCATGCCACGGTCGATAATACGCCCTTCGCAGTGGGCAAAGGGGCCACCACCTTTGGCAAAGGCAGGAACCGCCAAAATACCGTGTTCTAGGATGAAGCTAACGTCACCCAAGGTGGCTTTGCTGTCGCTACGCAGTTGCTCCCATTCACGTCCACCCATGAAGCGAACCGTCGGTGTCGCTCGGCCAAGAGCGTCCACATTGGCCAGCATGTCTTTGTCTTCTTGCAATGCATCCAGCTTGCCATTAATCGTGGCGATAACCGTCCAAGTGCCACTAGACACCACGGTGAGTTTCTCCATCGGTTGCCCGATATATGGTACCAGCGAGGCATTAGAATCGTGTATTCCATTGAAAATAACACAGCTCGACGGCAAGCCAGTTTCTTTGGCTAAGTCTGGTAAAATAGTGCCAAGCTTAGCGCCGGTTTCCATCACTTCAGGAAAGCGCGCCGCCCACTTTTGTTGTTCACAAAAATCAGAAAACTGACAACTGGTCGGATTCCA
Source organism: Marinomonas rhizomae (assembly GCF_003315485.1). Lineage (GTDB taxonomy): Bacteria > Pseudomonadota > Gammaproteobacteria > Pseudomonadales > Marinomonadaceae > Marinomonas > Marinomonas rhizomae. The sequence continues at coordinate 2,900 of NZ_QNSE01000013.1, forward strand.
CAAATCTGTGTGGCAACCTAACGAAGTAACTTCTGCCGCTTTGTTACCACTGAGCTTATAACCCCAGAATTGTGGATACAAAAGTAACGAATCGACTGTTGCGAACTGATCTGCAAAGTTTTTTTGCTGCCAAAATAATTGCGCTCCAAGATTCAAACCTTGAGGTAATCTCGGGCTAAAAGACTCACCAAAATCAGGTCGTGCAGCATCGTACTCTGCTTTTAGCTCGGACACGCCATCGTATTCATAATCCAATATCGGCAAGGCGAGTTCATCGCCTTTCATGCAAGCAATGGTTGCGCCATGAGTGGTGATAGCAATGCTGGAAATAAAATAGCGCTGAGCTAAATCAGCAAGGGCGTCTTTAATCCATTGCCAAATAGAATCCACATCCACATGAGGATATGGCGACGCGTCAACGACACCATTAACGCGTTTTTCAATATGCAATAACGCGCCAGTTTGCCCGTCCATCAGGCAGATCTTAATGTTGGTTTTACCAATGTCTAACACCGCTACCACGCGTATTTTATCAGGTTGCAACACATTAAAGCGAAATACTTCTTGCAGCGCATCAGCGACAGGTTCAAACGATGGGGTTTTGGTTTCCATGATGTCCGCCATGTATTCCCACCAACGTTGCATAACGGAATGATCGGCTAGCGCTTCAGAGTTTAGATCATCCGCATCAAAGGTGGCATACAATCGGTTTGTGTCTCGATCACTCTCATTAATATCCAAGTGAATATAATAATTGCGGATGCCATGTTGCTTTAAGTGCTCAGCAAGCTCTGGCCAGAGTTCATCATGACGTTTCTTGTATTCTTCTTCACAGCCTTTGTGTAAATACATCACGGAGGCATATCTCATAACGCTTTTGCCTCTTTTCGCTTAAGGGAAGTTTTATACATAGTAATCAGTACCGGTAAACTCACGACAGTGATTAACATCACGCCAACGATAATCGTCATGACGATGCCTGGAATATTCAACAGCCCCATACCAAAGGTAACCAAGCCCATTAGGATCACCGCCAACACCACTCCAGCAATGGTTCCGCTGCCGCCAAGAATACTCACGCCCCCTAGAACCACCATGGTGATAATGCTGAGTTCCCACCCCATGGCGATACTTGGACGCGTGCTACCCAAACGCGAAGTCAGTAGAATAGAAGCAACCCCAGACATCACACCGACCAAGGTAAACAGGATCAAGCGATGCTTATCCACCTTGATACCAGAGTAATAAGACGCCGTCGGATTATTACCAATCGCATAAGTGTAACGGCCAAAGGTAGTGCGATGCAGCAACCAATAAAACACCAAAGCAAAGAAGGCAAACAACACCAATTCAAACGAGAATACCCAATAAACATAACCTTGCCCAAAAAACTCAAAGCCATCAGGGTAATCTCGTACCACTTGGTCTCCCAACAAGATATAGCTGATACCACGAAATAAACTCATGGTACCGATTGTCACCACAATGGATGGAATCTTAAAACGCGTCACCAAGACGCCATTAAATAGACCACAAGCCGCACCCGCTAAAACACCAACAAACGCCACCGCATAAACGGGTGCGCCCATTTGGGCAACTAACCCCATCAAGGTACTAGAAAGCGAGATAATAGCCGCCACAGAAATATCAATTTCTTTGGCGATAATCAGCATTGCCATCGGCAAAGCGATTAAGGCTTTTTCGGTGAAGTTAAAAGTTGCATCCGATAAATTCCAAGGGTCTAAAAAGTAAGGGGATAAATAAGAATTCATCACGCAGACTAAAAAGACGATCAAAACCAAAAAGCTTTCCCAGCGCAACAAACCCTGTAGTTTGCTGGTAAACATTGAATCCGGCGTTGCTGATTTTTTTATTGTTGTATCCATATTCGCCTCTAATTAGCTCGTATTTCGTCATTTGCATTGGGGTTACGTAAGATGATCCGCGCCTTATCTTTGCCAGATGAAGCATTAGCAATGACGGCGATAATAATGACCAAACCTGAAATCGCCATTTGCCAAAACGGTGAGACACCAATAATGGGCAAGGCGTTATTCACCACGCCGATAAACAAGGCGCCAATCACACAGCCCACCACAGTGCCCAAACCGCCGACGATACTAACGCCGCCGATTACACAGGCTGCAATAACTTGCAGTTCAAAACCATTTGCCACATCCACATAGGCAACCGCAAATCGTGACACCCACAAATAACCGCATAACCCAGACAAGGTACCCGACACTAAAAAGGCATAAAACTGCACCTTACCGACGTTCACACCGGAGTAAAATGCGGCCATAGGATTACCGCCAGCCGAATAAAAGTTACGCCCCCACACGCTGAACTTCATTGCCCAGAAAAATAAAACAATGGTGACGACAGCCATCCAACCGAGCACGGGCATGGATAAAATTTCATAGCGGGGTAAGCCTATAAAAGACTCACTCATTTGATGCGAATTCACCCATGCGCCGTCCGATAATAAAAACGTTGCGCCACGGTAAATACTCATGGTGCCAAGAGTAATAACAATAGAAGGCACTTTTAATAGCCAAACAAACAAGCCATTAATCGCCCCTAACAAGGCACCAATAAACAGAGACAAAAATATCAATAATGCCATATGAAGCTCTGGGAAATATTGATTCACCATAGCGACAAACATGCCAGTAAACGCCACATTGGCCGCCACAGACAAATCAATACAACGCGTTAGAATGACTAGCATCTGACCCAGCGCCAGCATGATCAGAATCGAGGTGTCGTTAAAAATACTGACACTGTTCGATAAGCTAATAAAATCAGGGCTGATCACTCCAACACCAAAAAACATAGTCAATACAATGATACTCAGCACGCCTTCACGGGAGTAAATTAAACGTTTTAACATGTAACACTTCCTCCCGTCGCAAGAGAAACTACCTTCTCTGGCGTCGCGTCAGTACGTGATAGTTCACCGACAATGAGCCCTTCGTTCATCACCAAAATACGATCTGACATACCAAGTATTTCTGGCAACTCTGACGACACCATGATCACAGCTAAACCGGAATCCACCAGCTCAGACATAAACTCATGTACCGCCGCTTTCGACCCTATATCGATGCCTTTGGTTGGCTCGTCCAGAATGATCACTTTCGGATTGGTAGCGAGCCATTTGGCGATAACCACTTTTTGCTGGTTGCCGCCTGAGAGGTTCATTACCTTCTCGTCCCAGCAAGAGGCTTTCACTTGCAAGCGTTCGCAATATTGACGAGCCAGTGCCATTTCGCCTTCTTGGTCGATTTGTCCATGCTTCGCCAAACGCTCCATCTGCGGCAAGCTAACGTTTTGATAAATAGGCAATTCAAGCACTATGCCTTGTTTCTGACGTTCTTCTGGCACATACACAATGCCGTTGTCGATAGCCTCTTTGGGTGAGTGAATAATCACTTCTTTGCCATTCATTTTGACAGAGCCAGTCACATGATCCGTGGTGCCAAACAAAGCCTGCATCACTTCCGTTCTGCCAGAACCTACCAGACCATAAACGCCAAGGATCTCGCCTTTTTTAAGGCTAAAACTAATATCAGCAAATTCCGTTGTGTGACATAAGCTACTAACTTCTAAAAGTGTTTCGCCAATTTCTACGTCTTTTTTGGGGTACGTTGCTTCGATGCTACGCGCCACCATCATTTCCACCAACAGCGCTTCGTTGGTGTCTTTGATAAAACCTTCCCCCACATAACAACCATCACGAAACACGGTATAACGATCTGCCAAGGTGAAAATTTCATCAAACTTGTGAGTTATAAAAAGAATCGCTTTGCCTTGATCTCTTAACGTATTTACCAGTTCATAAAGCTCGTGAATTTCATGATGAGACAAGGCCGCCGTCGGCTCATCCAAAATCACAACTTTGGCATCGACTGACAAAGCACGAGCAATACCAACCATGTGTTTTTGGCCAATGCTTAATTCTCGTAGGATTTGATTTGGACTCATGTGGGCATTAATTGACGATAAAATTTCTTGTGACTTCGCCTCCATCGCAGACCAATCTATGGAGAAACGTTTGGTCATAAGGCCCTTTTTCATTGGATAGTTGCCCAAAAAGATATTTTCGGCCACCGTCAGATCATCAAACAACACGGTTTCCTGATGGATCGCCGTAATGCCTAAAGCATGGGAATCATGAGGGGAATGAAACTGCACGGGCTTGCCATTAAAAATGATTTCCCCACCATCGGGCTGATAAATGCCAGTCATGGTTTTTACTAGAGTCGATTTTCCGGCACCATTCTCGCCGATGAGAGCGGTCACTTGGCCCGGATAAAGGTGAAGATCGACACCATCCAGTGCTTTCACACCGGGGAACACCTTACTCACCTTTTTTAGACTAAAAATTGCACTGTTCATAACGGCTGCTCTTATTGTTATTCATTATGAAATTATTGAACGAGTAAAACCCCACCCTAGCCTTCCCCTTGAAGTAAGGGGAAGGAACAAAAATACTTAGCGCCTCCCCCTGCTAAGGGGGATGCTGGGGGGTTAGTAGCGACTAGAAAATTGAAGAGAATTCATCAACGTTAGACGCATCATAAACAAAAGGTTTCGCCATGGCGCCATCACCGTTTTTGTCTACTTTAAGCGTGCCCATACGCCCCATCGGAATCTCAGTTTTTGTGCCTTGGCCTTTTACAAGGTTGTAAGCCAGCATAGTCGCTGAATAACCAAGGTCAATTGGGTTCCAGATAGCAAAACTATGAATCGCACCACTGTGCACATGGCCAGCTAATTCAGAAGGAAGCCCCAAACCTGTCACATACACTTTGCCCGTTAAACCTAAGTCACTGACAGCTTGCGCGGCGGCCAAAATACCCACTGTAGTTGGTGCCACGATAACATCTAGATCTGGGTGATTTTTAATAAGCGCAGTCGCTTCACGGAAACTCTTATCCGCTAAGTCATCACCGTAAACAGTATCGACAAGTTTTAGGTTAGGGAATTTGCTAAGGGATTTTTTCATTTCGCCAATCCAAATATTTTGGTTGGTCGAAGTAGGAGTTGCACTCAGAATGGCAAAAGTACCAGAGCTTTTACCTTTGGCTTTAATAGCATCAGCCGCAAGCTGCACATTCATTTCGCCAATTAGACTGTTGCTAGAAGGGTTCAAATGGATTTGGCGGCCTTCTTTGCCAACACCAGAATCCCAAGAAATCACTTTGATGCCGCGCTGTTGCGCTTTTTTCAAAGCTGGAACCAAGGCATCTGCATCGTTTGCGGATACGGCAATGGCATCGACACGCTGCGCGATCAATGAGTTGATGATTTCAATCTGGCCTTCTGCTGTGGTTGACGTTGGACCTGTATAAATGATCTCTACATCGCCTAGCTCTTTTCTTGCTTCTTCGGCACCGCGATACGCGGCTTCGAAAAAGCCAATACCTAACGCCTTCACCAGTAACGCTACTCGAACTTGATCCGCTGCATATACACCAGATGCAAACAAAGTAGCAGAAGCCAACACACATGCCGTGATGAGTTTACTTTTCATAATTATCTCCAAGAGCGCGCTCATCATCACACAACAGGAAATTGTCGGATCAGAGACGCGGTTTATTGTTTTTGTTTTTCTACTATGATCAATCGACACCCTGCCGATTCGATCACTTCTTTACTCTTGTTATCTATTCCATCGTCCGTGATGACGATATCTATCTGTGATAAAGGACAAATGATCATACTTGATCGGTTTTGAAATTTTGTACTATCAACCAAAAGCACCCGCTGATTTGCTCGATTTATCAGTTTCATTACCGCTTGTACGATTTGTGGATCTGTCTCCATCACACCATGAGAATTTACGCCATATGCACCGATAAAAAGAATGTCAGCGTATGTGTGATTAGAAATATCATTCGGGAACGGACTTAAAATAATGTTCTGTTCCCGATGGATTTTTCCACTCGGCACGGTCACGCTGCACTTACTCTTTTTAATCAACTGATCGGCAATAGAAAACGAATTGGTCAGCACTTGCAACTTTAAACCGCGCATATACTCAGACATAGCCGATGTGGTTGTGCCACCGCTGATCATAATCGACATATTGTCTGATAATAAATCCACAGCGGCTTTAGCAATACACCGTTTTACGTCAGTGTTAATCGTTTGACTAACCGAGTAAGGCCGTCCCAACAAACTGACATCAGAAGGAGGATTAATGGCTTCCGCCCCTCCTCGTACCCGACGCAGTTTTCCTTCTTTATCCAGAAAGCCGATGTCTCTTCTTACTGTTGCTTCGGAAGCACCTAACACATCCGTTAGATGCGCCACCGTCACAATAGGTCGAGCTTCTACTTCCGACAGGATCACTCTGTGCCTTTCAATCTCATGCATTGATCATCCTCGATATTCAATATAATTTATTTTCAATCATTATCAAGCACTTTTGATCAATATTTAATTAAAAAGACAAAAAATGCTTGAAAATGATTATTTTTGTTCTAGTATGAAGGCTATCAATCATTCTAACCCGCTGATTGTGCATAACAAAAATAAATTTTAAGTCTTTGATTAATCGCCATAAAGCGACACTTTATGCCATTAAAAAGACGGAACTTGAGGTTAAACGATGTCTACTAACTTACTACCCAATCTTTGGAATGATGCTGACGCATCCCTTCTGACTGAACCCGAATTATTGCAATATCGATCAAACTTGCTTGGTTCTGACATGCGCGTTACCAATTATGGTGGCGGTAATACCTCAGCAAAACTGCAAATGGACGACACGCTTACAGGAGAAAAAACCACTGTATTGTGGGTAAAAGGCTCTGGTGGCGATATTGGCTCCATGGGCTTGGATGGTTTTTCCACTCTTTATATGGACAAACTGAATCAACTCTTACCACTATATCGTGGGCTTGAGTTTGAAGATGAGATGGTCGCCTACCTTCCGCATTGTACTTACAACCTAAATTCACGCGCCGCCAGTATCGATACGCCGCTTCATGCGTATTTGCCTTACCTTCACGTCGATCACCTTCACCCAGATGCCGTGATCGCGATCGCGGCAAGCAAAAACAGCAAACAACTGACAGAAGACATTTTCAACGGTGAAATTGGCTGGCTTCCTTGGCGTCGTCCAGGTTTTCAGCTAGGCATGGACTTGCATAAAATCGCCACTGAGAACCCTCACCTTAAAGGTGTTGTATTAGAAAGCCATGGTCTTTTTACCTGGTCGAATGGCAACAAAGATTGCTACCTCAACTCGCTGAACATTATTAACAAAGCACAAACTTGGTTGGAACAACAAAGCGCTGGCAAAGCCGCTTTTGGTGGTGAGTTATTTACCACCTTGCCCAACGACAAACGCCAACAAGTGGTTTCTAGTTTAATGCCACTCATTCGAGGAAAAACCAGTGAGAAGCAACGCCAGATTGGCCACTTTAACGCTTCAGACGAAGTGCTACAGTTCGTCAACTCTAAAGACCTAGATCGTCTTGCTAAACTTGGCACCTCTTGCCCAGACCACTTTTTGCGCACCAAAATTCGTCCTTTTGTGGTGGCGTATGATCCACAGAAAGACAACCTTGACGAAGTGATTGAATCATTAGATCAAAGCCTTGCTGACTACCGTGAAGAATACGCGGGTTACTACAACCGTTGTAAACGCGATAACAGCCCAGCTATGCGCGATCCAAACCCGGTGATTTACTTGATTCCAGGCGTTGGCATGTTGTCGTTTGCCAAAGACAAAGCAACGGCACGAATTGCAGGTGAATTCTATGTGAATGCGATCAATGTAATGCGTGGCGCAGACAGCGTGAGCGAATACGTTGGCTTGCCAGAACAAGAAGCCTTCGACATTGAATACTGGTTATTGGAAGAAGCCAAACTGCAGCGTATGCCAAAACCAAAATCCTTAGCAGGCCATATCGCTTTGGTGACGGGTGCGGCTGGCGGCATTGGTCTGGCGACGGCAAAACGTCTAGCCAAAGAAGGTGCCAACATAGTATTGATGGACATAGACGAAGACGCTCTGACGACGGCGCAAGCAGATATCACTGGCGAGTTTGGGAAAGATTCCGCGTCTAGCATCAAGATGGATGTGACCAACGAAGACGATGTTATCCGTGCCGTGAAACATTGCGCCGTGGCTTTTGGAGGTTTGGACATTGTTGTCTCCAATGCTGGCATCGCCTCTTCCGCACCATTAGAAGAAACCACGCTTGCTCTATGGAATAAAAACCAAAGCATCTTATCGACAGGGTATTTCCTTGTTGCTCGTGAAGCCTTTAGTCTGCTAAAACAACAGAATATGGGCGGCAACATGGTGTTTATCGCCAGTAAAAATGGCTTGGTTGCCAGTGCCAATGCCAGTGCTTATTGTGTTGCTAAAGCAGCTGAGATTCAGCTTGCGCGCTGCGTTGCTCTGGAAGGTGCACCACTTGGTATTCGTGCAAACGTGGTTAACCCAGATGCAGTGTTACGTGGCTCAAAAATTTGGACTGGCAAATGGAAAGAAGAAAGAGCCAGTGCTTACAAATTATCGACCGATGATTTAGAAGAGCATTATCGCCAACGCAGTATGCTGAAGCTGAATGTTTTCCCTGAAGACATCGCCGAGGCCATTTACTTTTTTGCGTCTGACGCGTCGTCTAAATCGACAGGCAATATTCTGAATGTCGATGCCGGTCATGCACCGTCATTTACTCGCTAGCGCCTAGATAAAAAAGAACAATAAAAGGAATCACCATGAAACAATTAATTGATCAAAACTTGCTGCAAGAGCACAACGCCAAGCAAGAAGCTGCGGTTACTAGCGATTACAATGCGCTAGCGGAGAAACTAGATCGTTCAGGCGTAAGAATCGATACAATCTTGGAACAGGCTAAGCAGTTCACCGTTGCCGTTCCTTCTTGGGGAGTTGGCACAGGTGGCACGCGTTTCGCGCGCTTTCCGGGCAAAGGCGAGCCACGTAATATCTTCGAAAAACTCGACGATTGCTCAGTTATTCAACTGCTATCACAAGCTACTCCTGCCGTTTCCCTACATATTCCTTGGGACAGACCAAAAGATCCAAACGAACTACGACAATACGCTGAGCAATACGGTTTGCATTTTGATGCGATGAATTCCAACACCTTCCAAGATCAAATTGGTCAGGAAGAGTCGTACAAATTCGGCAGTTTGACACACACCAACAAAGCCGTGCGCGAACAAGCCATTGCCCATAATATTGATGTGGTGGAATTAGGTCAAAAGCTCGGTTCAAAGGCACTCACGGTTTGGGTAGGCGATGGCTCTAACTTTCCTGGTCAACAACACTTTAAAAACAGCTTTAGCCATTATTTAGACAGCATCAAGACGGTGTATAACAGTCTGCCTGATGATTGGAACATGCTACTGGAACACAAAATCTTCGAACCAGCCTTTTACTCAACCGTAATTCAAGACTGGGGCAGCAGTTACCTTGCCGCAAAAGAAACTGGCGAGCGGTGTTTGTCTCTAGTGGATTTGGGGCATCATGCGCCCAACGTCAATATTGAAATGATCGTCAGCCGTCTTGCTCAATTCGGCAAACTGGGCGGGTTCCATTTCAACGACAGTAAATACGGTGATGATGATTTAGACAGCGGTTCAATTAACCCCTATCAACTCTTCCTGATCTTCAACGAATTGACCGACATTCGCGCGCAAGACCCGTCTTACCGCCCTTTTTATATGCTAGATCAATCACACAACGTGACCGATCCAATCGAAAGTCTGATGTACAGCGCGGCAGAAGTCCAACGCGCTTTTGTGAAAAGCTTGCTTGTCGATCGCCAAGCATTGACTCAATACCAAGAAACAAACGATCCAATGATGGCACAAGCTAGCTTGAAACAAGCTTACAATTTGGATGTCGAACCAATCTTGCAAATGGCGAGATTACACACTGGCGGTGCCATCGACCCTGTTAGCTGTTACCGTGCCAGCGGCTACCGTGCTGCCGTCGCCAAGGCTCGCCCAGCAGACCCAAACAAAACTGGTTCTGGGATCGTGTAGTAAAGCGGATAAAAAGAGTGAGCGATTAAAAGTATAGCCTTTTAAAAATATAGCCTTTAAGTGAGGCTATATTTTTTGCTTAGATTAGTTTTGGAGACTGTACTTTATTAAGAACAGCCCCAAAATAAAATGAAATAATTGATTGGCTTTTAATTAAATTTAGTATCAAAAAAACAGTATTAGCGCGCTAAACGTTCGTGCTGCTTTTTTGACAATTCTCACTGAGCATACGCCAAAATAAGGCTATTTAGACATCTAGAAATTGAATCGTTTTCCCATTGGGTTTGCCAACCAAAACTTCGTTTTCGACGATAAGCTGTCCATTCACTATGGTATGAATCGGCCAGCCAGTTATGACTTTACCCTGATAAGGTGTCCAGCCGCTAATGCTGGCGATCCAATCATTATGAATGTCTCGTTTTGCGTTAAGGTCAACGAGAGTTAAGTCCGCATCGTAACCAAGGGCAATCCGCCCTTTTCCTTCTATACCAAAAATTCTTGCGGGCCCTGAGCTGGTGAGATCCACTAAGCGTAATAGGCTTAAGCGACCAGCATTGACGTGATCCAACATCAGTGGAAGTAGGGTCTGAACGCCTGTCATGCCACTTGGCGATTGCGGATAAGGTTGTGCTTTTTCTTCTAGGGTGTGCGGAGCATGATCACTGCCAATTACATCCACTACTCCCTCTTGAATGGCTTGCCAAAGCGCATCTTGATGGACTTGTTCGCGAACAGGCGGATTCATTTGGGCTAGGCTTCCTAAACGGTCGTAACACTCCGGTGCGCTCATGGTTAAGTGGTGTGGCGTGACTTCGACGGTGACTCTGTGTTTGTGCTGGGCCAAAAATGCCATTTCCTCTTTAGTAGAAACATGCAGTACATGTAAACGACGATTTGCTTCGCTGGCTATTTTGACGATGCGCTTGGTGGCCATCAGTGCGCTTTCTGGGTCTCGCCACACTGGGTGATCGGTGACTTTTTTACTAGTCTCAACAATGCTTTTACGCACTTTCAATCGCGCTTCATCTTCGGCATGAACCGCCATACGGCGAGAGCCATGAGCAACAATACGTCGCAGAATATCATCATCGTCGGCTAATAAATCGCCAAAAGAACTGCCCATGAAGACTTTAACACCAGAGCAACCTGGCAGTTTTTCTAGCTTATCCAGTTGCTCGGCATTAGCTCCTGAACCACCCATGTAGAAAGCAAAGTTACACCATGCTTGTTGCTTAGCAATGGCAAGCTTGGCGTTTAAGTCACTCTCATTAAGAGTAAGTGGATTGGTATTGGGCATTTCAAACACACTGGTCACACCGCCTAATACCGCGCCTCGGGTACCCGCTTCGATGGTTTCTTTATGTATTAAGCCAGGTTCACGAAAATGCACTTGGCTGTCTATCACCCCAGGTAAGATATGCAAGCCGCCTGCATCAAGATATTTGTCAGCTTGCCAAGCGTCTTTTAGATTGCCAAGGGCAACAATACAGCCCTCACTGCAGGCGATATCAATACGTTCTTCGCCATTCGGGGTGATGACGGTGCCGCCATGGACAAGTAAATCAGCATAGTATTGGTTAGATTGAATAATAGAGGAACTCATTCGACTCCTTTGATGTGGTCTGTTTGCTGCTCGCCACCTAATAGCCTGCTTTTTAGCGCTTGTTGAGTTACCAAACGTGTCGATAGATCTGGCGCTTGGGCAGCTTGTTGTAATAAGGTAATAGCGTCACTTAAAGGCAAGACGCCAAGATCTTCACCGCTTTGACTGCGAATCGCAACACAGCCAGAGGTTTGTTCTTTCGCGCCAACTACAAGCAAGTAAGGAATACGTTGCAAGGTGTGCTTGCGAATTTTGTAGCCTATTTTCTCATTACTGATGTCAACTTCGGTGCGTATATGTTCGCCTTCTAGTAGTGCCGCGACATCTTGCGCGTAGACGTTATTGTCTTCACTTATAGCCAATACAATAGCTTGTGTAGGCGCCAGCCAAGTAGGGAGTGTGCCCGCGTGATGCTCAATCAAAATACCAATAAAGCGTTCCAGTGAACCAAATAGTGCGCGGTGCAGCATGACAGGCTGTTTTTTCTGGCCATCCATGTCGACGTATTCTATGCCAAAGCGCTCAGGCAAATTCATGTCTACTTGCAGAGTGCCACACTGCCAATCTCGGCCAATGGCGTCTCTTAAAACAAATTCCAGTTTCGGACCATAGAAAGCGCCTTCTCCAGGGTTGATTTGGTAATCGAGAGACATCTGCGCCAAGACATCGGTTAGGGTGTTTTCTAGTACATCCCATGTGGCATCGTCGCCCATACGATTTTCTGGACGAGTGGATAGCTTAATACGCACCTCGTCGAAACCAAATTGGCGGTAAATATCCAATACCAAGGACACCACATCACGGCATTCGGACTCCATTTGAGCAGGCGTACAGTAAATGTGAGCATCGTCTTGAGTGAAATGACGAACGCGCATCAAGCCGTGCAAAGAGCCAGATGGTTCGTAACGATGAACCTTGCCAAACTCTCCCATACGAATAGGCAAATCGCGGAAGCTTTTCAAACCATGACGATACAGTAAGACGCTACCGGGGCAGTTCATTGGTTTGAGAGCAAGAGAACGACTGTCTTCCGTTTGTGTAGTAAACATGTGGTCATGATAGTTCTGCCAATGCCCTGATATTTCCCAGAGTTTGCGGTCCATCATGTCGGGAGAGTTCACTTCTTCATAGCCTGCCTCTTTTTGGCGACGACGCATGTAGGCGATCAGTTCTTGAAATACCGTCCAACCTTTGTTGTGCCAGAAAACAGCCCCAGGGGCTTCTTCTTGGAAGTGAAATAAATCCAGTTCACGCCCCAGCTTTCGATGATCGCGTTTTTCAGCTTCTTCTAAGCGAGTTAAGTAAGCTGACAGCTGTTTTTTGTCTGCCCATGCAGTGCCATAAATACGCTGTAATTGTTCATTTTGCGCGTCACCACGCCAGTAAGCACCCGCTAGTTTGGTTAGTTTAAAGGCTTTAAGAAAGCGCGTATTCGGTACGTGTGGGCCGCGACACATGTCGATGTATTCTTCATGATGATACAAACCCATTTCCGTGACATTGTCTCCCATGTCTTCGATCAAGCGAAGTTTATACGCCTCCCCACGGGCTTCAAACGTACGGATGACCTCGTCACGAGGAATGACCCTTTTTACGACGTCGTAGCCTTTTTTGATCAACTCTGCCATGCGATTTTCAATGGCAGCCATGTCGTCTGGCGTAAATGGTCGCTCGAAAGCAACGTCATAGTAAAAGCCATCTTCCACCACAGGACCAATCACCATGTTGGCCGTTGGGTAAAGCTGCTTAACTGCGTGACCAATTAAATGCGCACAAGAGTGGCGAATGATCTCAAGTCCTTCGTCATCCTTTGGCGTGACAATGCTTAAACTGGCATCCTGGGAAATTAGATCACATGCATCGACGAGTTGGCCATTGACCTTGCCGGCCAAGGTATTTTTAGCAAGGCCTGCACCAATCGATTGAGCAACTTGTGTGACGCTGATTGGCGCAGAGTATTCACGCACGCTGCCATCAGGCAGCGTGATATTGATGAGTGCTACTTTGGATATAACCGAGTTCATAGCGTGTCCACGACAGTTGGAGTAAGTTTCATGTAGCCTTCGGCGTATTCAATGTTGCGCTTCGTGGTAATACCAATGTTGCGTTTTGCTTGAACACCACGCTGCTGTGCAACGCGAGTGTAATACGCCCACAAATGTTCTTGCCCTGCCATGCATTCAATCGCTTGACGCTTAAGATCCCAAACATCGGTAATGTCTAGAAAGGTATTAGGTGTCCATTCGCATTGTTCTGTTTGATGAGGTTCGAAGGCATAAACCGGCGGTGCTCCCAGTACTTTTTGCTCTAGGTTATGCCCCGCTGCTTGAGCTGTTACACGGGCTTCTTGGGCTAGATGCATGGCAAGGGGATGATCGAAGTTATAAGGATCCTTAACGGAGTGACTCAAAACAAACTCTGGTTGCAATGTTTGGTACAAATCCACCATGCGAAACAAGGTATCATCGCTGACACGCATGGGATAATCACCAATGTCCCAGAACTCTACGTCTGCCCCTAAAATATCGGCTGCTCTTTGCGCTTCATCGCGTCGAGCTGCTTTTACTTTTTCTAGGGTCATATCGGGGAGCTTCCATAATTTGGCGGATTCACCTCGCTCACCAAATGACAAACAGACGACTTTAACGTGCCAACCTTGTTTAACGTGGCTGGCAATAGCGCCACCACAGCGCCAAACAAAATCCGCTGAATGAGCACTAACAACAAGCGCTGTTTTATTTGTATTAGACATGGTATTTCCTCTTTTTTCTTGGCGATGGTTTAAGAGCAAGCGCTTAGTCAATCAATGGCTGACTCGCATCACTTAAAACTCATTTTGAATACGTTTATAGCCATTAATCCATTGTCTGTTGATGCGCAATGACAGTTGGATTAACAAACACTCTAGGAAGAGCCGTGGGCAAATCACCGCGAGTTTTTTGCGTATCATGATCATGATCATGATGACATTTTCATCAATATAGATGAGCTGGGATGTGTTAGGTCCGCTGTAGTTTGCTGTTCTGGCGCGTTAGACCAAGCAACGGCATCGTGTGGATGCAAACTTTCTAAATGTCGGACGTGAACCTTAGGCGAGGAAAATTTGCCATTTAATGCCGCTTGAATTCGACGCGCCGCATCTTCTACAAACATCAAATTTTGTCCATTCAATGCTGCAAATGCTTGTTCATCAGCACGCTTGACGGCCGTTTGTAATGGTGTGCCTAATGCCACTTCGATTTGATCAATCAAGGAGAGTAGACCAAATTCCTGCTGATTCGTTGGTACATCGACTTGAACACTAGCCTCACTGCGCTGACTATGCGGCGTTGCTAAGCTGGCATTGTCTCGTAGCCATGCGGCAACAGTATCAGGAGCTAATGCAGGTTGATTGACGAAATCGCTTAAAAAACGCTGCTCAATTAATTGACGAGATAGCGCCGCCGAGCAAGGGCAAGTAGACGAGTATTGAACAATAACCTGAGCATTAATTTGAAAAGATTTATCACTAAGATAGACATCCAAACACACGGGGTAAGATTTCCAACCAGAAGCACCTTCTGTCATTAAGGCGGGACGGCGGGTTAGAAGATCAAACTTCAGACGTAAACGAGCACTGTCCGTATAGCAATCTTGATGAGTTTCTATCATAGCTTTAAGCAAGCTTTCTAAGCGATAAGGTGACAGGGCGTCTCCATCGCTGAGTGTGTCTAATAGCCGATAAAGTCTAGACATATGAATGCCTTTAACATGACCTGCTGGCAGATTAACTTGTACGTCAGCGTGGGCGTGTAACTCTCTGTAATAATGAGCCTCACAATTAGTTTCACTGACAGTAATGGGTAAATCTATCCCCTTCATTCCCACCCACTCTAAAGGGGATTCATTGACCACTGTTTCACTGATAGAAACATCAGGTAGTAAATTCGTCATTACATTGATTCCTTAGAAAAACACACCTTATGACCATAAGAAATGATCAGAATTAAGCCCATTCAGAGAAAAGGTTCGCCATGTTTTCCAGGTGTTCATGCCTAGACGCATTTCTTCATCGTTCAATAAGCAATTACCCAACTCAGCTCCCAACAACGCTTCCCCTTTCATTGCTCATCTCCACCATTTTTTCGTCTGTTCAAAACACTCTTTTCGCGATTATTCAGAATATGATTTCGTAAGCTGGACTTACCTACACCTAGAAAAACCAGACAATACTGCGACAGAAAGCTTTTTGCTTAATGTGCTATTCACAAAATATTCATCCATAGAGCGCCCTACTTGATAGGAAGAAATGGAAAGGGCTTAAGTACTTAAAAATTAACAACATATATAAAATGTTATAACATAACAAATTTGTTTTAAACTACTATAACTAAAATGAATACAAAGGTCACTAGCTAGAGAGTCGATCATAATTACTATTTCCCTCTCCCTTAATGCTTTTCAGCTTACTTGCACTCATCTCCTACGTGCCAGTGATCACCTTGTACTTGCCTACGCTGTTTGGCTTTGAATGAATCGTTTGAGCTTTTAGCCAAATTCGACATCAAAAAAAACAGCATGAAAGTGATAAACTTCCACGCTGTTTTTATAGCCGTTAATCAGTTCAATAGGTTTACTAAAGCGACAATATCTTGCTTTGCTTTTTCGACCGATAAAACGTGACGATCATCCGCAAATTCTTGGTATTCCGAACCGATTTCATAAAACTTATCCACGCCCAAATACTTGGCTAACTCTTTAATATGTGGACTTAAATGATTCATTTGTTCACGTACACCACCAATACCAAAACCAAACTCACCAGCTGAAGTCAGTAAAACTAAGGTCTTGCCTGACAAGATAGGTTCAATCGGAAAGTCGCCTCGCGCTAGGTCAAAGGTGAAGGTTTTATTCACTCTCAGCATTTGGTCGAACCACGCCTTCAATACCGCTGGCATGCCGTAGTTATACATGGGGGCGGTAATGAGGATGATATCCGCTTGAGCCACTTCATCAAAATACCTATCAGACTCAGCTAATACTCGCTGCTGTGACTCGCTTCTGTTTTGCTCTGGGGTAAATGCCGCAGCAATCCAATCTTGGCAAATAAAGGTTGGCGGATTAAGACCAAGGTCGCGACAAACCACTTTGTCTTGATGATTTTTATTCAGCCATGTATCGATAAAATAACGTCCAAATGACTTCGAAATCGAATTATAGCTTGGCGTCGAATTATCAGTACGACGTACACTGGAGTCGATATGTAGAATAGTTTTCATGCTTTATGTCTCTTTCATTGATAGTGAGTCGACATAGTGTGTTCGGCAATCGTTTTAGTGACAAATGGTCTTATTTTTCCTATAAAGTAGTTATTCTCATCCATAGAGTGCCTTTATGTTTCAACAACTCCCTTCTTTAAATGCCATCAAAGCCTTTGAATCTGCGGCTCGGTTAAACAGTTTTAAAGACGCTGCCAATGAATTGAATGTGACACCGACAGCTATTTCACATCAAATAAGAGCACTTGAAGATAGCTTAAAAGTAAGACTATTTGAGCGAAAAACACGAGCTGTGACCTTAACGACAGAAGGCAAATTATTAGCGGCATCGGCCAATCAGTCCCTGCAAGATCTACTCTCAACAGTAAGTCAATTAAAAGGCTCTTCTAGTACGTTAACTATCAGCACGACCAGCTCGTTTGCGGCAATGTGGTTAGTTCCAAACCTTGCCGATTTTCAACAACAATACCCTGGCATAGACATTCAGATAAGGGCAGAAGAAACCCTTATAGATATGGAACATGATAGACGTGTGGATATGGCAATTCGCTACGGAGAGCCACCTAAACAACGAGAAATTAAGGCTCTTACTCATCAACCACTAGTTCAAGAATCTCTTGGCTTTTTTGCGACCCCAGAATATTGGGAAAAACATCGTAAAAATCTGTCTGATGTCGTATTTTTCTGTACGCAATGGAAGAATCCAAACCTCCCGAATTTAGGACTAGAAGAAACGATCAAAAGCATCGTTGTCGACTCTCGACCAAATATTCGCTATTTTGATGACGAAAACCTAACCGCTCAGGCTGCACTTTCTGGGCAAGGTATCGCTATCATCAGCCAGCTTGCCGTCGAAAACTCGATTAAAAACGGCTGGTTAACCCAAGGCACAGACAAGATGTCAAAATCTATCACTGGCCTACACTACTACTTAGTTATCCCCAAGCGGGTGCAAACCAGCCAAGCGGCAATTCATTTTAAAGAATGGTTACAATTGACTTTGGCCAAAGTCAGCCCATGATTTAGAGTCTAATCGCTTATCTTCTTGTAAAAATATTTACGGCAAGTGCTTTCATCTATTCGCCTAAGAGCAAAGACTAAAACCCCCACAATAACCACAGAAAAAACAATTCGTCCCCAAAAAATAGTCATAAAGTCTGCGCCAATCAACAGAATAAGTAAGGTGTCTTCAATCAAACTGTGAAGTAGATTGAGCAACATCATGGCGACAAAAATATCTCGTGGTGAAATATGGCCTCGTTTTGCTTCGTTAATAAGTAAACCACCACCGAAAGAAACCCCTAGCGTAATACCAACAATCGTCAAATTGGTTGCTTCTCGGCTGATACCAAGCACTGACAAAATTGGCTTAAGCAGTATTGCCATCAGCTTTTCTACCCCCAGCAATTTTAACAACCGTAAAAACGTCATCAG
This sequence comes from Marinomonas rhizomae, assembly GCF_003315485.1. Classification (GTDB taxonomy): domain Bacteria; phylum Pseudomonadota; class Gammaproteobacteria; order Pseudomonadales; family Marinomonadaceae; genus Marinomonas; species Marinomonas rhizomae. The sequence continues at coordinate 21,233 of NZ_QNSE01000013.1, forward strand.
TGCAGCAATTACCAAAAAAATCATCGCAAGACTTTGAAGTTGATCAAACGCCCATGCAATATAGCTAGGGTCACTGGTTGGTGAATGTTTCCACACAGTCTGCGCTGGTGTATTTAATAAATTTCCACCTTGATAAATGTGATGGAGTATCCAACCCATTAATAAACCACCACCAAGTCTTATCACCAGTGTCGCAACAATGCCTACTCCGGCCTTTTTAGCCACCGCCACTTCCACTGGCAATGAATGTGCGAGCAACAATAACGTTCCTAAAATAGAGACTTGGGCGACGGTTAAGTCAGCGTCCATACTCATAAAGACCACAAGCCCAGCGTACATATTGGTAACCAGGGTTGTTGCCCATACTAAGCCCATCTCACTGGGCAAGCCAACTAAAGACATAACAGGACTCAACCAGTGACTTAGCAGCTCTATACCACCAAATTCTTCAACAACCTTGATCACGATAATCATCGGAATCATTATTTTATAAAGCGTCCAGGTGACATCAATAATCTCTTTCCAGAGACCGCTCCATAAAAGACCAACCCAACGACATATGCGTTTATTCACTTCTCTTACTCCAAACAATTTATAAATAAATTCTATTGAGATAAGAAGAAATATGTCGATCAATTTAACCATTGATATCGCTAAATATTTTTAATATAAAATATAAGAAGAAATTTTTATTCGTATTATTATAATTTTGAGAAATATATGGAATTAGACAAAATAGATCGAAACATCCTAGTCATCTTGCAGCGTAATAATCGCATCGCCAATGTTGAACTAGCCGAAGAAGTAGGGCTATCGCCACCAGCTTGCCACAAAAGAGTAAAACGTCTGAGAGATGACAACATCATCGTCGGTGACGTCGCTCTTGTGAATCCAGAATTGAGCGGCAATAAGCTGACCTTGCTGGTGTCGGTAGAAATGGAGCGGGATAGGAAAGATGTGTATGACGCCTTTAAACACGTTATTAGCAAAGCAAATGAAGTGAGGCACTGCTACCAAATAACAGGCGGCTATGATTTTATGATGGTCGTTACTGTGCCAGATATTCAAGCTTATGAAAGCTTTGTTGACCGAGTGCTTCACACTGAAGCCAACATCCGAAAGTTCCAAACCTCGGTATCGCTGCGAACTGTAAAGTCCTCAACCGAGATTCATTTGAAAGAATAAATTACGCAGAGGTTGAGCAAGGTACTTAGGCTCAACAGCTGTCAAGGATATGGAGTCACATTGCTGAAATTGACTAAACTCCTTGATAGCTTCAACAAAGGCACCAATTACCAAGTCGTCATCAAAGTACTGTGTTTCATTTCGCAACTCCAGATACAGAGATTTTATTTCTAACCGTCGCTCTTTACGATGGGCTTTACAATCCATACGACCAATAAACTCCCCCTGAAATAATAGCGGTAGGCAAAAGTAACCATATTGGCGTTTGGGTTCCGGCACATAACACTCAATCTGATAATCGTATTGATACAGGCTTTTTAGTCGATCACGCTGAATCACGCTATTATCAAAGGGCGACAGTATTAATAAGCGATTATTCAAACGAGGCAAACGGCGCTCTAATGCGTCCGCTGCCATTACATAAACATCGCCATTAGGGATGGTTACTTGCGCTAACAAGCCTTGTGCCAAGCGTTCATCAACTAGATTCTTCATCGCTTTACGCACCCCAGTATTACGACGTAAATAAGTCAGTCCTTTTAACGAAACCAGACCATGACAGCGTAATTGCTGCTCAAGTAGATGGTTCGAAAACTCGTCCATACTTGGCACTGTTGTATCAATGTGAGAAGGCAAAACTCGCTCGGTTAAATCATAGAATTTCTGAAAACCTTCACGATTACATACCATGAGATCGCCTTGCATATAGAGTTGCTCAAGAGCTTTTTTAGCGGGTTTCCAATTCCACCAGCCAGCGCCATTATTGCTGGATTTGGTATCGATATTTCGGGAACAAAGTGGCCCATCAGCAGCAATGCGAGCCAATAGCTCGGCCATTAGTTTTTCATCTGGTTCTTTGTACCAATGGGTTTGACCGCTTTTAATGGCATTTTTGTAAGGCAAGGAAAAACGAAAGTCGCCTATTGGAAGAAAAGCTGCCGCGTGAGACCAATATTCGAAGACATCGCCATCCAACAACAGTTGATTCGTCATCACCGGCTTAAACTTAGGCACTCTAGAATGCAACACATGATGATGCGCTCGCTCCACCACAGAAATGGTATCGATCTGCACATAACCTAAATGACTCACGGCTTTACGCGCACCAACTAAGCCACTACCAAACGGACTCTTCTGCAACAACCCCTGAGAGGCCAAAGCAAGACGACGTAGTCGAGCTAGATCTTTCACAGATTTGAATTCGGTCATGCCAGAAACCTTAGTAACCTTTAACCTATTAGAGCTCACAAACAATTGCGCCTGTTTTACGCTTTTCCCAATTTTTCAACGTAACAGAGCGGTATTTTTGCATGATGTTATCCGCAACGAAGGTGGTAATACCCACATGATCCAATAATGCGGTCATGACGGACTCTGCGGCTCGAACGGCGCCATCAGCACACTTTAGTGCTATGGCAAGCTTCAATTCTGGAATAGCAGCAATATAAACACCTTCTGCTCCCACTTTTAGAAAGACGCGCTTCTGTAAGATGCTCATCATATCCGTACAATAACGCGCCGTCCCAGCCACCATGAAAGGATTCTCAACTACTGCATCATATAAGGTTTTACAAGCTTTCTGACGCTCTTTTGATAAGCTATCAGGACTAGCAAACTTAGCAAATGCCAAAGCAAGATTCGTTAGCGGCATCGCCCATGTAGGTGCGGAGCAACCGTCTGGGGACCAAGGTGCCGTGTTGTAATCATACTCGCACATATCCGCCATGGTATCGGCAATTTTCTGCTGCACAGGATGATCAATACCGATGTAGCCCTCTGATGAAACCCCAAGCAAGTTCGCTAACCCCAGCATTCCCGCATGCTTTCCAGAACAGTTATTATGTAGCTGATTTGGCTCTTTTCCTTCTCCTGCTAGTACATACCCCGCTTCTGCACACATTGGCCAGTGACAACCACATTCAAAATCAGTCTCAGACGACGCAAGTTTATCCAACATACTCTGCACAGTTGCCACATGTTCTGGTTCGCCATTATGAGACGCACAACAAATGGAAATTTCATCACTACTGAACCCAAAACGTTCTGCTCCTCCCATCTCGATAAAAGCCAATGCCTGCATTGCTTTAATCGCACTGCGAGGATAAACCAAAGCATCTACATCGCCCCAAGATTCAACGATCTTACCTGTGCTAGAAACAATAACCGCTTTAATATTGTGCTCACTTTCAACTATACCGCCACGTGTTACTTGTACGGAAAGAGGTGCATGCTGCATAGGACTATTCCTTTACCTAAATAATGGGAGAGCGGATAATGTATTTAAAACAGAATAAGTTGAACCTAGGAATAAAACAACCAGCGGTCCGCGCCTTTAGATTAGAAAGGAAAAATAGCTCACATCTAGCAAGTATGTTCGGCGAACATCCCTATGATTATCACCTTTTCCCCAGTCCACTTGCCGCCGTTACAGCAAAGACAGACAACAATGCCAAGGCGCTAACAGGGGCTAAAACGACCCAGTAACTGCGTTCAATATACGGTAACCCCTCGGCTAAGACACGACCCCACTCAGGGCTTGGGGGCATAGCACCTAAACCTAAGAAGCCCAATGATGCCAACGTCAGAGCGATACCCGGAACACGTAGCATGGCATGGCGTAATAAAGGCTTTATCACCGCGGGAAACACGTAGAAGGCATTACGACGCACAGCCCCAACGCCAATCAAAGGTAGCATTTGGATATACGGTCGCGCTTTGACTTCGGCAGTGAGCGCCGCCGCATGGGCAGCGAGCGGAGCCCAGCTGACCAGTATCACTGCAAGTGACGCACCTACTAAACCCGGCCCATACACCGCTGCGATAAGTAAGCCACTCAAAATGGGCGGTAACGCATTAGCGACTTCAATCGGCCCCGCCATCAAACGAGGAAATTGACCAATCAAGAAGCCAATCATCAAACACGCCAACGCCACCAAGATCGCCAGCACGCAGGTATACAAACTGCCGTGAGCTAAGCGAGCCAATAGGTCGCGGCCCATGGCATCGGCGCCAAATGGCAACCCCATCGACGGCGCTTGCAAACGCATAAACTCGACTGAGTAAGGATCGCGAGGCAATCCTGCCAGCATCATAACGGCCAATATAAGCAAACACACAATCGGCACTAAACGCTTACTTTTAGACATAATTACGTCAGCTTCTTTAGGTATCGGCATAGCCCCTTGGCGTAATGCTCGTCCAAGGATCATGGTTTTCAAAATATTGACCACAATGCCGATAAAGAAGGCGAATAACAGCATTAAGAGGATACCCAGCTGTAACGCAGGCACATCTTTGGATATCGCCGCCCCTAATGTCGAACGGCCAATACCCGGAATAGCAAAGATCTTCTCAATCGCTACCGCACTGCCCGTCAAGGACACAATGGTTAAACCAATCATGGGCAACACAGTTGCAAGAGCACGGCGCACCACAGCAACGACTATGTGCCAACGACTCACCCCCGCGACGCTCCATGTTGCCACCCACGCTTCCGTGAATACTTGAGCGATATTATCGGACAGCAAACGTCCTAAATAGCCCCCGGCAGGGATGGCCAAGGCCAACGCTGGTAAGACCACATACGAGACACCCTTCCATCCATAGGTCGGAAACCACCCTAGCCAGACAGCACCCAGTAACAACAGCATTGACGCCAGCACAAACTCAGGCAACGCCGTGAACGTCACCGCCAATATACCGCTGCTGCGATACGCTTGACCTCGTAACCCTCGACGTATGGTTTGAACACACAGCAACAGCGCAATCACGAACGCCGTACCGAGCGCGAACCCCATCAGAGTCAATGACACACTCGCCGCTTGCAACATATCCGCTAGCAAAGGCTTACCTGATACCCAAGAAACGCCCGCATCCCCATGCAGCAAGCCTTTTAACCAATCAAACATCAGCGCAATCGGCCCTTGATCTAGCCCTAAGGATTCTCGAATGGCGTTTAGGGTTTCTTCGGTCGGGTTTTGTTCTGAGAAGCGCGCACGCAACAGAGCCAGCGCCGGATCTTGCCCTGATAACCAAGGTAACATGGCGACCACAACCACCACGCCTGCTAATGACAGCAAACGTGAACACAGGGTAAACACCGCAGAGCGGTCAAGGTCAAAGACCCAGCCCGCCGCGCTTAAGGTATGTCGTAAACGGTTTTTCATAGAAATGCTAAACGCTTATTCCATCATCTCAGGTGAAGCTAAGTGGGTGCGAGTAGAGATAATCAAGCGCTCACGCGGGTCTGCAATAGCATCACGCACACGCTTAGATTGCCCTTGAATCACACGTTCATGCAACATCGGAATCGCCGCATCGGTCGCTAAGATCAAATTTTCTGCCTTCATTATAGCTTTTTGACGTGCTTCTCCTGCGGGTAAAGCCGATGCTGTTTGTAACGCTTGGTCAATAGCAGGATCACACAACTGAGCCAAGTTATAAGAGCCATTACAAGTAAAGTCACTCGACATGTACGCCACCGGATCACCTAGATCCAGCATGGTCGCGCGTGACAATATAAAGGCATCAAATTTGCCTGCTAAGGCATCGGACTCGATTTGAGAATACTCACGCACATCTTGCTTTACGGTAAAGCCTGCATCCGTCAGTTGTTGCGCTAAGTAAACGGCCACTTCCGGTAATTCCGTGCGGTCTGTATAAGTACCTAAGGTAATAGTCACGCCATTTGGTTCTGCGGGCATCACCGGATCAGCTACTGGCTGGCGTAGTTTCGCAGCCCAAGGCAATGCTGGCCCAAGCAAACCTTCACCGATGTCCGCACGAGATTCGTACACGTTATCCACCAACTGCTTGCGATTGATCGCATCACGCACCGCGGCACGCATGCCAGGATTGGTCATGACGCCGTTTTGCGTATTCAAGTACAGCGTATTAGTACGTGGCATAGGCACTTCGCGAATCATATCGGGATCTAACAAGGGCGCTTGTGATACAGGAATGGCTTCCACTATATCGGCTTCACCTGAGCGCAACGCCGATGCGCGGGCGATGCCATCCGGCACAAAGCTTACGTCAATGCCTGGTGCTTGGGCTTTTTCCCCCCAGTAACCATCGAATCGATCGATGGTAGCCGTGCTCGAACCATTCAGCTTAACCAAGCGGAACGGCCCTGTTCCTGTGTTTTCAGGATCAATCGTACCGTTTTCAGCGTAAGCACTGGGTGCCAAAATGGTCAGCTGTGGGCTGGTTAAACGCTGCGCCAACAATGGATCAGGCTCAGTACTGCTAACGATCACTGCGTTGTCGCCGTCTGTTTTCACTGTCCATGACACACCATCTAGAATACGCGGTTTAGGCGAGGCATTTGCAGCCGTACGAAGGGCATTTGCCACAGCGTTGGGCGTTAGTTGAGTGCCATCGTGAAACATAACCCCATCACGCAAGGTAAAACGCCAGTCGTTCGGAGTCAGCTGCTCCCACTCAGTGGCAAGGCTAGGCTGAAGGTTGCCTGCTTTATCCAAAAACACTAAGGTCTCACCAACACTCCAACGGGAGAATTTGAATGCGTCATCACTCAATGGCGATAAGCCTGTTCGTGGCGTCAACAGCATTGCTAATTTGATCCGGTCGCCTTGCGTTGCACTGCTGGTACTCGTCTGCTCATTGGCATCCTCCGTACCATCAAAGCATCCTGTTAGTGCCGTCACAGACAGAGCAAGAGCCATCCAAGGCCATTTTTTCACGTATTTCATGGGAATTTCCTTTACATAGATTAGCGAAATTAAGAAAGAGAATGCCAAGCGCTGGCATGAATTGTAGGAACCGCCTCTAACAGGCGTTGAGTATAAATATTGTTCGGGGCACGCAGCGCATCCTCGGTCAGCTGATCTTCGATAATATGACCTTGCTGCATCACTAACATACGATCACACAACCCTGACACCATGGAGATGTCATGGGTGACTACCAATAAGCCCATTTGATTGTCTTTGCACACTTGAGCTAACAGTTCTTTAATCTGCTCACGCAAAGGTAAATCCAGGCCACTGGTTGGCTCATCTGCAAGTAAAAATTTTGGCTTAATAATTAACGCTCTTGCCAATGCCACTCGCTGGGCTTGCCCACCCGATAACTCACTCGCCTTTTGCTTTAATACCGAATGAGGCAACTCAACTTGTTCAACAGCTCGCAGTAATGTCTCAGTATTTAGCACACCAATTTTGAGCCGTTTCACCGGTTCTGACAGTAACTTCGCCACCGTTTGCTGGGGCGGTAATGCTGTATGTGGATCTTGCGGAATGTACTGCACTAATTTGCGATAGTGATTCATCGGTCGCCATGGCTTAATTCGAATCGACTCGCCTTCGCAGTAAATCTGGCCTGACTGTGCGCTAATAACGCCAAGTATCAATTTGAGTAAGGTGGATTTGCCACAGCCGGATTCACCGACTAAACCTATGCGTTCTTGCTGTTCGACGCTCAAACTTAATTGGGGAATAATCTCAGACTCTCGGCCACGACCATAACGCAGATTTTTCAGCTGTAAAAAGGGCGTGTGGGTCATGCGTTAACAGCCTGTTTTTGCGGTAATTTCGTATCAGAGAAGACTTGATGAGCGGCCTTTACTAAGCGCTGGGTATAAGGGTGTTGTGGATGGCTCAGTAAATCTTGCAACGCCCCTTGCTCCACGATTTTTCCGTCTTGCATGACAATAGCGCGATCGCATAATTGCGCCGCGACACTTATATCGTGAGTGATAAATAACAGTGATAATGGGCTAGCATGTAAATACTCAGAATGAGAGCATGCATGATCATCACAGCACTGGCGTAATACCTTGATCACTTGCTGCTGGCTCAATACATCTAACGCTGTCGTCGGCTCATCTGCCACCAGCAAATTCGCTCCGCTTAACAGGCCAAATGCGATACATAGACGCTGACGCTGTCCACCCGACAATTCAGACGGCAAGCGTGATAAAAGCGACTCGGCATCTTTTAACTGCATTTGCTTAAGCAGCGCTAACAACTCATCACGAGAGTGTACATTGGTACTTAGAGATAACTGCTTACCCACACTCATAAGCGGATTCAAGGCGCTGAATGTATCTTGAAAAACCGTTGCCACACGCGCTTCGGCACGACGTGCTAATACAGGCTGCTGAGCTACCGAGACACCATTCACGATCACATCACCTGCAACATCAATGTATGGTGCAAGCGTGCCATTTATCGCCCGCGCGGTGAGCGACTTTCCTGATCCAGATGCACCAATCAGGCATACTTTCTCCCCTTCATGTACATCAAAGCTGATGTTATCTACTAGAACTTTTTCATCTAGAAACAAGGTCAGGTTCTGTACACTTAAGGTACAGCGAGGGGGTGGAAAATTTACAGCCATGGTAAGTGCTTATCTACAGACATCAATGATGTTATAACATATCACAAATATGAATGTGAGGGGAATAGCAAACACTCTCCTTAAAAGAGCGGCTGTAGCCAATTTTCTAACTTATATACTATGACAGGAAAGGAATTAAGCGCTCTGACCGCAACAAAAAATGACCAACGTTATCGCTTTTTACGATCACAATAATGTAAAGCTCCTAAAACACATAGCAGAACGAATTTTTTAGAAAGGTTTCATGCCATTTCAACGAAGAATGTTTTTATATACAAAAATCTCAGCCAATCACCACTGTATTACGCCCTGCTCCTTTGGCTTCATAAAGCAAAACATCAGCACGTTTTACAATGCGGCTTTGATCATCAGAATCTTGATAATCCGTCACGCCCAAGCTAATAGTGAATGGTGGCATACCGTTTTCATTGAGTGCCTCGACCTTCTTACGAAGCTGCTCGGCCAACATACCGGCACCCTCCAGATTGGTATCTTTTACCAATACGGCAAACTCTTCACCACCCACTCGAAATAAGACGTCAATCTCACGTAGACGTTTTCGCAATGTATTAACCAATAATTTAAGTACGTTATCGCCGACATCGTGCCCATAGGTGTCGTTGATTTTTTTAAAATGATCAACATCTAACAAAATCAAACTAAAGTGATGCCCACGATTAGCAAGCGCCAGTTCATCTTTAATCAATTCATCCCATTTATGGCGATTGAAAGCGCCAGTCAGTTTGTCTCGCGTGGCCAGCTCAATAAGTTGTGCTTCGACTTTATGTCGATTACTCATTTCTTTCGAAAACTGCCTAACTAATACTTTTAAATCTGTCTCTAATTCGTCCAGTTCATCTAAGCCTTTATGATTAACCGAAGCCTTGTCATGCTCAACCACAATAGAGCGGTGCAGGGACTCTATCTGCCCTCGCAAGGACCAAATTCGTTTACGAAAAGTGATGATGATATATAAGGTTAGATAAGTACCAATGCCAAAAGCAGATATCCCCAAAACGGCATTCATAACCACAAAATGGCGCTCTTGACTTTCAACTGCTGCCGAGACATTAATGGTTAGTTGATCAATTTTTCTAAGCAGTTCATCCGTTTGAGTATCTAAACCTTTATCCTGTAGCTCTAGCATTGGCCAAGATGTTGAAAAACCTTGCTTGCCTTGCTTAAGGAAGTCATCAACAAGATGATCAAATTTTATTCGATGTTGATGTAATAAGTTAATATGTTGAATCAATGAGCGATGATCAAGCAGCTTAATTCTGATACTACCAAAACCAAGCCCTGTACGAAGTATTTCTGTAGACTTATCTAGCTGAGCAGCAAGCTGTGCACTGAATCTATCAAAACCCTCTATGCTTTTTTCTTGTAGAGATTGGTCAGAAAAAAACACATCGCCTTGCTGACGAATGCTTTCCATCAATAAATGCTGCTTCAGCTGCAGCATTTCAATATCTGCCATCACCTCGGAAAGCGGCACATCAATTTCTGCTACTTCATGCATTTCTTTATAGATCCGCTGAGATTGATACGCAGAATAAACAATTACGACAAATAGGAATGACAAAAGAACAAAAGACAAGCCGCTAATTTTTCGTGTCATAGAGACATTTAACCAATTAAACATAAAGAGTCTGATACCCGTTGTTAGGCTAACGCAAGAAGTATAGAAACAACTCAATTCAAAAGCTTACTCCTACAATGCACACAAATATTAGCACATATAAAAACGATAAAATTTAGGATATGCAATAAGAAAAAGAAACGAAAGCGTTAGCCAGCCATGACCCTATTTCGCCCTGCGCCTTTGGCCTCGTACAACAAAATGTCGGCTCGTTTTACGAGAGTCCCCTGATCGTCAAAGTCTTGATAGTCTGTGACGCCCAAACTAATAGTAAACGCTGGAACATCATTTTCATCCAGGACTTCCACATTTTTACGTAGCTGTTCTGCCAGGACTTCAGCATCACCAAGATTAGTATCTCGTAGTAATACAACAAATTCCTCACCACCAATCCGGAATAACATATCGGTTTCACGTAGGCGTTTGCGTAGGGAATTCACTAACAGCTTAAGGACATAGTCCCCCATATCATGACCGTATGAATCATTGATTTTCTTAAAATGATCAATGTCTAGCAAGACTAAACTAAAGTGGTGCCCGCGATTGGCTAGCGCGATTTCATCCTTGATCTGTTCATCCCACTTATGTCGATTAAACACTCCTGTCAGTTTGTCTTTTGTCGCTAACTCCATCAGCTGGGTTTCAACTTCGTCGCGGTTATCTTGTTCTAATGAGAAGCGCGCCATCAGGACTTTTAAATCTTTTTCTAACTGATCCAATTCATCAGTACCGTTATTACGTATCATGTCACCACTCTCTTCAGAAGAAATAGAGCGATGCAAGGACTCAATCTGACCTCGCAAGGAGCCTACCTTTCTACGAAAAGATAGGATAGTGTAAAGAGTTAAATAGCCACCAATAGCAAAGGCAGAAACGCCCAAAATGGCATTCATCACCATAAAGTCGCGTTCTTGCTTTTCCACTGTCGCGGCTACTTTCATCGTGAGTCGCTCAATATTCGCAAGCAATTCTTCTGCTTGAGAATCTAATAAGTTATCTTTTTTTTCCAGCTCCTCCCAAGATACCGAATGCTGGTCTTTATTTGTTTTCAAAAAACGAGAAAACAAACTTTCAAAGCCGATTCTGTGCTTATGTAATACACTAATTTGTTGAATCAAGGACTGATGCTCTTCCACATCAATGCGAATACTACCGAATGACATACCAGCGTGAAGTATGCTGACACTTTTATCTAACTGCGAAGATAGCCGCTGGCTAAACTCATCAAAACCTTTAACACTTTTGGCCTGTAATACTTCATCAGCAAAAAATGCATCGCCTTGTAAGCGAATACCTTCCATCAATAAATGTTGTTTAAGCTGCAGTATTTCGATATCAGCAATAACCTCTGACAGAGGAATATCAATCTCAGCCACCTCTTGCATTTCTTTATAAATTTTTTGTGTCTGATAAGTAGAATAAAGAATAACGACAAATAAAAACGACAAGAGAACAAAAGATAGGCTACTTATTTTCCGTGTCATAGAGACATTTAACCAATTAAACATAGAGGGCTCTTATAAAGTCACATAAAGACATACAGAATACAGGCACAATATGTCTATTGCACCTTAACAGTTGTAAACTTAATACCTTTAAAAGATGGGGGAAAACGGTACCTTCACTCTAAACGACAATTAAAAGGGGCATTTATTCTACAGCGATTTTAATACGCTTTAATAAACTCCAAATCACCACCAGAGCACAAATACCTAAAATAGCTCCGGTGAAACCAACACTCGCCAGACCGATCAACTGAATAACCTGACTGCCAATTAGAGCGCCTGCACCGATACCCAAATTTATAATACCAGAGTATAAAGACATAATAATATCAGCCGCGGTATCATCTACTTTCAGTACTCGTATCTGCATACTCAAGCCGATAATCATCAGTGACGCCCCCCAAAGAAGAACGCAGGCAATCAATAAAGAACCACTTGGCGCGACAAAGTACAAAACACTCATCGAAAAGGATGCGATAACAACACTAGAAACCAACATCAGAGTATTCGCTCTTTCGCCAAAATAACTAAACAAAATACTGCCGACAATCCCTGCCAATCCAAACAGTAATAATACTAATGTGGTGAACTGGCCACTTGCTGAACCTATCTCTTTCAAAAAAGGCTCTATGTAGCTATAAGCCGTGTAATGAGCAGAGAAAATCACGAAAATAAACAAATACATACCTAGCAATACTTTATTGCGAAGTACTTCTGGCACCTTACTAAGAGAACCCGAAAATAAACTGGGCAAATTAGGCAGTAAGCGATACATGGCCAGCATGATGATTAATGCGATGATCGCAATAACGGCAAAGGTAGTTCGCCACCCCAAAAGCTGGCCAATAATACGCCCCGCCGGAACACCAAGTACCATCGCCAATCCCGTTCCCGTTGCCAATACACTCAGCGCAAAAGTATGTTTTCCTTGCGGAGCAACCCGAATAGCAATGGAAGCAGTAATTGACCAAAACACAGCATGAGAAAAGGCAATACCGATACGGCTCACCAACAAGGTAGTAAAACTCCACGCCACTACCGTCAAAATATGACTCGCGATAAATAAGGCAAACAAACCAATCAATAACGTCTTACGCTCTAGCTTGCGAGTTAATAACATCATTGGCAGCGACATAAGCGCCACAATCCAAGCATAGACAGTCAACATCCAGCCAACTTGAGCTGGCGGAATCGAAAAGCTTTGCGCAATATCCGACAACAAGCCCACTGGAACAAATTCCGTAGTGTTAAAAATAAAAGCACTGAAGCCCAGCACAAAAACGCGCAAGTATTGAACACGACGAGAAGCCGTATCCTCAGTAGAAGGAGTTGATATCATGATGTCCTGCAGGAATATGAACGACAAGAAAGACCGCTATTGTCCACTTTTTTAAACATAACGGAATAGTGAAATATGAATCTTTATTGATAGTTGTCTTATGGCTGACTCTAATCCATTTAGAAAATCTAAACATACTGACTCCCACACCAAATAATCTTTCTTTAATGAGAATTATTTTGATTTTTCATGAGAAATGCCATATTAATAACGCACCAAAACAATGCAATAAAACCGCTATACGTTGAAGGACCCAACATGAACAATCTATCCGTCAAGGCAAAATTTATTACTCTTATTTTCTCCATCATCATTATATTTTTGGTGGCACTAAGTTTAATAAAAGCAAAAAGTACAGAATTAGCAAATCGCTTTGATCGATTCTATGAAGAAAACCACAATGTCTCACTTAATTTGGAACGAGTAAAAGAAGCACAAATAAATATCGTGCTCAATGCACGAGGTTTACAGATTGCTTATCTCCTATCACTAGAGAAGCAGATTCCAGGTTACTTACAGGCTATTTCAGAGAGTTACAGCACAACACCCGCGTTGATCAATAACCTCAATAAAGGCCTTCCAAACCAATCTGCCGAGTCTAGAAAGCTTCAAACACTCGTCAACGACTTCCAAAGCAAAACAAAGACATTTGTCAGCGCCATGGAAAACTCAGCCGACAACAAAGCCCCCTTTACGGTATTTTCAGCTTTTATCAACTCCTACAATGACTTAATGGCATACTTTGCGACACTGACAGACAAAACAAACAAGGAAGTTATACAAGCCAAGCAACAAACAGAAAGCCTAGTTACAAATATTGAAATCGGCTTTTGGGTCTCTATTTTAATCGCCCTCGTCATTTCCATCACCCTCAGCTATTTGATATCCAACAACATAGTGCGAGGTATTTTTGCGGTTCGTAACGCAGCACAAAACATGGCGCAAGGCCATCTCAACAAACCCGTGAAAGTATCTGGAAGCGATGAGATTGCAGACCTTGGTCGCGCTATTAATACATCCGCTAAAAACCTACGTTCTGTCATTACTGACGTGCTCAATTCAGTAGACAAGGTGAATGAAAACAGCCAAGAAGTATTAAAAGTAAACCAGGAAGTCGGCGAATATTCTGTCCACATTATGGACAATACCACTCAAGTGGTTGTGGCACTGGATCAAATGTCTGCAAATAACCGCACCATTGCTGACAATACCCAACAATCTGCCGATGCTGCCAGTGACATTCGTACTGTGGCGCAAACGAGTTTAACCACGGCCAATAGCACTCTAGATGCCATCAATCAACTGGTTACATCTTTAAAGGACACGGGTACCGTTGTCACGCAGCTACGCCAAGAGACGACCAATATAGAAACCATCTTAGATGTTATTCGCAGTATCGCAGAGCAAACTAACCTACTGGCTCTTAACGCTGCGATAGAGGCCGCTCGCGCAGGTGAACAAGGCCGAGGGTTTGCGGTTGTTGCTGACGAAGTTCGGACGCTAGCACAACGTTCACAAGCTAGCGTGAATGAAATTGAAACCCTCTTAGCCCAGCTTAGTACTGCAAGCGGACAAGCAGTCAACTGTATGAAAGTCAGCTTAACACTAGTCGAATCATCAAAAAGCCAAGTGGAGAAAACCAACGAACTAACCGGGAATATTCTGACGGGCATTGAACGAGTATCAGAACAGGCTCTACAAATAGCCCAATCCATAGAAGAACAAACCGAGGTATCCGAAGACATCACCAAGAAAATGCACTCTGTGCAAAGCTTAACAAGACAAAGTGCTGAAATGGCTAAACATTCAGGGCTTAGCATGGCTCAAAGTAGTGTTGATGTGCAGCAGCAATTAAGTTTCTTTAAACTCTAATACTAGCTAGTAGAGCCCCGTCGCACCTATCCATTTTACAAGTGGTTAGGTGCCTTCACGGTGATCACACTTCTCCTATTTCATTACGATAAAACGACAGGACATGAACATAGATCATTAAACCACCTACACTTTTTTACACAATGGTCTTTAAAGCTATGAGACGATATCGCTTAGTAAACAAACGATCATGGATGCCAATGATTCCTTCTATTTTATATTTTTCACCCTTACTAGCATCATGGAAGACGCAATTCCATACAGCCTTATGTATGTATGGACAAACCGTCGAATGGAAGGCGATACAAAGTATCGATCAGTCACCTACTTTTGCCATAGTATTACTTGCAGAAAAGGACATAAAGGCGTCGGATTGGCCTCTTTTAGCATCTAGAAGAACCATCGTTATAGTTGATGAGTGGAGTTTAGATAATAGTGTTAAATGGATACAAAAAGGTGCAATAAACTGCTTCGCCCGTGACGACGAGCACCTTACCGCCTGGCTGATATCTGAGATTTCAGGCTTAACAGTAAACCGTTCCCATCAAGCTGAAGATGATATGTTACAAATCATCATAGATGCGATTCCCGCCCCCCTATTTTTCAAAGATCACCTACACATATACCGAGGCTGTAATACCGCATTTTGTCAATTTCTAGAACTTTCTCGAGAAGAAATTATCGGACACTCTGTCTATGATATCGCTCCAAAGCCCCTTGCAGACACATATTATAAAGCCGATTGCCAATTATTAGCCGAAGGTGGTACGCAACGCTATGAAGCAGAAGTACAGCTTGGCGATGGGTCTATTCATGAAATAGAATTCAATAAAGCCGTTTTCACCAATTCAAACGGGCAAGCCATAGGGCAAGTTGGGGTCATGTTAGACGTTACCGAACGTAACCAACTTATTAGTCAATTAGATAAAGCCACCCGCACGGATCCGTTAACTGGCACGTCAAATCGTCGAGAATTCAATCTCATTATTCAAGATGAGTTCGAGAAGCGAAAACATTCAGAGCAAAGGCTCAGTTTAATGACTCTAGATGTGGATTTTTTTAAAAAAATCAACGACAAGTTTGGCCACGGTGGAGGCGATCAAGCACTGCAACTCATTGCTAAATGGCTTCAAAGCCAACTACGATCTAGTGACAGCCTGTTCCGTGTTGGCGGTGAAGAATTCTATATATTGATGCGAGATACAAACATACAAAATGCCTTCGAGATGGCTGAGCGCCTATGTAAAGGCATGGCGACTCATATCTTTTCTATCGACCAGAAACCTGTACATATCACGCTGTCAGCAGGCGTGATTGAACTGGATCCAACAACAGAACTAGAAAGCATCCTCGATATGGTAGATAAAGCATTATACGAGGCAAAATCAGATGGGCGAAATTGTGTTCGCCCAGTGTACCTGTAATTGAAAAATATGCACAAATAAAAACCTGAACAGGAACGATTTCCATTAACGTCTGTCTATAACAGAAGTAATTCATGAATACATCGAACTTTTCACTATAGATAGGAACCTGAAATGAAACGTCCAACAATAAAAACGTCACTCTTCACCTTGGCTGGTGCAACCTCAATTCTCGCTTTTAGCAGTGCATCTGTTCACGCTAGCGGTGAGGTTAATGTCTACTCCGCTCGCAGCGAAGCACTTATTGCCCCCTTGCTAGAAATCTATTCAAAAGAAAACAACGTCAAAGTAAACCTAATTACTGGCAGCGCCGATGCCCTATTAAGCCGCTTACAATCTGAAGGTGACGCCAGCCCAGCCGATGTGTTCATTACTGTGGATGCAGGTCGTTTGTACCGAGCAAAAGAAGCTGGCGTGCTGCAGCCGTTTACAACTAACAACCTAAATAAGGTTGTACCTGAACACCTAAAAGACCGCGACGGTTACTGGTACGGTTTATCTCAACGTGCTCGTGTGTTTTTTTATAATCCAGAAACGGTGTCCGCTGCCGACTTATCCACTTACGAAGATCTAGCGGATCCTAAATGGAAGGGTAAAGTCTGCATTCGTTCATCCAGTAATATTTACAACCAATCTTTGGTTGCTTCCATGATAGATGCGGACGGAGAGAAACAAACGTTAGAGTGGATTAAAGGCT
Organism: Marinomonas rhizomae; assembly: GCF_003315485.1. Lineage (GTDB taxonomy): Bacteria > Pseudomonadota > Gammaproteobacteria > Pseudomonadales > Marinomonadaceae > Marinomonas > Marinomonas rhizomae. The sequence continues at coordinate 38,256 of NZ_QNSE01000013.1, forward strand.
TGGTTGCCAATTTTGCCCGTCCACCAGCGGGCGGCGACACAGATCAGATCAAAGCAGCAGCTGCAGGCGTTTGTGATATCGCGGTAGCAAACACCTATTACTTTGGCCGTTTAGGCTTAAGCAACAAAAAAGAAGATCGTGCTGTTTTTGACAAGCTAAAAATGTTCTGGCCTAACCAATCGACGAACGAACGTGGTGCTCACGTCAATGTCAGTGGCATTGGCATCACGGCATCATCTAAAAACCTAGGCAATGCCAAACAATTAATCGATTTCTTAACGAATAAGCAAAGTCAAAAATGGTACGCGAATGTTAACAACGAATACCCTGTAATCGAAGGTGTTGCGCCACCTAAAAGCTTAGCGACATTCGGTGAGTTTAAAGGCGATCAGGTGTCTTTAAGTGTATTGGGTGAAAACAATCGTCAAGCAGTTAAATTAATGGACCAAGGTGGTTGGAAATAAGTCCTTTTTAATTAAAAAGTCCAAATCGTTTTTATAAATGCAAGAGCCTTTCAAATAGATGTTTGAAAGGCTCTTTTCTTTCTATAAAAACAACGAGATCTGCTCCAGATCACAAATACATGACCACTATTTCGTTCGCCATCAATGCTATCCCCTCTTATCACCTGAGTTAAAACCGGATGGGCATTTTAATTCCTTTAAAGCCAAGCCTCGATATCATAAAGAAAACGAAAACAATTGAAGGCAAGCAATACGAAAATGGCGTCTCACGCCAGGCTTAATACTGCAATATCTCTGGTCGCTTTTACTTCACACTGGATTTATGACGATTATTTGCTTTATTTAAAGTAGCCCTATTACTTTTTGCCAAGGAGAGATTCAATGAAACACTCCATTCTACTGCCTGCTGCACTGCTATTATCGGCTTGCTCAACTAACTCTCAATTAAATGTTGTTGATGGTTTAACGCTTGTTGCAGCCAACGATGGCATAGGAATGAACCCTTCTCGTTGGATGGTTTCGGGGCACCCAGTACAAACGACTTATGTATCACTGAATGGACAGCTTGCACTGAGAGCTGGACAAGTGTGTATTGCCAGCCGTTTCCGTTCGCCTTTTACCAATAACTGTCAAAGTTTGGATTTGAACGAGGAGAATAAAGAAGATAGGGAAATTGCGTTTTACAGCGAATATTACCAACCCGAAGGAAAGAACAGCGAAAAGACTCTTAAAAATTTGCTAGATACAGTTTACGAAGCACGCGAAGCCCAAATTGACTACGTGAACAAAAGCGCTACTTATTACGCTTGTGTTACACAAAAAGAAGTAGAGATATCGAAAAATAAAGAGTTTGAAGAAGCAGATACCGCCTTAGCCGAAATAAAGAAACAACTACCGGACATATGTACTGATGAACGAAGTAACCGAGAACAAGCCTTAAGCAAGCTAAAAATTAAGCAATTGGCCGAGCGAAAACAGATTATGGAACCGAATCGTCTTGTTTATAACTGGGCAGAATCACTGAAGTTTGAGGGCGGTGCGGTGGTTCTAGAGCAATCTAAAAATGCAGCTTCAGGCCGTTATAGTAAAGAAGCCAGTGGTTACACAGTCGTTGATGGCATTCGTATTGAGCGTGTTCAGATCAGTTGTGATGGCATAAAAGCACTCATCACAAAGCATAATGATTATGATCGCCTTAAAATAGTCACCATGACTCTAAGCGCGGATGAACTTTACTATGATGCTCGAGAAGATAAAACAACCGCCTTTAATGCTAATCTAACCTTCTCGCCTAGCGAGTTAAAAACACTTAAAAATATCTTTGAATCCGATGTTGAAGCAAACATCAATGCGGCACTTGCCAGCTCTTCAAATATTGCCTCAAGCGGATACTTAAAGTTAGCAAACCAGATGGACCAGACGGACCAATCTTCCAATACAGGACTGACTTACTATGCCGTACTGACTGACCTTAAGTCATTTCAGTGTCCCGAATAGTGGCCGTTATACAAAATACAATATTGTTATCATTCTGCACCGACTTATCTGCACCGACTTAGAGGATGCTACTGGTTGCTCTTCATTCCTTTGGTTACATCAGCGACCAAAATGCTTCCACCAGCGGATTCTTCAAGCTTTTCTTTAGAGCAAACAAGCCAATATCGTAAGGCTCCAATTCAGGTTGTACATCTAGCACCTTAATTCGATCCACCAATGGGCTGTTATCCAAGACGATTTTCGGCACCACCCCGATACCAAACCCTAAACTCACCATGCTCACGATCGCTTCGTTACCTGTTACTTGTGCATAAATCAGCGGCGCAATGTCGTGCTGACGAAACCATTCATCGACACGCGTTCGAGACACACCACTTTCCGAAAGAATCATAGGGATATTCGCCCATTCTTCTGGTGTCGTTGGCGTATTTGTTGGCACATTGGGTACTTGCTGCTCAAGGGGAGCAATAAATAACAAAGGTGAAATAGCAATTGGTTTAAAAGCTAAGCCACGAGGTAAATTAGTTGGACGTGCAGCAATGGTAATGTCTTCCTTGCCATCTAAAATATGCGCAATGGCGTGCTCTGGGTCGCCTGTCCGCAGCTTAATTTCAATGGCTGGATAAGCGATACGAAAACGGCGCAGCAATTCATACAAAAAACTGTAGCTTGCTGTCACCGAACCATAAAGACTAATCTCACCGCTAAGCTGATCCGAGTTGTCCGTTAATTCATGACGAATCAAGTTCCATTGCCGGCTGGTATCACGAGCATACTTGAGAAACTTTTGTCCTTCTTGGGTCAATACCACAGTACGATTATCTCGGTTGAATAGCGCCACTCCTAGCTCATCTTCTAAATGACGAATATTACGCGACATTGCTGAAATGCTGATATGACACTCGTCGCTAGCGCGTCCGAAATTCAGTGTTTCAGCCAAGGCAAGGAACTGCTTAATCGATTTAATATTCATAAAACAACTTCATCCGACGATTATTCGTTCATCATAAATCATGTTTGCAAAAAATGGGACACTGTATTGCGAATATATCAATTTACGAAAAGGTTTCATTACGATAGATTAGCCTTACTCGCAGAACGTCATGAAAAATATTGCTTGGCGACTGTGTAACCCATTTTTAATATCGGCGTGTTTTTATCGCTGAGACATTAATCAAATCTATAGGATGTGTATAACATGGCTAACTACTTCAATACTTTGCCGCTACGCGAGCAACTAGCTCAATTAGCAAAATGTCGCTTCATGGACAGCTCTGAATTTGCAGACGGCGTAGAAGCGCTTAAAGGCAAAAAAATGGTTGTAATTGGTTGTGGTGCACAAGGTCTTAACCAAGGCTTAAACCTACGCGATTCTGGTCTAGATGTTTCTTACGCTTTGCGTCCAGAAGCGATTGCACAAAAACGTCAGTCTTGGAAAAACGCCACTGAAAACGGTTTTGTTGTTGGCACTTACGAAGATTTGATCCCGACAGCTGATGTTGTATTAAACCTAACCCCTGATAAGCAACACACTCCAGTTGTTAAAGCAGTTATGCCTCTTATGAAGCAAGGCGCTTGCCTATCTTACTCTCACGGTTTCAACATCGTAGAAGAAGGCATGCAAATCCGTGAAGACTTAACAGTAATCATGGTTGCACCTAAGTGCCCAGGTTCTGAAGTTCGCGCTGAATACGTTCGTGGTTTTGGTGTTCCAACACTGATCGCAGTTCACGAAGACAACGATCCTCAAGGCGAAGGTCTTGCACTAGCGAAAGCTTACGCAGTTGGTACTGGCGGTCACAAAGCAGGCGTTTTGATGTCTTCTTTCATCGCAGAAGTAAAATCTGACCTTATGGGTGAGCAAACTATCCTTTGTGGTATGCTGCAAACTGGTTCAATCCTTTGCTTCGACAAAATGGTTGAAGAAGGTATCGACGCTGGCTACGCATCTCGTTTGATCCAGTTCGGTTGGGAAACCATCACGGAAGCATTGAAATACGGCGGCGTGACCAACATGCTAGATCGTCTTTCTAACCCAGCTAAGATCAAAGCATTTGATCTTTCTGAAGAGCTTAAAGTTATCATGCGTCCTTTGTACAACAAGCACCAAGATGACATCATCAACGGCACTTTCTCTCGCGTAATGATGGAAGACTGGGCGAACGATGATAAAAACCTTCTTCAATGGCGTGCAGACACAGCGGAAACTAACTTCGAGAAAACACCAGCTGGCGATGTAGAAATTTCTGAACAAGAATTCTTCGACAACGGCATCTTGATGGTTGCTATGGTAAAAGCCGGTGTTGAGCTTGCTTTCGAAACAATGACAGCCGCTGGCATCATTGCTGAGTCTGCTTACTACGAGTCTCTACACGAAACGCCACTAATCGCGAACACTATAGCTCGTAAGAAATTGTACGAAATGAACGCGACTATCTCTGATACAGCAGAGTACGGTTGTTACCTATACAACCACGCTTGCCTACCATTGCTAGGCGACTTCATGAAAGACATCAAAACTGACGTGATCGGTAAAGGTCTTGCTACTGACGATAACGGCGTAGACAACGCTCGCCTAATCGAAGTAAACGCAGCGCTTCGCTCTCACCCAGTTGAAGCAATCGGTACAGTATTACGTGGCCACATGGCGGACATGAAAAAAATCGTTTAATACGATTATTGCGCTCGCCAATACTGTGTTAAACAGAGATTGGCATCGCTCATAACCTCGTAATTTACCTATAAAAAAGCCGAGCTTTTCATCACTGAAGACTCGGTTTTTTTGTCGCTTCATTTTGTATTTTTGGTTTAGAAAAGGAATCTCTCATGGGTATTGCCATCCACTTAGACGACCTCAGCGTTAACTTCGACGATCGTTTTCAGCTAAACAACCTCAACTGGTCGATTGAAGCAAATCAGCATTGGGTCGTTACTGGCACCAATGGCTCAGGTAAATCCGCCTTAGCGGCTGTGTTGGCTGGAGTGGGTAAGATAGAACAAGGCAGTTTATCAGGCTTACCAAGTAACGTTGGCCTGGTGTCCTTTGAGGCTCAAGCCGAGTTGATCGCCAAAGAGCTGAAAAAAGACGACGCCGATATTATGGACGTTATCTCCCTTGGCACACCCGTCCATGAAATGATTTTTGACCAATGCCTAGATCCTGAACTGGCACAAGAATTGGTCGAAAAATTTGGTTTAACGCCCCTATTAGATCGTGCTTTTCGTAAATTATCGACCGGCGAAACCCGCAAAGTCATGCTCGTTCGTGCCCTATCTAGCAGGCCGGACTTACTCATCCTAGATGAACCTTTTGATGGCTTAGACGCTGCCACATTGACCATGTTGCAAGAACATCTTGAGAAGATCGCCAATACGGTTCCTATGGTAATAGTGCTCAATCGTTTTGATGAAATGCCTGATTTTATTACCCATGTCGCCTACATGGATAAGGTCGCACTCGAGTCAAAAGAAGCACACCAAAAACGCTCAGAAAAGAAAGTGAGCGGGTCAGGAAAACTAGCACTGACAGTAGATAAAAACAACGAACAAGCCTTTCATGAGCTTTATCAACTGCTGCACCTGAAAACCACCGATCTTAGTGTGCCAGAGGCAGACCCAAGCACTAAACTACCTGACCTAGACCCTAGCCAACCATTGGTGAAATTAAAACAAGCTAGCATCAAATACGGCGACACTGTCATTGTCGACAAGCTCGATTGGACCATTGAACAAGGTCAACACTGGCAACTCAGCGGCCCCAACGGCAGCGGTAAAACCTGTGTATTGTCCTTGATTACCGGCGATCACCCACAATGCTACACCAACGACATTTTTGTCTTTGGGTTCCAACGCGGAAATGGCGAAAGCATCTGGCAAATCAAACAATTTATCGGCTATGTCTCCACCGCATTGCAATGGGAGTATCGTGTTAGCACCAGCTGTAAAAATGTGATCATTTCCGGCTTCTACGACAGCATCGGCATGTACAACAAATCCACCGATAACCAGAAGCAAATCGCCGATCAATGGCTTGAATTACTTGGCATGAAAGACCGCGCCGACCAGCCATTCAACAAGCTGTCCTACGGCGACCAACGTTTATTACTCATCGCCCGCGCCATGGTCAAACACCCACCACTCTTGATCCTAGACGAGCCTTGCCTCGGCCTAGACGACATGAACCGCCAGCTAGTTTTGGCCTTGATAGAAAAAATCTGCGAAGGCAAAGAAACAACGGTACTCTACGTCAACCACCACATGGAAGACCAGATCAAAGGGATAGAGAACTACTTGGGATTGAAGAAGAGCTAAAATTTAGCTGGCTCCCTGCCTTAGAAAGAAAACCGTGTGACGCTTCATACTCGAAACTGCCGCCTACCTCACATGAAGCGTCACACTTGTTTTCAATACAAAGTTTATTCTTGATAATGTGGGAGCGCATTAGAGATGTAGAGTTTTTTAATTTGATCTAATTGTAAATGAGGTTTAGCGGTAATTATTATTTTCGTATGCATGTCTAACGCAGTTGAATATACGTTATGAGGGAGTTCTAATACAGGATCACTGATTTTCCCATTCACAATACCTTCAATATCCTTAATTTTTAATTTGCAAAGGCCTGTAGATACATCTAAACCTGTAATTTGCTCGCAAACATAGTCTTGAATATCACCTACTGTTAGCTCTTTTTTCGAACGAATTGCATCGGCATCAGCCTCTGTGGTTATGAGCCCACCTTCAAATTGCTGGAGTGATTTACAATCTGGTCCGACAGGAGCTACAAGCGACTTCAAAGGTCCACGGTTATCAAGTGCCACTCTAGCCAGAATATCAATAAGAGCCTTTTGATTATCAATAGCTCCCTGAGCTAATATTTGATTAACTTCTGGATTTTCTTTTGATGCCTTCATTATTTCATCCGCTACTTTTTTAGCATCACCTCTACCAGTTGCATCATCATGAATAAAACCAACCATCTTAGAGATAAGCCACTTATAAACGTCCATATTCTGGGATAAAAATAAATCTGAATGAGCACCTACAGTGCTTAAAAGAACTCCTATTTCATAACACCCAGAGCCACTCTCAGATGCTTCAACTCTCACTACTGGCTGAGCCCTAGGTTGCAAAAGTTCCCCAGTAAATAAAAGATGTGCAACTGATGAATATAACTTCCCTACACCTTTGAGCGACTCCCCAAAGCGAATAGCGTCAATGACATGTCGATCTGTCTGTCCTCCTTCGTATTTAAGAATCAACTTGTCATCACTTTTCATATGATGCTCCTATTTAGGCCATGAATGAGTATATTAATTTTTAATCTATCAGCTTAACAATATCACTCTTTTATGAAATCAGAATTAGTTTGACCATCTAATCATGGGTGTTAGTTAAGATTGCTTATTCAATAAAGCGCCCCGCGCTACCTAATATATCGACTACTTTTTCTCAAAGCACACATTTATTAAATTTGAAGATCCAGTTTAAGCCAAAACAAGATGATAGAAAGTCGTATTTATTAGCGATAAGATACGCAAGTTATTAACTATGAAACCTATAGGGAACACTGTGAACCATACTCTACGCTCAATCACTATTGCTCTAGCTTGTGTCGCTAGTCTATCTGCTAACGCGGATCCAAAAACACCAGGCACGCATAAAGGCTATTCCACCATTGATATGACCACGGCGGGCATGCCAGCTGATGTGAAAATGATTTCTGTTGCGGATATCAAGAAGGAACTGCAAGGCAAAGCGCCTTTTGCCGTTGGTTTAGATATTGATGACACTAGCTTGTTCAGTACGCCAGTTTTTTATCGCGGTCAGCAAGAATTTTCACCAAACGGTTACTCTTACCTATCAAATCAAGACTTTTGGGATAAGGCGAACTGTGGCTGGGACGCATTTAGCATGCCTAAAAACATTGCTAGAGAGTTGATTGCGATGCACCAAGAACGTGGCGATAGTATTTATTTCATTACAGGTCGTACGGGATCTGATTGTAGCTTCACCACAAATTACTTGAAAAAGGCGTTTGATATCAAAGATATGCATGATGTTATTTTTGCTGGCTCGAGCCGTACCGAATACACGAAAGCCAAGTATATAAAACAACACGATATCAAAATGTACTATGGAGACGCGGATGGCGACATTATTTCAGCTCGTAATGCTGGCGCAGAAGGCATTCGTGTAATGCGCGCAGCGAACTCTAGCTACAAACCGATTCCTAAGAATGGCATCTATGGTGAGCGAGTATTGAAAGACTCTCAGTACTAATAATCTTCCTATCGATTAGTTCTGTGTCTATCTTAAAATAGCAAATAGCCAACTCATGATGTTGGCTATTTTTTCTTCTATTACACTAATTCAAGACTGCAATTTCTTTCAGTGTATCCTCTGGTTGCAGGCACAACCCTTCAACGGTGGTATTTTGAACGTACACAGAAAACCCACCAATAGCCTGAGCAATTAATTCATCTGCGTTTGGGATAATTTCGATCAGTTGGGGAAGATCGTTAACACATAAAAATTTGATATTTGGCTCGGCCGCTCTAGTCAGCAGAGCTAGGGTGTCGGCAGAAGGCTGCCCTTTACCCTGTCCACTTGAAATATGCAGGTGATCATCTTCTGCGCTGATTTTAGCCTCTTTTCCTATAATACAAGCGTGATTATGTAACCCCTGCGGAAGAAATTGATCCAAGTTCCGAAACCTATATTTAATGTTATTAAGAAACTTATCAGGATACTGAGCAAACAATTCTGCCATCTTTGAACGTCGAAAAGGATGTACAACATGAGCGGCAGAAAACAGTTCTGTAGCTGTGAAACCAATAATTTTGGCCGCATTGATCTGCATGAAATAATGAAACTTCGCAGGGTCATTACGTGCTTCGGTGCAGCCAAGTAACTCGCTATAGTCAGTCCATTTGCCTCGCAAAATAGGAGCAAGCCCGTCAAAAACGTCTGTTGGTTCTAAAGGTGCGGCCAAGAACACATCATCATTGAAGTATATAAACCGCTCGCTCAGCCCGTCAATACGCCACAGCATGCTCTCAATCGCCAAAGAGTTGAATGTGGGTAACACATGTGTGAAGCCATCAAATATTTCCGCATGATAAGCAAAATGAACTTTAGCTCTAACACTTTCTGAGAGACTTGATAAATCAGGACCTTCCTCATCAATAACTATCCAAATTTTGCCTATCCAAGGTGCATGATTCTCAATCGATTGGATGCAATATAAAATTTCATCATTACACATCCATCTGTGGGGATTCGAGGCATTTTCATGCAGTGGCAAAGACTCTTTTGCCATATATTCTTGTCGCTTCTGGCGGTGCTTCGCAGCGTTGCCATCGACCCAAGTGATGACAGCATCAATCGATTCAAGTTGGTGCTCTGTTGTATTGCTTAACATTTATATATCCGTCTTTCTTGATGGCGCGTTGTTGCAGTTAAGGGGGACCTGCACTTTTTCATTTCTCGTCGCCAAATGGCTATCGTTCCAAATACGCATCAAGTGTTGCCTTTTCTCAATGGCACTTTTTAAAAGAGTAAACATTTTAGACTTCTTATTAGACTTAAAATTCCGTCACGCCGAACCTTCTCTTTAGTCTAGTCATGTTTGTCTTATTAATCATTTATATACTTTTTATTAATTAAGTAGGAAAAAGTTGCTAGAAAAAATTTTATTTGACCTGAAAATAGCAAAATATAGAACAACGAAGCTCAAAGAGAAGAAAGCCAACTTTTTGAACAGGTCTAAAAACTACCAACCAATTTTAGAACGACACAGGTAAATAAAACCTAAAAAAAGAGGCCCATCATGAGCCCCTTACTTAGATTAATATTTCACTAATCCCATCATTCAATCAAATGCGATTCAGTAGATCTGTCTTTTTCGAATTGTATTCATTATCCGAAATAGCGCCCATGTCGCGCAGCTTTGCCAGCTTTTCAATCAACTGAATCACTTCATCGACTGATGCCGTATTACTCAAGTTCTGAGGTGTTTGCACCTCAGGAGTTGGCGTATAGGCCATTTGCGCAGGCGGAGCGACAAAGTTGTTCTGTGATGCTTGATTGTTTGTATTTGAATTAGCGGAACCCACGCCAGAAACAATTGGCAATGTATTCACCGCAATCGTGCCGTACTGGCTGGAAAAAGTCAGTGAAGAATTACCGCCCTGCTGTTGGCTTATGCCACCGATGTTGTTGTCTAACGTATCGTATACTGTCACATTACCATTTACTTCCACCGCAAGACGATTTGGAAAAATAGCGTAACGCGTGCTGTTTTGCGCTCCACTACTAAAAGGCTGACCGAGATCGCCAGGCCACCATTGGTTACTGGATGTTGAGCCTTGAGGTAACGGCATAAAAACCTGCATATTAGCAAGACCGTTAGCCAATTCATTACACAAATTGTCCACTGTCGATTTCAAACCATAGTTGAACATATCACCCACCATGGTCATTCCACCACGCATCCACTGGCCTCCACCACCCAACTCAGGGCAGTTAAACTGTGCCATTGAACCACTTCCATTATTCACCGCAATCAGCATGTGCACCACAGCATCGAAGCTTAGATTGTAACGACGGGAAAGGGAATTAACTAGGTTTTGTCCATCTTGCGTTAAATTTTGCATAATAAAGCTCTCTAAATGAGACGTAGAGCTGTTCTCTTTTATCTAGCCCGCTGCAAAAAAGGCAAACATCACCTAAAACATGGACACAAATAAAGAGTAGGTTGCAGCATCATGCTGGCCAACAGGTTTCGTAGAACACCACTCTAACACATGCATGCCTTACAAAATGGTGACAAGCCACCGAATAGGTGCAAATAACTGTTTATTTTTCAAACAACCATTTTTTATCACTAATAAAAAAGGAATAAGCCAGTAAATGGCTTATTCCTTCATAAAAACGCACGATTCCCACGCTATAGTTTACTCAATCAGACCATCGAAATCCGCAGCATCATGGCGCTCTTTCAGTTGCGCGCCATCACCAAAAGCTTTATTAACAATTCGTCCGCGTTGAACAGCTGGACGTTGTTCGATCTCTTTTGCCCAACGTAAAACATTCTTATAACTAGCAACATCTAAAAACTCAGCGGCATTGTACAAATTACCCAGTACTAAATTGCCATACCAAGGCCAAATCGCAATGTCTGCAATAGAGTACTCTTCGCCAGCCATATAAGTGTTGTTCGCTAACTGTTTATCTAGCACATCTAACTGACGTTTGGTTTCCATAGTGAAGCGATCAATCGGATATTGCATTTTAGTAGGTGCATAAGCGTAAAAGTATGTGTGTTATAATCACCACATAATCATCATGTGTTTAAAAGGTTAGGGAAATGTCTAAAAAAGCATATTCGTACATTCGCTATTCGTCACCACAGCAAGCAAAAGGTGATAGTTATAGACGACAATTTTCAAAAACTGTTGAGTATTGCAAAGAAAACGGCTACGAGCTGGATACTGACTTGATTTACAAAGAGCTGGGTAAGTCAGCAAGTAAACCTAACGAACAAAAAAGATTAAAAAAATTTATTGAAGATTGTGAAACTGGCAGAGTTGAAAAGGGAAGCTTACTTGTAGTTGAAAATTTAGATAGACTTTCTCGACAAAAAATAAATATTGCAATGAGCCAATTTTTAAACATATTAGAATATGTTGATATATACACACTTCAAGATAAAAAATTATATTCAAATTCTGATGGAAATGATAAAAATCAACTCATAGACATTATTACAAGTCTAGTAGTTATGTCTCGTGCATACGAAGAAAGCGAAACTAAAAAATTACGACTTAAAGAGGTTTGGCAGGAAAAAAGAGATAAAATACAAGTTAAAAAAATCAACTCATCTTATCCCCACTGGTTAACTGTTTCAGAAGATTGTAAAAGTTTTATTATAAAAGAAAAAGCTGCTGATGCTATCAGAAAAATATTCGAGTTATGCAATAATGGATATGGGTTCTCTCAGATATTAAGATATTTAAATAATAATATCGAAAAATATCCAACTCCAAGTAGCAGATCAAAAACAGGTTTATGGGTCAGATCAACAATACAGCTATTATTATCAGATAGGAGAATAATTGGAGAAATTCAACTATATAAAGGTGCATATAAAGAAAAAGTAGCACAAGGTGAAGCTGTTAAAGATTATTATCCTAAAATAGTTGATGAAGAAACATTTTTAAAAGCTCAAATTTCTTTAAAGAGTAGAAGCATACAAAAGGGAAAAATTGGAAAATACAGTTTTTCAAATTTATTTAGGGGTATTGCTGTCTGCTACAATTGTTCGAACGTTTTGGAGTTTGTAGACAAAGGTAAAAACAATAAAAGAACCCGAAGGTATTTAACTTGTACAGATGCTAAAAGAGGCGGATCGTGCAATGTATCAACTCATTACAAATATGATGAATTAGAGTTAATGTTGTTACATCTAATTTCAGAAAACGGTTTTTTGCCCGTGAAAGTTGATCCATCTGAAATAGAGATAAAGATTCAAAAAAACAAAGAACTTAAAAAATCGGCAGAAAATAAATTAAACATTTTGATTGAACAAGATTTCACTGCAACTGCAATTATAAATAAAATAAAAGATCTAAACAATGAAATTGATTTTTTAAAAAAAGAAATAAAAGAACTAGAAGATAATTTAGAAAAAGTTGAAATTAAATATACATTTGAAGATCTTATTAATGAAATGAAAAATGAACAAGATGAAGACCTTAAGTTTAATAACAGAATAAGATTGAATAGTTATTTAAAAAACAAAATAAAAACAATCAAAATAGCAAAACTGCATAATATTTATATGAACTTTACCATGATTGACAATAGTGTGTATGATGCAATTATAGATATTAAATACAATTTGGGCGGTTGTGAGAAAAAAGGAGATAAAGATTTTAAAATAAAAAAACTTAATGGCACCGAAAACTACTCAATAGATATAAGATCGTGGTCATTAATTAAATCATTCAACCTTATAATATTAAAATATAGTGATTTGATGCTAGGATTAGAAAATAAAAATAAAAATGAAGAGGATTTAAATGATATTGATAAATTAAACAAAGAAATAAACAGAGTAAATCTATTAATAAGTAATTTTATTAAAAAAGATAATGACAATAGCAATGATTTTGAAAAAATATTGACTGAAATTATGGCTCTATATAATTTATTTAAATAACATCAACTCGCTTTAAAGCCGCTTGCGGCATATCTCTTTAATATCTTAACCAATTACATCAATGAATTACAAAACACGCTTAAAACATCATTTAAACGCTTTTTATGGTCATCGCTTCGCTCTTCCGCTCTTCCAGAAAAGCCCGAAGGGCATATCTCTTACGCACTTAATAAGTCTTTATTTTGTTTTTTTGCGTCTTTTTGCGAAAAATAAAAGAAAGAAAATCTAAGTACTTTTTATCTATATTAAAGATTCTAAATTAGTTAATAATTTACATTAGTTAGTAATCTATATTATTAGCACACCACTATTTTACATCTTCATCCACCATTATTTTACTTCTTCATCCACCACTATTTTACTTTGCACACACCACAATTAAGCTTTTACTTTCAATCACACACACCACAATTAAGCTTTTTGACCCAACACTTCAATACATAATTTGACAATTTAAAAAAATATGATTAATTGAAATTATAAACAAAAAAAATCGCATTCAAATTAATGAATGCGACTTTTAAAAATTAAACTTCCTGCAAAGAAGATATAAATTAATATACATTTAATTATTGAAAAGTCAATTGTTAAATTTCAAAAATTGTATTTCTTCACTGTTTAATTTTTAAAATTATATAACGAGGAATATAAAAAATGATAGAATACTTTACAATAGCGAGAGAATTAATGAACAGAGAAAACAAACTACATTATGAATTATTTGATTTTAAACAAAATCACGACATTAAACTATTTGTTGCGATTTTATCAAACGCAACTATGATTTATAAAAATAACAAAACAGATGAAAACTATTTGACTTTTTCATTAAAAAACTTTTTTTCAGCCGATAGTTATTTATGTAGGGCTACATTAAGTTTTATTTATATAGAAAAGTTTTTAAGAACCAATGAAATAATAATGTCAAAATTCTTTGATTTAATTGATTATGATTTAGAAAACAAAACTATAAGTTTTACTTTTACTGAAAATTATATAAAAACTATGAAAAAAAGCGGTTTTAATAAATTAGAATTAAAAACATTGAAAAGCATAAAAGACATTAGAACAACTAAATTAGCTATGATTTTAGCGATGAAGCCTAGTGGTTATTTAGACGTAAATTATTTATTTAAAGTTTTAGATTTGTATAAAATTGAGCGAAGAGATAGAAGAATATTCAAAATCAAACAAGCTTTTAAAAGCTTAAATGTAAAATGTGAATATAAATATCCTAAAAATAAAAATTCACCAGTGTTACAAGAGCACTATAAGTTTTACTATTAAAACTTATAACGTTTTTTATTTGAATTTTCAATTCTCACATTATTATTTAAATCATTCTTATGATCTATTTTTAACCTAAACAATCCATCTTTATCATCTAATATACTTTTTAGTGATCTATCTTTATTTAATTCATTTAAGACATAATCAGCATCATATTTTTTATCTAAATTTGATAATACAAATTGTCTTTGCTCATTAATACTATTGTTTGTTAATTTATTATCATACAGATTGATCAAGTTTGAATTACTCATTTTTTCGTTTAAAACAACACTTTTGACATCATCAAGAGAGATTAAAGAATTTTCTAATTGAAAGAAAAATAAATCATCTTTGTTGTTTTTAAATGCTATTCTCATAGAATTTAAAGTAAGTTCTTTATTACTTGAACTTGCACCCTTCCAGCCATTTTCTTTTGCTATTTTATAAGTAAGCTCTAAATCGAAAGAATTAGAATTAGGACTTAATGATATTGTTTTTTTATCTTCGCTTATCTTCAAATTGAAGTTGTTTGGTCTTTTTTCTTCATCTTTTTTGTTGTAAAAAATCGATAAAGAACCATCTTTATTTTTAATCTGTTTATAGTTGTAGTTTAAATTTTTAACATCAAAATCATCTCTAATGCTTAATTTTTCATCATTTTTAAAGCTTCTATTAGTTAAGTATTCGAATAAATCAGCATCATTTTTTTTAATTTTCCCATAGGTTAAATATGAATTTATCTTTCCAGCAGCAAGAGAAATATCATCATCTAGTGATGTGAATGTTATTCCGCCTGTTCCGTTTTCTCTTTTATTTACATAAATTTCTATATTATTATCATTTAGTATATCAATAAATTCTTTTGTATTTTTAGAATTCCTATAAGCATTATTAACTGTGTTTTTTAAGTTTGAAAAAATGTCATTATTATTTAAAAGATCATCTTTTTTATCTAAAATATGTCTTTCTTTATTATTAACGATATTAATTTTTTTCTCATTTATTATTTTTTTACCATTAAGTTTTCGATGGTGATTATTTTTTTTATTCCAGTCGTTTGTTTTTATATCTTGTAATTTTGTAATTTTATTTTTATTCTCTTTTATTAAACTTTCTTTATATTCGTTATCAACTTTGACTTGATCAGTAAACCAATTTTTAAATTTCTTAAAGACACTGTATTTAATAGGTTTTTCTAATTCTGTAATTTTCTCATATATTACATTTATTTTATTATTAACTTTTTTTCTATTATTTGAATGAATATCTTTGTTCTTATTTATATCTGAAATTATTTTATTTTCTTTTGTTTTCAAAGAATATTTAATATTGCCCAATTCGTCAATTTTCAAATCATAATCAATTGATTTATTTTTAGCTATTTTTTTATGATCATCACTTAAATTTGCAACATATATTTTCTTTTTTTTATTGTTAGCGTCTATTTTCCATACATAATTTTTAGGGTCATTTTTACCTGTCAGTGTTAATTTATGCACTTTCTCTATGTGCTGCACTGCTGACTGTCTTTTTAAGCCTGAATTGCTTTGTCTATAGTAGTTGCCCACCTCGTCGTGATAACCCCTTACAAGATGAAAATGGAGCTTCCCGCTGTCGATCTGCGGCCAGATCATGTAGGGCGTTTTTTCAAAATTAGGATCGTATTTTTTAGCTGTTTTTATAGCTAATTTTAAAGCGTTAGTCATACCTAACTTTTCATCATCTTCATTAGAAAAAGATATTATAGAATGTTCGTATAGGTATTTTTGACGCGAATTTTTAGATAATTGTGAATTAGCATCAACTGACAATATAAAGTTATCAACGAGCTGGTTATATTCGTTATTATCGTTGATATTAGAGCAATAACCGCAATTAGAAGATACTGAAATTAACCTAGGATTATTAGAATTGTTTAATCCTGCTTTATTATTGCTATTGTATTTTACAACTTTTTTTAATTGCTTAATCGTTGTAGCTTCGTGTTTTAGTGAGAAAATAGCCATTATTTCCCCCTATTCGCTTGCTTAACGTGTTTTGTGAAATAATTTTTAGCTTTAATTCCCTGACTTAAAAAATCTTTGATCTTTTTAATATCATCATCATTTAATGATTTTCTTTCATTTGCTACTCTTGCAAGTTGATTTAAATTATTTCCGTATTTTATCAAGTAGTTTAATACTTTTAAAGAATGCCCCCCTTTATCTACATAAACAGATTTAAAGCCTTTTCCATTGTTAATATAATGAATTATTAAAGCCTCCCAACTTTTAAAACCTGAGATTATTTTTTGCTCGTTTAGTAGTTCATAAGTCGAATCATCAACTCGTATATGAATACTTTTCCTTCTATTATTTTTATTTTTGTTTTCCATTTTCTATTCCTTTTTTTATAATTTGTCCAAGTGCCAACGCGGAAAATTATGCTGTTTATTTTATATCTATCTCTCAAATTTAATTTATTAAATTTCATATTTTCGGAGAAAATCAAGTTAAGTTGGGGAACCCAACTTTCTACTTGCAATATAATACATTTAGCATATTAGATTGAACTGTCAAATTATAAAAAAATATGATTTACTGTAATATATTAATTGAACAGGAATCAAAATAAATGAAAAAACTGTATGTCATAGGGAATGGTTTTGATTTACATCATGGTCTTAATACTAGCTTTTTGAACTTTAAAGAATATCTCAGAGTTTATAATGTAGAGTTATTAAATCTGTTTGATATGTTTTACTACTCAAATAGGTATGAAGATTTATGGTCAAATTTTGAATATAACCTGGCAAATTTAGATAAAGATAATTTGCTTGATCATTTATCAGAGTTCCTTCCAGTAATTTCAAGTGATGACTTCAGTGATAGAGATTGGCACGCTTCGGATATTGAATGTGATAAAATATTGGGACTTTTAACAAAAGGGTTACGTATAAATTTCAAAGATTTCATTATAAAGGCTTCTATTAAAAAAATTGATGACAATAAGAAAATAAAAATAGATTCAAAAGCCAGTTATATTAGCTTCAATTATACTAAAACTCTGGAAAAAGAATACTGTGTTGATAATGAAAATATTTTTTACATCCATGGAATTGCATATGGAGATGAAGAAATTATCTTAGGTCATGCAACAGATCCTAATATTTTCAAAGATAGTAAAGACACTATAAAGATACCAGAAGACGTTTCTGACGAGTATTTAGATTGGTGGTATAGTGAAATGTCGAGTAATAATGATACAATGTATGAAGAGTTAGTCAGTAATGTAAATGATTATTTTTTATCTTCGTACAAAAACACACAAAAAATAATTGAAGATAACTCTGATTATTTTAAAAAGCTATCAAATGTTGAAAAAATATTTATTTTAGGACACTCAATGTCTGATGTTGATATTTCATATTTTGAAAAAATAGCTATTTCATTAAATGAAGATTGTATATGGTATGTTTCTTACTATGATAAAAATGACTATGAATATAAAAATAAAGTTCTTGGCATGTTAGATATAGACGCAAGTAAATATCAACTTATTGACTTTAAAGATTTACCATTTATTTAAAGAGACAAATAATGAAAATACTAGGAGATTTTTTTTCTTCAATTATAGGAAATACAAAAACAAGAATAAGAGACCCTTTTATTGGGACATTTTTTATATCTTGGATTATTTGCAACTGGAATTATTTGGCAATACTTCTTTGGGGAGAAGAAAGTCTCACCCAGAGAGTTAAAGATTTTCATCGTTACATAACAAGCTCTGATTTTTTCGAATTGAATTCAATATTTTTCTTACCCTTAATTATAAGTACGGTATACCTTTTCTTATTCCCTTGGCTTTCATTTATCATAAAACACTTACAAATAGTCGCTAATAATAAGCTACACAAACAAGCTGTGGACATTGATCTTAGTCAAATAATTCAACAAGAAAAACTTAATAAAGCTAAGTTAAGAGCTGATCCTGATAAGACTTTTTTAGCTCAAAGTGTACAGATTGATTTAGATAGGAAAAAGCATATATCTGAACAATGCGAATTAAGAACTTCACGATTTAAAGCGAAAAATAAAGAAGCTATCGCAAGAGCTGAAGAAGCGGAAAGTAAAAAAAATATTGCAGCTCTAGACGAGTCAAAGAAAAAAAATCAAGCTGATTTAGAGCGCCAGAAATTTAACGTTAGCAGTGCTGAACTTCGATCCACCTTATCTTCTCACCGTTTTCCGTCTGCATTTCTATTCATATCATCACTTTCAGAAAGTTTTGAAGAAGATGGGATTACTCTTTCTCTAAATACTTTGTGTAATGTAGTTACAGCAATATTCGGTTACGATAGTTTTCAATTACTTTTAGAAGATAAGAAATTTGATAATGAAAGTTTATCAAACGTGAAATATATTTTTTATGATGAGAGTATTTTAGCAAATAAGCTTGATGAAATTTCTTCCTATGAGAACAAAAATATTACTTCAGAGATGTTATTTAGTAATATACAAATAATATTCGAAGACTTGCCTTATAAATTTGTCAATATTGAAGAACTAACTCAACTTAGTATTGAACTATGTGAAAATAACTCATTTGATTTATTAGAAAGTGATGAGGTTTGTGGAACAATGGCAGAGTCAGATACTATTTATGATGAAGTTTATATAGAAGGAGCAGAATCTCCAGATTTTAATGATGGATTCACAGTTTCAGTTAAAGCATCAGCAAGTGGCTCTCATCGTAAAGAAGATGGTATTCCAGGTAGAGATATGAATATAGTAGCAGAAGTTTATAGTAAAGCACGAGTTGGAAAGTTTGGTTTAGGAGAACTTGAGATAGGAGATATTAGTAGCAATTTAATCGATTATTGGGAAGAAGAAGTTTAGTTTATAAATTTTCTAAAAAAGTAATTTACAAGCAATAAACTTTAACATCTATTTCGGTTAAATTATATTATAAGTAATAATAAGCGCACTAATTTATAGTGCGCTTATTTCTAACCTGCGGTTTATGGCTTTAATTTCAAAACGTTATCAATGTCATCAGCAGAATGACGCTCTTTCACTTGCTCCCACTCTTCACCAAATGAGCGGTTAACTATACGCCCACGTTGCACACCTTCACGAAGCTCTATCATTTTCGCCCAACGTACAACATTCTCATACGTATGAACTTGTAAGAACTCAGCTGCATCGTACAACTTGCCAAGTACAAGGTTTCCATACCAAGGCCAAATAGCCATATCTGCAATTGTGTATTCTTCACCAGATACATAGGTGTTTTTTGACAATTGCTTGTCCAACACGTCCAGCTGACGCTTAGCTTCCATCGCAAAGCGATTTATTGGGTATTCTTGTTTTACACCTGCGTATGCATAAAAATGACCAAACCCACCGCCTAAGAATGGAGCTGAGCCTTGTGCCCAAAAAAGCCAATTAAAGGTCTGTGTTCGTGCTGAACCAGCTTGAGGAAGGAACTTACCAAACTTCTCGGCAAGATGAACAAGTATAGACGCTGACTCAAATACATTTACACCTTCATCGCCAGATTTATCTAATAGTGCTGGAATTTTCGAGTTTGGATTAACGCTAACAAAACCCGAAGAAAACTGTTCTGATTCACCTATGTTAATAAGATAAGCATCGTACTCCGCTTCCTTTATTCCAAGGGCTAATAACTCTTCTAGTAGAATGGTTACTTTTTGGCCGTTTGGCGTACCCAGTGAATAAAGCTGAAGAGAGTGCTCACCTACTGGTAATTTTTTATCAAATCTTGCGCCCGATTCAGGGCTATTGATATTTGCCCATTGGTTATCACCTTCTGCATCATTTACCCAAATTTTTGGTGGTACGTATTGATTACTCATAGTGTCCCCTTGGATTAGAACTGACGGATTATTAAGAATGCTGTATTGTGAACTTTCAAACCATATGACACTCTTTACATGTGGTTTAAACCTTGATTTTACAAGTAAACTATTGAATATTAAGGATTTTATTATTATCTTTATTTTAGGGTGATTACAACATACTCATAAATGACCAAAGCCACCGCCTAAATAAGGCGCAGAACCCATCTGCCAGAATAACCAGTTACGGCATTCTGTTTTTGCTGCTAGCTCTTTTGGTATAAAGGCATCAAACTTTTCTGCCAAGTATTGCAGAATAGAACCAGATTCAAAAACACGAGTCGGTGGTGTAGTACTGTGATCCATCAAAGCAGGGATTTTTGAGTTTGGGTTGATGTCAACAAAATCCGAGCCAAACTGATCGCCCTCACCAATGTTAATCAAGTAAGCATCGTATTCTGCTGCGCTGATTCCCAATGCTAAAAGCTCTTCCAGCATAATAGTGACTTTTTGACCATTGGGCGTCGCCAAAGAATGAAGTTGTAACGAGTGCTGGCCAACTGGCAATACTTTGTCATGCGTTGCACCTGCTATCGGACGATTAGTACTGGCAAATTTACCACCGTTTTCTGTATTCCATTGCCATACCTTTGGTGGGACATACTCTTCATTTTTAATAGAGTCAGAACTCATAACATCTCCTAAAATTATTTTTCAGCAAGAGCATAACTCTTACTATTAATGTTCGACAAAAGCTCGTTCGATAACATAATCCCCTGGTACACCTATTTTTGGCGATTCTTTAAAACCAAGTTCATTAAGTAACGCTGATGTGTCTTTAAGCATATTTGGACTACCACAAATCATGGCTCTATCATGAGCAGGATTCAACTGAGGTAAGCCAATATCTTCCACCAATTTACCACTGCGAATCAAATCAGTTAGGCGGCCTTGATTACGAAACGGCTCACGCGTCACAGTTGGGTAATAGATTAGCTTGTCTCTTACCTGCTCGCCAAAGAATTCATTTTCTGGCAATTCTTTTTCGATAAAATCAGCATAAGCTAATTCGCTAACGTGGCGAACACCGTGGATCAATACTATTTTTTCGTATTGTTCATAAGCGTCAAAATCTTGAATAACACTTAGGAAAGGCGCTAAACCTGTGCCAGTAGATAACAAATACAAGTTTTTACCTGGGTGTAAATCACGAGTCACCAAGGTACCCGTTGGTTTTCGGCTTACCAAAACATCATCACCCACTTGTAAATGCTGCAAACGTGAAGTGAGTGGCCCATTGGGCACTTT
The DNA here is from genome assembly GCF_003315485.1 of Marinomonas rhizomae. Taxonomy (GTDB): domain Bacteria; phylum Pseudomonadota; class Gammaproteobacteria; order Pseudomonadales; family Marinomonadaceae; genus Marinomonas; species Marinomonas rhizomae. The sequence goes on from NZ_QNSE01000013.1 coordinate 59,857, forward strand.
AATGCTAAAAAATTCTAGATGCTCTTCATAGTTAGGACTGGCAATACTGTAAGCTCGCATCAATGGACGAGTATCTGTTTCTAGGCCAATCATAACAAACTGGCCGTTATCAAAGCGTAAGCTTGGATTACGAGTGGTTTTGAAGCTAAATAAATTTTCATCCCAGTGGTGAACGCTTAACACACGCTCAGTAACAAATGCACTCATAACTACCTCTGTTAAATATGTAGACGCCTCTAATAACATGCGTTTTTAGAGGGAAGACCCATTAATTGATACGTATACTATAAGACTTTTCTATATTTGTTTAATTGATTATTCAGATAGTTTTAATATGCTCAGCATATATAGTTTTATCCTTAACACCAGATATTGATTCTCATTATGCCATTCGAATAACCAAATAATGCGTCACTAAATAGGAAATTAAAGCGTAATTAGAGAGCCACAGAAAATAAGCATTTAGCGATTTATTGTATCTATGATTTATCAGAGCAGGTCGTCTTACATTTCTCAAACATAACGACACAATAGATCACAAATTCCAGCACAACATCCACTGTGATACTCTAGAAAGCATCTAGACTAGGTTTACTATTTAACAAATAAAAGCGGTAAATAAGTCACTTATAGTGAGGCAGATATGACTACCAACACGCGGCAGAATTTCGTTTTCCCTGAGAAAATAATTCCAATGGCTGCGACAATTGACGAACTAGACACCATTATTTCCGCTGTTCGCGTTTATCTAAAAATGGACATCGCCATCATCTCGGAAGTCAAAAATGAAAATTTGTACTTTCGCCATGTTGATGTAAACCCTACTAGTACCTTTCCTCAAGGCAAAGAAGCAAAACCTTATCAGGGTTCTTATTGCCAAGCATTAGTAAACGCCAACATCCCTGGGTTGATTCAGAACACACACATAAATGCCGTCACCAGTAAGTTAATTGCCACACAAGCATCCAATATTGGATCTTTTATTGGCGCGCTGATCTATTTAGCGGATGGCTCTCTTTATGGCTCAGTATACTGTTTCCAGAATCAACCAGATTACACGTTGAATGAGCGTGATCTTTCCGTCATCGAGTATTTTGCCAACTTGATAGGGAAAACTCTCGATTCTCACACAGAGAAATCACAACAGCGCCATGAAATAGAAAGCCGTATAAATAATGTCATTGAAAATGACTTAATCACGATGCATTACCAGCCAATCCTAGATCTTAATACAAATAACATCACAGGGTATGAATCTCTTGCTCGCTTTCACAGCGATCCTTATGTCGCACCCGATATCTGGTTTAAAGATGCATACCTAATAGGCATGGATGAGAAACTGGAAATGTTAGCCGTAAAATCAGCATTACAAGTTGAGAAATATTTTCGTAATAATAATCACTATTTATCAATCAATGTATCCCCCGCTCACATCCTCAGCGGAGCGTTAGAAAGAGTCATAGAACATATCTCTTGTGAAGTGCTAGTGGAGATAACCGAGCATCAACCTATCGCAGACTATGTCGCCTTTCAGCGCGCTTTTAATTCTTTACGATGTAAAAGAGTCAAGCTCGCGATTGACGATGTAGGTACAGGCTATTCTAATCTCAGCAATATCCTAGAATTAGAACCAGATATCATCAAATTAGACTTAAGCCTCACCCGAGACATCCACAAAGACAGAAAACGCATTGCACTAGCTTCTGCTATGTGTACATTTGCTAAAGAAATGAACTGTGAAATTATTGCTGAAGGTATAGAGAACAGGCATGAACTTAACAAGTTAAAAGAGTTAGGTGTGAATAAAGGGCAAGGATATTTTATTGGTCGACCGTCTCCCTTTGTTTTGAACTAAATGGTTTAAATACCATTCAACCCAGCTAACTTCTTAACTTCAAACCTGTAAGCATTACCAACACCACACATAATGGATTGTAATACAGCATTAAACGCCACCTTCTACCCCATCAGATTATTAAATCTCTGCTGTACTGTAAGAAGAACGCACATAAGAACGTCAAACAACTAGATGACATCAAACCTTTTTAGCAACACTTCTTTCTTATGACTAAAGGACAGACCAAATGATCACCCGAAACGTACTAAGCCACACCATAACCTCGTTACTTATTTCTGGAGTAGCCGCTTTTAGTAGCACTTCCCAAGCCGCACCACAGAGTATGATAGTTGCTGGCGGTTGTTTTTGGTGTGTGGAGTCTGATTTCGAATTAGTTCAAGGCGTCAGCGATGTTGTCTCAGGCTATACTGGTGGCCACACAGAAAGCCCAACGTACAGTCAGGTATCTTCCAAAAACACAGGCCACTTTGAAGCCGTTGTGATTCACTTTGATGATGACGTCGTCTCTCTAAAAATATTGGCAGACTATTACTGGAAAACCATCGACCCAACCGATGCAACAGGCCAATTCTGTGACAAAGGCTCTCCGTATAAAACCGCCATGTTTTACCAAGACGACCAACAAAAGGCCGTTTTTGAAGCCTCTCTAGCTAAGGTGAACAATACAAAACCTTTCAAAGACAAAGTGGTGACAGAAATCCTACCAGCTAAAAAGTTTTACCTTGCTGAGGACTACCATCAAAGCTACTACACCAAGAACCCTATACGTTATGCTTTTTACCGAGCCAGCTGTGGCCGAGACAATCGTATTGAAAGCTTATGGGGAGAAGTAGCGAGTCACCAATACCATTAAAGACTAGCGATACCATACAATTTAATGACCTTTAAAACCGTATTCTTTTGAAAGGCTCAGTCATGCCAGCACTACAGTTTATTGCTGGCATTTTTTACATTTAAAACCCACCCTCCCTTCACAATTTGGTTACCCAGAAGTATCAGTAAAGCGTTTCTTCCCTAGGTTTAACGCATAGAAAATGAAGCAAATTGGCAATTCCTATCCAGATACTAGCCATTCAACCAGTCATACGCCACATTGATAACGCAACTCACGAAGTTCTCAAAAAGTAACTAAAAGGAGTTATAAAATGAAAAAATTTATTCCAGTAATCGCAGGTAGCATCGCTTTAGCTTCTCTAAGTGGCGTAGTAAAAGCAGAAAATATGGCTGACAATGATAGCGGTATTTATGTTGGTGCTAACTATGGTTATCTTAAAGTTGAAAGTGAAGATGACTTCGACGATAACAAAGACGTGGTACAGGGTATTGTCGGTTATCGCTTTAATTCCTTCCTAGCTTTAGAAGGTAGCTACATTGATTTTGGTAAATATGGCGGTAGTGCCGCTAACGCATCAACAACCGGTTATACTGCCGCTTTAAAAGGAACCCTGCCTATTACTCAAACGACAGAATTGTTTGTCAAAGCAGGTCAATTATGGCACGAAACGGATTACAACGTTGCCTCAATCAAAGGTAGCTCAGACGATAGAAGTTTATTCGCTGGTGCCGGTATCAACTTTAACGTAACAGAAAACTTATTGTTAAATGCCCAATATACTTGGTATGACGTAGATTTGAATGCTGACAACGTATCTTCTGACTCAGAATTCAAAACCGATTTAAATCAAGCCAGTGTCGGTGCAGAATACCGCTTCTAAGCTATGCACCTTCCTTAAGCGAAAGACTTAGCCTGCTTGGCTAAGTCTTTCCTTTGTTTATGTTTATTTATTAACAAGAAGCACTTTGACCCACCATCACTAAATCTCTAGTATCTACGCATCTCATTTGAAAAAGATGTTAACTATGAACCCAATTCTTCAAGCTCAGTCTAATCACAAATCTATTCGTCAATACACTGATAAAGCCATTGATGAAGTTTTACTCAAGCAACTTATCCAGTCAGCACAAGGTGCAGCCTCTTCAAGTTTCATCCAGGCTTACTCTCTTGTTCAAGTGTCTAATAAAGACAATCGCCAAAAAATAGCGACGCTAGCAGGTGGTCAAAAATGGGTAGAATCGGCGCCAGAATTTTTTATCATTTGTGCGGATCTGACTCGCGTTGAATATTGCAGCTTAGAGCAAGGCTTAGGGGAATTAGAAGGCAACACGGAACACTTCATCGCGGCGACAACCGATGCAACGTTTTTTGCCCAAAACCTAATGCTTGCTGCAGAATCTGTTGGTCTTGGTGCCGTGTTCATCGGTGGCATACGTAACGATCCAGAGCAAGTTGCTGAATTACTAAATCTTCCAGATCAAGTCTACCCAGTCTTTGGTCTTTGTCTTGGCTATCCAGACGCAGAACCTGATTTAAAACCACGTCTACCAGTCGATGTTATTCTTCACAAAGACAGTTACGATAACAACCGTTGCGCAGACGATGTAAAAGCTTACGACGCTCAGATGCAAGCTTACTATCAAGGCCGTGGCGACAATCAAAAAAGCAGTAATTGGTCAGAACAAACTGCTGCGGCAGTACAGAAAAAGAAACGCGAACATATGTTAAGCTTCTTACAAAAGCGCGGTTTCTTAAATCGCTAATCTATCAAGCCTGAATTATTAATAACCTAAAAGAAGGAAAACACATGACCACTAATGTACCTAATGTTGTCTTTAAAACCCGTGTTCGTAATGACGCGTTAGAAGGATCAAACCCATTTGAATGGAAGGATGTCTCCACTGCTGACTTGTTTAACAACAAAAAGGTCGTTGTCTTTTCTTTACCAGGCGCATTCACTCCGACTTGTTCAACATCTCACCTACCACGCTATGAAGCACTTTATGAAGAATTCAAAGCGCAAGGCGTTGATGCTGTAATTTGTGTCTCTGTAAACGATGCCTTTGTTATGTTTCAGTGGGGCAAAAGCCAAAATGCGAAAAACGTTTTCCTTCTACCTGACGGCAACGGTGACTTCACTCGCCAAATGGGCATGCTAGTCAAAAAAGACAACCTAGGTTTTGGTATGCGTAGCTGGCGCTATTCTATGCTAGTTGAAAACGGTGAAATCAAGAAAATGTTCTCTGAAGCGGGCTACCAAGACGATGCTCCAAGCGATCCGTTCGAAGTATCTGATGCTGACACTATGCTGAACTACTTGAAAAACAACTAATCCAAGGTGTTAATAAGTTGATTCATAAAAAGCAGACATTTGAAAAACGTCTGCTTTTTTGTTTTAACTGTGTTCTTTTCTTTAGATTGATTACAAACGATTCACAGGTGCAAGTGCATCTAACAACTCACTCCTCTCCCCTTCAATCACCTGAGCTAATAACTCAGACGTTGTTGGACCAAGGGTAAATCCTTGATGCCCATGACCAAAGTGAAACCATAAGCCTTTATGATTTGGCGCTTCGCCGACAAGTGGTAACATATCTGGCATGCAAGGGCGAGTTCCCATCCATTGCGGCTCTTCTACTTGCTCACCTAAATCGATAATTTCATTCAATGCAACAGCTCCGCGTTTAAGCTGGCTTGTGTCCATTGGCGCATTAAGCGGAACTAAAGCCGCGCCAGTTGTCACCCTCAAACCTTTCACCATAGGTGCGGCCAGCACACCATTTGCTACATCTAAAAATGGTCGTTGAAGCGTTTTTGGGGCGTTAAAATGTCCATGATAACCACGCTTGTAAACCATAGGAATCTGATAACCAAAACGCTTTAATAGCTCTGGCGACCAAGGCCCAAGCGCTATCACTACTTGTTCAGCTTTCAGTTCGCCATTACTGGTTAAAACCTGCCAGCCTGAAACAGTATGCTGCAAGGTATTGGCATCTCCAGTGACAAAACGCCCGCCTCGTTTGACGAACAAATCACAGTAAGCCTTGGTTAAGTCTCCCGGAGAAGAACAACTCCAACTTTGGGTGTAATGCACAGCGCCTGCTGGCATTTTTTTCAAGACGGATTCTTTTTGTTGATAGCTTTTGCCATCGAAAATATCTGAGGTAACGCCATATTCAGTCAGGAGATAACCGGCTTTTTTCACTGCTTTCTCAAACTCTCTTTCGTCACGGTACAGCATGACCAGACCACAATGGCTAATCAAATGTTCGGACTCCGAATCGCGAATCAAAGGTTCATGATCAGCGGTAGATCGGAAGGTTAATTGCGAGTAAAGTTGAGAGATCTTGGCATGGTTTTCAGGTGACGAATGACGAAAATACGACCACAACGCTGGCGCCATTTGTAATGCACCGCTCATCTTCCAGGTCACATCATTGCTAATCTCAAACGCGAACTTAAATAGCGTCGCCATGTCTCTTGGCAAAGCGTAAGGCTCCGCCGCCTCAACTTGAATCATGCCGGCGTTACCATAGCTAGTCTCTAGCCCCGCATCGGCACGGTCCACAATGGTCACCTGATGGCCACGAGCCTGCAGCGCCAATGCACTACTCACACCAACCATACCTGCGCCTAAAACAAGAAACTCCGCCATATCCCTACCTCAATAACATTCCAACAATACGTTTAGTCTCATCACTATAGCAATATCAAGTATAGATGAGCCAAGTAACAATAGAGAGAACAATGAAGACAAAAACAAAAAGGGCTGTGATTTTTCACAGCCCTTGAGTCTAACAAGTTGAGCAACTTAAGCGACTTTGGTGTTAACTTCTTTTGAGCCACCTTGTTGATGCTCAAGCACACCACTGCCTGCCTGGTTAATGGCAATATTTCTTGGTTTCATTGCTTCGGGAATTTCTTTAACCAAGCTGATGGTAAGTAGCCCATTTTTTAGCACAGCATCGGTTATCTCAACATAATCGGCAAGGTTAAATTTACGCTCAAACGAGCGGTTTGCAATGCCTTGGTGGAGATATCTGTGCTCACTAGAATCCGCTTTTTCACCACGAACGGTTAGCACATTCTTTTCCACCTTAATGTCTAGATCGCTTTCTTCAAACCCTGCTAAAGCAAGGGAAATGGAATAGCGATTATCATCGACTACTTCGATATTATAAGGTGGATAACCCGCAGACACATTGTCTGTGGTTAACGCATTGTCGAGTAAAGACGCTAAACGGTCAAAACCAATGCTACTGCGATAAAGTGGCGTAAAATCAATTGAGTTCATAATAAGTCCTCCTAAATTGAAGCAAAATACTAATCATCAAAAGGCGTAACAAAAGCTCTCTTTATACTAAGACGAACCCGTTACACTGATAAAAATAGGATCATCAAGACAATTTTCAAGTACCCTTTTTAGAAAAAAATCTCTTATTTAAATAAGCATTTTTCATAAAACATGCCGTAGAGCAAAGCATTCAATCCTCCAGTACACTTTTCTCTAAAAACCCTTTATCTACTAATTGGGTTAAAAGCGCCCTAGTTCGCTCTCGAAACATATCTCGTAAAAGTCGAACCGTTGGTGTAATAGATTGGCGACTTGGGCAAACCAACCAAAGCTCACCTTGATCGACTTTATAGTCAGGCATTAAAGACACAATTCGACCAGCTAATAAGTCACTAGCAATATCCAGTGACGATTTTATTGCCACGCCTTTTCCTGCTACGCACCAACGACGCACCAAGTCTCCATCGTTAGCAGCACAATAGGCTTTCGGCTTAACCTTATAAGCGTTATCAGTGTCATAAAGCCGCCAGGTATCATTCAAAATATCCTGTAACTGGTAAAAAAGACCTTGGTGATGCTGTAAATCCATCGGGTGAAAAGGCGAGCCATATTTTTTAATATAGTCAGGGCTGGCACAAAGAAGCCGCGGCACATTGCAAATTTTAAACCCGTATAAGTTGGAATCAGAGGGCGGTCCGTAACGCAGCGCCATGTCCAATGCGTCTCGATAAAAGTCGATATTACTGTCACTTATATGTGCTCTTAATGTCACTTTTGGGTTAAGTTCCATGAATTCATCAATCCAAGGTATCGCCATGTTTCGTCCTAAATCCGACGATACCGCAATGCGTATTTCACCACTCACTGTATCTAAGTCAGTATGAATGGTTTGCTTGGCTTGATCCAACATAGCAAGAGCAGCAATACATTGCGGTAAATAACGCTCTCCCGCACTAGAAAGCCGAAGCTGACGCGTGGTTCTCACAAACAATTCCACCCCAAGCGCAGATTCCACACGCTTCACCGCTGCGCTTGCCGTTGCAGTCTGCATGTCTAAATGTGTCGCCGCTGCCGTAATGCTACGAAATTCCGCTACTTTTAATACCACTTGAAGGTCATCTGTTTGCATTACCATTTCCTAGATAAGTGAATCATTGAATTATTATCAAATATTTTTTGATAATAATTCAATAAAAACCCTATTTTTCCGGTCATAAAGAGTCGCTACTATAACGCCATAAACGTCAGCAGATTGATTTCAGTCACGCTGCACACTTACCCTTTTATGGAGAGAACCATGTCACATCAGATCATTACTGAACTAGAAAAACGCCATACCGTAAAACATTACGATGCTTCTAAACATATCTCGGCAGCTGACCTAGCCATAATTTACGAAGCGATGCGTTTGTCACCTTCATCTATTAATTCTCAGCCGTGGAAGTTTATCGTCATTGAAAGCGACGAAGCAAAACAGCGCTTCCACGATACCTTTGCCAATAAATTCCAGTTCAACCAAAAACATGCGAAAGCCGCATCGCATACTATTTTGTTCGCACACAAAACCCATTACGCTCGCGCCGATTATGAAAACGTTATCAATGTCGATATCCAAACAGGCCGTACAAAGCCTGAAAACAAAGATCAATCATTCGGCGCGTTTGCTTTTGTTGATATGAATACCGATGAGCAAGGCAACAACGCCGCGTGGACAAAATCGCAAACTTATATCGCTCTTGGCAATACGATGAACGTACTGGCTCGCTTGGGTATTGATTCCACGCCAATGGAAGGTGTCGATCACGAGCTGATCAGTGAACTATTCCCAGAACTTGAGGGTTACCAATGTGATGTTGCACTGGCAATGGGTTACAACGATGCGGATCAAGACTACAACGCTGCGCTGCCAAAATCTCGCTTAGCAATCAAAGATATAGTAACCGCGCTTTAACCAATCACTAACAGGATCAGATAAACCTTATCTGGTCCTGTTAGTTTTTATTGCCGCTCTAGACTAAATAGAATTAGTATGAATGGTCTATAAATTTTTCATTTCCGCTTATGTGATTCTCGTACAACTAACTTGCCTTTCATGACGGTACTCTGCACATCGTCTTTCAACATAGCTTGTACAGTCAATTCAATCAGCTCAGTCACAGGTGGTGCGTAGGTTGTTAAATTGTATGAAGGACTTTTAGCAAAAGAAATATCATCAAAGCCAACGACGGCAATAGATCCTAAGCAGTTATGAGCTCTCAATGCATCAATCACACCGAAAGCAATGGTGTCATTTTCACAGAAAATAGCATCAACTCTATCTTTTTTAGTTGTTTTTTCTAAATAATCACAGAAGACTTCGTAAGCAATAAATTGATCATAATTTGTCGCACTTAAGACAAGATCAAGCGTAAAGCCATTTTCTTTTAAATGATCTTCGTAGCCCTCACGACGATTCACACGCGTAGAAATACCAGAAGGCCCTACAATATAGCCAAAACTTAACGCCCCTCCATTAATCAATAGTTCAGATATGTCCCGGCCAGCCGTATAATCATCTGTATTTAGCACTAGCGGCTCAGACAAATTACAGTCACGAAAGCTAATGACAAGAGGAATTCTTTTAATTTTACTGGCTAAAGAGACAAAGTCTCCCGTTAGTGTAGCACCCAGAAAAATCACTCCATCTGTTTGTAGCTGATCAGCATGCTCAACGAGATCTGCAACACTGTCTTCATCTATGACATTGATCAGTAATGCTCTCAACCCATGTTTTTGTAACGCGGCCGTTAACTGGTCGAGTAACTTCATCACATTATAGTTTTGGAAGGTATCAACCACGACAGCGATGACGCCTGTTTTATGAGTAGAAAGGCTTCGAGCTAATAAATTAGGCTTATACCCAAGTTGCTGAGCTGCAAGAAGAACCCGCTGGCGTGCCTCTTCAGAAATAGGTTTACCTGAAGTAAAAGCACGAGACACAGTCCAACGTGAAACGCCTGCCAACTCTGCGACTTCTACCGAAGTGACTTTTGAAGAATTAATTTTATTACTTTTCATGCGGTTACGACTTAATGAATATTCATTCTATTTTGTCATTGAATCCCTAGGACTACCATCCAAATTACACATGAAAATTTTTATTCTTTTTTTATTATGATTTGAAAAAAACATTCCAAATATTGTTGATGCTTCTCTGCACTCGGGTGCATACTCATCAACACTGAGTTTGCACACGCGAGCAAACTCAGCAAAAAAAAATACACTAGGAGAATAAAAATATGAAAAAGCTAGTAACTATCGCCTTATCGTCCAGCATCACCTTAGGTGCTACTTTCTTAAGCTCTGGAGCCTTTGCAGAAAACCTGCGCATTGGCGTCTCTATGGCAACTTACGACGACAACTTCCTCACACTACTACGTACAGCGATTGAAGCTCGTGGAAAATCACTCAAAGATGTGGACTTACAAGTCGAAGACGCAAAAAACCAAGTAGGCACTCAACTCAATCAGGTTCAAAACTTTATCGCTTCAGGTGTTGATAGCATCATCATCAGCCCTGTTGATACCGACGCTACCGTATCAATCAGTGACGATGCTAAAGCAGCCAACATTCCTCTTGTTTACGTTAACCGCCAGCCAATAAATGTAGACCTTCTCCCTGATAATCAAGCATTTATCGCATCAAATGAAGTCGATTCAGGCACATTACAAACGAAAGAAGTGTGTCGCCTACTTGGCGGAAAAGGCGAAATAGCCGTTTTAATGGGCGCTTTAACCGATCAAACAGGTATCCAACGCACTCAAGACATTTACGATGTGATAAATACACCTGAGTGCAAAAATATGAAAGTCGTTATCAAAGATACAGGTCTATGGCAGCGCTCTATTGCAAACAACATCATGACAAACTGGCTTTCTGCAGGTTCTAAATTTGATGCTGTTATTGCTAACAACGACGAAATGGCAATCGGGGCTATTCAAGCTATGAAAGCAATCGGTATGGACATGGATAAAGTCGTAGTGGCAGGTGTGGATGCAACTCAAGATGCACTTCAAGCCATGCGTGAAGGCGATTTAGATGTCACAGTTTTCCAAGATGCAAAAGCACAAGGTGCAGGTTCTGTCGACGTCGCTATCAAACTTGCTAGAGGTGAGGTCGTGCCCCAAAAAGTCTGGGTTCCATTTAAATTAGTAACCCCTTCAAATATGGAAGAGTTCGCTAATCGAAATTAGCTTTAAAGAATCCATCAAACGTGTGATTTTTTATCGAGATTGATCACTTTTTTGATTGATAAGTCAGAAAAATATTCTCTGACGGTATTTTCTAGAAATTTTTGCAGCGGTAATTTCAAGCCGCTGCATTTTTCAAACACCTTAATTCAAATAGAAATCCCATACTTTTTCCAGCCTTAAAGAGGTAATAGTCATGTCTACATTTTCACTGTCCTGCTGCGCAGAAACATTATTTACCGAACTGCCAATCGCTGAACGCGTACAAAAAATTGCCAGCCTAGGATTCCTACCAGAGCTTTGGGATTGGACACAACATGATATCAATGCGTTAGTAGCAACAGGTGTCGAATTTTCTTCTATGACAGGCTACATAGAGGGCGACTTTATAGAAAATAAAGATAAGCTCATCGCCACTATCCATGAGTCCGTTGCGGTTGCAAAACGTCTTGGTGTGCCGCGCCTAAACTTACATGGAACCGGCCTGGATAATAAGGGTTTACCTGTAAATCCTCGCCCGATTGTATCTGGGCGCGATTGGCTTCAAGCCTACAAAACATTGTCTGAAATAGCACAAATAGGTGCAGACAATAACATAATGTTTGTTCTTGAAAACCTTAATCGTAAAGTGGATCACCCTGGAGTTCCATTTGCCACTGCAGAAGACGTTTACTCTCTAATTTCTGAAGTGGACCACCCAAATCTAAAAATGATGCTGGATCTTTATCACCAGCAAGTTGATGAAGGCAACTTGATCGAATCGCTGACTCGCTACCTTCCCCATATTGGTGAAATCCAAGTCGCTGATGTTCCTGGTCGACAAGAACCAGGAACAGGTGAAATGAACTATCCAGCCATCGCCGCTCATCTAGAAAAAATAGGCTACCAAGGCGTCATTGGCTTTGAAGGCTTCCCTGAAAGCGACTCTGAGCTTGCTCTTGCTCGTTTTCGCAACGCATTTTCTCAAAAAAAATAATAAAGGACTCAACATCATGACAACAAAACCTGTCAACCTAGTACTAGTAGGCGCTGGACGCATGGGTTCTCACCATGCAGAGAACATCGCATTTAATATCAGTAATGCTAATTTATTCGGTATTTTCGATCAGAACCTAGAGGGCGCAAAAGCCTTAGGAGAAAAATTAGGTTGTGAATTCATTACTGATAACATCGATGAAATTGTTAACCACCCAAATATAGATGGTGTCGTTATTGCCGCACCAGCGCGATTTCACGCCAATCTTTCAAAATATTTTTTGGAGCATGGTAAAGCCGTATTTTGCGAAAAACCAGCGGGTCTTACCCTTGCTGAAATTGAGGAAACATCTGCTGCTGCAGAAGCCGCTGGCCTTCCTTATCAGATTGGTTTTAACCGTCGTTGGGATAGAGCGTTTGCCGATGCTAAAGCAAAAATTCAAGAAGGCGCTATCGGATCACCTCAGCAACTACGTTCATTAACTCGTGACCCAGGTCCTTGGGGCGGCGATCCATTCAAAATTCCTACATGGACGATTTTTTACGAGACACTAATTCACGACTTCGATACCTTACTTTGGTTAAATGAAGACGCTAACGTTACCGAAGTTCGTGCCATCGCAGATGCACTAGTGCGTCCAGATGCAAAATCTCATGGTCATCTAGACGTAGCAACAGTGACGCTACGGTTTGACAATGGCGCTATCGCTGTTGCAGAAGCAAACTTCTGTGCAATGTATGGTTATGACGTGCGAGCGGAAGTTCTAGGTTCTTTAGGCATGCTTCAAATGGGTGATGTTCGTAAAACAAACATGACCTGTTACGACAAAGATGGCGCCAAAGATGACACCTGGCGCGCGGACTCTCATATTTTCGCTAGTGGCTACACAGCCCAAATTCGAGCTTTTGCAGATGCCATCCAAAGCGGCAAGCAAACTGGCCCAAATGGCCGCGATGCTCATCGTGCACTGGCTATTTCTCTTGCTTGTATCGAATCAATCGAATCCGGAAAAGAAGTTCAAACCAACATCTAACCCTTAGCTTTCTGATCAACCCTACATTAGCCTTTCACAGTGTCTAATGTAGGTTTTTCTTTAAGATCTCTACCTGACCAATTCATTAGATGTAATAGCTGTGATCTTGACACCAAAGCTGGATATATTCGGCAAAGTGGCATTATGATGAGATCTTATCTGCTCAGCACTTGCATGAGTTTTATCATGCGTTGTATGTGCATCCGAGACCAGTTCAACTGAATAGCCCAAGCCTGCAGCGCGTCTAATTGTAGTATCGACACAAAACTCAGAGGCATACCCACAAACAATCACATGCTCAACACCATGTTGCTTTAACAAGGTTTCTAAATCCGTTCGTGAAAAAGAATCCGGCGTAGTCTTACGTATAAACTCATCACCCTCTTCTAGCTTCAAACCCACCTGCAACTGCCAACCAGCAGAGCCAAATTCGATCACAGAACCTACTTGTTCATGCTGCACATGTATCACCAAAACATCACTCGCTCGCGCCCAAGACGTGACACGGTTTATCCGCTCAACAACAAGATCCGCCTCAAAAGGACGAGGGACTGGATCGAACAAAATGCTTTGTACATCAATGATTAAAATGGCAGATTACATCATTATCCTCAAACGTAAACCTAAGAATATAGACATTCATCGATTCAACAGCGGCTATTGGGGCTAATAAAGCACACTTAAAAACTAGAATTCGGTTCATCCAAAAATGCCAACTCATCAGAAGAGGATTTTCGCCCTAAGGTGGCATTTCTATGTGGATAACGACCAAAACGATCCACAATTTCTTTGTGTTTAAACTCAAAATCCAAATTATTAGCAATACCCAAATCCCTAAATAACTTTACCGCTTCTTCGTGGATAACCGCGGATTCACTGTGCATAAAGGGCATATATAAAAAGCTTCTTTCGGTGGGAGACAGTTCGACGTCAAAACCATTAGCAATTGCCACTTGAGCCAGCGCCAAAGCCATCGGGTCAGCTGCAAAAGCGTCTGGGTGGTCGCGGTAAATATTACGGGAAAATTGGTCTAATAGGATTATTTCAGCCAAGGCGCCTTTTGAAGAATGGCGCCAAGCGGACAATTCACCTTGAACCGCTTGGCGATGTAATTTGCCAAATCGCGATATGATTTCGTTGTCAAAATTGGTGTCTTTTTTAAACCATGATTCAGGTTCAATCTCGTCAAACCAAAATTCCAAAACATTTTGATACATAACGTCAGCTCCAAATTGACCAAGCAAGTAGAAATATAGTGCTTAACATCACGAGATGCCAAACCTAAAAGTGGCTTTTTAGTTAACATAAAGCAGTTGGTCTTTTGTCGTTAAAACGATAAAGTCTAAACAAGATATAATATTTTTAAATAGCCAAAAATCTAGATCTTGATTAAGTCCTCATACAAGGAAGCAGGGAATGGAAGAAAAAGCACAACAGCCAGTACAGGAAGACTTTACTCTTACGCCCTTAACTCCAGAATTTAATGAAGGTAATCATAGATCCTATGTCAAACGAATCAATTCTGCTCTAGAAGAGCCAAAAATCAGAAATATTGCGTTATCTGGTACCTATGGCGTCGGTAAAAGCAGTATTCTGCAAAAAATAGCGGAGGAGCATGAAAAAGACGTTGTGGAGATATCTTTATCCACCTTAGCGCCAGCAGCTCCTGAGGAAGTAGATGAAAGCATCCCTAAGCAAGCATCTACAACTACAAACAGAATCCAACATGAAATCGTTAAGCAATTACTTTACCGTGTCGAGTCACACAATGCGCCACGCTCTCGCTTTAACAGAATAGAAAGGTTCAACTGCAAACGTGAACATAGTATCGCAGCGCTTTCAGGTATTGTTTTAACACTCCTCTTTCTTTTAATGGAATGGACTGCGAAAATTATTTCAATTCATGAAAGTATTGCTGCATTAGGAGCTTGGATACATGTAATTGTATTCTTTTTATTAGCATCCTGTACTTTCATGGCACGCTACCTTTTTCAAGGTCGAGTCAATATTAGCCAGCTATCGACTGGCAATACAGCTATTTCGTTAGATGAAAAATCAGTATCGTACTTTGATCAATACCTTGATGAGATTGTGTATTTTTTCGAAGTATCAGAGAAAAGTATCGTTATTTTTGAAGACATCGATAGGTTTGAAGATTCATATATATTTGAGACTCTTCGCTCCCTAAACACACTTCTCAATAACGCCCCACAATTCGAAAGCAAACCCATTCGTTTCATCTATGCCATCAAAGACAGCATATTCGACCCAAGCGCACAGAACTCACTAAACAAAAAAACAAAAGAAGAAGTGACCATTCCCCCTGAAGAAACAGAAATTCAACGAGCCAACCGTACCAAGTTCTTTGATCTTATTATTCCAGTGGTTCCCTTTATTACTCACAGAAGTGCTCGAGATCTTGTGACAAAACTTTTGAGTGAAATTTCTCACGATATTGATAAAGAGTTAATTAGCATCGCAGCTCGCTATGTGCCAGACATGCGCTTACTGAGAAATGTACTTAACGAATTCATTGTTTTTCGCGAAAAAATATTCACAGATAACGACAAAAAACTCAATTTAAATGAAAGCGAACTCTTTTCCATGATGCTTTATAAAAGTACTCATCTATCTGATTTTGAATTAATTCGATTAGGAAAAAGTAAGCTAGATAAAATTTATTATTTAAGTAGGGAATTTGTTAACGAAAATACAGACACAATTAACAAGGAAATAAGAACAAGTACGCTAAACCTCACAAATCTCAGTGAACATAGCATAAAGAAACGATGTTTAGATTTTGGCGAACGACTCATTGCTCACATAGAACGTACTGCTAGAGCAACTAGCTTTCACATTGACAATGGTGTTTTTTCATTTGCCAGCAAACAATATAAATTAACAGAGCTCACAGGCATAAATTTCTGGAACGAGTTTATCTCGAATCAAGATGTACAAGAACTATCATGGAATCAGTACCACTATAATAACACTCTTACATTCTACCGATCAGATTTAAAAGATGTTTTAAATAATAATCTTGATCCATGTGATTGGAAGGAAGTAGATAGTAAGAAACTTAAAACTGATATTAGTCAGAAAAAAGCTAAATTAGAGTTTCTTCGAAGCGCAACGATTAGAAACCTGATAAACGAACCACAGCTAAATCTTGATAATAATTTTCTGCGCAGTGCAGCAATTCAAGATCTAATACGCGAGTCAAAACTAACTCTTGATGATAATAAACCAAACCAGACATTCGATTCTATAACACGCCAAATAGTATCTGATGGGCTTGCCTACCAGCTCATAATATCAGGTTATCTAAACCGTAACTTTACCTTGTATACCTCAACATTTCATGGAAAGGCTATCAGCGCTAACGCTCAGAATTTTATCATCCATAATGTTGAGCCCAACATAATGGATGAACAGCTAGTTTTTGAAGAAAGAGATATAAAATCTATTATCAGTGAATGTGGTGAACAAGCTCTTAGCGAGCCGTGCCTTTATAACATTTCTATTCTGAATTATCTGTTAAATTTTGACTCTGTTAAATCAGACATTATGATTCAATCACTTATACAGTTTGGAGATGAAGAACTGCTTTTTTTACAAGCGTATCTAAACGGTGAAAACCAACACACTAATCTGATCAAAAAATTCACATTGAAAACAGTTGAAATTCTTGAGTTCCTAGTCAATCAAGTGGAGCTAAATGATGAACTACGACTTTCCCTCGTTAATACTGCACTAGAACACTTAAATTCTGAACTAGAATACAACCTAGACGACACGGTATCCGAATACCTACAAGCGAATTATGCTGAACTGCCAACCTTAATAAACACAACAAACAAAGATCAGGCTGAAAACATTACTAAACTATACGGTAATGCAGTTATTCGTGTGTCTAAATTGCAATCTCTATCAGAAAAAATCCGTAACGCCTTCATTGCAAAAGATCTGTATGAAATCAATGTAGACAACCTAAAAACAGCGTTAGGAAGTGAAACAAATTTAGCACTAGATGTAGCATTAGAAAAAGACGAAGAGATCTATCACTATTTATTACGTAATTTAGGGAAATACTTGCAGGCCGTTATTAACACCTCCAAAACGATTTCCTCTAACGAATACTTTATAAGAGTAGTCGAAGATGTTTTAGCATTAAAAAATACACGTGACTTAGACAACGTAGTTATGCATGCCTCTGGTGACTGTATCATTGAAGACTTACACCAAGTTGAAAAAGATACTTGGCAATGCTTGGCTGAATTCAATCGCTTCACTCCAACATTTGATAATATTAGCCATTACAGATCTACTGTTGGAGAAATCGACGAATATATTGAAAAGGTTCTTATAGAGAGCGATGTGATAACGGAATACGAATTAGCAACTGAAGACGAGAAAGAAAAGCTGGCAGTTTATATTTTACATGCTAACGGAGATTTCCTCACCAGTGGACACATCGTCCAACTGGTCGACAGCTTGAATTTAACAAACTACATTGATGCCAGACGCCTTCCAGTAGAAAAAGGAGAACTGTTCCCTCTACTGTTAAAAAGCAACCTTATCGAAGACAGTGCTGATACCTATGAGCACCTTCTAGCAACAGGCTGGCCAACACGTGAACGCTATATTGAAGCCTCAAACAAATTTCATGGATATATCACGCCAGAGCTTTTACAGGGCAACTTAGCCGCTGTTCTAGCCAGCGGAAAGATCGGATTGGATACAAAGGTATCTATTATAGAGCGAGCCGAAGAGTTTACGGTAGATTGTAGTAAAAATGACCTTATCGAATTGGCTCAATTTGCGATTAACCAAGATAAAAAACTGCCGATTGATGTCATCGAGAAAATGGCTATCGATGAAGTTGAAACAAAAAATGTTATTCTATTACTAAGCCCTCACCTCACGCCCTCCATTAATGCAGAGCAGTTATTTAGAATTCTAGAACGACTAAAGGGAGATTATCCTAAGTTAATTTCAAAGGGTACAGATAGGCCAGAGATACCTAATACACTTGAAGATCATAAGCTAGTTAAAGTCTTAGAAACGCTTCAAATAATCAGTTCTTTTAAAGAAGTAGCTGACGGTTTCATAAAGATATTTAAAAAACATAAGTAACCATACAGCAAAGGGCTGATACCTACCCATGCAACGCTTTTAGCGCATACTCTGGATCAGTCTCGACGATTTTAAGCAAGGCGCGAGCTGGCCCTGTTGGATGGCGGCGACCTTGTTCCCAGTTTTCTAATGTACGCTTACTGACACCCAGCAGGTTGGCAAAACGACTTTGGCTCAAACCTGTTTTGGTGCGAATCGCCTTCACTTCTGGGTCTGGAAATTCCGTGATTCGTGCTGCTGAGCTTTGGCCTTTTATAATGCTGTCGGCTTGTTCTACGCTTTCCAGTAGCTCATTAAATATATCGTCGTTTATTGTGACCACCTTTCAATAACTACCATAACATCACCAAATTATACGCCAATGGCGTGACCTGTCGATTAATAATTAAACAGTAATAGATAACCGCAGAAGACGCTCCATTACACTATCGTCAAGAAAAAAGAGGATAGATATCGTATCGAAAAAAATCCCCATGCCGTTTCCACGACATGGGGATTCTTAAACTATAAAGCAGCTGAGGTTATAAACTAAGGTGCTGACAGGCTTCGATCACATCCTTAAGTTGCTGTGTGATCAACGGCTGTTTCTGCTTATCAAGCTGATACTCAGATTGCTTGGCTAACTCATCGTTAATGTAAGTCGCTTGGGAAAGTTCCAGTTGAATGGCATGAATGCCATCGCTTGGTTGGCCGAAATGACGAGTAATATAACCGCCTTTGAAACGGCCATTGAGCACTTGTGTGTAGTTTGGTCGCAATATTTGCGTGACGGCATTGGCGAT
This sequence comes from Marinomonas rhizomae, assembly GCF_003315485.1. GTDB lineage: Bacteria > Pseudomonadota > Gammaproteobacteria > Pseudomonadales > Marinomonadaceae > Marinomonas > Marinomonas rhizomae. Next base: position 79,000 of record NZ_QNSE01000013.1, read on the forward strand.
TACGGCATCGCACGCTTTGCCTTCATTAGTGCCCCAGTTAAAGTCCGGCAGCGTGCCTTCAAACAACATAGGCACTTCAGCGGCAATGCTGTGGGCGTCGAACAAGATGGCATAGCCGAATTTGGCTTTTAGTCGCGCGAGTTCTTGCTCAATGGTGCCGTGATAGGGTGTCCAAATATATTCTTTGCAAAAGGCTTTGTGTTCGTCAGATGGTGCTTTACCTTCGTCAAATACTGGGCTGTCTTCAAATAAGATATCAGGGAACAGGCCTGTGGTTTTAGTTGCATAAAGCGGCTTGTCGTCATAAGGGCGATTTAAATCGATAACATAACGCGAATAATTCGCTTTAATAAAACTCACCCCCAAAGATTCCAAAAAGCCATACAGCTCAGGAATGAACCAATCGGTATCTGGCAATTTTTTGGCTTGGTCTGTTAATCCGGCTTGCACTGCTTCTGTCAAATTCAAACCTGAATGGGGCATGCTGACCAACAAGGGCGAATCGCCCTGCACAAAATCAAAGGCCGGTACGGTTAATACGTTACGCGTTGTCATTATGCAGGCTCCCCTTGGTTCTTGCTGCCTTCACTTCTTTTCCCTTCATGGACTCTTGTTTTCATCAGGCTGCCCCCTAACCAATAGCTTAACTCACCTGGGCTTTCTACATCCCAGCACACGAAGTCAGCGACTTTACCTACTTCTAAGCTACCATGAGTATCAGTCATACCCAATGCTTTTGCTGCATGAATGGTCGCGCCAGCAAGGGACTCTTCTGGTGTTAGGGCGAACAAGGTACACGCCATGTTCATCATCAGTCGAAGCGATAAAGCCGGCGAGGTTCCTGGGTTCGCATCTGTAGCAATCGCCATGGGAATACCATATTGACGCAGCAAGGCAATTGGCGGACGTTGGGTTTCTTTCAGTGTAAAAAACGCCCCCGGCAATAACACCGCCACAGTGCCGGACTCTGCCATGACCTTTACGTCTGATTCTTCAATAAATTCAATGTGATCCGCCGACAATGCCTTAAATGAAGACGCCATACGAGTACCTCCTTGTGAGGTAAGCTGTTCTGCATGGATTTTTACTGGCAAACCTAACGACTCCGCGGTTTTAAAGTAACGCTCAACTTGCTCGGTGCTAAAGGCAATACCTTCACAAAAAGCATCCACAGCGTCGGCCACCCTCAATTCAGCGACTTTAGGTAACACCGTCTCGCAAAGGTAATCGATGTACGCGTCTTTATCGTCAAATTCAGGCGGCATGGCGTGTGCCGCCAAACAAGTGCGCTTCACTGTCACTGGAAATTGCTTTCCTAGTTGCGTCGCCACGTTCAGCATTTTTAGTTCTGAATCAAGAGACAAACCATAACCAGATTTGATCTCAACCGTGGTCACACCATCGGCCATCAAGCTTTTGAGACGACGGGACGCACTGGTGATTAGCTCTGCTTCACTGGCGTCACGGGTCGCCTTCACAGAGGAAGCAATACCGCCGCCCTGCTTGGCAATCTCTTGATAACTCACACCATTTAAGCGCTGCTCGAATTCACCCGCACGATTACCACCAAATACTAAATGTGTATGACAATCGATCAAACCAGGCGTGACCCAACCACCGCCCAAATCATGTTCAGTTTGAGCATCGTAGTCTGGCAAATCTCGCGCTTTGCCAATCCAAACGATACGCCCGCTGACGACGCCAATTGCGGCGTTCTCGATCACGCTATATTGGCCACTTTTCATAGTCGCTACATTGGCACCGCGCCATAAGCTATCTAATTTCATCGGAGTATCGTTTGTCATAGCTGTCCTTTCAAATATTTACTTACGCTTAATAAACTTAGCTCTTTAACACTAGGCTATTTAATACTAGGCAATAGCCCTTCAGGCATGGTGTCGTTATGAACCGCTTCTAGCAGCAACTCGTTGGCTTTTTCAATGTCTGGCGCGAAGTAACGATCTTTATCGTAAAAAGGCACGCGAGCACGCAAAGTGGCACGAGCATTTTCTAGACGCTTGCTGGATTTCAAAGGTGCACGAAAGTCTAAGCCTTGCACCGCAGACAAAATTTCAACCGCCAAAATACCACGGGTATTTTCCGCCATGTCTTTTAAGCGACGCGCTGCGAAGGTTGCCATAGAAACATGATCCTCTTGGTTTGCCGAGGTTGGCAAGCTATCAACCGATGCTGGGTGTGCGTAGGTTTTGTTTTCGCTCGCCAGCGCCGCTGCGGTAACTTGCGCAATCATGAAACCAGAGTTTACGCCGCCATTGTCTACTAGAAATGGTGGCAACTTACTTAGATTACTATCGATCAACAACGCCATACGTCGTTCAGACAAACTGCCAATTTCAGCAATCGCCAAGGCAAGATTATCCGCGGCCATAGCAACCGGTTCCGCGTGGAAGTTACCACCGGAAATGATGTCCCCTTCCGCAGCAAATACTAATGGGTTGTCAGATACTGAGTTCGCTTCCACACACAAGACGCTAGATGTACTACGAATTTGCTCAAGACACGCACCCATTACTTGCGGCTGACAACGCAATGAGTAAGGATCTTGGACTTTTTCACAACCTTGGTGAGACTCGCCAAGCTCGGACGTTTCGCCTAATAGGTGACGATACGCTGCTGCTGCGTCCATTTGTGTTTGATGTCCACGCACTTCATGGATTCGCGCGTCGAATGGGCTACGGCTACCTAACGCGGCCTCAACGGATAAAGAACCACACACAATGGCAGACGCAAACAAGTCTTCTGCTTCAAATAAACCTTCTAATGCAAAGGCCGTCGAGGCTTGTGTACCGTTTAGCAACGCCAAACCCTCTTTTGGCGCTAAAGCAATTGGCTCAAGTCCGGCGATAGACAAAGCCGCTTGACCAGAAATAACTTCTCCACGATAGCGGGCTTTACCTTCACCTAATAAAATCGTACTCATGTGAGCCAATGGCGCTAAATCGCCCGATGCGCCTACCGAGCCTTTTTTCGGAATGCATGGATACACTTCTTTGTTAATCAACGTCAGCAAAGCTTGAATCACTTCCAGACGAATACCAGAGAAACCACGCGCAAGGCTGTTTACCTTCAGCGCCATAATCAACTTAACAGTTTTATCTTCCATTAATTGACCAATGCCTGCGGCGTGAGACAAAACAATGCTGCGTTGTAACTCGTCTAAATCTTCTGGCGCGATACGCGTGTTCGCCAACAAACCAAAACCTGTGTTAATACCGTATACCGTGCGGTTTTCCGCAATCACATCGTTAACCACTTGTGTGCTGGCGTGAATCGCAGGGAAAGCGTTTTCGTCTAGAGTCAATTTCACATGACGGCGACTGATCTGACGCAATTCATTAAGCGTCAACTGACCTGGTTTTATGGTTAATTCAAACATGGTGTTCCTCAATTTTTTATTCTCAAATAAAAACGCCGGATAACGGTCGCTCCTCCCTCATCCGGCCTACAATTTTTTCATCAACAGCGTATTATTTCGCTTGAGTACCAGTGATCATAGGTAAATTTAATCCCTGCTCTTTCGCACAATCAATCGCAATATCATAGCCTGCGTCTGCATGGCGCATCACGCCCGTTGCTGGATCGTTATGAAGAACACGTGCAATACGCTCAGCAGCGTCATCGCTGCCATCACACACAATTACCATGCCGGAATGCTGAGAGAAGCCCATACCAACGCCGCCGCCGTGGTGCAAAGACACCCAAGTTGCGCCAGATGCGGTGTTTAGTAAAGCATTCAATAGTGGCCAATCCGAAACAGCGTCAGAGCCATCTTGCATGCCTTCTGTCTCACGGTTCGGACTGGATACAGAACCTGAATCCAAATGGTCACGACCAATCACAATTGGCGCAGACAGTTCACCACTGCGCACCATTTCGTTAAAGGCTAGACCAAGCTTCGCGCGTTGACCAAGACCAACCCAACAAATACGCGCTGGTAATCCCTGGAACTGAATACGCTCGCGTGCCATGTCTAACCAATGATGTAAATGCTCGTCGTCCGCGATTACTTCTTTTACTTTGGCATCGGTTTTATAAATATCTTCTGGATCACCAGACAAAGCTGCCCAACGGAAAGGGCCAATACCACGGCAGAACAAAGGACGAATGTAAGCCGGAACAAACCCTGGGAAATCAAAGGCATTTTCGATACCTTCTTCCATCGCCATTTGACGAATGTTGTTGCCATAATCAAAGGTAGGCACGCCCATTTTTTGGAAATCCAACATGGCTTGAACGTGTTTCGCCATAGATTGTTTCGCGGCTTTTACAATGGCCTGAGGCTCCGTCTGAGACTTCTCGCGGTACTCTTCCCAGCTCATGCCCAATGGCAAATAGCCGTTTAATGGATCATGAGCCGATGTTTGATCTGTCACCATGTCTGGACGAATGCCACGTTTTACCATTTCAGGTAGTATTTCTGCGGCGTTACCGCAAAGCGCGATAGACACTGCTTTGCCTTCTGCAGTGTATTTTTTAATACGCGCCATGGCATCGTCTAGGTCAGTCGCTTGCTCGTCCACATAGCGCGTGCGAAGACGGAAATCGATACGACTTTGCTGGCATTCGATGTTCAATGAACAGGCACCAGCCAGTGTTGCCGCTAGAGGCTGAGCACCTCCCATGCCGCCAAGGCCTGCCGTTAATACCCAACGCCCTGTCAATTTACCATCGTAGTGCTGACGACCGGCTTCTACGAAGGTTTCATAGGTGCCTTGCACTATGCCTTGGCTGCCAATGTAAATCCAAGAACCCGCTGTCATCTGGCCATACATTGCCAAACCTTTGGCATCTAGCTCGTTAAAATGCTCCCAATTCGCCCAGTGTGGTACTAGGTTTGAGTTAGCAATCAATACACGAGGTGCATTACTATGGGTTTTGAACACACCCACTGGTTTACCTGATTGCACCAATAAAGTTTCGTCTTCTTCTAGCTCTTTCAGGGATTCAACAATCTTGTCATAACTTTCCCAATCGCGCGCCGCACGACCAATACCACCATAAACCACTAACTCTTCTGGGTTTTCTGCTACATCAGGATCAAGGTTGTTCATCAACATACGCATTGGCGCTTCTGTGAACCAAGATTTAGCCGTTAGTGTCGTTCCCGTTGCCGCTTTTACGACACCAGCGCGGTAACGTTTTTGAGCAAGTGTTTGCTTAGTCATTTTTCAATCCCCTAAAACTTAAATAGAAAGTCTTCAAATCAACAATAAAAATAAACATGTATATACAATTAATCTAAAGATAAAATCTAATTTTTCTGGATGCAAGCCATTTTTTAAAATTTATCGAGTAAATATCAGTATTAAGAAAGAATTTATCGAGTTATTAATTGAAAAAACCTTAGAAAACAATCATAAAGTACAAGACTAAATTAATAGACTATAAACACATTGAAAACCAGCTTGTATATACATTATATTTTCTATTACACTCAAAAGATCAATATTCATTAGGAAATGACTTGTGACTAACCAACACCCAACGCATTGCAATAGTACTCAACACTATTTTTCTGAACGCGCTTTGCTCTCTTCTGGCTGGGCGAAAGATGTACTTTTCTCTGTTAAGAATGGTCAGTTTCACTCTTTTTCAGCAGACAGTACGCCAACAACAGACTGCCATGTTTTATCTGGCCCTGTCTTGCCCACGCTTGCCAATGTGCACTCTCATGCCTTCCAAAGAGTGATGGCGGGTGCAGCAGAAGTCAGCTTAAACCCAAACGATAGTTTTTGGAGTTGGCGCGATTTAATGTATAAAATCGTACAAAAACTCACCCCAGACGATGCACACATCATCGCCAAACAGCTTTATATTGACATGTTAAAAGCGGGTTACACGCAAGTTGGGGAGTTCCACTATCTGCATCACGATGTTAACGGCCAGCATTATAGCCAGCTTGGTGAAATGTCGAACCAGATCATCGCCGCCGCAGACGAATCAGGAATGGGGCTGACACTATTACCCGTGCTGTATTCTCACTCGGGCTTTGGTGGACAAGCTCCCAATACGGGGCAAGCCCGTTTTATCAACTCCACAGATTCTTATTTGGCATTGCATCAAGCCTGCGATAAAGCGTTAGCAAATCATGCCCGTCATACATTGGGAATTTGCTTTCACTCATTGCGAGCTGTGACCAAATCGCAAATAGAAGCGGTGTTGTCCACTTTAAAGCAAGACACTCCAATACATATTCATATCGCTGAGCAGCAAAAAGAAGTACAAGACAGCCTAACCTTCAGCGGACAACGTCCGGTGGAATGGCTACACAATGAAATCGGGCTGAATGATCGCTGGTGTTTGGTTCACGCCACCCACCTAACAGCAGCAGAACGCCAAACCATTGCCACCAGCCAAGCGGTAGCAGGGCTTTGTCCTACTACCGAAGCGAATTTAGGCGATGGTATTTTTCCAGGCGTCGCGTTCGAACAAGAAAATGGCCGTTGGGGCATTGGCTCAGACAGCCACGTAAGCTTGTCGATTGTCGAAGAGTTGCGCACTTATGAATATGGACAACGCCTACGCGACCAACAGCGCAATCGCTTGTATCGAGCAGATCAAACCAGCGTTGGTGACAACCTTTACCAACAAGCCCTGTTGGGCGGCAATCAAGCTTGCAACGTATCATTGGGATTAAGCCAAGGTAACCGAGCTGACTTTATGGTACTGGATGAGTCTCATCCTTTTATCGCCGCCAGTGAAGCCAAAGACCTTCTCAATCGCTGGCTCTTCGCCACCAATGAAAACCTTGTTAAAGACGTTTTTGTCGCGGGCCAACACACCATAAAAGACTTTCACCACCACCAAGAAGAAAGCAGCCGCTCAGCTTTTACTCAAGTCATCAAAAAGGCCATGTACCATGCTTAACACACTAAACTTTCGCCTTATCAAACAAGATGAATACCTTCGTATGCCTTGGAAAAACGGCCTTGGAGAAACCTTAGAAATTCAACGTTATGAAGATAAAGACGGCCTACGATTTCGTATCAGCCAAGCGTCGGTGAAAGAGAATGGTGTTTTTTCGAATTTCGCAGGGTTGCATCGTACCTTGGTATTGTTATCAGGTAAGGGAATGACTCTCGAGCATGCAGGCCAAAATAATAGCCATACTACTCTACTAACTAATCCGTTAGACATGGCACGCTTTTCAGGTGGCGACCAGACTTACGCCATATTGAGCCATGGCAGTATTGAAGATTTAAACATCATGGTGAGAGAAGGCGACACAAAAGCCGACGTCACTCCCCATTACGCGCCACAAAAATTTGACGTGAAAAAACAAAAAAACACCCTATTTACCGCTTTTTATGCCAACCAGCCCTGTCAAATAACAGTGGGGGAAAATGAAACACTGACGTTAGAAACAAACCATTGTTTGATCGTTAAACAGAGCGAAACACTCTGTTTAACGAAAGGTAATGGTGTTTTTATCAACATAACAGACAAATCCACCACAGCAACCTAGCACATCAGGAGTTCATTATTGATGGCGAGCATTTGCTACAGCAGTAAGAAACACTTTTGCAGCTTCAGTCACTTTTGAATAATCACCTGTGCCTTGTGCTGCTTTAGAAATAAAACTACCAACTCCCACCGAAACACAACCCGCTGCCAACCATTCCCCGACATTCTCAGGGGTAACGCCACCAGTAGGAGCAATAGGCGCTTGCTCCAGTGGCGCTTTGATGGTTTTCACATATTGAGGCCCTAGCATATCAGCCGGAAATAGTTTAACAATATCTGCTCCAGCTTCCATTGCCGCAACAACTTCTGTCGGTGTATAAGCACCACAAACACTTACCACTTGATAGCGATTAGCCACTTGAATCATTCCGCCAGTAACATGAGGACTTACCAATAATTCAGCCCCCGCCAAGATAGCAGCACGCGCTGTTTCTGCATCAAGTACAGTGCCCGCTCCTATCAGAATGCCTTGTTGTTTGTACTTTTTAGACAGTGTGGAAATAATACCCAATGCATTCGGTACACTCAGAGTTATTTCTAGCGCCTTAATGCCACCTGCAATTGCCGCTTCTGCCACGGCCAACGCTTCTTGTTCATCATCAAGACGAATAATCAATAGAATGCCAGTGTCAGCAATGGCCTTTAGGTTCTCAAACTTTTTCCACATTGTTTTATCCTTAGAAGTATTAAGTATCCATCACATTAGTTTGCATACAGTTTATTTCCTCCATAGCCTAATTGCTGTGAAAGCTTCAACGCTGTTTCTTTTACTAATGCAATGATGGTTTTCTCTCGTTCTGAATTCATAGTGGAATACATGCTAGCAACGCTAATAGCAGCAATAGGTTGAGACCATTGGTCATAAATAGCCGAACCGATGCAATAGGATTCAATGTTGTCTTCTCGGTTATCAATTGAATAACCCCGAGCACGAATTTCTTGGATATCTTTTAATACGTCCTGTACAGCGACATTGGAGTACACCGTTTTTGGAAGCAGCTCATCTAAGCCTAAGATATAGTGAACTTTTTCATCATCCAATGCGGCCAATAAAGCCTTGCCAAGCCCCGTCGTATGCATGAATCGACGAGAGCCTAGTTTTGCTGTAGGGCGCATTACGGAAAAGTTTTCTGCTTTATCTAAATAGACAATTTTCCCTTTATCCTCAACACCAAGAAAAACAGTGCTGCCTGTTTGCCGGTTCAGCTCTTGTAACAGTGGACGAGCCAACTGAGAGACACTCATTTTGGATAAATAAGCAATTCCGGTTTCAAATGCCCCAATACCTAATTTATAGGTTTTTAAACGGGCATCTTCAATTTCCAAAAAACCTTTATAAACCAAGGTCTGTAACAACTCGAACGCACTGCTTTTAGGCAAACTTAACGCCTTACAAATTTCATTAAGTGTTAATGCCTGCTCAGTCTTCGACAACAAGAACAAAACATCCACAACCCGCTCAGCCGATTTATTTAGCTTGATAGTTTCCATGTAATTCACCACTTCTTAGTTCGCATATGTGAATATGGTTCCCATATATGAATGTAAGTATTATTAATTTACTCAAATTCCATTCAATTAACAAACGCAATTTACTTTTTTAGTGTTTTATATATACTAATTCGCAGATTTCATAAAAATAAACAACCACATAACATTCACATATGCGAACAAAGTTTATATATGCGAATTTGGAGGTAACTGAACAGTGGGCCATTCCGTCATTTTGACAGTAGGGTTTCCGGGCTCCGGAAAATCCACCGTCGCCAAAGCCATAGCAAGCAATCTCAATGCAACGTATCTGGACAAAGATACTATTTGCAATGGATTCACAGGGCTTTTACTTGAACTTAATGGCGAACCTGCTAATGCTCGCGATGATTCAGCCTTATACAAAGAAAAAATTATGCCCGTGGAGTACCGAACGTTATTCCAAGCCGCTAATGATACCTTATCATCCAGCCAATGCATTGTGATCGATGCACCTTTTGTTAGTTTCTTTAATGATCGCTCCTACATAAAAAACCAATGCGAAATACTTAACTGGATAGACGTAACAATAATAGTTGTTGAAGTGAGTGCCAGCCTAGATGTTACGAAAGAACGACTGATACAAAGAGGCGAAGAACGAGACCTCTGGAAACTCGACAACTGGAACACCTTTTCTCAGCGCATTAGTAGTCAAAGGTGCCACTGGGAAGGCGTCACTCGTTTCTCTTTTGATAATAGCTCTCTCACACCAAACGTTATTGACCTTGTTCAAATGATAAAAAGTACCCTCTAGATCAGACAGTAGATAATAAAAAACGGAGACCCAAAATGAAAAAAAACACCATGCAAATGAATTCCGCTAAACGCTGGATTGCAGGAACGACTTTACTTGCGTCGATTCTATTTACACAATCCACACTAGCCGCGCCAGAGAAGTTGCGCCTTTCTGCAGCAACATCACCAACAGACCAACGTGCCATAGCAATGACAGAAATATTTGGTAAGGAAATCCAAGACATTACTACTTTTGAGCCCCATTGGAATGCCGCTTTATTCAAGCAAGGCACAGAATTAGAAGCCATGGCGCGCGGAAATCTAGATATGACGATTTCCTCCGCTCAACAAATTTCAGAGTTTTTTCCTGAGTTTTCAATCTTCACCGCAGGCTACGTAATGCAAGATGCAGGGCATCAGCAACGCGTATTCAATGCTGATTTTATGACACCGCTTAAAGAAAAAGTCGAAGACGAATTGGGCGTTAAACTTTTATCTGTTATGTATTTAGGACGCCGTCAAGTAAACCTACGCACTGACGAAGAAATACAAACACCGGAAGACTTAAAGGGCATTAAATTACGCATGCCTGGTACAGAGTCTTGGCAGTTCTTGGGTAACTCATTGGGAGCAAATGCAACACCAATGCCTTTCAGTGAAGTTTATACTGGGCTACAAACTGGTGCGATAGATGGCCAAGACAACCCACTCCCTACTGACAGAGACGCGAAGTTCTATGAAGTAACGAAGCAAATTGTGCTGACTAGCCACCTTGTGGACTTTAACTATATTGCAATTTCAAAATCTACTTGGGATAAGTTTTCTTCTGAAGAACAAGTTCGCATTCAAAAAGCAGCTGATGATGCCGCAGAAAGCGCCCGTCAAAAACAACTTGCTCTTGAAGACAGTTTAGTACAATTCTTCAAAGATAAAGGGCTGAAAGTATATGAGCCTAATCTAGACGCCTTCCGTACACACGTACAGAACGAATACTTACAGTCTGATTTATCAAAAAGCTGGCCAAAAGGCATGCTTGAGAAAATCAACGCGCTTGGAACCACTAACTAGAGGCCAATGATTGTGAAACGAGTCTTACGCGTTTTACAGAGTACGGCAGATAACATAGCAGCAGCCACCCTTGCTGCTATGTTTATCATTTTCATCGTGCAGATTATCAGCCGTTACTTTTTTAATATGCCACTAGCATGGACCGAAGAAGTCTGTATCACCCTTTGGCTATGGTTAGTATTCTGGGCAAGTGCATTTTGCTTAAAAGAAAATGATCACATACGTTTTGATGTTTTGTATACGATATCGCCCCGTAAAATCCAAAGAGCATTCGCGCTCATAGCTGCTTTGGGTATTGCTGGGACTATGGCTTATGCATTTCTTCCAACTTGGGATTACATCTCGTTTTATAAAATTAAGAAAAGCGCAAACTTACGCATTCCTTTGAATTATGTGTTCAGTATTTATGGCTTATTTATGATCGTGATCGTACTCCGTTATAGCTGGTCCGCCTTAACCCAAGTTTTTCCTCGGTTAAACTCTTTATTTTCTGACGAGAATCCGTCATGAGCTTTGAATTTTCTCTTTGTCTATTAGTTGTATTTACTCTAGCGGCATTTGGTGCACCAATCGCACTGTCTATGATAGTGGGTGCTATCGCTTACTTAGCTGCAAGCGGACAGGATATTGCGTTAGCAGGCGAACAAATTATCCAAGGGATTTACGGCAGCTTCATTTTGCTTGCTGTTCCTTTGTTTATCGTTGCTGCAAATATCATGAATGCAGGCACCATATCAGAGCGTTTATTAAATTTTTGTGTTGCCATGGTTGGTCACCTCCGTGGTGGCCTTGGTCATGTCAATGTCGTCTCAAGTCTTATATTTTCTGGCATGTCTGGCTCCGCTGTAGCGGATGCTGCAGGCGTTGGTAAGGTTGTCATTGAAATGATGACCAAGGGTAATCGCTATCCACCAGGTTACGCTGCAGCCATTACCGCCGCATCAGCGACCATTGGTCCGATTATTCCCCCTTCTATTCCCATGGTTATCTATGCGTTAGTGTCTGGCGTATCGATTGGCTATCTTTTCATCGCTGGATTGGTGCCTGGACTGTTCATGGGGGTGGTTTTGATGGCGTTTAATGCCTATCAAGCACGTAAACTCAATATCAAGAAAGAACCCCGTATCCCGGCCAAAGAAATACCCAAAGTTGCTTGGCAAGCCTTTCCAGCACTTATGATGCCTGCCATTCTGCTATATGGTATTTATGGTGGCGTCACCACACCAACAGAAGCTGCCGCTGTGGCGGCAGGCTATGCACTTTTATTGGCCGCTACCGTGTATCGCTCCATCAGTTTCAAAGAGTTGGTGAGTGTCTTTAAGCAAAGCGCCTTATCTTCTGCTTCTGTTGGCTTAGTAATTAGTGCCGCGCTAATTTTCAATTACATAGTGTCCACAGAAAACATTCCAACCGTTGTGGCGAATACTTTAGTTGCTTGGGATTTATCACCCTTACAATTCATGATTGCAGTCAACGTACTATTTTTACTATTGGGTTGTTTGCTTGATACGGCAACCGTTGTCTTAGTCATAGTGCCACTGTTAATACCAGCTTGTCGTGAATTAGGCATTGATCTCATTCACTTTGGCGTTATTACGCTTGTGAATTTGATGATAGGCATGATTACTCCGCCTTACGGCATATTGCTGTTTGTTATCAATGGTACGACACGCATTCCGCTTGCGGATATCATAAAAGGTGTTTTACCTTTCACTGTCGTACTTCTATTTGCTCTAGTCATAATGACTGTATTTCCAGATTTAGTCTTATTTGTTCCAAGGCTTTTTGGTTATGCGGGGTAATGGTGACATGGCATAAGACCCAACATATACGACCGTATTTATGTGTTGGGGCTTATGTGGAACTGTGTTGAAATGATTCAATATTGTATTAAAAACTTAACGACCAAAATGTCCGAATAATTGAAAACGCGATCCAGGGTGAAGTAACCGGGCTGCGGTGACAATATCATCGCCAGCCCAAGTACGACGTTTGATTTGTAAGCAAGGCTCTGATGTTTGAACTTGTAAACGCTCGCACTCGATGTCATTAGGTAAAACAGCTTCTACAAGATGTTCTCCCTCTGTCATAGGTGCAACACTCATCAAGTATTCGTAAGGCGTATACTTAGCAAAATCTTGCTTGTCATAATCTGGCGCTAACGTCGCGTTAACAATGCGCTCTTCTATTTGAATCGGTAAATCGTTTTCGAAGTGCAATACCACTGAGCGGAAAATTCCATGATTAGTTCGCACACCTAGCGTCATCGCCTCTTCCATTGTCGCTTTGGCGGATTCCAGAACTAATAATTCAGAGCGATGCTTATGACCGCGGGCAGCGACTTCTTCTGCGATATTATGAACCTCAAAAAGTGCCGAATGTGCTTTTTTCTCGGCAACAAAGGTTCCCAGTCCCTGATGACGAACAAGATAGCCTTCTGCCGTCAATTCTCGCAATGCACGATTCACTGTCATACGACTCACACCCAACGCTTTCACCACTTCGGCTTCAGAGGGAACACGTTGATTTGTTTGCCACTCACCAGAAGAAATCTTCATCGTAATTGCTTGCTTCAATTTGGCGTATATCGGCAAAGGAGCATCCGGTAAATCATCAAACAAATTAATCAAATTAGAAGTTGTTACGTCAGACACTAAGGTTTCCATATAGTCATATGTTTATAAAAATTTCGATTATAGGTAATAATAGCAAATAACCAGCCTGTCTATACAATTAAATCCGCAGCATTAAATTGGTATCATCCACAATGCTGCCAACCAAGAAAGCCCCATCAAGAGAGAGAAAATAACTCCCCAGCGCGGGGTTTTGACTTCGGTCGATATCATTATGAAATGCTTCTTACGACCGCGAACCATGGCATCAATAAGTCGCTCTTTAAGACATAATTCATGATAAAGAACAGCCAACACATGCACGACGACTAAACCCAGTAAAACATTAGGCAAAAAGTGGTGGATAGACGCTAGTTTAGCGGCTAATTCTTCTGAAATGAGGCCATTGAACGGCCCAAACCAAAACACTTCATCGCTTGTAAACAACCCAGTTCCCCACTGTATAGAAAGTACAAGTAACAAAACCACCACCATTAATGCACCAACAGGGTTATGTCCTAGGTACTTTTGGGGACGACCAGATAACAAGGATATAGCAAAGCGTAAGACGATTTTGGGGCTTCTCACAAACTGACTAAAACGTGCGTAGTAAGATCCATAAAAACCATACAGTACTCGTGCAATAATTACCGCAGACAAGCTATAACCCATGTAAAAATGGTACTGCACATAATCACCGTCTGACTTTCCAGTAATAATCAAACCCGTGAACAATAGTACAATCAACCAATGGCTAACACGAATTGGCCAGTCCCACACTAATGTCGATTTCATTTTTACGTTCCTCTGTCTGGATACACTAGCACCACGTTTCATTATTGCTCAAAAATCCCTCCTTGCTAAAAAGTGACATTAAACACTATGCTGTGAAAAGCAAGATTATGATTATCTAATTTACGTAATTAGTAGATAGACTCCTCTTTAAATGTACCATTAAGGTTGAGGTATGTATGCTTGTCATTCTATTCCTGATCACGTTTTTTATCGTCGTTTTTGTAGCGTATTTTTGTTTATTCAGAGACCACTTTTTTAGCCGACAAAATGCGATTATCAATGCACCTATAGAGGCAATCACTGAAGACCTCAGTGACCTTACCAATTGGCAAAACTGGCTACCTTGGCTCATATTTGAGCCTGATGCGGACATTGATTACCAATACTCAAACTCAGGCATTCATTCAGTTCTTCCTTCCAGCTTAGTATGGCAAGGCAAGCTAATTAAAAATGGGCATATCACATTAGAGCCAGCGCGCTCGGGCGTACATTATTTCCATACCTTATTAGAGGCGCCAGCATTCTATCCAAAAGATGTGCATTTCAATATCGACCTAACCAAGCAAAAAAGTCGCACTTTAATCACCCTCCAAATAACCAGTAAATTGCCTTTTTACAGCCGTTGGAAGCAAAAGAATTACCGCTTTCGTGCAGAAAAAGACGCCGAGCTCACCTTACTTAAACTATTAGCTCATCTAAACAAATATAACGCTACACCAGACCATGAATACAAAGCACCAATTTTTAAATGGTTAAAACAAACCAAACTAGACAATATTGATGCAGTGACTCGACCATTCGTGGTGAATAACCAACCCATGTCACAAAAGATGGATCAGGGCTTCCGCGATTTAATTACCGAGCTTGGTCCAGAAAATCCACCTGCGGGCCCCAGTTTCGCGTTATACAAAAAAGCGGACATTGCTTACCATTACTTTTCTGGTCGATTAGGCATTCCCGTAC
Organism: Marinomonas rhizomae; assembly: GCF_003315485.1. GTDB lineage: Bacteria > Pseudomonadota > Gammaproteobacteria > Pseudomonadales > Marinomonadaceae > Marinomonas > Marinomonas rhizomae. The sequence goes on from NZ_QNSE01000013.1 coordinate 94,188, forward strand.
AGAACCTTGTACCATGTGAACTCTGTCCTGAACGCATTGTCTTACCGGGCAACTATTTACACCTACGCTATGTTGGTGGCTATCAAAACTTATCTTTAGCATGGCATGTGCTTTACAATTTTATGAGATTACACAATTTAAAGCCCCATCGACGACATTACGGTGTAGAAGTTTTTGAAGCTGGGCCCATACAAAAAAATAGCTCAAAGGATTATGTGACTTCGGTGTACTTACCCATCAAATAATTGGCTTCGAGACTGTTTTATGGGAAGGTCTTTTTTCGAATACTCTCTTTTTAATAAAACGTAAGGAAATACAAACGTGACAAAGCTTTACCCTCTTATAGACAGTTTAATTCGCATTATGCTAACCATCGCATTTTTCTATATTTTTAAACATTTTTTGAATGTGGAAAATGATTTGTTATTAGCCTTCATTTCTGTGCTTTGCGGATTCGTAACTTTTCGTATTTTGATCTTTGCTTTCAATAAAATGATTACTAAAAAAAGCCCTGAGTGACGACGAGTTGAGCGTATTCTAATCGCTTATTTCCCCCTGAAAACACCATAATGCAGACTTAACGGATATAAGCCCTGTGTTCCTGATCACACTTGTAAAAAATATGAGTTTCTCTATGACAACACTCTATCAAGAACACCTTAACGCCCTCATCAATCGCTATGAAAACGCCATGGCGCATTTTGGCCTAGACGCCATTGTTTTAGCCTCAGGGGAAAAAAGCTATTACTTTCAGGATGATCACGCTCATCCTTACCATGCCTATTCAGGAGCGCAACAATGGCTTCCTTTTAGCCTTGGAGCAGAAACTTACATTGTGCTAAAGGCGAGTGAAAAACCAACCTTAATATGGCCTATCCGTGATGATTTTTGGCATGCTCCAAACCCTGTCCCTAATGGCGATTGGCAGCAAGGTTGGAACATTATAACCGCGAAAAAAACCGACAAATGGTTTATCGATTTACCTAAAAGAACCGCTTGGCTTGGCCCACAAGCAATGCCATTCGCTGTCGCTTGTGACGGCTTAAAAGCCTATGTAGATTTTGCTAAAGCGGTCAAAACTGACTTCGAAATTAAAGCTATGCGCCAAGCAAGCGTACGTGGCGCAGCTGGCCATACAGCAGCAAAAGAAGCTTTCTTAGCGGGCATGAGCGAACTAGAAATCCATCTCGCCTTTTTAACAGCCAGCCAACAAAGCGCTTTCCAAGAACCTTATCCAGGTATTGTTGGTTTGGACGAACACGCCGCAGTACTGCATTATGAACATAAATCCATAGAACAAGTTACCAACTCTCGCACTTTATTGATTGATGCGGGCGCTAACGAGCACGGTTATGCCAGCGATATTACTCGTACCTTTACTCGCCACAATGATGACTTTAACGCCTTGATCAAGGATCTAGATACGATGGAGCAACAGCTTTGCCGTAGCGCAATATCTGGCGTTAATTTCAAAGACTTACATCAAGATACTCTTGCGGGCATTGCAACATTACTTTTTGAACATAAAATTTGTACTTTAAGTGTGGAAGAACAATTAGCTAAACAGATCCCACAGGTTTTCTTTCCCCACGGGTTGGGGCACTTGCTTGGCCTACAAGTTCATGATGTAGGCGGACACCAAATAGACAAATCGGGCACATTAAGCAAACCAGACGACAGTGCTCCCTTCTTACGTTTAACTCGAACACTAGAAAAAAACATGGTGATCACTATTGAGCCAGGGTTGTACTTCATTCCAATGTTAATAGAAAAAATGCAGGCAGAAGTATCGAACCACGGCTGTGATATGGCTCGCATTCAGCACTTTCTACCTTACGGAGGTATTCGAATTGAAGACAATGTGGTGGTAAAAAATGACTTACCAGTGAACTTAACACGTGAAACTGGGCTTACCTGATAAAAGCAATAAATCTCGATTTACTATCTAAACTGTCTGACTTTCGTAATATTAGGTCTTAATGCAATGACCTTAATTCCAACAAGTGGCTGCAAACAATAGGGAGAGAACTTGTTTACAGCCACTTCCTTACTAGACATTTTCTGAAATACATATATCAAACTGTAATGTCGTTGCCTCAGGGCGACCTTTTAATGGGCGTTCAGGGTCAACCATTTCATCAATCAAACGAGTTGATAGTCGTTGCCTAGGATGAGAGATGACCATATTAAGTAAACCATCTAATAACGCCGTACGTGTTTTGTCTGTAAGTTCATTACATACCACTATTAAATCCTGCGCTTGCTTCACGCTTTTCAGTACATTCAACATACCTTCTACACCACCACCAGCGCAGTACAGCCCGACTAGATCAGGGTTGTGCTTTAATAACTCCAGTGTCGCCTCTTCAGCTAGTGACGCATCTTCTAAGCTCACAACCGCTTCTACAATTTGAAACTGCGGTGCATTTTCACGACAATAGGAACGAAAACTAACTTCGCACAATTCTTGGCATAAATAACGATGGCTTCCCATAATAATGCCAATTTTTCCTTCTTTGGGGCCTAATTGGGTAATCGCCCATGCAGCGGCACGTCCTGCTGAGCGGTTATCTATACCTATAGAACCAGCTCTATCTATGGCCGTCACATCACTTAATAAGGTGAAAACAGGAACGCCCATTGCCTGAGTTTCTTCAATAGATTGATTAACTCGCGGATGATCCGCGGTGACAACAGCAATCGCATCCACTTGATGACGAAGCTGCTCAATGGCTTGCATTACAGCCCGCGGAGTTAATTCTTCTAAAAAGTGTATTACCGGTATAATTTCTGCTTGTTCATTTTCGGCACATGCAACTCGGAGAGATTCTGCTAATTCCCGATAAAATAAACTCGCATAGCGCTGTAAAATAAAACCTAATTTTTTCTCTCGCCCTTGCCTATCTAAACGCATGCGTATCAAGTTGGCGCCATGAAAGCCTAAGGTTTGTGCGGCCTCCAGTACGCGCTCGATGGTTTTCACCTTCACTTTGGCTCGACCATTAATCACTCGATCAACTGTCGCGACTCCAACACCTGCTTCTTTTGCCACTTGCGCCAAGGTGACTTTTCGTGATGCTTTTTTATTTTTGATAGTTTCTATCATATTTGCACTCAACTTTTTTGATATTTGTGATAGTAAATCATGTCATTTACTTTTTTTATTTCAATATTTAGAGAATACTCCAAATCAATCTAATTGGCGGACAAAAAATGTACGCTTCAAGATACAGAATAACAATATTATAAAAACAACACTAAAATTGATAAAACTCTTTTTTATCAATTGATTGGAGAATAAAAATGAAAAAAATCATCACCAATAAATTGTCGTTCTTATCCGTATCTATTTTTCCACATCCGACTCATCTCATTTTTGCTCATTCAATTAACAACAAACTTTAGCTCACCTTCAATTAAGCAACATCGTACCTGAACTAATTGTTTACTATCAAAACTATCATTTTTATATCTTTTCAGAGGAAATTTCATGACGTTAAAGTTAGGTGTAATTGGCATTGGCGCTATTGGCAAAGACCACATAAAACGCATTCATCATAAATTAAGCCGTGCCAGTATTGTTGCCGTAAGCGATGTAAACCGCGAGCAAACTGATGCGTTCTTATCGCAAGAGTGCATTAGTGCTATGTATTTTGAAAATGGAATAGACCTTATTCAATCAAAGGATGTTGATGCAATCCTCGTAACATCGTGGGGACCAACACATGAAGAGTTTGTGTTGGCCGCAGTGGAAGCAGGAAAATTCGTTTTTTGTGAAAAACCATTGGCCGTCACCGCAGAAGGTTGTCGTCAAATCGTTGATGCAGAAATAAAAGCTGGAAAACGCTTAGTTCAAGTCGGCTTCATGCGCCGTTTTGATCGAGGGTATCGTCAGTTAAGAAACGTTATCAGCGAGCAAGAGATGGGGCTCCCTCTGATCCTAAACTGCGCACACAGAGCACCAGCTGCACCAGGATTCTTTGGTGACATGGCCATTAGCGATTCATTAGTACATGAATTTGATGTGTTACGTTGGTTACTCCAAGACGATTATGTTTCAGCTCAGGTCATTCAACCTCGTGGCACTCGACTTTGCGATGAAGGACTGCAAGACCCACACGTCATTCTGTTAAGAACCCGTGATGGTATTTTGATCAACATCGAGAGCTTTGTGAATTGCCAGTACGGCTATGACATTCAATGCAACATAATATGCGAATCAGGCACAGTGTCATTACCAGAACCAAGCAGCTTGCAACGCCGCCACAATGCACGCTTATCCACTGAAATCATTGTCGATTGGCAAGAACGCTTCGTTGATGCTTTCGATGTAGAGCTACAAGAATGGATCGACGCGACTTTAGCAGGCGAAATGAACGGCCCAAGCGCATGGGATGGCTATGTTGTCGCAGTTACCGCTGACGTCTGCCTCAAAGCCAAACATTCAGGAGCAATCGAAGCCATTGATATCCCTGAAAAACCAACTTTTTATCAATAACAAAACGCTATCTTACACATTGATGTGTTTTACAAAACAATAACAAGCGAGTGATTATGAAATTATCTTTTTGTACCGACAGTCTTGGCCATTTGTCTTTTGAAGACATGCTAGACACCCTTCAATCCATGAATGTTGAGGGCGTTGAATTAACCACTGGTGGCTGGTCAAGCGCACCTCACTTAAACATGGAAGAATTACTTGCGAGTGAAGACAAACGTAAGCAATACTTGGCCGCCATTGAGTCTCGTGGGCTAGAAATTGCAGCTCTGAATGTATCTGGCAACCCCTTAGACCCAGGCACGCTGGGTAAGCATCATCGAGAAGTAACACACAACACCATGATTTTGGCAGGCCTTCTTGGCGTCAAGAAAATCGTCATGATGAGTGGCTTGCCTGCTGCAAGTCCAAATGATGAAGTGCCAAACTGGATCACATATACCGTTAGCTGGCCTCCTATTTTAAAAGAGCGCTTAGATTACCAATGGAATGACGTAGCAATTCCTTACTGGAAAGACCTCGTTGTCCACGCAAAGAATAATGGTGTAGAAAAAATTGCCCTTGAGAACTTCAGCTCAATGTTGGTTTGGAATCCAGAAACCTTGTTCCGCCTACGAAACGCAGTGGACCCGATGATTGGCCTAAACCTCGACCCTAGCCATTTAATCTGGATGGGGGCAGACCCTATAGCCGCAGCACGCGCTCTTGGGCCAGCAATTCACCATTGTCATGGTAAGGACGTTCGACTTGAACGAGGGCTTGTCGATATCAACGGTTTGCTCGAGACCAAACCAGTTGAAGATACTGCAAATCGTGCTTGGAACTATGTGGCAGTAGGTTGTGGGCAAGATCTACAGTGGTGGAAAGAGTTTTTCTCTGTAGTTCGAATGTCCGGATACAACGATTGGGTATCACTTGAAATGGAAGACTTAACCATGTCCGTTGAAGCGGGCGTAAAAACCTCAATAGATGCGTTACACGCATCATTAAGTCGCTAATATGAATGAAAAAAACTAACAGGTTAACCATTAAGCTATTTTGCTTAACACCGTTAAATTAGAGGATAAAAATAATGAAAAAGTTACTCTTAACAACAACACTCGCAGCAACACTCATTTCTAGCACTGCTATGGCAGACAATTATAAGGTAGGCATCAGTCTTTTCAGCTTTGATGATTTATTCTTATCTGTCCTACGTGGTAGTTTAAGCTCATCCGCTGAAGAGGAAGGTGTTGACGCCCAGATGGAAGACGCCAAAAATGAAATCGGCGTACAACTCAATCAAATCCAAAATTTCATTGCCTCAGGTGTGGACGGCATTATCATAGATACGGTGGATTCTGACGCCACACAAGCGATGACAGAATATGCAGAAGAAGCTGGAATACCGCTTGTTTTTGTTGGTCGTCGCCCAATAAATGTCGACTTTTTACCAGACAACCAAGCGTTTGTGGCATCAAATGAAATTGATTCAGGCACGCTACAAACCAAAGAAGTATGCCGTTTATTAAATGGCAAAGGCGATGTCGCCGTCATGATGGGCACACTAGGTGACAATGCTGCCCAACAACGAACTAAAGATATTCATGATGTCATCGCGACGCCAGAATGTTCGGGGCTCAAAATAGTTGTTGAGCAATCTGCAAACTTTACTCGAACAGAGGGCAACGATCTAATGACCAACTGGCTAACTGCAGGCATCACATTTGATGCAGTAATCGCCAATAATGATGAAATGGCCATTGGCGCCATTCAAGCAATGAAAGCCGCCGACATCGATATGAAAAACGTTGTCATTGCAGGCATTGATGCTACCGCAGACGGCTTAGCAGCAATGAAAGCAGGCGATCTCGATGTGACCGTTTACCAAAATGCGGCGGCTCAAGGCAAAGGCGCAATGCAAACTCTACTTAAGCTGATGAAGGGTGAAGATGTCGATCAAAAAGTATGGATTCCTTTTGAACTCGTCACGCCAAGCAATATGAACGAGTACATCAAGCTTAATTAATTTGTAATTTGTTCACCTCTTCGAACACATTTTGAGCGCACTTTTCAAAAGAAGAGTGCGCTTTTTTTTGTACTGACCACGCATTTTTCCACTTTTTCATTCTATCCCGCCATTTACCTATAACTAAAAGATAATAAAATGAGTAAAATATGGAATACATATAGTCTTTATCATAAATCACTCATCGGCTAAGGTTATAGCGGTTTCGAAATGCTCTCTCAAGGATTGATGAGGTATTTATAGATGATAATAAAAAATTAACTAAGCCAAGACCATCGTATGATGGACGCAACAGAGGCCCCTAATGAAAAAAACAACAATTACGTTACTAGCAGCATTATCCCTTTCATCTTCTCTAAGTTTTGCAGATTACCCAACCAAAGACATACAAGGCATTATCCAATGGGGAGCCGGTGGCTCAACCGATACGGTTATGCGTTCTATTGCTCCTCACGTTGAAAAAGAACTTGGAACCGATCTGATTCTAACGAATAAAACGGGTGGTGTTGGCGCCATTGCAACAAAATATGTCAATGCTAAAAAAGCCGACGGTTATACACTTCTGATGGGGGCTGAAAACCCTCAGATGTATAAAATATTAGGTCTTTCTAACATCGATTACAGCGACATGATCGCAATCAATGTGCTAGCTCGTGGAACGCCAATTATTGTGGCAAACAATGATGCTCCATTTAACACAATGAAAGAACTCATTGAATATACAAAAGCCCATCCGGGAGAAGTGAAGTTTGGCTCTACAGGCCCAGGCGGCTTAACTTCTATTGTGACAGCCATGCTGGATTCTCAAGTCAAACTGGACTACATCAGCATTCCTTATAATGGCGACGGCCCAGCACTAACCGCGCTACAAGGTGGTGCAATTGATGTCATGCCAGCGGTATTAGGCGCGACCATCGAACAAATTAAAGCTGGCCGCATGAAAGCCATCAGTATTGTGGATGTTGAAGCCAATAAGCTTTTACCTGACCTTGCACCTATCACCGACGCATTACCGGGCATGAAAACTTACCTACCTTGGGGCCCTTTCTTTGGTGTCTTCGTGAAAAAAGGCACGCCGGATGAAGCGGTAGAAAAATTGCAGTCGGCTTTCCAAAAAGCCGCTTTCGACAAAGAGTTTGTTGACCTAATGCAAAAGCGCGGTTTCACCATTATGAATATTTCAGGTGAAGAAGCGGATTACTTCCTAGACGCCTATCGCTCAACATCTTCTTGGTTAGTCCATGATGCTGGTTTTAGTAAGTTCTCCCCTGAAAAGTTTGGTATCCGTAAACCATAAGGTTACCGCTCTATTTTGATCTCTAGGCGCGACCGAACTGACAATAAGTCGCGTCTCCTCTTTTTGCTTTATCTGGAGTTACCATGTCCAGTCAATCTCCTACGATAAAAACTCGTAAGCCTGGTGAGCGAATATTCTGCTTTCTCTTGGTTTTAGGAAGTATTTATCTCTTTTGGCAAGCCTATAATATTTCAGGGTTTAGTTCGTTAAGTTCTCCTGGCGCATTTCCCCTTGCCGCTTCTGCCGTCATGGTATTGGCATCTTGTATAACATTTTTGAACACGCTCAAAATACCAGCAGCGGAAAATGTTCGTTTCGTTTATCACTGTTTCCCACCTATTGTTGCCTTTATTATGGCGCTGATTCTTATCTACTCAGTGATATTAGAAAGCTTAGGGTTCATTCTCTCCAGCTTTGCTTTTTTGTTCATTTCGATCCAGTTTTTATATCGACGTAGCGCACTCACAACGCTCGCCATTACACTATTTACACTGATTGTTGTGTACATTATTTTCCGTCTCGTTTTTCAAGTCGTGCTTCCCGAGGGCATAGTACCTGAGCGTGAAATTCTATCCTCAATAAAATCTTTGTGGAGATAGCCATCTTATGGATGCTTTTAATTATTTTGCCATTTCGTGGTTGTCCCCAGAATTATTAGGCTTAACGGCACTAGGCACATTCTTGGGTATTTACGTCGGCGCTATTCCCGGCTTATCGGTTACTATGGCCGTTTCTATCTTGATCTCATTTACTTTTTCATGGGACGTGAATTACGCATTATGCCTTATGGTTGGCGTCTATATGGGCGGGGTTTATGGTGGTTCTCGTACTGCCATATTACTCAATATCCCAGGTGCTCCCTCTGCTATCGCTACGGCTTTAGATGGTTACCCTTTAGCGAAAAAAGGCTTAGCTGGGGAAGCCATTGGCTTGTCCACTGTTATGTCTGTGGTCGGTGGCTTTGTCGGAATTATTGTCTTAGCGATCGCCGCGCCCACTGTAAGTGAGTTTGCTATAACGTTTCAACCACGTGATTATATGATGTTAGGCGTGCTTGGTATTATGCTCGTAGGCTCTTTGTCTGGTAGTAGTCTGGCTCGAGGTATTTTTGCTGGCGCTCTTGGTCTCTTAATCGGCACGGTTGGACTTGACCCAATGACAGCCGAAGAGCGTTTTACCTTTGGCGTTATCGAGCTTTGGGATGGCATTAACCCTGTCGCTGTGATGATTGGTATGTTTGGTATTTCTGAAGCCTTACACCAGTTACACCATATGAACAAAGCAGTAGTAAAACAGAAGATCTCTCGTATCATTCCGAAATGGTCCGACATTAAAAAGTACATGCCACTTAGCCTGCAAACTTCTTTCATTGGCGTCATCGTAGGTGCATTACCAGGTACTGGTGGTGATATTGCTGCGCTGATGGCTTACGACCACGCTAAACGCGTTACCAAAAAGCCCAAAGTCCCATTTGGTGAAGGCGCTAAAGAAGGTTTAATTGCTCCAGAAGCAGCAAATAACGCGGCGGTCGGCGGTGCTTATATCCCTATGCTAACCTTGGGAATTCCTGGGGATGCTGTAACAGCAGTATTTATTGGTGCCCTGTTTATTCATGGCTTAAACCCAGGCCCTTTGTTGCTGGTTGAACAGCCTCACATGTTCTGGTTTACAGTCGGCAACCTCACATTAGCAAACATTTTCGTGCTGATCTTTGGTTTAACGGGGATCAGGCTTTTCTCGAAAATCGTCGAATGCCCGAAAGGCATTTTAATTCCGTTAATTTTCCTTTTATCTATTGTTGGCGCTTATGCTATTAATAATGCCATTACAGATATTTGGTGGATGCTAGCATTTGGGGTATTTGGCTATTTTATGCGCCTATACGGATTTCCGGTTGGTCCCGTTATCTTGGGTGTTATTTTAAGCTCGCTAACTGACGAAAACTGGCGCCGTGCTATTTTATCTGAGCGTGGCAATGTAGGTGATTTGTTTATTAACTTATTCCACAGCCCTCTCTCAACGGTACTATTTAGTGTGATTGTTTTAATACTTTTTACTCAGTCTCCTATTTGGACGAAATGGTTAAAAAGGAAACTTTTCCAAGCATCTGCATAACTTTTTATTGGTATACAACATGCTACAAACACCGGTTTCCTTGTTTAATGAATAAGGCCACCGGTGTTTTTTATATTCCACTCGCTAAAAAACACATTATCAATTGCTAGCTAACACGATACTTCTATCTAAAAGCGGCACATTACTGCTTCTTTTCATCGAAATGACCCAATATGAAGCAATAAAAACAAATAAAGACCAATTAGAGTGCAGAGTAAAAATATCTATTTTAAATAAATCACTGCTTTCTAAAACATATACAGACGAATGATAAGGTATTTTTATAAGTTAGTAGAACATCAAACTAAAGTTTCCATTTGAAAAAACACTGGCAAAAAAATTGCTTTTTAAAAGCTCCCCCTAAGTATCTGCAACGAAGTAGTACTTAACGCCATGGAGCAATATTGATATGAGTTTGAAAAGCAGTCAGATGTTACTTTCACCAAAAGAACGTCGTTGGTTACCTTGGTTTGGCAACACTGGTCGACTCTCTCTCTTTTGGTCATGTTATTTAAATAAAGAAACCTATCCAAATATTGAAAAGACCTTTGAAAGCATTGCCAACACAAGAGTGAAGCTACTCAATACTTGGGTAAATAATCAATGGTCACAATTGGATGTTTTATTAGAAATCATCACCAGCTCATTTCCTCATATCGAACAAGAAGCTCTAGAGGAGCGCCTAAACATAGTGCTTGATGTGTCGGAATACTTCGTGATTGATACGCAAGGCAAAGTACTCAATTCCACCAAGAAAGATCGTATCAATAAAATAGACTTACCAAGCAAAGCGGTAGAAGCGGGCTTAAAGACACCATTCCTTCATGGCCCATATGTTGACCAAAACACACTTAACATCGGCGCTTCTAGTTCAAAGTTTCACGATGCTGTCACACTGATGTTCTACCTACCGATTAAGCAAAACGGTATCAGCGTTGGTGCCATTTGCGCCCGCGTACCCAACGATGTTGTTAGCGATCTCATCCAACGTGAAGCTGGACATATCTATAAGGAATCCGGCGATAACTACTTATTCATGGTGAAACCTGAATTCGATAAATCCATACTACCTGGCACCGCGCTTTCCCGTTCCCGCTTTGAAGATGACACCTTCAGTCATGGTGAAAACTTAAAAAGCGGAATAACGACAAATTGGGGTGTGGTTAAAGTTCAGCAACACACTGAGTTTGAAATTCGCTTTACTGATCCAGCGACAAAAGAATTGCACCCAGGCGTACGAGAAACTATTAAGAATGGCCAAAACCTCTTTGTGACTTACCCTGGTTATTCAGACTATAGACATATCCCCGTTATCGGCAAAGGCATTACCTTCCAGTTAAAGGGCAGCCCAGACACTTGGGGCATGATGTGCGAGGGCGATTTAGAAGAAGTTTACCGCCGCCGTTCTATCAACCTAAAATTAATGAAAAGCTATTTATTCGCTTCCAGCGTTCCACTTATCATCAGTACCTCGCTACAAGCCTACACCAACTTATCTATCGCTCTAACCAGCATAGCAGCGTTCGCTAGCTTAGCCGCTGCGGGACTGCTTTTTAATAAATTCAGCACAAAAAAAATAAGCGGCAGTATGAGCCAAATGACCGAAGTCATTCAAACCATAGCCGAAGGTGAAGGCAACCTTAAACAACGCCTAGATGAAAACCTTGCCAATGACGAAACAGGCGATATGGGCCGCTGGATGAACAGCTTTATCGATAACCTCGATACCACTATGGGGCAAGTTATATCGGCCAGCACCAACGTCAAAAAGTCTAATGACTTTATGGTTCGCACAAATGAAGAAGCAAGCCAAGCTTCGCAATACCTTGAATCCACAGTGGAGAGCATGCTTAATGTATTCCAACAGCAAATAAACGAAGTACAAAGTGCCTCTAAAACCGCTGATGATTTGAAGCAAGCCATGAATCAAGTAGCAGAAGAAACACAATTTCGCTTAGAAGATGCCAAAACAGGCACCCAAGAAATACGTGATGTAGTACGAACCACGGCCGAGTCGGTAAAGTCACTTGATCAGAAAACCAATGAAGTTGCCGGTATCATTAGCACTATTTCGGACATCACCAACCAAACGAATCTATTAGCTTTAAACGCCGCTATTGAAGCTGCAAGAGCGGGTGAACATGGGCGTGGATTCTCTGTGGTAGCAGATGAAGTACGTAGTTTGGCGTCTAAAACAGCCTCCGCCGCTGAAGAAATACAAGCCATGCTAGAAGGCATCCAAGAAGAAACCCGCAGCGCTGTAAGTTTCATGGAAAAAGGCGCAGAAAATGTTGATAAAAACCTCATGGCAAACGAACAAACGAACACGGGCGACAGCGCTTTATACGCTTTAGTCGACACTATGTTTGAGGCTATTTTATTACTCAATGAAAGCAACAAAGAAAATGCAAAAACGGCTCATGAAATGGGAGCAGCGACAGAACAGATGCGACGCTCAATCGCAGCATTACAAAGACGTTCCTCTCGTGTTGGCTTGTCTGCCTTGAAGCTGAACTCCCTAGTTGGTCAGTTTCAAGTAACAGAAAAGGCCTAAATTTCCTTAGAAACAATGCTGAATCCAGCATTGTTTCACTGCTTTCTTCCTAACAAACATACTTCAATAAATCCTTTTACTCACAAAGTCAGCGTTGAATATGGATCAATGTATTTATTGACTTTCACTAAAATATATGCGAAATTTCATATATGTATTTTGGAGTATATATATGAACCCGTGTCGTTTTTACAAATGCTTAGCAGATGATATTCGTCTCAAGTCTCTCATGTTGATATCTCAAGCTGGTGAAGCTTGCGTGTGCGACTTAATGGCAGCTCTTGAATTAGACCAACCCAAGGTATCACGACATCTAGCCGAGCTGAGAAAGTGCGGCATTTTACAAGACGAACGTCGTGGGAAATGGGTCTTTTATCACATACATCCAACATTGCCGAACTGGGCTAAAGAAGTGATTTTAGACACAGCAAAACACAATAAAGACTATTATCAAGCAGCATTAACTCGGCTAAAGTCCTGCCAATCATCAACCAATAATTGTTGCTAAAGACGATCCACCAGCCAGATCTATCAATCGAATCAGAGCGATGATTGTCTTAGAGAATAACCTTACAGCCGTAGGAATGAATCAATGAGTACTGATAACAACAGCTTACCCAACATAAACCAAGAGAAATTTCACACCCCTAATATCGAGCAATTTTCAATTGCCTCAAGCCAGCAAAAACCGCGCATTTTATTACTTTATGGCTCTTTAAGAGAACGCTCTTACAGTCGCTTAGTAATAGAAGAGTCAGCTCGTTTACTGGTAGCTCTTGGCGCAGAGGTGCGCATTTTTAATCCTCAAGGCTTACCACAACCAGATAACGCAGAAGACAATCACCCAAAAGTAAAAGAACTACGCGATTTAATGATGTGGTCAGAGGGACAAGTTTGGTGCTCTCCTGAGCGTCATGGTGCAATGACCAGCATCCTAAAAAGCCAAATTGATTGGGTGCCGTTAAGCATAGGCAGTGTTCGACCAACACAAGGTAAGACGCTCGCAGTAATGCAGGTTAGTGGCGGCTCCCAATCGTTTAACGCTGTTAACCAAATGCGTATCCTAGGTCGCTGGATGCGTATGTTCACCATTCCCAATCAGTCCTCTGTCGCCAAAGCTTTTTTGGAGTTTGAAGAGGATGGCCGCATGAAACCATCAGCATATTACAACCGCATTGTTGATGTGGTGGAAGAGTTAATGAAGTTCACCTTATTGCTACGTGATAACAAAGACGTCCTCGTTGACCGTTATTCTGAGCGAGTTGAACATGCCGAGCAGCTCAGCCAACGAGTAAATCAAAAATCACTCTAACAGCATAAGAAACGGAGGTTATAAATGGGATTATTTGAACGTTATCTCACTATTTGGGTTGGGTTAGCTATTTTAGCAGGCATCATTGCAGGTAGTTCAATACCCGATATTTTTGCTGTCGTTGCGAGTTTAGAATACGCACATGTTAACTTCGTTATGGCGGTATTAATTTGGCTGATGATTTACCCAATGATGGTACAGATTGATTTCTCCTCCATCAAAGATGTAGGTAAAAACCCTAAGGGGCTTGCACTAACACTCGTTATTAATTGGTTAGTTAAACCCTTTACAATGGCATTTTTAGGCTGGTTATTTTTCAAAATACTCTTCGCGCCATGGGTCGACCCACAAACCGCACAAGAATACATAGCAGGAATGATTTTACTGGGTGTAGCGCCTTGTACTGCCATGGTTTTTGTATGGAGCCAACTAACAAAAGGCGACGCTAATTATACCTTAGTACAAGTATCCATTAACGATGTCATTATGATTTTTGCCTTTGCCCCTATTGCAGGCTTATTGCTAGGTGCAACAGATGTTCATGTGCCCTGGGATACATTACTCATCTCTGTTGTCTTATATGTCCTCGTGCCACTTATTGCCGGCGTCATAACACGTAAGTTATTGGATAAAAATGACGACCACACAAAACTCAATAGCTTCTTAAGAAGCATGAAACCTTGGTCTATTATAGGGTTATTGGCTACCGTTGTACTGCTGTTCGGCTTCCAGTCTGAAACCATACTATCAAAGCCACAAGCCATTATACTCATTGCTATTCCGCTATTAATCCAAACCTACGGCATTTTCTTCATCGCCTACTGGCTTGCGAAAAAATTCAAACTACCTCATACAGAGGCCGCCCCCGCCAGCATGATAGCGACATCTAACTTTTTCGAGCTGGCCGTAGCCGTCGCAATTTCATTATTTGGACTGCACTCTGGTGCCGCTTTAGCTACGGTCGTTGGAGTACTCGTAGAAGTCCCTGTCATGTTGTCATTAGTTTGGTTTGTGAATCGAACCCGCCACTGGTTTGCTTAAAAACATTTAAAGGGAAAAATATTATGATTGTTATCCACCATAACCCAGAATGCGGCACATCTCGTAACGTGTTAAAAATAATTCAAGATGCTGGTTATAACCCAACCGTCATCGAATACGTAAAAGAAGGCTGGAGCAAAGCACAGTTATTAGGCTTATTTGCTGCCGCAGATTTGACGCCCAGAATGGCACTACGAACCACAAAGTCGCCGGCAGAAGAGCTTGGATTACTTGATGATACAGTAACAGATGACGTCCTTTTAGACGCAATGCTCAAGCACCCCATCTTAGTGAATCGCCCCATAGTTTGCTCACCAAACGGCGTCAAACTCTGTAGACCAAGTGAACAGGTACTCGATTTACTCGATCAATGGCCAAAAGGTCCCTATTACAAAGAAGACGGTGCATTGGTTATAGATGAACACGGAAATAGAGCTTTATAAATAAAAAAAACCGGAGGAAGATTTCTTCCTCCGGCATAATTTCCTCACAAAAGGATACGCCTAAAATACATCATTCCCCGCAATGACAATGATTTATTTTTTCTCTTGGCGCGCCTGTGAGGCAAGACGGACAAATGCATTCGCTTCACCATATCGACTGTAATCACCCACACGCTGTACCACTTCAAAAAAGACCCCATGCACTTCTTCTGTGTAAAAGTGGAAGAATTCACCTTCATCGTTTTGGTCATACATGATGTTATGTGACTGTAATTTTCTAATTATCTCTGAAGACAAGCCAAAACGTGCTTCAATATCACGATAGTAATTTTGTGGAATTGGCAGCTGCTTCTCACTATCAATGTTTTTAGCAGCAGCAAAAATATCATCACAAGCAAAAGCAATTTGGTGCACACCAGAGCCTTTGGACTTTTGAATAAAGCGCTGTGCCGAGGCATCACGAGCATTGGTCATATTCAACGGAATGCGTACGCGCTTATCTTTGCTTAATGCAGTACGGCTCACCACGAGCCCATGAATGTCCGGCAAGTCTTGGCTGGCATCGATATCGAAACCAAACAAAGATTTATAAAAGAAAGTCGCAGATAAAAAGTCGGTATTGGAAACCGTTTGACCAATATGGTCGAAACGCGTTAAGCCAACCCCCCTTTCACCTTGAATGCCTTGGCTCGGTTTAAAATCCACGTCAAAAAAACGTACCGCTGCATCAGCAGAAACCAAATACACCAGACTATCGCCAATGCCGCGCAATGCAGGGATATTTAATTCACCTGGGCCAGCTTGGTTTTCAAAACGTTCCACTCGATAACGCTCAGCAAGAGACAAAGTCGCCTTGACGTTTTCAGACGCAAACGCCATCGCACAAACGGATACGCCATGCTTTTGGAAATGCTCGTGAGCTTGGCTTTTCGGCTCACGGTTAAGAATCAAATTTATATTTCCCTGGCGCATCAAACTAACGTTTTTAGAACGATGCTTGTGGGTTTCATGAAAACCCAACTGGGCCAAGGTATTAGTTAACCTCTCTCCACTTTCACCTTCAATCGCAAACTCGATAAACTCAACATCACTGACTTGTGGCACGTCAATCGGCACCATTTTTTCTTCGCGCTTACTCACCGTTTGGTCATCAAGCCAAATCAATGACCGCATGCCATCAATGGCTTTTTCTAACGGAGAAGACGAACGGAATTCATCGTTGAAAATTTCATGGGACAAATAGTCATCAAAGCCTTTGTTTTTCAAAACTTGTAAGAAATCGACGACAGGCATATCACCTTGCCCGGGGAAACAGCGAAAGTGTCGACTGTATTGCAACACGTCCATTTGCAGACTGGGCGCATCGGCCACCTGCACTAACGCAATCTTATTCAAAGGAATATCATCACGCAAAACATCTAAGGTGTTGCCTCGGGAAAACATATGAAAAGTATCCAAAATGATCCCCAAATTTGGATGATCAACACGTTTCACCAAGTCCCATGCTTCATGATAATCCGCAATATGCTGACCCCAAGCTAGGGCTTCATACCCCAACATTATGCCTTCTTTTTTTGCCATTTCAGCAAATGTAAATAAGTCCGCCGCGCAAACATCTCTGTCTGCAGAAGAGTAAGGCTGTACGTTACTACAAAACAACAAACGATTCGTTCCCAGCTCATGAGCAACATCCATCTTATGCTGCAACATCTTTGCCTTTTGCGAGCGCATCGGCTCAGGCATGCCCTCCATATCACGAAATGGTTGTAGGGCAATAATCTCCAAACCTAAGTCTTGCGCCATACGACGCACATCTTTTGGCGAACCATCGAACTGAGTTAAATCATTTTCGAAGATTTCTACACCTTGAAAACCGGCTTTAGCGGCCGCTTCAAATTTTTCTCTCAGCGTGCCTGACAAGGTAACGGTTGCGAGTGCTGTTTTCATTCTTGCGTCCTGACTGTCTATATTTCATAACGAAAACGATATATGAGAAACAAACCTGATTTTTGCTTCTATATTTACTAATATTGATGCTAGCACAAGATTTTTACCTTAAGAGCCACTTCAAGAATGAAATAAAGCACTAAAAATATATCGAAAAAGGAATACATAACCTCTTTTAAAAAGCACGTCATAGGAGTGTAATATAGGAAAATCATTCCCTTATTAGCGTTTGTAACAAACCTGATTCCTTAGTGTTTCTTACTTAGTGGCTGATTACCTAATAGCCAATTAGCAGCAACTAAAACCATGCGTGTACGATGGGAGACTTCTTATGTTAGAAAACCGTATTAAATATCGCCACCTTCAATGCTTTTTAGAAGTTACTCGCCAAGGTAGTGTTGTGCGTGCTGCCGATGTACTCGCACTTACTCAGCCCGCCGTATCCAAAAAACTCAAAGAACTCGAAGATATTTTGGGCGTTAGATTATTAGAACGCAGCAAAAAAGGCGTTGAACTCACGCCATTCGGCAATGTCTTTCTGGAGCACGCCAGCACCAGTGTCGCCGCCCTTCGTGAAGGCACAGAACGAGTCTCCCAGGCACAGCAAAAAGGCATCAGTCGTATTAGTATTGGCGTATTGCCTACTGTCGCGACCAGTATTTTGCCAGAATCCGTGAAACGCTTTCGCATGGGGGGGATTGATGTTCGTTTACATTTGGTTTCAGGGCCGAACGCACTTTTAATGAGTCAATTACGCGTTGGGGAATTAGATTTAGTTGTTGGGCGTTTAGGTGTTCCAGAAGCCATGTCAGGGTTGTCTTTCCAACATTTGTATTCTGAACAGGTCGCCTTTACCGTTCGGCCAAATCACCCATTGTTGGCAAAAGACAACTTCCAGATCAGTGACATCACCAATTACACCGTACTCTACCCACCAAAAGGCTCTATTACGGCACCCTATGTTGATCGTTTTTTATTATCCCAAGGCGTAAGCACGCTTACAGACAGAATAGACACAGTGTCTGATTCATTTGGTAAGGAATTTATTCGTAACAACGATGCGGTATGGATCATTTCTCGCGGTGTCGTAGCACGGGAAATTTCAGATGGCGAGCTAGATGAATTACCCATTGATACGAAAGAAACATTGGGCGCAGTGGGCCTGACCACTCGAGCCGACTCTGTTCCTTCTATGGCATTAAAGCTCTTTATGAATGCTATAAGAGAAACAGCTCAAACCTTAGATAGCTACTACAAACCCATAGAACACCATAAAGATGAATTAGCCATTTAAACTGCTCTTTTAGTTACCAAAACAGGAACCCCAGATGCTGACTATTGTTGCGATCACAACCCCGATTTTTATCATGATAATGTTGGGTTACTTTGCAGTTCGCATCAAGCTGGTTCCCGGTGATACCATCGCAGGCATGGCAAAAATTGTCATGTATTTTACCCTTCCAGCCCTTATTTTCAGCACCTTGGCAAGAATGGAATTTGAGGACGTCATTGTCCCAACCTACCTTGCTACTTATGCAATAGGGTCCCTACTCACCCTATTGATTGGTCTATTTATTAGCTTAAAACTTATGAAGCGCTCTCTCATTGAGAGCACACTAAAAGGCGCAGGCATGGCCTGTTCAAATTCGGCATTCTTCGCATATCCAGTCATGTTACTCGCCTTCAGCAATCCTCCCACGGCGGCGTTTGCCATGTCTCTTATTGTTGAAAACATCCTGGTTTTGCCTATCACCTTTGTAATCTTAGAAATCAGTTCGTCGAGAGGACAAGGCCTGAAACCCACCCATATGCTCTACACTGTGATAAAAAGATTGCTCAAGAATCCACTTATTTTGGCCGTCACCGGTGGGGTATTAGCGTCTACATTTCACTTAGAACTGCCCGCTGTGATTGATCGAGTATTGGTCATGTTATCCGGCGCTTCCGCTACACTCGCCCTCATTGTACTGGGTGGCTCCTTAGTTGGAACCAGTCTAACAGGCAACACCAAAGACATTTGCTTTGTCACCACAGGTAAATTGGTACTGCATCCGTTAATGATTGCTGTTGTTGCACTCTTTATGCCAGAAATGGACCGCAATCTTTTGCTTGGGGGCATCTTGATTGCAGCCGTCCCCATGATGAGTATTTACCCGATTATTGGCAGCCAATATGGATTCCGCTCGCTTTGTGCAAGCATATTATTGATTACCACATTAGCGTCATTCGTCACTCTCGCGGTGATTTTGTCTTTGATGGGCTTAAGTTAAGAGCGACAAAAGCAATCGCACCGTTAAGCCTTGAGCTTATGCACCAAGCCCTGAATACCCAACACATATCCATGCACACCCATACCCACGACAATCCCTACTGCAGCCGGTGAAATATAAGAATGATGACGGAAAGCTTCACGAGCATGTACGTTAGAGATGTGAACCTCAATCACGGGCACCTCGGCGCCTTTTATAGCATCGTGAAGCGCAACAGATGTGTGTGTATAAGCACCTGGATTGAATACCACCCCCAAGACTTCGCCCGCTTTTATGCGCCGACCAGCTTCATGAATCAAATCAATTAAGACTCCTTCATGGTTAGATTGATGGCATTCCACCTCATGGCCTAATGATGTAGCGGCTTCGCGACACATTACCTCCACATCAGCCAGAGTTTCATAACCGTAAGTGGCCGGTTCGCGAGTGCCCAGTAAGTTTAAATTTGGGCCGTTTAATACCATAATGGTAGACAAAATCATCTCTCCTATAAATATCAGCGTAAATATTCAACTAATTACATTGCCATTCTTTCACACAAAGAAGCGCAATAAGACACTCAAACTGAAGAATGACAACACAGTAGTAATTAATAAAGTACTAGCACAGAAACTGCGTGCCCCATATTCTCCACAAACAATGGGATAAGAGCTAAACATAGGAACCGAAGCGAAAATAAACACCGCAATTTTGAATTCGTTTGGCATAGTCGGTGTCAGCAGCAAAAGCAGCGTCACAACCAACGGAAATAACACCAATTTCCCCGCAGCCACCAGCAATATGGGGCTTAGTTGACCTTTAATCGATACACCAACCAAAGAGCCGCCAATCACAATTAACGCGACAGACGAAGCCGCAGCAGCCAACAAATCAAATCCTTTACCCATAAAGCGTGGCAAGCTTAACTCAAAGATAGAAAATACCAGCCCTGCGACCAAAGCGATTAATAGAGGATTGGTCGAGATACGCTTTAAAACAACTCCAAATAGGCTTTTCCCATGACTCTCACTCTTTCCCCGCATGGTTTCGATAAAGATTAAACAAACTGGTAATAAAATAATATTTTCGACCATCAATGACATCACAAAGGCCTGCGTCAACGAATCATCAAAAACCTGCAATAGAATAGGGAAGCCAATAAACGCACTATTTGACATGGTTGCCCCCACGCCTCTCACGCCCGCATCCACCAAACCACTTTTCAGTAAGCGCCAGCTAATTACCACCGTAATAAAAAAGGCGGCTAAACCACTCGCGGCATACACAGCAAGATAATCAAAATACAAGACCTCCTTTAGCTCCATACTAGAGAGCTTCATAAAAATCAAAGCAGGTAAAGCAAGATACAATACAAAGCGACTTAATCCGGGGATGGCAGCTTGCGGCAGAAATGAGTATCGAACACTGAGAAAGCCTATCAATATCAAAAAAAATATTGGGGCTGTGATGTTAATTACGGCTTCCATGTCACCATGTCCTCGTAGTTGCACTGTTCAGGTTTGTTTATGCGATCTATCTGTTTTTATTAGGATCAAAACTAAAAGACGCCATCAGGCGTCTTTCGTATTACTCATTCTATGAATTTATTCGCTTAGCAACAATCTCTAGATCAACGAACTTACTACCTCGTATTTTTCACAAAACTGATCCCAAACTGGCTTTACATCCGTGACGCTCTGACCAGTAAAAATTTCAAAGGCATCAATACCTTGATAAAAAAACAAATCAAAACCGGATACAATTTTCAGGCCCTTTTTTTTAGCCTCTATTAAAAATTCAGTATCCATTGGAGTATAGACCGCATCAAAGGCCCATTTTTGTCTTTGAATTAGCTCTGCAGCCAATGGCATACCAGGGCTTTTCAAGTGACCAACTGGTGTACAATTAACCAAACCATCAGCGTCTTCTGCGGCTGCCGCTATGTCTTCTTTCGCAACAACACGCGCTTTATAACCCGCTTCATTAATAGCATCGACTAAAGATTGTGCGCTGTGTTCGCTTAAATCGGTGACCAACACTTCTGTTGCTCCCACTTCAAACAAAGCAAAGCCAATCGCACGCCCTACTCCACCAGCGCCAATTACCAATACTTTACCTGCTGCAGGCACGTCTCCAGCAAGGGAATGCCCCATTCGACTTTTATAGCCACGAATAAAGCCAGTGTAATCTGTATTAAAAGCACACACTTTTCCGTCTTTTAGTAATAAGGTATTACTCGCGCCGACTTTTTTAACCGCGTCGTTTACTTCATCCGCACTATCGATAGCAATTTGCTTATAAGGGAAGGTCACATTAGTGCCAACGAAACCCAAGGCGCGAATTTCAGCAAGCTTGGTATTAAAAGACTCGGCCGTATCGTCTGCTGGCACTTGCAACTGATAATCCACTGGTAACTGATTCAGCTCACCTAACATGGCATGTAAAGAAGGAGAGCGGGAAGCCGAAATAGCCTGACCAATAAGACCCAGATTTAACATTGTAATTGCCTCCAATGTATTCCAAAAAAGAATGTCATAACAAAAATAATTGAGTGATAAAGAAAAAAAACGCTGCCTTTATCAGGAATAAAGGAAGCGTATACCAAAACTCGCGTTTTGTTGTATGACAATTTGACATGTATTTTGACTGAAAAAATTATATCAGTATGGCAATTCAATAAAGCCCAGTTTTAAACGGCATCGCTCGTGGCTAACAATTGTAAGCCTGCACCAGTGTTCGAAATCGGCAAATGATAACTACGATGTAGCTCGGTTAACTTACCTTGCAAAGCACCACGCATTGCTAGCCACATATTCAACTCAACACCTTGCGACCCCGCTTGTTCTACCAAGTCAAAATTAGTGAACTTGGTAAGCGCTTCCGGCTCATTCACAATTTTATCCATACAATATAAATCGAATGGTTTATTAATAAAGCCCGCACGCTGGCCATCTAACTGGTGAGACAAGCCACCGGTACCAAATACCACAACTTTTTGATCACTAGAATAAGCTCGAATAGCATCACCAATCGCCTTGCCAAAATCAAAACAACGACTGGGTTTCGGCATGGGATGGCGTTCACAGTTGATCGCGATTGGAATCACCCTAATATGACCGTATTTATGGCCTGGCCACATAAGCGTAAGAGGCACAGTCAGCCCATGATCCACTTTCATTTCTTGGCAAACAGTTATGTCAAACTCATGTTCTACCAATTGATTAACAATATGCCAAGATAGCTCAGTTTCTCCTCTGACTGGTGGGATTTCAGCAATCCCCCAACCCTCATCAGCATTCTCATACTGAGCAGCAGCGCCAATAGCAAAAGTCGGCTTGCGATCATGAAAAAACTCTAACCCATGATCATTATAAAAAATGACAGCGATGTCAGGCTCTTGCTCATACAGCCACTCACGAACCGGAGGATAGGCGTCAAAGAAGTTTTTCCAATACGGTGTTTGTTCAAGGCCTTTATCCATAGCGACACCAATGGCAGGGATATGTGATGTGGCGATACCACCAAGTATTTTCGCCATTATTTTTCTCCCTGTTGAACTAAAAATGCTTTGAACTCGTCTGTTGTCATTCCCGTCTGCAAACCGCCAACATCTTGGACATTTAACCCCAAGATCCCAGCAAATTTTGCTAGATAATAAATACTGCCACCGGCTTCTAACATGGCAATAACATCACGTTTTTTTACCGCCTGTTTTTGCTCTAAAGAAAGCCCGAACCTTTCACAATAATCATCTTCATTCGCTAGGAAGGCTTTTCGCCCATTTGCATTATTAAAGGAATAACACATTTTATTTAAAGGGTAGCCCTTCGTTGCCATCGGCCCATCAAACATAATATTGCCCGGAATATGTCCCACCTGACTCATACTGTCACCTCACTATAAAATTATTTTATTCAATGGTGTAAACCCCCATTAACTGCGAGTATAAGAATAAATGAGCTGTGCAAACCTTGATCTACATCTATTTTTCACTATTTAAAAAATAGAACGCATTATTTATGTATTTTTTAAATAAGAGTTCTTTTTTGCCCATATATAGGAAAAAAGGCATAATTAATCCTTCATTTTGATTTCTTTGGTATTCGTTTTTGATATAGTTGTAAAAAACGAGGAGATCTTATGGAGATAGCAATTCCCAACTTACGACATTTGCGCGTATTTCTCGCGGTCGCAGAGCTAAAAAGCATCACCCGAGCTTCTGAAAATATCTTCCTATCTCAGCCAGCTATCACTCAGGCAATCGCCAAGTTAGAAGGGCTATTGGGCGCGTCTCTTTTTGAACGCCATTCAGATGGCATGTATCCCACACCATCAGGCGAGGTATGGCAAAAACGTGTTAGCCGCGCCATCGATCATATTCAAACAGCCACACAAGAAATCGTAAAAGACACGACTCAAAAAGAACGCTCACCTAAAAATCTCATCGCCTTAATCAGCACCACTCAATTAAGAGCCTTGATTGCCGTGAGTGAGGCGCAAAACTTTAGTATTGCCAGCCGGAATTTGTCTGTATCGCAGTCTTCAGTGCATCGTGCAGCTCGTGACTTGGAGCGATTGCTCGGGGTTGTACTATTCGAAAAAAACAGCCTAGGAACCAGTGCGACCAAGGCAGCGCAAACTTTAGCAAAAGCAACAAAATTGGCTTTCAGTGAATTACGCCAGGGTATATACGAAATCAACGCCTTACAGTTTAAAGACGTCAGTACTATCACCATTGGCAGCATGCCTTTGGCTCGTATGACTATTTTGCCAAAATCGATTTTGCAGTTTAACGAACGCCACCCTGATGTAAATATCAATGTCACCGAAGGCCCATATACCGATTTGCTTCATCACCTGCGTCAAGGTGATATCGATATTATCCTAGGCGCGTTGCGCTATCCGACCCCCGCAGATGATGTGGTCCAGGAAGAATTATGGGCACCGCCATTGTCTGTAGTAGCTCGCAAAGATCATCCTTTAATGGAAAAAAACACCATCAGCGCAAAAGATCTCACTGAGTTTGCTTGGGTCGTACCTGCCAAAGATACACCCACTAGACAGGCTTTCGAGGCTATTTTCAACGACGCGGATATCCCCTTACCTACACGCTTAGTCGAGTCCAGTTCGCAGATACTTATTCGTGAATTATTAATCGAAAGCGATCGACTAACGCTCATTTCAGCACACCAAGTGGAGCGAGAAATTAATATTGAATTACTCAATGTTATTAACTTTCCGCTGGACCACACTCGTCGTCCAATTGGGCTTTGTGTACGAAAAAGCTGGCTTCCGACCGTAACTCAATCGCATTTCCTTAGTTTATTACGAGATATCTCTGAGCGCTTCAGGTGAGCAAAAAACAAGCCTCATTGCAAAAAATGAATAGCTTATGCGCTTTATGGATTATCCCAGCCAGATGTCGAATGTTAGATTTGTTAGTAATATAAAGCGTAGTTTTAAACGACCTTACCCCTTACATAGGAGCAGACTAATGAGAATTTGTATCGCTGGCGCATCAGGCGCTTTCGGCATGAAACACATGGACGCCATTGCGGCGATCGAAGGCGCAGAAGTCGTTTCTGTAGTTGGTACAAAAATCGATGCGATTAAAGCCTTTGCCGAAGACCGTGGCGTTGCTCACTATACAACGGACCTGGCAGAAAGCTTAGCTCGCGACGACGTCGACGCGGTTATCCTAGCGACCCCGACTCAGATGCACGCCGCACAAACAATTCAATGCCTTGAAGCGGGCAAACACGTTATGTCTGAAATCCCAATGGCAGACAACATCGAAGACGCTCGCAAAGTGGTTGAAGTACAAAAGAAAACTGGACTAGTTGCGATGGCGGGACATACTCGTCGTTTCAACCCTTCCCACCAGTGGATCCACAATAAGATCATGGCGGGTGAATTAAACGTTCAACAAATGGACGTGCAAACTTACTTTTTCCGTCGTTCAAATAAAAATGCTCTTGGTAAAGCTCGCTCTTGGACTGACCACCTACTATGGCACCACGCTTGCCACACAGTGGATTTATTCCAATACCAAACTGGCGAAACAGCCAGCAAAGTTCAAGCGCTTCAAGGTCCAATCCATCCCGAGCTTGGCATCGCCATGGACATGAGTATTGGCATGAAAGTACCTAACGGCGCCATCTGCACCCTATCTTTGTCATTTAACAATGACGGTCCATTCGGTACTTTTTTCCGTTACATTTGCGACAACGGTACTTATATCGCACGTTATGACGATCTATTTGATGGCAATGAAAACAAGATTGACCTATCAGGCGTTGCCGTTTCAAACAACGGTATTGAACTTCAAGACAGAGAATTCATCAGTGCAATCCAAGAAGGTCGTGCTCCAAACGCTTGTGTCACTCAAGCCATAGAAGCGATGGAAACCTTACATCGCCTTGAAGAATGTCTAGAAGCTTAAGTCACAATCTTTTAAAGTGACGATGCTCTAAAGTGACTCAACAACACTCAAATAGGGAGCTTCGGCTCCCTATTTTTATTAAGGATATTGTTATGTCAAAACACCCTCACTTAGCTAACCCAACCATCGGCTTAGGTTGCATGAACTTATCCCATGCTTATGGCTCACCAGTTGCTGAAGAGCAAGCCATCAAGGCGCTTCAACAAGCCTTTGAAATGGGTTATCGTCATTTTGATACCGCCACATTATATGGCGGTGGTAACAATGAGCTTTTGGTTGGTAAAGCATTAAAAGATCGCCGTGATGATTTCTTTCTCGCCAGCAAATGCGGCATGGCCATGGTCAATGGCAAAAAGGAAATCAACGGTCGACCAGAAAACATCCGCAAGCAGTGCGAAGACAGTTTAAAGCGCCTGCAAACCGACCATATCGATTTGTATTATTTGCATCGTCGCGACTTTAATGTGCCGATTGAAGAAAGTGCTGGCGCATTAGGCGAGCTAGTAAAGGAAGGCAAAATTGGCGCAATCGGTTTATCAGAAGTATCCGCAGAAACGCTAACTCGTGCTCACAACGAGTTCCCAATTACTGCAATTCAATCTGAATATTCCTTATGGACACGCAACCCAGAGATCGCTGTATTAGAAGCCTGCAAAAAGCTCGACATTACTTTTGTGGCTTTTAGTCCAGTAGCGCGCGGATTCTTAACTGGCACGTTAAAAGATGTTGCCGATTTAGAAGCCAAAGACATTCGTAACAACATGCCACGCTTTAACGCCGAGCACTACCCAAACAATCTAGCCTTACTAAACGACTACTTCGCCCTTGCGAAAGACATCGGCTGCACACCAGCACAGCTGGCTTTGGCTTGGCTCACTGCACAAGGTGAAAATATTGTCCCTATTCCGGGCACTCGTTCGGTTAATCATATGAAAGACAATTTTGAAGCGCCGCAATTAAAGCTAGACGTAAAACAAGTCAGCTTATTAGACGAGATGATCAATCAAAACAACGTCCATGGCACACGCTATACTGCTGCGCAACAGACCGAAATAGACACTGAAGAGTTTTAAAACCAGCCAATAAAAAGCCCCTTTTCGATTCACAAAGGGGCTTTTGTTTAACAGTGGTTTTTAAGACCTTAACCGTACTTAGCGTTATACAATCTCAATCAGCATTTCACCCGGTGTGACTCGGTCGCCTTTTTTAACAAAAACCCCTTTCACCGTACCCGCTACATTGGCGTGTACTTCGGTTTCCATCTTCATCGCTTCTGTGACAAGAACAGCCTGACCCGCTGTTACTGTGTCACCTTCTTTGACTAAAACATCGATAATATTGCCCGGCATGGCTGCACTAACATGACCAGGCTCAGTCGCATGTGATCGCCTTGCGCTACCTTCAGCAACGTATTCATTCAGTGATTCGAATACCACTTCTTCAGGCATACCATCCAAAGATACATACAGCTTGCGCTTACCAACACCAAAATCACCAACACCCGTAATTTCAACGTTGTAGACTTCACCATGCACATCGATCTTGAACTCGGTAGCCAAGCCACCCGCTGCCGCGCCTTGACCCGCTTGCTCTGGCGGCAGCAAAACTTCTGGCACCAGGGTTCCATCAGCTCGTTGTTGCAAGAATTCACGACCTAGTTCCGGAAACATGGCAAAGGTCAGTACGTCTTCTTCTGATTTTGCTAATTCGCCAATTTCTTTGCGCAACTTATAAAGCTCTGGTGACAACGAGTCAGCTGGACGCGCCTCGTTAACCGATTCATTGCCCACGGCTTTTTTCTGTACATCTGGGTTCACTGCGGCTGGCGGTTGACCATACCCTCCTAATAAATAACGCTTCACTTCATTGGTGATGGTTTTATAACGCTGACCAGCTAACACGTTGTAAACTGCTTGAGTCCCCACGATTTGCGACGTTGGCGTGACCAATGGCGGATAACCAAGATCAGCACGAACACGAGGAATTTCATCAAATACGTCTCGAATCTTGTCTAACGCATTTTGCTCTTTAAGCTGATTAGCTAAGTTGGACATCATGCCACCCGGCACTTGATTAACCTGTACAGACACATCTTCGCGAGTAAATTCACTTTCAAATTGATGATACTTTTTACGCACGTCACGGAAGTAATCGGCAATTTCTGACAACAAGGTCAAATCCAAGCCAGTGTCGTAATCGGTATCTTTCAAAGCCGCCACTTGAGTCTCCGTCGCTGGATGACTGGTGCCACTGGCAAAAGATGAAATCGCGGTATCAATGCGGTCGGCTCCGGCTTCGATGGCTTTCAGTTGACACAAAGGCGCTAAGCCAGAAGTCGAGTGACTGTGCACCACTAAAGGTAAATCAACCGCCTCTTTGATGGCTTTCACCAAATCATACGTCGCATACGGCGTTAGCAATCCTGCCATGTCTTTAATGGCAATAGAATCAGCGCCCATGGCTTGCATGGCTTTGGCTTGTTCGACAAATAAGGCTGGCGTATGCACTGGGCTGGTCGTATAACAAATCGTACCTTGCGCATGTTTTCCGGCTTTTTTCACTGCTTTCATGGCCGTTTCAATGTTGCGTAAATCATTTAGCGCATCGAACACTCGGAAAACATCGATGCCGTTATCAGCGGCTTTTTGTACAAATGCTTCGACAACATCGTCAGCATAATGGCGATAGCCCAGTAGGTTTTGGCCACGTAATAACATTTGCAAACGAGTATTTGGCAAAGCAGCACGTAACTGACGTAAACGCTCCCAAGGGTCTTCTTTCAAAAAGCGTACACAAGCATCAAAAGTTGCACCGCCCCATACTTCTAAAGACCAAAACCCCACTTGATCGAGCTTTTCACAAATCGGCAACATGTCTTCCGTACGCATGCGAGTAGCAATAAGCGATTGGTGTGCATCACGCAAGGTAACATCTGTCACTTCTATTTTCTGTTTAATTTGACTCATTCTCTTCCTCCTGCGAATTATCGACCAACGTGCGCTGCAATAGCGGCTGCCAATACCAAAGCAATGTCACTTGGGTGGCGTCTAACGGAATAATTTAATAGTTCGGGATGCGCTGGAACGAATCCAGTGTTGAATTTCCCTTTAATGAAATCTGGATGCTTCAGAATTTGCTGATAATAATTTGCCGTGGTTTTAATACCATGTAAGCGCATATCATCAATGGCTCGACGACCGCGCGTGACCATCTCATCCCAAGTCAACGCCCAAACCACCAGTTTCAAGCACATGGAATCAAAATAAGGCGGGATGTCATAACCCGTATAAATAGCCGTATCCACACGAACGCCTGGACCACCTGGCGCGTAATAATGCGTAATACGTCCAAAGCTGGGTAAAAAGTCGTTCTTTGGATCTTCTGCGTTAATACGGAATTGCATCGCATAGCCACGATAACTAATGTCCTCTTGGCGGAAGCTAAGCGGCGAACCAGCCGCGATACGAAGCTGTTCACGCACAATATCAACGCCCGTAATTTGTTCGGTGATCGTGTGCTCGACCTGTACTCGAGTGTTCATTTCCATGAAATACACTTCGTTGCCAGACAACAAAAACTCCACCGTGCCGGCGTTAACGTAATCCACCGCTTTGGCGGCTCGCACCGCGAGATCACAAATGTATTGGCGTTGCTCTGGAGTAAGCTGTGGGCTTGGGGCAATTTCGATCAACTTTTGATTACGACGCTGAATCGAACAATCTCTCTCATATAAGTGAATCGCATTACCTTGAGTATCGGCTAATATCTGCACTTCGATATGACAAGGGTCGACAATACATTTTTCTAGAAACACCTCCGCCGAACCAAAGGCTTTAGTCGCTTCCGAGATAACACGGGGATATTGAGATGTTAACTCTTCTGGTGTGTCACAACGTCGAATACCTCGGCCACCGCCACCAGAAGTTGCTTTAATCATCACCGGATAACCAACTTTCCCGGCTAGCGTAAGCGCTTCTTCAAGGTTAGCTAGGTTTCCCTCTGATCCTGGTGTAACAGGAATACCAGCGGCACGCATACTGTCTCGAGCCTGCGTTTTATCGCCCATTTTATGGATAACAGAGGAGTGAGGACCGATAAAAGTGACGCCTTTTTGCTCACATAATTCTGCAAAATGCGCATTTTCAGACAAAAAACCATAACCTGGGTGAATCGCATCACAACCCGTTTCTATGGCCAGGTTCACTAGACGTAGAGGGTCTAAATAGCCAGCAAGTGGATCTTCGCCCAACGAATACGACTCGTCTGCACGTTTGACATGCAACGCATATCGATCCGGTTCCGTAAATATCGCGACAGAGCGAATCCCAGCCTCTGAGCAAGCGCGAATGATACGAACCGCGATTTCACCTCGGTTAGCGATCAACACTTTTTTTAACATGAGTCACTCCTTTTTTGTTGAACGAGAACTTTTGAACATTTAGCAGACTACTCAAAGATTAACCAAAGTAAAAATTGATATTACGACATTTATGTATAAGCTATACCTGATAGATAAACTAATAGAGAAAAGCAACAATGCCTCAACGTGTACAAAGTTTGATTAATAGGCTCACTTTTAGACAATTACAGGTGTTTAAAAGCGTTTATGAATTGAGTAGTTACAGTCGAGCTGGCGAGATGCTGGGGTTGAGCCAGCCAGCCGTTAGCAACCAAATAAGGCAACTTGAACATGCATTAGAACAACCACTTTTTGAATACATAGGACGTCAGCTATACAGTACACCAACAGCCAAGCGCCTAGCTCAATGCATTCATTCCATGTTCGATGAAATACAACACTTTCAAGACGACTTATCCGAGGAAGCTGGACTGATCTCAGGTGAATTAACCTTAGTGGCTGTGAGTACAGCGCAATATGTTGTGCCTTATCTACTTCGTGCTTATACCAGTTTGCACCCCAACGTCACCATAAATGTCAAAGTCATGAACCGCGCATCGGCCATTAAACGACTTAACGAAAACCATGATGAATTGGCTATTATGGGCATGGTACAAAACGATAACCCTATGTTTAGTTTACCATTTTTGAACAACGAGCTTATTGCAGTCGCACCACAAAACCACCCCATCCTCACCGTAAAAGACCTCTCATTAAATTCCTTCTTAGAGCACAATTTACTGCTACGTGAAGCAGGCTCAGGCAGTCGATTAGCCCTCGAATTACATTGCCAAAAACAACGTATTCGTCTACAAGCCGAAATGGAAATTGGCTCCAACGACGCTATTAAGCACGCCGTAATTGCAGGACTTGGTGTGGCCGTGTTACCCAGACTAGGCATTCTCTCAGAACTGAGGCTTGGCACCTTAATTGAAGTGCCAATAAAAGACTTCCCTCTGCGAAGATCTTGGTGTTTAATTCACCCACAAGGACACCACCCGACTCCTGCGATGCGATCTTTTATTGACTATATTCAACAAAATATTAGCCAGTTCGAAACCATGTTCGCCAGAATGACTGATAAATAACCCCCTTAAGTCGCACTGCATCATTTTTCTTCCGCAAACAGCAACAACCACTCACAAAGCGTTACTAATAACAGGTAAACGATTAACAAATACCGCGTGAACATGACACTTATTACACATTAAAGCCACGCATTACTGTGTAGAATTCAATTGTCTCTGTAGGAATATGCCTACACGATATAAGGGGAATACAGCAGTCTAAATGACGAAATCCCCCACACGAGGAGTTGTCATGTTTTTTACCAAACCAAAGAAAGCTATCACAGAAACTACCCCCCAAAATGAAGACACTGCTTTTATCAAAGCAATGGAAAAGTTTTGCGCGACGATTAACTTTTTACCTGACGGCACTGTACTAGATGCCAACTCATTATTTCTGGACACTGTAGGCTATTCATTAGCTGAAATCCAAGGTCAGAAGCATGCTCTATTCTGCTCGCCTGAAGTCATTTCTAGCCAAGAGTACAAACATTTCTGGTCAGATTTAGCGGCAGGCAAAAGCAAACAAGGCACGTTTTTACGTAAGCATAAAGACGGTTCGGATATTTGGCTTGAAGCCACTTATTTCCCAGTAGAAGTTGATGGAAAAATAGTAAAGGTCGTTAAAATCGCTTCTGATGTTACGCAAAATAAAAGCGTCACCGACAGTCAAAATGCTGTTTATAAAGCTATAGATAGATCAAATGCTATGATTGAATTCCAGCCAGATGGCACAGTCATCACCGCTAATGACAACTTTCTATCAACCATGGGACTTAATTCTGTTAAGGAAATAGCAGGACAACACCACAGAAAGTTTTGTAAAGAAGATTTTTATAAAGCTCATCCGCACTTTTGGGCAGAACTGGCTCAAGGTGATTTCAAAACAGGCCAATTTGAACGTATCAACAAGCAAGGACAAACAATTTGGCTAGAAGCCAGCTATAACCCGATTTATAACCACCTCGGTAAAGTAGTCAAAATTATTAAAGTGGCATCAGATATCACAGACAAGGTGCAAGCGCAGCAGGCAATTCAAAACGCTGCAGAAGTGGCGCACTCGACATCGGTTGAAACGGCACAAGTCTCTGAAAATGGCGCGCAAATTCTTCGCCAGACAGTTGAAACATCAGATCAAATCGTAAGAGACATTGAGACATCAACACAGCTAATTGAACAACTTAATACTCAATCAGAAAGCATCGCTAAGATAGTAACAACAATAGGATCAATAGCAGATCAAACTAATTTATTAGCGTTAAACGCGGCAATAGAAGCAGCACGTGCTGGCGAACACGGTAGGGGGTTTGCAGTAGTCGCAGACGAAGTTCGCACTTTGGCAGCCAGAACAAGCACTTCCACCGTTGAAATAGAAGAAATGGTTGCACAGAACAGCCATCTCACCCGTCAAGCCAAAACCAGCATGATAAAAGTCAGTGAACGCTCCAGCGAAAACGCTCAGCTTATCAATGAAGCATCCGGTATTATT
This sequence comes from Marinomonas rhizomae, assembly GCF_003315485.1. Classification (GTDB taxonomy): domain Bacteria; phylum Pseudomonadota; class Gammaproteobacteria; order Pseudomonadales; family Marinomonadaceae; genus Marinomonas; species Marinomonas rhizomae. The sequence goes on from NZ_QNSE01000013.1 coordinate 127,049, forward strand.
GATGAAATATTAAAAGGCGCGGAACACGTTTCAAGCACAGTGAATAAGTTACTAAATACATAAAGGTACGACCCTTGCATATTATTAAGGGTCACTAATGGTTACATTTCAGAACACTTTAACAACAGCTAGAACTATAAAAATTAGTTATACTTTGTATATAAATTAAAACAGTGAGCGCTGTAAGAAATTTACTTTAGGGAGAGCCCCCAAATGTTTTTCAATAAAAAACAGGCCGAAACAAAACCGGTTAAATCTATCGATAGCGCTGCAATCGAGGCTATGAATAAGTTCTGCGCTACCATTAGCTTCTTACCGGATGGTACAGTGCTAGGAGCAAACTCTCTGTTTCTTAATGCAGTAGGCTATACTCTTGAAGAAGTGAAAGGACAAAAACACGCCTTATTTTGCCCTAATCAAATCACGTCTAGCCCAGATTACAAAAATTTTTGGCCGGATCTAGCCGCTGGAAAAAGCAAAGAAGGCACTTTTTTACGCAAGCATAAAGATGGCTCAGACATTTGGCTTGAAGCTACTTACTTCCCTGTTGAAGTCGAAGGTGTAGTGACTAAAGTTATCAAAATTGCCTCCGATGTTACTAAAGAAAAACTCATAGCAGATAGTCAATTAGCCGTTTACAACGCCATTGATCGCTCATCAGCAACGATTGAGTTCACTCCAGACGGAACGGTTGTTACGGCAAATGACAACTTTTTAATGGCGCTAGGTTACAAGTCAAAAAAAGACATTGTCGGCCAACACCATCGTATTTTTTGTACGGAAAAATTTTATCAAGACAGTCCAAAGTTCTGGGCAGAACTGGCCAGTGGCGACTTTAAAACAGGTCAATTTGAACGTATTGGCAAACAAGGTCAAACGGTCTGGCTAGAAGCCAGTTACAACCCTATTTTCGACCAATTTGGCAAAGTCGTTAAGGTACTTAAAGTCGCCTCCGACATTACCGAGCGAGTTAACGTCCAATTAGCCATACAACACGCTGCGGAAGTGGCCCACTCCACATCAGTAGAAACCGCTCAAGTATCAGAAAATGGTGCACAGATTTTACGCCGCACCGTTGAAACATCTGACAAAATTGTTGCTGATGTTGAGGTCTCTACCGATCTTATTGAACAACTTAATCACCAATCGGAAAGCATCGCAAAGATTGTCACCACCATTGGCTCTATAGCCGATCAGACCAATTTATTGGCATTAAATGCAGCGATTGAAGCCGCCCGAGCAGGTGAGCATGGACGAGGGTTTGCCGTAGTCGCAGATGAAGTCAGAACATTGGCTTCTCGTACCAGTAAATCTACCATTGAGATTGAAGAGATGGTGGCACAAAACAGCAACTTAACTCGCCAAGCAAAAACCAGTATGAGCAAAGTAAGTGAGCGCTCTACAGAGAATGCACAGTTCATTAACGAAGCATCAGGTATCATAGATGAAATATTAAAAGGGGCAGTGCATGTGTCTAATACCGTTAATAACCTTTTGAATATCGAAAAATAAAAAATCCGCTATCTATTTTGTAGATAGCGGATTTATTAATCTTAACAAGAACCTTCTATTTAAAGACGGTTTGTTAGTTCGGCATCTCATGCTCTAGCAATAAAAGACCTGCACCCGTATTTGAAATCGGCGCATGGTAATTACGATGCAGTTCTGTGACCTTACCACGCAACACTCCGCGCATCGCAATCCACATATTAAGTTCAACGGTTTGCGCGCCGCCAATTTTCACCAAATCTAGGTTAGAGTAGGTAGTCAGTTCTTCAGGGCTCTCTACAAGTTTATCCATACACTCTAAGTCAAACTTACGATTAAGTGTACCTGCACCTTCACCATCTAATTGATGAGATAGACCGCCTGTGCCGAAAATGGCCACTGTCATATCAGAATCAAACGACTCGATGGCCTTACCAATCGCTTGCCCTAAGGCATAACAACGCTTCGGCTGCGGCATCGGATGTTGTTCACAGTTAATGCAAACCGGTATCACTTTAACATGGCCATATTCATTGCCTGGCCACATCAAACTTAACGGAACCGTTAGACCGTGATCCACCTTCATTTCTTGGCAAATAGTCATATCAAAACCATCTTCAACCAAACTGTTCGCAATATGCCAAGATAATTCAGACTCTCCAGTGACAGGCGGTATCGTCGCAATGCCCCACCCTTCATCGGAATTGTGATATTCATCCGCCACCCCAATTGCAAAAGTTGGCTTCTTATCAATAAAGAACTCCAAACCATGGTCGTTGTAAAACAACACAATGACATCTGGCTTCTTGTCGTTTAACCATTTACGCACTGGCGGATAACCATCAAAGAAGGGTTTCCAGTAAGGCGTTTCTTCTGCTTTATTGGCCATTGCATTGGCAATCGCCGGAATGTGTGAGGTTGTTACTGCACCAATAATATTCGCCATTATTCTTCTCCTGAGCCACGTTTCACTAACATGGCTTTGAATTCCTCAAGGCTCATACCGGTTTGAATGGCCCCAATGTCTTGCATGTTAAGTTTTAACAGACCAGCAAACTTAGCCACATAATAAATACTGCCACCTTGCTGCAATAAACCTATGATGTCTCGCTCATGAATGGCTTTAATTTGCGCTTCCGTTAAACCAAACTTGGCACAATAAGCGTCTGGGTCTTTGTTAAACTCGTCACGAGCGGACTGCTCATTAAACGAGAAACACATTTTATTCAGCCCATAGCCTTTCTTTGCCATGTTGCCATCAAATAGATAAGTACCCGGTACAGGTTGAGTCGGATCATTTGCTGTCATCATTCATACCTTTTATTGTGTTTTATCCGTTACCGGAGAAAAATGCTATGACCAGTAAAGACGCATAGGGTTATCCACCAACAACGCCTGCTGTAGCTCTGGTGTTGGGGCGATATGAGGAATCACATCCACAAGATGACCGTCATTTGGCGCTTCAATTTTCATGTTCGGATGTGGCCAATCCGTTCCCCACAATACACGATCAGAGAACTTCTCCACTAACGTACGAGCAAAAGGATACACATCGGAATAGTCCGGCGCGTGCTGCGTTAAACGCTCTGGGCAACTTACCTTACACCACACGTTATCATTATCCGCCATGAAGTTAACAAAACGCTGGAAGTCTGGATGATCCACGCCATTGGCAACATTTGGTGTTCCCATATGATCAACAACAATCGTTGTGTTTAGCTCCTTTAAGAAAGGAATCAAGTCTTCTAGATCTGCCGCTTCAAAGTAAACAACAATATGCCAGCCGAAAGGACGAATTTTGTCAGCAATCGAGAAAAACACTTCTCTTGGTGTACTATCAACAAGGCGCTTTACAAAGTTAAAGCGCACACCGCGAATACCAGCAGCATGCATTTTTTCAAGCTCTTCATGGGTAATAGAATCATCCACAAACGCCACACCACGAGCCAAGTCACCCGCCGTCTCTAAAGCATCGATCAACGCAGAGTTATCTGTGCTATGACAAGATGCTTGAACAATCACATTACGAGAAAAACCTAAGTGGTCACGCAAAGCGAATAATTGCTCTTTCGACGCATCACAAGGCGTGTATTTACGTTTTGGATGATAAGGAAATTTATCCGCAGGACCAAACACGTGACAATGTGCGTCTACCGCGCCCGCTGGCGCTGTAAAAGTGGGCTTACTTGGGTTTGGATGAAATGGAATATAATCTTTGTCCATCATGTTCAAATACCTGTTTTATTATTCGTTCTAATTAACCAGTCTCTGCTTGACCAGCTCTTATATCGTCAATAGAGAAACGGCTAAAGGGCATTGCTCTGAGCAAACACTTGCCCATCAAACAATTTTCTCGCGGTGCGCAAAATTGCCGCTGAACCTAAATCGCCATTTTCTTCTTGATCTAAAATCACGGTCATCGCACCAATTGGATGCTCAACATCCAAGGTCATTCGCAAGCTTGGCTGATAACTGGCGACCTCATTGGCTGGCGAGCCTTTCAAAACCGCCGCAGTCGCCACACTCACCGCACCCAAGACACCAATCGAGGCATGGCAACGATGAGGAATAAAGGTGCGAGTGGAGATTGCGCCACCGTTAGTCGCGGCACTCACCATAGTCATTTTAGGCACGGACTTCTCTTTCACATCGCCTAAATTCATCATAGGACCGACTTGTAAACGAATCGACTCTAGCTTGGCGCGTAATACATCATTGGCTTCAAGCTCTTCACGAGACTCAGTTCCCGTAATGCCCATGTCCGCAGCACGTATAATCACCACAGGCATGCCATTATCGATACAGGTCACTTCAACACCATCAATTACATCAACCACGTTACCTGTTGGCAACAAAGCCCCACAACTAGACCCAGCTGTGTCTTGGAATACAATCGGCACCGCAGCAGAAAAACCAGGTACGCCATCAATGCGAGCATCGCCTTCGTACTGCACTTCTCCGTCTTTAACCAACACACGAGCGACCGCGATTTGTCCTGTATTTTCCATAAAGATACGCACAGACGTTTCGCCCTCTCGGGCCTGAACCAAACCACGCTCAATCGCAAAAGGCGCAATACCCGCTAGAATATTGCCGCAGTTTTGCGCATCAGTCACAATCGCTTGATCAACAAACACCTGTAAGAATAAATAATCTACGTCAGCATCGTTGCGTTCCGACTTTTTCACCACGGCGACTTTTGACGCCAATGGATCTGCCCCACCAATGCCGTCTATTTGACGTTCATCTGGCGATCCCATCACGCGCAATAAAAACTGCGTACGCGCATCAACATCAACAGGTAAATCTTCCGCTAAGAAATAAGCCCCTTTTGATGTGCCGCCACGCATCCACATACAAGGCGCACTCTTTAAAACGCCTGAATGTTTAGACATATTTTAAGCCTTTCTCTTTTAAGCGTGGGCGCATTTCATAAATGTCCAAACCCAATTCACCATTCGCCATACGGACGCGTTTTGATTCTTCATTCGCCATACGTTTACGAGACAGTTCTAATACTTCAGCCGCATTCTCACGTCGTACAACCACTACGCCATCATCGTCGGCCACAATCACATCACCTGGGTTAACTAAAGCATCCGCGCAAACCATAGGCACGTTCACTGAACCAACAGTTTCTTTAATCGTACCTTCAGCGAATACCGCTTTTGACCAGACAGGGAAATCCATCTGACGAAGGTCACGAGTATCACGAACACCGCCTTCGATAATCAAACCTACCACGCCACGAGATTGCGCCGATGTCGCCAACAAGTCACCAAAAAAGCCATGATTAGAAGGAGACGTCGGGGCAAAAACCATAACGTCACCCGCTTGGCATTGCTCAATCGCCACGTGCATCATCCAGTTATCGCCAGCGGCGCCTGAAATAGTCACCGCTGAACCAGCAATGGTTTTATCCATTTGAATTGGGCGCATGTAATGAGCTAATAAACCAACACGACCTTGAGATTCATGAATGGTTGCGACACCACATTCCGCTAAACCGTCGATTACAGCTTTCTCTGCACGTTCAATATTTTGTACTACTACATTGTTTCGCATGATTTTTTTATTCCTTTGTAATCGAAAGTCTTACGCTTTTAGTCTTGAGCTTTTTAATCGAGAAAAGACACGACGAGCGTTGCCTTCAAAGACCGCTTGTTTCTGCTCCGCAGATAACGCAGTGTTGTTATCGATATAACGCTTTGTATCGTCAAAATAATGACCAGATTCTGGGTCAATACCGCGTACAGCACCAATCATTTCAGAAGCAAACAAAATGTTCTTAGTAGGAATAATATCAAGAAGAAGGTCAATACCACGCTGATGGTAAACACAAGTATCAAAGTAGATGTTATTCAACACACGTTCAGCAAGGTCAAAACCTTGATCTTGTGCCATGCCACGGAAACGCCCCCAATGGTAAGGTACTGCGCCACCACCATGTGGAATAATGATTTTTAATTCAGGGAAGTCTTTAAATACATCCGACATCATTAATTGCTGGAAGCCAGTGGTATCGGCTCCCAAATAGTGCGACCCCGTGGTGTGGAAGCAATCATTACACGCTGCGCTCACATGAATCATCGCCGGAATATCGTATTCACACATTTTTTCGTAAATAGGGTAGAAAGAGCGATCCGCCAACGACTTATCTTGCCAGTAACCGCCGCTTGGGTCTGGATTCAAGTTGATCCCAATAAAGCCCATTTCCTCAACAGTACGAACGATCTCAGCAACAGATTTACCAGGATCAACACCTGGGGATTGTGGTAATTGTGCAACAGGCGCAAAGTTCTCAGGAAAAAGGTCACAAACACGGCGTATCAAATCATTTTGGTGCTCGGTCCAATATTGGCTGGTGTATTCATTACCAATATGATGCCCCATCCAGCTAGCACGGGGAGAGAAGATAGTCAGATCTGTGCCACGTTCTTGCTGTAAACGCAGCTGGTTTTTGACGATACTGTCACGAATTTCATCATCCGAAACAATAACTTTACCTTTTTCACCAACAAAAGCTGGATCTTTAGCGACCTGAGCTTTTTGTTTATCGCGGTATTCACCAACCCCAGCAGGCGTCGTTGTGTAATGTCCGTGGCAATCTATAATCATGCTACTACTCTCTATTTTTATTAAATGGTGAGACAGAAGTGAGCAGGTCATTCCATCACAATCTATTGAGAGTATTATTTTATAGGGGCTATTTGGCTATTTCATTTTAGCCAAAAAGGTATTGCATTTTGATATAGAAGCTTTCAAATTACTACAACTGAAAGGACACTACTTATTGAAAATAAAGGATTTTTTAATAGATACCATATACACGCATTAAAAAATCATTCCCGCGTTTTTTTAATGCGTGTAAAAGGAATTTAAAGCTGACTCAATACGTATTCTGCTGAGCTCACTTTGTATTCGCCAGGTTCATCCAACCATAGTTGCTGAACGATACCATTGGTTACTAACATGGCATATCGGCGACTACGAATGCCCATTTTTGCAGCAGAGATATCCAATTCTAATCCCATGGAACAAGTAAACTCAGCCAAACCATCGGCGGCCATTATCAGGTTTTCAGCGTTGTTTGCCTTATCCCAAGCGTTCATCACAAAAACATCATTAACAGAAAGACAAACTATTTCGTCTATCCCTTTTTCCTTTAAGGCATCAAAGTGCACAACAAAACCAGGTAAGTGACTGGCACTACAAGTTGGAGTGAAAGCTCCAGGCACAGCAAACATTAATACACTTTTATCTGAGAAGAATTCTGTGACATCAACTGTCTCAGGACCTTCTTCGCCCATAACCTGAAATGCACCATGAGGCAGCATATCACCCATAAGAATCGACATGAACTTTATCTCCAGAGAATTAAGTGTCGCCAATATTAACGCAACCTACCTTAGAAAAACCATTAAACAATCTTAAACTGGCTAAGTAGGTACTTCTGATGAGAGGCCAATTTAGCCAAGCCTTCACTGTCTTTCTCACTCTGATCAGAACCATGAGCGGCCTGTTCTGACATGTCAGATATTTCTATTACATTCTGTTTAATCTCTTGTGCTACAGCAGATTGCTCTTCAGCAGCTGTGGCAATTTGAATACTTAAATCACGAATCTCGGCCATACTACTTTGCAACTCAAGCAGTGACGAGCCAACGGTACGAGCTTCCCCAACACTGGAGAAAGCACTTTTACGACTCTCTTCCATGCTACCAACTGTTTTTGTAACACCTTGCTGTAACTGTGCAATGACATGCTGAATATCTTCAGTGGAGCTGTGCGTTCTATTTGCTAATGTACGAACTTCATCAGCCACTACAGCAAAGCCCCGGCCTTGCTCACCGGCTCGAGCCGCCTCGATCGCTGCATTCAGGGCCAACAAATTCGTCTGTTCCGCAATGCCTTGGATCACCTCTAAAATACGATCGATACTCTTAGAGTGCTCATCCAATTCATTGACGACCGTCGTCGACTCTTCTATTTTTCCAAGCAGATGCTCGATTTTATGAATATTGGCATCCATTTGTTCGCGGTTTTGATTAGCCCTTTGATCGACCGACTGGATTTGGTGCAAAATCACTTCTGAACTTTTTGCTACCTGATCAACCGTAGATACCATTTCAGTCATTGAGGAAGCGACTTCTGTCGTTCTTTCATTTTGCGCCTTCATCAAACGCTTAGAATCACCTGCTAAACGGACATTACTACCAGCAGACTCAGCCACCTCATTAGATGCTTGATCAATCTCTGACATCACCTTCTGCAGTTTCACCACCAGCCCATTCACCCAAGCGGATAGCTCACCGAATTCATCTTTGGTTTTCACTTTACTACGCTGGGTAAAGTCCCCATCTGAGATTTTCCCCAATACAGTCATCACCTCCTTCAATGGAAGGCGAATACTTCGACTCACCCACAATGCCACCAGCACGGCAATGATAATGGAAACCACCAATACAACTTCAATAATTAGAGTAGATAGCGTGGCAGCATCCGTCGCTTCCGTTTTGGCATTTACCCCCATCGCAGCCGCTTCTGATAACAGTTGCTGCACGGAGTGGTTAACCAGCTCCATACTGTCTGATAATTGCTTTGCCAACACTTCAGATTCTTGTGCTAGACGAGCATTCTCATAAAACTTTGCCACCACGCCATCGTCAGACAACACGCCAGCTTCTATTTCACCCACCAAGTCATTGATATTGTCATCATTTAAGTAAGACTGCTTATCCTTCAGGCTAGAAATAATCGTCGCCATCGCATCACGCAATTCCTGCATATTATCCAAACTGCGCACATCAAAATAATCATTAACCGATACTTGAAGGCTTTCAATTTGACTATGCATATAGGAAGCCGCGAATTGGATTTCAGACGTATCACCATCAGTGACTAACATGCCTAAATCTTCAGTCGCAAATGCAATTGAATCTTTCAGATCCAGTTTCTCATCTGGCACTACGGCCTGAAGCTCTAACATGGTCTTATGATTAGAAAAAGCCACATCGGTATAACCATAAAAGCGCTTTACTTCAGCATTGATACTGTCAAGCGCCTGAGCCATCACAGGAATACCTTGAAGTTGAACTGCCAACTGTTCAGAGACATCACTAAATTCTTGCTTATTCTGCAAAAACCGTGCGGATAAATCTTCCAACGAGCTAGGGCTTTTACTCAACAGATACTGCAATACAGCGGCATTTGCTAAACTAACGTCTTCTTTGAGTGCATTACTGGTAGATGAGATATTAGCGACTTTTCCAGTAACAACATTTAATCTATTTTCTATTTTGTTGATACCTAAAAATCCAGATGCAGCAATCATCAGCAAAAGTATCAGTAAAATACCAAAGCCAAATAAAATCCTTTGAATAACGGATAACGCCATAATCGACCTCTAAATTAAAATCTGCTCTAAATTTTTTGCCCATTTAACCGCTAGGCATACGCGTTTACGGAAGTTTGACCAATGATACAGGAATACCATAACACTTTATTTACAATTATCATCTATCTCTGAAAGTCACAAAAAGGCTATTTAACCCCCAGTGCTTAGCGTCATAAAATCTGCATAGATTTCTTTCAATCCACCAATCTGGTAAATTGGACACACCTCATTTTAAATTTGACCTGCGCTTTATGGATTGCCCCTTATACGAAAAAATTGCGAACCAAATTGAACACCAAGTTCATGAAGGTATTTTCTTACCAGGAGCAAAGATCCCATCGGTTCGTAAAACCAGCAAACAAATGGAAGTTAGTGTTGCTACCGTGCTTCAAGCTTACAGTTTGCTAGAAGACAGAGGAGTCATTAAAGCACGCCCTCAAAAAGGCTATTTCGTCCAAGAAATCCAGCCACACCCAACAGAGCCAGCAAAAATTGAACCAACTAAGAACGATGGCACCATTCATGCGTTACTAAGACGTTTACTTCACGCTTCCCAAGACGGCAATATCATACAATTTGGCGCTGCTATTCCTAAAAGCCAGTTCCTACCAATACGACAACTGCAACGTTCTGTAGGGCGCTTGATGCGCTTAGAGCCAGAAATATGTGCCGCTTACGAATTTACCCCAGGATCACTTAACTTACGCCGTCAGATTGCCATCCGCATGCTAGACAACGGCTGCCAGCTGCAACCCGATGACATTACTATTACCTTGGGATGTCAAAACGCCTTAATGCTTTCATTACAGGCTGTCGCCAAAGCAGGCGATACCATTGCTATCGAAAGTCCTGCTTATCATGGCGTATTACAAATCATTGAAGTATTAAACCTAAAAGCGGTTGAAATTCCTTGCTCTGCTGACACCGGCATAGACTTAGATTTATTAGAAAACGCGGCCAACGAATGGGATATCAAAGCATGCGTTGTCACACCCAATAATCAAAACCCAATTGGCGCTACACTCAATAATCAGGCGCGACAACGCATCCTCAGCCAATCTATTCAACATGGCTTTACCCTGATTGAAGACGATGTATACGGTGAGTTGAGTTATAAAGACAAACGCGAACGTTCCCTCAAAGCCGACGATAACCATAACACCGTCATCTATTGCAGTTCATTTTCCAAAAGCATAGCCCCTGGATTCCGCATTGGCTGGATTGTTGGTGGCCCTTTTCAAACACAGATTGAGCATTATGCTTATGTTCAATCCCTCGCGATTCCAACCTTAACGCAAACTGCTATTGCTAACTTCTTGGAAAACGGCGCATACGACCGCCATTTACGAAAAACCCGACAATCTTATCAAGACAACTTGCTTCGTTGCCAAGCGCTCATTCAAGAGCACTTCCCAGCAGGAACTAAAACCTCTGCACCAAAAGGTGGTTTTTTACTCTGGGTCACCTTGCCAGACACTGTTAACGCCATGACTCTTCATTCTCAAGCTTTAGACATTGGCATAGGTTTACTACCGGGATTAGCCTTCAGTTTAACGGCGCAGTTTAATCACCACTTTCGATTAAATTACGCATTAACTTGGGACAATCAAACCAACGCAGCACTAAAAGAGCTTGGTAAACTTTGCCAGCTTCAGACCTCTAGTCTAGGCTAATACAGACACCTAAACAGTGTAAAATGCAAAGGGTAATACAGAGCTTTTTTGTATATAAGTAAAAGTTATGATTAAAGCCTCAGACATCCTAAAATTCATCTGTACAGACAGGGCAAAAAGCGTACAATTCGCATTCTTTTTTAAACACTCTGCCTTCTTGGCCGATAACATGAATATCTGAAATAGTAGCTGGCTTGTTGCGATGGAATTTGTTGCACATCCGAGAGACCTTCCGTTAGACATTACGCTAATTGAAGATCAGCCCTTTCCTCAAATTACTGAAGATAGAGCTGGGTTTGTCGGTATTACATATATCACCCTTCGTCCTTTTGACAATGGACGCTCGGTAAGAATTACATTGGAAGAGATTGACCCAAACTTTTGCGTGTCTGGCCGTATAGCTTGGTGCAATAAAGAAACAGACGGCTACCACATCGCCATTGAATTCCCTACCAAAGAAGAGTGCTATTGTGTTCGCATGATCGAACAACTCTCTCAGATTGAGCACTACCGACGCCAAGCAAAAGTCGAAGGTCGACGACTCAATTACAATGAAGCCGCTGCCGAATGGATACAGAAATTTGCTGCCAGCTTCCCTGCATTTACTATTTAATTCTTCTAGTTCAGAAGACACTATCCAATAAGACATTATGACAACGACACTTTCTCAGCATGATATCGATATCATCACAGCACAACTTGGACGCACTCCTAGCGGTATCAGTGCCATTGCCCACTATTCGCCTAACGGCATACCACAAGTCTTAGAAATGGAGACTTGGGTTTTCGAACAGCCATTTCCAACGCTTTATTGGCTTTCCAGCAAAGCGATAGACAAAGCCTTGGCAAAAATAGAAAGCCATGGCGTCGTAAAAGAGCTCGAGCAACGCATAAAAGACGATGAGACATTACGAGAAGCGCATCATGCTTCTCACCGCGATTACATCTCACGACGATGGGAAGTAATGAGCGACGAGCACAAAGCCATTATTGAAGAAAAAGGTTTTAAGCCTCTATTTGATAAGCTAGGAATTGGCGGCATTGCAAATTGGGATCAAGTTCGATGCCTACATATGCAGTATGCTCATCATCTTGCGGGAAACAACGTTATCGGTCGAATTCTCGACGAAGAGTATGGTATGAAAGCCATCGCAGACGCAGAATAACATTTAGCACGACGTGTAAAAAAGGGGAACGATTTACCATCGTTCCCCTTTTTTACTTTCAAAACACGCCTTAAATAATGACTTATTTTAAGCTTTCAAGAATGGCTTTTAATTCATCGGGCGTTGTCACTGTTGGCAAAACTTCACGAATGCGATTGAATGCCGCTTGAGCAACCGCGGCACGCTGAGCGTAAGTCGTCAATGCCCCACCAGTCCAACCCGCCAACTTCATCATTTCATTTTTAAAGTTATTACCGTCAACACCGTGTCCGCCCAGTGACATCAATGCATCTTCGATCTCTAAATAGCTTGGACGCTCCCCACCAAACTTCATAAAATCATCTTGCTGTACTTCGGCAAACTGTTTCGACATTATCTAAACCCTTTGTAAATAAACATCCTTACTTAAAGTTAGCCATATTTGCCTTAGCACACAAGACAAAGCATGTATCAAATCGTAAAAACTAGTCTCGTGTGCGCACTCTATCTACCGCTTTTTGCCAGCCTTGATACAATTTATCGCCTGTGCCTTTCTCCATTGCGGGCTCAAAACATTTATCAGCTTCCCATAAAGCTTCAATCTCATCCAAAGATTGATACAGGCCAACCTGCAACCCCGCTAAAAAGGCAGCACCCAATGCCGTGGTTTCAGTAACACAAGGCCGCTCTACTGTAATTTCTAACAAATCACTTAAAAACTGCACCATCACATCATTTATCACCATGCCGCCATCGACACGTAAAGAGCTAAATGTTGCGCCATCTTGCGCCATCGCTCCTACCAGATCTCTTGTTTGGTAGCACACAGACCGCAAACCAGCACTAACGATATCAGCAACGCCAGTATCACGCGTTAACCCAATCATAGCGCCACGGGCATCTGGGTCCCAATAAGGCGCCCCTAACCCTGTAAATGCCGGAACCAAATAAACAGAATCATCATTCAATGCTTGCGTAGCCAGACTTTGCGTCTCTTTAGCGTCAGCAAATAGCTTCAAACCATCTCGGAGCCATTGAATGGCGGCACCCGCCACAAAGATGCTGCCTTCTAAGGCATAGGTAACCTTTCCGTTTATGCGGTAACCCACAGTAGTAAGTAACTTGTGTTCCGATCGAATCGCTTTGTCACCAGTATTCAAAATCATGAAACAACCGGTGCCGTAAGTACTCTTCACCATACCTGGAGCAAAGCATGCTTGCCCAACCAACGCCGCCTGTTGATCTCCGGCAATACCATTAACAGGAATTTCAGCGCCCAACCAAGCCGCATCAATGACACCAAAATCCGCACTGCAATCCATCACCTCTGGAAACAATACGTCACCAATACCTAGTTGCTCGATCAGTTCGTCATCCCATTCTTGTTTATGAATATTGAATGCCATAGTACGAGCAGCATTTGTCGCATCGGTTTTATGAGATTTTCCGTTCGTTAGTCGCCACAATAAAAAGCTGTCGACTGTACCAAAGGCCAAACGCCCCGCTTGCGCTTTTTCACGAGCACCATCAACATTGTCCAAAATCCAACGAATTTTAGTAGCAGAAAAATACGGATCAATGAGTAACCCAGTTTTTTCTTGCACCTTTTCACTTAAACCCTGGTCATTTAACGACTGACAAAACGCACTAGTTCGTCGATCTTGCCAAACAATCGCGTTATAAACTGGCTCACCTGTTTCGGTGTCCCATAAAATAGTGGTTTCACGCTGATTGGTAATGCCGATGGTTGCTATCGCTTGCGCATCGATGCCTGTATCCTTGAGAACAGAGCGACACACAGCTAAAGTAGATAACCATATATCCTCTGGATCATGCTCAACCCAACCATCATCAGGGAAAATTTGCGGGAACTCTTGCTGAGATTGGCCAACACGAGCGCCTTTTTCATCAAATAAAATAGCCCGAGAACTGGTGGTGCCTTGATCAATAGCAAGAATATAATGTGTCATGGTGAATTCTCTTTGAAATCACAGTCACTCAAAAAGTAAGCGACTTAAATTGTTGTTTTGTTTTTTGAACATGAATATTCAAATACGAATATTCCCTATTAAAAACCAATGCACACTCGTTTAGCAAGCCTCGTTTAACAAGTAATGCCTTTTATCAGGAGAAGAAAACAAGATGGGCCAACTCTCTCGCCAAGACAATATTGTCGCCATAGTGAAAGAAAAGGGATATGTGACAATCGATGAATTGGCCAGCCAGTTTGCTGTCACACCACAAACCATTCGCCGAGATATTAATGAGCTAGCAAAGGCTGATCAAATACGCAGACACCATGGTGGCGCGAGTTACGATTCAAGCACTACCAACGTAGCCTACGCAACTCGACAAATTTTACAGCTACCAGCAAAAGAGCAAATAGCCAAACGAATTGCAGCAGAAATCCCCAATCATGCCTCCTTGTTTATCAACATTGGTACCACAACAGAAACCGTTGCTCGAGAGCTGCTAAACCACCAAGGCTTGCAAGTTATCACCAACAACCTCAATGTTGCGGCCATTCTAAGCGGAAAAGAAGACTTTACTGTGATCATTGCTGGGGGCACAGTTCGTTCACGAGATGGTGGCGTAATGGGAGAGGCAACGATCGACTTCATTAATCAATTCCGTGTGGATTTCGGCATCATAGGCATCAGTGGCATTGACCCAAACGATGGCTCACTGCTGGATTATGATTACCAAGAAGTCAGGGTTGCTCAAAGTATTATCAATAACTCTCGAACTGTTTTCCTCGCTGCTGACAGCGCCAAATTTGGCCGCAATGCGGTTGTTCGTTTAGGCAATATCACCCAAGTAGACAGGCTTTTTACTGATGAACAACCACCAAAGGCCATTATTAAATTAATGAAAGAACACAAGGTTCGATTAGAAACCTGCACGCCCAAGTAACCCTTGGGCTCAGCATTGTGACGACTACTTGCTAAGCTAGAGACAACCAACCCTTCTCCTTCTCACTTCCTTTCAAAGCTCAAAAAAGATCAAATGTTCACCAAAACTTCACAAAGCCTTATTGTCATCATCGCTTTAGAGGTTTAGTATCGAACATAAATGTTCACTTTCGAACATTAAACCGTATTTTTTGATCGTGAGGCTTAGTATGAATCACTCCCATTTTGACCTATTTGTTGTTGGCGGCGGCATTAATGGCACAGGAATAGCCGCAGATGCCGCAGGACGAGGCCTAAATGTTGGTCTGTGTGAAATGGGGGATTTAGCTCATGCCACATCCTCATCGAGCAGCAAATTAATCCACGGTGGTTTGCGCTATTTGGAACATTATGAGTTTCGACTTGTAAAAGAAGCGTTAACGGAACGTGAAGTCTTGCTAGAAGTGGCTCCTCACCTTGTCACTCCGATGCGTTTTCAAATGCCCCATAGACCACACCTACGCCCAGCGTGGTTGATTCGCATCGGTTTATTTCTTTACGACAACCTAGGCAAACGTAAAACACTTTTAGGCTCGAAAGGTGTTAAGTACGGCTCAGACAGCCCATTAAAAGACGATATTAAACAAGGCTTTGAATACTCAGACTGCTGGGTAGATGATGCACGTTTAGTGGTTACCAATGCCCTTAGTGCTCAAAAAAATGGCGCGTCTATTTTTGCACGAACTCGCTGTACCTCCGCAAAACGTGTCGGCAATCAATGGCATATCAGTCTAGAAGATCAAATCACCAAAGAAACCCATGAGATTACCGCCAAAGCCTTGGTTAATGCGGCAGGTCCTTGGGTGTCATCTTTTATTGAAACCAAAGTAGAACGGAAGGCACCTTACGGTATTCGCATGATTAAAGGTAGCCACATTGTTGTACCAAAGATGTACCAACACTCAAATGCCTTCATCATGCAAAACACTGACAAGCGTATTGTTTTCGCCATTCCTTACCGTGAACACTACACCTTATTAGGTACAACCGACGTGGAATACAAAGGCGATCCAAATGAGGTGGCCATCTCGGAAGAAGAAACCCAATACATTTTAAAAGTTGCCAATGATCACTTCAAAAAAACACTTTCGCCTGCAGACGTTGTCTGGAGTTACTCAGGCGTAAGACCATTATTAGAAGATGAATCCTCTGATCCTTCTGCCGTGACGCGCGATTACACATTACACCTTGATGACCAAAATCACCAAGCACCATTGCTCAGCATTTTCGGCGGAAAAATCACTACTTATCGAAAACTCGCTCTATCCGCAATGAAAAAGCTTACACCTTACTTTGATAACCTTGGTGATGAGTGGACGCACAGCAAGCCATTACCTGGTGGTGACTTAGGTATGTCTCTTGACGGCTTCGCCATGAAATTACAGCAAGACTATCCTTTTATAGGTGCCCACCTTGCTCGTCGCTTTGCTAATAGCTACGGCACATTGACAAACATTCTATTAGAAAAAGCCAATTCCGAAGCCGACCTTGGTCAGCATTTCGGCAATCAGCTTTATCAAGTAGAAGTGGACTACTTAATTAATCGTGAATGGTCGCATTCAGCGGAAGATATTTTATGGCGTCGAACCAAGCTTGGCCTTGAATTCACACCGGATCAAGTCAACACGCTTGAAAGTTACATACAAACAAAGATTTAATTTAGCTCGATAGTAGCATTTAAAATTACTAAAGACCTTTACACGAAGTCGCGAGGGAAGCCAAAACCAGTCCATTGTTAACAAAGTATTGGCAAGCGCAGTAGTCGTGCAAAGATCTCTACCCATTAGCCCACTTAATGAAGTGACCCCCAATAGTTGGACAAACAACATTGGGGGTTCTTTTTATGTCAAAGTACAGTCGTGCTTTTAAAATCACATTAGCTCAGCAATGC
>NZ_QNSE01000014.1 GCF_003315485.1 Marinomonas rhizomae
AAATGTTCCATGGCGAAACCTTCGAGGACGAAGATGATCTGATCCAAGAACTTGAAGAGTATATTGATTACTACAATACGAAACGAATAAAAATGGGGTTAAATGGCCTGACTCCGGTAGAGTACCGAAATCAGGCATTGTTAGCCGGTTAATAAAGAGTCCAACTTTATGGGGTCACTTCACTCAGAGTCGTCTGATAGAGGCTTTTTTGTCACAACACTTTGCTAAGATAGTTTGAGCGTTTGCTTTATCATTTGCTTCCAATCTGGTTTAAGGTCAGATAAATCCGTGCTCTTAACGGAACCTTCAAGCCAGTTGTATGCCTCGTCAAGAGTAGGGAATATCCCGCCAGGAATACCAAACACCGCCGTCACATCCATATTTTTCATACGAGGATATTGATCGGGTGGGACAATGATCATCATGCTTTTCACAAGAGTCCGAAACTTTATGTCAGCCCCTTTTGACATCCATTCCAGTGTTGCTTTACCGACGCCAGAATCTTGTTCCAGTGAGGCTTTGTCGGTATAGAAGCGAATGACGTGGAAAGGCTCGTTTTTGTCAAACCATGAGTTCCACGCTTCTAAAGAGGCCATATGTTGTTCAAATGTCAGCTTTTCTTGTGCGATGGTTAGCGCCAAAGGCCAATGCGTATTGTCGTGTATTAATTTACCCATTATTTTTTCCATCGTCGCCGTTATAGTTGATACTGAATGCCCACTAAGAAGGTTCTTGGTTGAAGCAGGACCGCTGTATCAGCAGAGGAAGAGCCAGCGTCAGAGCGCTGAAAAATAACCGCGTCTTCATCGAATAGATTCTCAATGCTGGCAAATAATTCAGCGTTACCTAAGGTGTAAGAGGCTTTCGCGTTTGTCACAATGTACGCGTCTGTTTTCGATTCAGGCTGGTTGGCTAGGTAGGTAAAATAGCGGTCGGAGTAACGTACATTTAAGCTGGCTTGCCAGGCTTCTTTGTGCCAGTCCAAATTGAGGCTAGATGTGACGGTTGGCGACGTCACAAGGTCGTTGCCTTCTAAACTCGTATCATCGGAGAACGTCACGATTTCAGTTTTGAGTAGGGCGACGGAGCCAGACAATGTGAGTTGATCAGAAATGAGTACCGTTAAGCCTTGTTCGAGACCCCAAGTATTGACCTTGTCAGCATTGACAATCGAATAGGCGCCATCGTTACCCCAATCCCCCGTTGTACTGTAAGCTAACTGAAGGTCTTTATAGCGAGTATGGAACAGGTTTTGTGTGCTGCTAACACGCCCATTTAAGAAAGTTTGTCGGCCATAAACCTCATAAGTCCAAGACGTTTCTTCTTCGTATTCATAGTCATTTACCGCAAAGGTGGCGGAATTCAGCGTCCAGCCAGCCCCACCTGCGTTATAGCCTTTGGATATTTGCGCACCCCAGCTGAGCTGGTCAGATTGGTGCCAGTTGATGCCCACTTTAGGTAGTAATTCTGAATAACTTTCATCGTGGTTAAAGTCGTCTGCCGTTACGCCACCACTGTAATCACCACCATGACGGTTTCTCGATTCGTACTCATGGCGTAATCCTAGTGATAGGGCGAGATCTTCTGACAACGCAAGAGAACTTTCTGCGTAGGCACTCAAGGTGTCTGTGTCGTCTTGGTAGTGCAGATCACCAGCGCTAAAGAGCTCTGAGAATTGTTCTTCTCGGGCGCGATAATAATAGAGTCCTGCGACAGCATTCCATTTGCCATCATCGAAGTAAACCTGAGGCTCTAAGACATATTCACGGGTATCAATCGTCGTATTGGTGCTGTTCTCTACAGTCGTACGGGTAAAGTCTACGTCTGTGACAGAAGCGTTTAGTTTAAATTGGAAGTCGGCGGAAAGGTCTTGAGAATAATCCACGGAGACTGTGTTGGTCACAGGATTATGCTGTGGTTGTTTTACTGCGTTTGATACCTTCTTTTTGTAGGGCTCTGAGACCACTTCGTTTGCGGGTCCTGAGTAATCCGAATGAGACAGACCGATGAGTAATCTAGCGTTGTTTTCTGTGTCGGGTTCGACAAGAAGCTTACCTCTGAGATTAATGCTTTCGTATAGCCCAGGATCATCGACGCCATCATAAGGCTCATAGTGAACGGAAGACTCTTTTTTGCTCCAATCTGCGGCAAGACGAAAGGCCACAGAATCTTCTGTGATCGGTCTGTTAACAACCGCGGAGATCTGCTGGTGATTATGATTGCCTGTTGCGGCTCGTAATAGGGTTTCGTTTTCGAATACAGGGTCATTTGTTTTGATGTTTACTGTGCCTGCCATGGCATTTCGACCCACTAGCGTACTTTGTGGGCCACGTAAGACTTCGACCTTATTGACATCAAACAAATTGAGATCACTATAGGCCACTTCATTGAACGACATCGGTCTATTGTCCACTTCGTAACTCAACCTCGATCTGCCGCCAGCAAACAGCGCGATGGCGTTTTGAGCCGCCCCCGTACCGTCTATGCCTCGTACTGTCGGTACCGTTCCTGTGCCATCCATAACTGAAACGTTAGATGCTGTTTCTAGGATGTCTTTGAGTGTGGTTATGCCAGCTTGATTTTGAATGTCGTCTTCATCAAAAATTTCGGCGCTTTCCGCACTTTCTTGAACGGATTGATCCAGTAATCCTGCGGTGACAATAAGGGTATCCAGAGTAAGCGTTTTATCTGATACCGAATTTGTATTCTCTTCTGCCTGTGCCATTTCAGTCACCAACACCATTGGCAAAAACAGAGTGGAGAGTAATGTTTTGTTGAGCATTAGCTGAGCCCTCTAATATTAACGATAATAATTATCATTAATATTATTTCGATGGCAATCTTTAAACCACTCCAAAAGCGTCCAGAACACTCCAATAGCGGGACTAATATTTCAATTCCATTGACACTCAAATACTAATGCTTATCATTTTTGTTATTCTTGTTTTGTGGATTGAGTATGACGAAATATCGATTATTGTTTATAAGTTGTCTAATGACGTTAAATACGACCATCACGATGGCAGCGCCTCCTGAGCGGATTGCCGTGGCCGGCGGCTCTATTACAGAGATTATTTATCGTCTTGGAGAGCAGGATCGTATTGTAGGAGTGGATTCTACGAGCATCTACCCTGAAGACACCCAAAAATTTCCAGTATTAGGGTATGTCCGAAATATTGCGGTAGAAGGTGTATTGTCTTTAAACCCTGATTTGTTGTTAGGAGAGGAGGACACGGGTCCTATTAAAGCACTTGAGCAAATAGCGTCCGTCGGGGTAAAAACAGACATAATAGAAAAAGATAATACCCTCTTAGCCTTACAAGAAAAAATAATGCGGATTGCATCCTTACTGGACGTTAAAGAAAAAGGCGACTCTCTTTTAGAGGATCTTCAAATTGATCTTGATGCATTGTCTTATGCGAAACAACACCTTCCTGAATCGGTCAAACAATCACCGCCTAAAGTGTTATTTTTCCTCACATTAGAAAATGGTGCACCGATTGCTTCTGGAACTGGCACGCCAGCTCATACGGTTGTTGAAGAGGTTGGAGCCATCAACTTATTAGCCGATTATGATGGCTGGATAAAGCTGTCTCCTGAGTCTGCCTTGGCATTAGATCCCGATGTCATTATTGTCATGAATCGACGCCAAGATGTCTTCAAGCAAATAAACGAGCTTCCTCACTTCAAATATATGAAAGCGGTACGCAATAAAGAGGTGTACATCATAGATGGTATTTACCTCCTTGGCTTTGGTCCTCGTACACCGCAAGCGATTGTTGAACTAGGCACCATGATATACAAAGACTTCCCTTTGCCTACGGGCTATGAGTTCCGTGCTCCACGAGACGATTTACCTTCTATGGCAGAGCAATAAGCGATGCAAAAAATGATATCGCTTCACCAAAAACGAGGGAAGCGTCAACTTATGGCGATCCCATTTACGTTGGGATTAATGCTGTTTTCGACTTTTTGGGCTTTGGTCGTTGGCGCTGTGCCCTTATCGGAAAGTGACATTTTAACCTATGTTAGTCACGGCTTTGCAGAGGGTCACAGTTCATTAAGTACTCGGGTTTTGTTTGAGATTCGATTGCCGAGAACAATTTTGTCTCTCTGTGTAGGCGGTGCATTAGGGTTGTGCGGTGCCGCCATGCAGGCGCTGTTTCGAAACCCACTTGCCGACCCTAGTTTAATCGGAGTGGCTGGTGGCGGTGCTCTGGGGGCCGTTACTGTTATTGTGCTAGGTAACTCTTTATGGCCTCAGGCAATGGCGGTGATCGGTCAATATGCACTACCAATAGGCGCTATGCTGGGCTGCTTGGGGGTCTGTGCCATTATCTATAGATTAAGCAATCGCCAAGGTCAGTTTACCATCATTACTCTATTACTCTCTGGCATTGCGGTAAATGCGATTGTGGGCTCTCTCATTGGTATTTTGACACTCGTGAGTAGCGACAGTGAGTTAAGAGAACTGACGTTTTGGACCATGGGGAATTTGGGCGGTAATAGCTGGGCATTAACATTACCAGTGTTAGCGTTAATCTTAATAAGCCTGATAGGCCTTAGTCGGCTGGCGAAACCTCTTAATTTGTATTTACTAGGCGAAGCTCAAGCGCAACATCTTGGCGTATCGGTATCGCATTTAAAGAGACAGGTCTTTATTTATACTGCTATGGCGGTTGGTGCGGCTGTCTCTATTAGTGGAATGATTGGTTTTGTTGGTTTTGTCGTCCCTCATCTAGTCAGAATTCTTATTGGCCCTGATCATCGCTTTCTGTTTCCCGTCAGCATGTTATTTGGTGCCAGCTTTTTAACCATAACAGACGTCATTGCTCGTATTGTGATTGTTCCGGCTGAGCTGCCCATTGGCTTGGTGACGAGTGCATTGGGTGGGCCTTTCTTTTTGTTTGTTTTATACAAACAAACTGGTCGATATTAATATTGAGATGATAGGAAACACCGTATGAATATTGAAATACAAGCCTTGTCCATCTCTGTTGATAAAAAAACACTTTTAGACGACATCGATTTAACCATTAAACCCAATGAATTAAGTCTGCTAATTGGGCCGAATGGGGCAGGAAAATCCACTTTACTGAAAGCCTGTTCTGGTGATATGCCGCCCAGTAAGGGAGACGTTTTTATTAACCAAAAAAGCATTGCTTCTTTTTCTCCTCTTGAGTTGGCTAAAACACGAGCCGTGATGACTCAATCGTATCAAATGGGGTTTAATTTCACGGTCATAGAGGTCGTGTCTATGGGCTGTTTTAACTACGAAGAAGACATCTCCCAAGTTCAGAAACTCGATATTCTTCAGGATGTTATGCATTTTATGGAAATAGAGCACCTTGCAGAGCGCAGTTTTATGACTTTGTCAGGCGGGGAGCAGCAGCGTACTCAACTGGCGAGAGTGTTAGCTCAGCTGTGGTTGCCTTATGAGCAGGACGAAGCCCGTTATTTGTTTCTTGATGAGCCAACATCCAGTTTGGATGTGTTTCATCAGTATCATGTCCTGTCACTGGCAAAAGCGCTGACGAAACGTAATATTGGTGTATTGGCAGTGATCCATGATTTGTCTTTAGCCGCCAGTTTTGCGGATCAATTAGTACTATTAAATAACGGAAAAATGGTCACGAAAGGTCGGCCTGAAAACGTTTTACAGCGATCACACCTCGAAAAAGTGTATGGCATAAAAGCGGAATACTATCATCATTCTGTGGCAGTAAAGCCTTCCGTTTTACTCGATCAACAGCAATAAATTCATCAATGTGAGGCATTTGAGCATTCAAAATGTCCCGAAAAAGAGACACTTAATATGCGGATGTATTGATGTTATTAATTTTTGATAATCATTCTCATTTATGGTAGTTTGAATGAATAGATAGATTATAATCGCAACGCGTCATGTCTCAGGAACGAGATTGCTTTTAAGGTGTTTTGAATGATGAATTCGTTAAAGGGCCACACTTCTCAAAATGAGTTAAAAGGGTTTAATAGCCGCATGCAGGATTTAGGAATTGTCCCCACACTTTCTATTTCAGATAAAAAAGGCGAGTGCTTATTAGCACATGCCGATTTTATGGCATTTGAAGGCGATTTTTCAGCAAAACCCTCTCCTTTTCTAATGCTCAATCTGTGTACAGGCCATATAGGTCGTATGAAACGAGAAGGTGAAGGACCATCGCTGGAAGGTGTATTGCGCCCAGGTACCGTTGCTATGGCATTACCGGGCACCATTGCTTCAGGGTACTGGCCTCAAACCCAGATGTTAGGCATAGCGATTAAACTTGACGCTTTTACCCTAGATAATGGAGATGGTTTTTATGTTGAGAACCTTATTCCTGCAGCGTCTCAACTTCATAATGATCCATTACTCACGGCTGTTATGACCGCATTATGGCGAGATGCTGAAGTCCATGGTTTATCCGGGGCGTTTTTTGAGCAAGGCATTCATACACTCTTAAATAGATTGGTTGGCTATGAGCCGAAGCATTCGCAAAAGAACATCGTTTATCCGTTAAATGGTCGGCGTTTACAGCGGACTTTAGATCTTATGGAAAGTCGGCTTGGGGGGGATGTGAGTGTGGCTGAATTGGCGCACCTAACCGATCAAGACGTCCGCTCGTTTACTCGATCATTTCAGGCATCAACGGGTTTTTCTCCTTATGCTTATTTTACCTTTCGTCGTATGGAATACGCCAAACGACTATTAGTTGATAAATCTTTGATGGTTACGGATGTCGCATTACAAGTCGGTTACGCTAACCCGAGTAAATTTTCGGCGGCGTTTAAAAGCATTGTCGGAGTGACGCCTAACGTATGGCGCAAACAATAGATACAGTAACGGTTCTCCTAACCCCGATCACTCGAACCGCTTTGACCCTCTTTGAGCATCAGTTCGTTGTCCTTCATTGCCAATCTGAAGCGATTTGAGCACTTTCGTATTTGCCAAATTAATGGCATTGCGCAATATCGTCCAATCTTTTTATCTCTAAACTGGATATGCTATTCCTATTAGCGTTGTTAAGTGATGAGGAGGTTGTGGTGTCGGCAGAAAATCGTTTTCAGTTTGTGAAAAGCGCGGCCTTCGATGAAGTGATGTTACTTGAAGCGTCGATGAATGATTTTTCCTACGGAACCCATGCACATGAGGAATTTTCGTTTGGTGTTACCTTGTCGGGACGGCAAGACTTTTTTGCCTTAGGAGAGCATCACAAAAGTCATTCGGGCAATGTGATTGTGTTCAATCCAGAGGATGCTCACGACGGCCATTCCGGCACGGACGATACACTTCATTATAAAATGCTCTATGTTCATCCTGATCAATTAAGCCCTATGCTTAATAGTGCAGGAGTGCGTCACTCAAAACATTATCGTATTGAGCAAACCGTACAAAACAATCCTGCCTTAAGACATCATATTATTCGTCTCGCAAACTTAGTTGAAAGTAAGGCCGCCTCTGGTTTGGCGTATTCTTCGGCTTTATTTGAATTTGCAGAATGCCTTGCCCGTCAAAAAGGGTTACAAATTGAACCAAAACGAAGTACCAAAGACCCTGTTTTTGAACGCGTTAGAGACTATTTACATGAACATGTCAGTGACGACGTGTCGCTTGATGAATTGAGTCAAATCGCACACATGTCTAAGTATCATTTATTACGCTGTTTTCGTGATTATTTTGGCATGACACCTCATCAATATTGGCAAAATTATCGTATTAATCGTGCCAAAGAAGCTCTTTCAATGGGCATGCCATTGACCGATGTCGCGCTGACTTTTGGTTTCTCGGATGTCAGCTATTTTAATCGACGTTTTAAACCCATGTTTGGTCTGACGCCCCATCAATTTAGGCGCACCTTGTTGCGGACTTAGCGATGTAACGAGATTCAGTACTGACCCACTCTTCTGTTTCTAATCTTTATCAATTGTCTTTTGAGGTTTTTCTATGCTTGAAATAATCATTTACGCGTTTGGGGTAATGTACAGTCCAGGCCCAGCGAATACCTTGGCGCTTTTGGCGGGGGTCAACGGACAGGGATGGCGCGCACTTCGATACTGTGTTGGTGTTGGGCTTGCGATGTTGATCTTGTTTTTACTGCTTGGGTATCTTGGTGGTGAAATTATACCAGATGGTTATCAAGTGGTTATTGCGATACTGGGCGGGCTTTATATTGCTTATCTGGGCGTGAAAATTATGCAAGCCAGTTTCCATTCGCAGGCCATCGCGACAGACGCTTCAATGATTCACTTCAAAACGGGATTGATCTTACAGCTTTGTAACCCGAAGGCCTTGGTCGCGATCGTGCCTATTGTGACGGTACAGTATCCACGCTATGAGATTACAGGAATGGGGATTGCGGTATGGTCTTTGATTCTTTCAGCCATGGCCCTTGGTGCACCAAGTGTGTATCTGTTGGCGGGGTCTCGACTACAACACGTCGCGATGAATCCTAAGGTGATGGCGTGGGTGAATCGCTTGATGGCTCTTTTGTTGTTCTATGTCGCCTATCGATTTATTGTTAATCCGTAAAACACACAGAATATCTAAAAAATCCCCATACAGATCGCCTGTATTGTTTTCTGTGTGCCTTTTTAATGATCTGTCTGCGTCTGTTTGGCTGGTATTAAGGCGTTTATCATTGTTCACTCAGGCAGCTTATTTGACTAGGAGGTTGGTATGATCATCATTGCATTATTACAGAATTTTTCGGCGTGTTTTCAGCGTTACCGGTCTCGTAAGAAGTTGGCGTCTTTGCCTCATGAACTGCGTAAAGACATGGGCATCATGCAAGACAGTTTTGAAACCGAAGTGAGCAAAGGTAATCTATTTACCTTGGTTAAAGAATTAGTGGCTATCTGTGTATTGATGGCCACAAAAAAAGAACAGCTCTGATAAGGAATAGATGAGTCCTTGCTCTAAAAAAGAGCAAGGTCTTTTCGTTTAGTCCTCAAACGTGCCTTTGATTTGAGCTACTCCATTTCTGACATGGCAAACGCCTTTAGCAAAGGTGTGTTGTATGTCGAGATTTTTATCAAGAATTAAAAAGTCCGCGTCTTTCCCAGGCGAAATTTCCCCCTTGTCTTTTTCTAGCCCAAGACATTGAGCCGGTGCTTGGGTGAGAGGAATAACCGCTTCAGTGATCGACATGTTTTCTGTCTGAATCATTTCCTTTAGCTGATAAAGTAAAGAGCCAAACCCAGCTACTTTTAAGCCGATAAGTTCGCGTTTTTCATTGAATAGTGGAATGGATCCATTGCCGTCGGAGCTAATACACACTTTACTGGTATCAATGCCATTGGCTTTGCATTTAGCTAAAAAGCTAGACGCTTTTACACTGCCTTTTGCTCCTTTGTCAGGATTTATTCCTGCGGTTAAGTCGATATATCCCCCTTTTTTTAACCACATCATACTCTGCTCTGCGAGTAGTTCTGTTCTATTTGCATGAGTTGGTATGAATTGAGAAACGGGAATATCTGATTGTTTTATGACATCACATAGAGGATTAAAGCCTGTTGGAGAGTTGCCAAGGTGAACTACAACTCGCCCACACTTTCCTGAAATAAGGCCCGCGACTCTGGCTTCTGAAGCCATACGTGAAAGCTCTTCAGTGCTTGGTTGCGATGATCGGTGGTCCGAAAGAGCGGTTTTTAAACCAATAACTCGGTCGATAAAGACAATATCTCTCTGGATTGATTGGGTGATGGTTTCAGTTGGAACCTTGTAGCCACCAGTAAACATATAGGCTGTGATACCTTCTGTTGTCAGAGCTTTGGCTTTAGCGTATAAGCTGTCATTGTGACGTGTTGCGCAATCCGTACCAAGTAATCCTACCACTGTAGTTATGCCAGATAACGTCAAATGGCTCAGTAATACTTCAGGTGTACGAGTGTGGTAACCACCTTCGCCGCCGCCGCCAATTAAATGTACATGACCATCTACAAACCCTGGAATAAGAGTTTGTCCTTGTATATCAATAATGTTGATGTCATCGATACCAGTGATATCCATCTTGTTTTCTATCTTTAAAATTTTGCCCGCAGCGATCAAAATATCTCTGATACCAAGCGCTTCTGGAGCATACACATTTGCATTTTTGACGAGAGTGAACATATATAAAACCATAATGGATACATTTTTATGATATTTTTATATTAAGTGAGTACATTAATCAAGTTCCTATCATCTTTATTTATATTGCTGCTGGTCGCAGACAGGGTGGCTCTATGCTAAAATCTTGTTTGTATTTTATGCGGTTTTATTCAGAAAACTCATTAATCTCAATTAGATAGGCTTTCATGAGCGAAAATAACAAACAAAAAGCAGTATTGTCCGTTACGGAAGACATACGAGCTAAGATCTTGGATGGAACGTACCCCGAAGGAATGGCGCTTTCTCAGGTCGATATTGCCAGTACCTATCAGGTTAGTCGTACGCCTGTGCGTGAAGCTTTGCAGATATTAGCAGGGGAAGAGCTGGTTGAAATTCGTGATACTGGAAGAGCAACGGTTACAACCATTTCTCCCGAAAGCTTTCTTGAAAAATGTGAGCTTAGAGCGTTAATTGAAATGAAATTGCTAGAGTTAGCCATTCCTTTAATGGGCGCAGAAGATATTAAAAAAGCTCGTGAAATCAATGAGAGCCTGAAGAAATGTGCTCCTGAAGAATGGATGCCATTGAACTATCTCTTTCATGAGATCCTATATAACCCTGCCAATCGTCCTTTGATGCAGAATGTCATCAAAGACTTACATCATCGCCATTATGCGCGTTTAAAATCTTTTATTTTGAGTCATCGCAACACGCCTCGTTCATTACGCGAACATGATGAGTTGATTGATCGTTGTGAACGCCAAGACATAGAAGGTGCTTGTTATGCATTGGAAAGCCATATCATGATGAGTGCTTATGCACTTGCTGAACAGTTGAAATCACAACAATTAAAACGTCGCCAAACCTCCTCGTTGTAAAGCCTCTGCATGAACTCACCCTAATTTTCACGTCACCTTCTTAGGGGTTGCCTCTAAGAGGTTGCTCATTGTTGATGCGTTTTTTCTTTTTTTAGGTGATGTGTATTCAAAGAAATACAATCTACCCAATTTTGTGTATCCATTTATTCATTATTGACTATTAATATGTATCCAAAGTATTCTTTGTTTGTCACATTGGAACTCAATATAGGATTACAACAATGAAAAAACTAATTGCGACTGCGATCATTGGTGCTGGGGTATTATCCGCTAGCGCTTCTGTTTACGCAGCGGACAAGCTGGAAGAAGTAAAAGCACGTGGTGTTATGAAATGCGGCATTCATCCTGGTAAAGCGGGCTTTTCAACGCCTGATACAAAAGGTAATTGGACAGGGTTGGATGTTGAGCTTTGTAAGGCTGTGGCTGCTGCTGTATTTGGCGATGCCTCTAAAATCGAGTTCATTACAATGAACTCTCGAAATCGCTTAACCGCCCTTGTTACAGATGAAATTGATATGTTGGCGCGTTCAACAACGTTTACGGCAACACGTGATGGTTTGAACGGTGTCGATGTAACAACGCCTTGGTTCTATGACGGCCAAGCTTTGATGGTTAAAAAAGAATTGGGTGTGAACTCTATTGAGGAATTAGACGGCGCGACTATTTGTACTTACCCAGGTACGACGAGCGAGAAAAACATTAATGACTACTTTGAGTCACGAGGCTTAAGTTACAAAGCGCTCATCGTAGAAGGTAGCGCAGAATCTACGGCTGCCTATCTGGCGAATCGTTGTGATGCAGTGACCAATGATGCTTCCGCACTAGCGGCTGATCGCCAAGGTATGCCAGATCCATCAGCAAACGTCATTTTACCTGAGCGTATTTCTAAAGAACCACTTGGTGCTTATGTTAAACAGGGTAATGATGATTGGCGCCAAGTAGTTACTTGGACGGCAATGGCATTGATTGAAGCTGAGGGGCTTGGTGTTACTCAAGATAATGTTGATGAAAAGCTAAAAAGCACAAAGCCTGATGTGATACGTTTACTTGGTACTGAGGGTAATTTAGGTAAAAACTTCGGCCTAGATAATCAGTGGGCTTACAATGCGATCAAAGCGGTGGGTAACTACGGTGAAATTTTTGAGCGTAATCTTGGTGAAGGTTCTTCTCTTAATTTTGAACGTGGTTTGAACGCTCTTTATACTAACGGCGGTCTACTATACGCGTATCCGTTCCGTTAAGTGGTGTTAGTCAGCTTACTTTTATTGTTCGGTAAGCTGACTTTTCATAACAATTCGAAAATATCACCATTCATTAATGGCAGTTGTTTATGCAATCCTTTTTTTATAATCGAAAAGTTCGAGATGCACTGATTCAACTTATTTTTCTCGCATGCGTATGTTATGGGGCAATGTACCTTGTTATGAATGCGGCGACTAATATGAGTAATGCAGGCTTAACGAGCGGCTTTGACTTTCTTTTTCAGCGTGCAGGCTATGATATTAGCTATAGCCTTGTGCATTATGACCCTAAAACATCGACGCATTTAATGGCGTGGGTCGCTGGAATGGTTAATACTCTGGCGTTTGCCGTTGTTGCTATTTTATTTACCACCGTGTTGTCGCTGTTGCTTGCGGTCATGCGCTTATCTCATAATTTTTTGCTGTCTTCTGTATCACTTTGTGTTGTCGAGTATATGAGAAATGTGCCTATTTTGGTGCATATTACGGTTTGGTATGTCTTCTCTCTAACCTTGCCTAGTGTACGTCAGGCCTTTAATTTAGGCGATGTGTCCTATCTATCTAATCGTGGTTTATCTCTTCCTAGTGTGGTGTGGAATTATAGTCTTTGGCCGTCCATCGTATTGATTGTTCTCTGGCTGGGCCTGTGTTTTTTAATGCAAAAAAAAGTACCGAGTAAAGGGCGTCGTCGACTTTTGATGTTATTTACTACGGTGATTTTAATCCTATCCGCAAGTCTGATGTTTTCGCCCGTTGTGAGTATTAGCGTTCCTCAATTAGTCGGCTTTAACTTCAAATACGGTTGGACACTTCCTCCTGAATTCATCATGTTGATTGTGGCGGTTAGTACTTATTCTGCGAGTCACGGCTCAGAAGTTATTCGAGGCAGTATTTTGGCGGTTTCAAAAGGCCAAATGGAAGCGGGTCTAGCGCTGGGTGTGAAACGCAATATTGTGATGAACAGAGTGATCATTCCTCAGGCATTGCATTCAATTATTCCTCCGATGACATCTATCTATATTAATGTTCTAAAAGCCGCTGCATTAGGTTCTGTTGTTGGCTTTATGGATATTATGGGGACTATGGGTGGAAGTAGTTTAAACATCACCGGCCAAGCTATCGAGTGTATTTTGATTGTGATGGTAAGTTACGGGTTTTTGAATTTGATTCTGGCTGCCGTCATGGGGCGCTTCAATAATGCCATGCAGCTGAAAGGACGTTAATATGAATGACCTGAATTTTACAGGTAAGCCTATAGAAGCGAGAGAGCCAGCAGCCAGTCAGCTAAGCATTAATCGCGTTGTTGAGTGGGTTAAGCGTAATCTTTTTAATTCTTGGTTCGATAGCATAATCACCTTACTGATTATTTTGCTGCTTGGTACCGTATTACCTAAAGCATTAGATTGGTTATTTTTCTCTGCCACATTCTCTGGTGCCGGACGAGCGGATTGCTCACCAGACGCGGCATGTTGGATTCCAATTAGACAATATATTGACTATTACATTTATGGGCCGTTTCCTGAGTCTGAACAGTGGCGAGTAAATTCAGCGTTCGCCGTTGGTTTATTCGCTTTTCCGTTACTGTTCACACAGCGTATTCCTCAAAAAATAGTTATCGGGTACATTCTGTTTTTACCTGTATTGCTTTGGGTCTTGCTGAAAGGTGGCTTTATTTTTGAAGACATTTCAACCAGTGCTCTTGGTGGTCTGACACTGACTTTTTTTCTAGGCATTATTGCTATGTGCTTATCGTTGCCAGTATCGATTTTATTGGCGTTGGGGCGGCAAACTAAATTGCCTATTTTACGTTGGATATGCGTCGGATACATTGAGCTAGTGCGTTGTATTCCGGTGATTACTTTTTTGTTCATGGCGTCTTTAGTATTGCAACTTTTCTTACCGGGTGGTGTGTCTATCGACGTACTGTTCCGAGTCTTATTCGTGCTGATTTTTGTTTCGGCTGTGTATAAAGCTGAGATCATTCGTGGTGCAATTCAAGCTGTACCAAAAGGGCAAATTGAAGCCTCTTATGCGATGGGTTGTGGCTACTGGAAAACCATGGCGTATGTGGTGATGCCACAAGCGCTGCGTAATTCAGTTCCCGCACTGATTTCAAACTTTATTGGCCTATTCAAAGAAACTACCTTGGTGATGATTCTTGGTTTATTGGAAGTGATGGGCGCCGTTAAAGCGACGTTCAATAATGCTGAATGGCTCGGTCTTCATGCAGAAGGTCCTATTGTGGTTTCTGCTTTTTTCTTTGTTGCCTGTTTCTCTATCGCCCAATATGGCGCGTATTTAGAGCGACGCATCAGACGCACAAAACATTAATGGGAAAGCATCATGTCTAAACAAACAGTAGTACAACTGGATCGAGTAAATAAATGGTATGGTAAATACCATGCGCTACGTGATATCGATTTAGCCGTAGCCAAAGGTGAAACTATCGTTATCTGTGGGCCATCTGGCTCAGGTAAATCGACTTTGATTCGCTGTCTTAATAACTTAGAACAACATGATGAGGGAGGCATTAAAATTTGTGATATCACCATCAGTGAGAACGTCAAAGACATCGAAAAAATTCGTCGTCATACTGGTATGGTATTCCAGCATTTTAACCTTTTCCCTCATATGACGGTGTTAGATAACTGTACTTTTGGTCTACGGCATGTGTTGGGTATGCCTGTGAGTCAAGCAAATGAGGTTGCTCGCGATTTACTTAATAAAGTAAAAATTGGTGATCAAGAACAAAAATATCCAGGTCAACTGTCTGGTGGTCAGCAGCAACGAGTTGCCATCGCCAGAGCATTAACCATGTCTCCTGATATTATGTTGTTTGATGAACCAACGTCAGCGCTTGATCCTGAGATGATTTCTGAAGTATTGGAAATCATGCGCTCACTATCGAAAGACGGCATGACGATGATTTGTGTGACTCACGAAATGGGGTTTGCCAAAGAATTTGCGGATCGTATTGTCTTTATGGAAGCGGGCAGCGTGATTGAGATATCGCCGCCAGAAGAATTTTTCGTGAAGCCAAAAACAGAACGTGCCAAAGTTTTCTTGGATCAAATTTTAGCGCACTGATAGTTTTTGTTATGGCATTTTAAAGTTTCTTATCCAACTCGATAAGAAGTAGACCATCTCCTCCCAGGGAAAGGTCTTTTTTGAGGCAATGCGGCTGAGTCTGTGTTGCCTTTTTTTTGTCGTCAAGATTAGTTTGTAAGTATCTGCGGAAGGAATGGTAACCTCATGCCAGAATGGGTGCTGATTGATTTTATTCCTGCAGTATTAAGCCTGATATCTTTTTTAGTATTTGTACCTCAATGTTATTTAAAGAACCGCAGTTGATCATAGATTTTTAAATACACTATCACTATAAAAATGGGTAGCTTAATAGAGTCCTATATTATTATTCCTCCTCTCTTTCTATTCCTTTGCATGTTTTATTATTAATGTGGCCGCTCCTGTCGGTATATCTTTCTATTTGAGTAATTACTTATTGAAAACGTGGTTGAGAATGACTATTATTTGAGTGGTATTTTTATTTATTGGAGAAGATTGTGGAAAATTCAGTTCAGCAGAAAATTATCGACTTTTTACAGGTCGGTGGACCAGTTGTTTGGATACTGATGGTTTTTTCTGTCGTTGCTCTGACAATTGTTTTGTTAAAGCTATGGCAGTTTTCCTCTCTTCGAGCAGAGAGTCTTAGAACAAGTAATTTAGCCTTAGATCAATGGCGCAGTGAAGATAATGGCGATAAGGCGCTTGAAAAATTAGATGAAAAGCGTCCTATTGATGCTTTAGTAGGTTACACAATGCGCGCTTTATTAGCGACAAATACCCAGGCCGATTTAATTCGTGAAGAAGTTGAACGTCGAGCGATGAACCAGCTAAATCAGCTACGTTCTTACCTTCGTCCTTTAGAAATCATTGCGACTTTGAGTCCTTTGCTAGGTTTGCTAGGTACGGTATTGGGCATGATTACCGCTTTCCAACAAATGGAAGGTGCGGGAAATCAAGTTGATCCATCAGTGTTGTCTGGCGGTATTTGGCAGGCATTGCTAACAACAGCGGTGGGCTTGGCCGTTGCGATTCCTGTCGTGACATTGCACAGTTGGCTAGAACGTAAAGTAGAACGTATTGCTCACAATATAAATGATGCAGTTACTCAAGTATTTACCAGTAAGCAGGCAAAAAAATTAGCTAAAAAGGCCGATGAAGAGTTGTTACATGCCGCTTAATCTGTCCCAACCTAAACGTAAGAATGCAATTAGCTTAACGCCATTGATTGATGTGGTGTTTATCCTTCTGTTGTTCTTTATGCTGACTTCAAGTTTTGTGCCTTGGCGCATTGTAGATACACCTTTATCAGTGGCATCTGATGTGCAAGCAACACCTCAAGAAAAAGACAACCTCATTCTGACCTTGAAGCAAAATGATGATCAGGTTTGGGTTGACGGTCAAGCCTTTAGTTTCTCGGATCAATCACGCTTTCAAACCCTCGTAACTGATAATAATGAGGGTGTATTTATCATCCAAGCCGAAGATGGCGTCACTCTACAGAGCTTGATGCATCTTGCTGATCGCTTAAAATTAAACGGTGCAAAAACCGTATCTATTGCGAATGCTTTTGCTATGCCGGAGACGAAATGAAAATAGGCGAAAAATACGCCGCGAGAAATACCAATAGCGATGACAACATGGTACCGCTGATTAATGTAGTGTTTCTTATGTTGGTGTTTTTTATGGTTGCTGGACAAATTCAGAAAGCGGATCCAATTGCTGTTATTCCTCCTCAATCTATCAATGATAACCGTGCTTCGACCGATCCAAGTATTGAAATTGTTTTAGGTGCGGATGATAGCCTTTATGTTGATGATAAATTGTTTGCGGTAGAAGATGTTCAATCTTATCTGGAGCAACAATTTTCCTCTGCATCGAATCAAGACGGTTTTTGGGTACAAATCAAAGCTGATGGCGCCATTTCATTGGAAAAGCTACGTCCAGTGTTTAATCAGGTGCGTTTAGCGGGCCTCACGAAGGTTAGCTTGGCTACACAGCTAGAGCGAGGAAGCGAATGATACCTAAGCATCATTGGATTATTGCTGGCAGCCTGGCTATTTCTGTTCATGCTGGTGCTTTCTATGCAGTATTTTACGCTCCCACTGTAGGCAGTCAGTCTGCGGGCTCTCAAGGTATTGAGTTCGATCTTGGTATGGTTGGCGACCTTGGTGCTGCAGCACAAACTACAGCGGCTCAAGAAGAAGTAAAAGAAGTTGAAGAGGTGCAAGAAGAGGTTGAGCCAGAAGTTGAGCCTGAGCCTATTATTGAACCAGAACCAGAACCAGAACCAGAACCAGAACCAGAACCAGAACCAGAACCAGAACCAGAACCAGAGCCTGAACCTGTGGTTGAGCCTGAACCTGTGGTTGAAGTGAAGCAAGTTTCGCCAATTGAAGTGAAAAAACCAGAGCCTAAACCAGAACCTAAGCCTAAGCCTAAGCCAGAACCTAAACCTGAGCCAGAACCTAAACCTGAGCCGAAAAAAGAAGAGCCAGTGGTAAAAACGGTTCCTAAGAAAGTGGCACCGAAATCAATGGCCAATCAAAAGGCAACGACAGGAAGTTCGAACTCAGCAACGAGTGGTGGTAATCCAGGGGCTAAGGCAAACTATTTTACACAGTTAAAATCAGTCTTGGCGCAGAATAAACGTTATCCAAGAGCATCCCGCCGCCGTAATGAAGAGGGTGTTGTTTCTTTGTCTTTTGTTGCTCATGCGGATGGCTCTGTGTCAGATGTGAAAATCACCGGGAGTTCTGGTCATAAGCGTTTGGATAAGGCGGTATTGGACATGATAAAGCGCTCGGTACCTTTGCCTAGATTTACCCCAGGGATGGCAGAGAAAGAGCTACGTATCAATTTACCCGTATCTTTCAAACTAAGTGATTTAAGATAATCTATTGTTATTTAAAGAGATTGTTACGATAAATAAACACCGCGTTGTATGATTTAAACGCGGTGTTTTTAGTTTTATTCTTCGGAAAAGCTTATTGAGCAATAAGTATTTTCGGTGTTGGATTCTCTGGTAGCAATAACCAAACCTTGCCAAAATGTTTTAGCTGGCCAGCATGAAAATGCGCTTCTTCTCCTATCCCCTGATACCAATCGATATGTCCTGGCCCTTTAATCGCTCCGCCTTTGTCTTGTGCTAGCAACAGACGAAATTCATGACCGATTAAATTACCATAGGTGTCGAGTTTGGGTAATTGCGCTAACAGAATCGAGCCAAGAGGGATGACTTTAGGGTCGACTGCAGCAGAATACAAAGGGGTTAATGGTACGTTTGCAGCACCAACTGGACTTTTGGGCCCTTCGCTGAAAAACAAATAACTTGGATTCATAGATAAAATTTCGCGGTTACGATCTGGGTGATCGCTTAACCATTGGCGAATGCTTTGGGCCGAAATATTGGCTCGATCAATCTCGCCTCTCTCAATGAGCTCTTTTCCTAAGCTTCGATAAGCATGACCGTTGCCCCCCCCCCAAGATAAAAGCTTTTGCTCGCCATCTTCATATTCGACGACACCCGAGCCTTGCACGTGCAAGAAAAAATTGTCGACCAAACTAGACGTGTAAGCAATTTCTAACCCTTGTCCCGCGAGTGCATTTTCAAAATCTATCTCTTCACGAGATGGGTAAGTTCCATCTAGATTACGGTGTTCTGGCTTGCGGTAAAGCGGGTAGCGATAGACTTCATCCGGCAGGTGTCGAACGGGCAAAGCAGGCACATAGTATCCTGTGATTTGCACGTTACCCCTTTGGTCTTGTCCTGATAATTGATGAGCAATGAGTTGCGGCTGCTGCGCGGGGTTGTGCAGCCATTTTCCAATTTCTTGCGCAACAACTTTTAGATCTGCCACGTTGGTCTGTGTGTTCTCAAGCACGAAATCTTTATCACCAATCCGGTTTAGGTACTTGATCTGTTGCTGCAAGCCACTTTCGAAACTCGCGTCAGGCATGGGCAAACCAGGTGGAAGGCTTTCTTTTAAATATAAGGTTTCACGTTTTAATGCTGCCGTGTCTCGGCCATTGTTATTGAAGTCATTCGAGCTATCGATTTCATTAACACTGCAACTGCTGAGCAGGGTAAAAGAAACAAGGCAAAGTGGGCGAATTAGGTCGTGTAGATGTGTTTTTGTTTGTAATAAAAACGGTCGTAAAAAAGTAGAAAAAATCATAAGCCCTATTTCTATAAAATGAATCGGTTGCCAGTTTTACTTGACCACTACCGGTCGTAGTTTTGACCGCAAATAAAGAGCGAGGTTCATCTTGAGTTTTTATAGAAATGAAAGCAACGATAGAAGAAGAGTTTTACACTTTGCCAACATCATGGAGATTAAAACATGAGATATTCATAGGCTTGCCTGAGTCCAATGAAGATTTCTTGATCGCCGCCTCTATCTGGGTGATGCTTCTGGGCAAGCTTTTTATATTGCTGTTTGATCGTCGCTTTGGTCGGATGACTGTTATCAATATGCAGGGTTTTTAAGGCAGAATCTCGATTGCCTGATAAACTGATGCCCTTGTAAAAACTATTAAGTAGGCGAGAAACTTCATCGGCATCCGTTTTTTCGTATTCTTCCCAGTCTAGGTAGTAAGCCGCTAATTTTGCATCAACGCTATTGTTTAAGCTGGTGCTGTCTGACAAGGTTATTTGCGCAGCGCTAAGAATATGAATCCGAGTAGCGCTGATGTTAAGCATCAAGCTCTCTTCTTGCCAAAGGCTGCTTTGCAATTGGTATAAGGCGTTCATAATAAGAAAGTGCTGACGAAACAGTTGTAAATTAGGGTCGTCCGCGAGCTGACTAAATTCTGTTAGCTGGATCTTTAGCTCTTTTAGTATGTCAAACTCACTCATACCATTTGGGTGGTTTTTTAGGATCGCGAGAATCGGACCAACTAAAGGATTTTTCATATCTAGCTCGTATACTTTAGGTATTTACTACAGTGTATGTGATGAACCTAAAAAGGGTCAAAGTTGAGCCGGAATTTTTTTAACTTGGGTAATAGAAAGACAACGTTATGTTATGGATTTTGGGTATTGTTATCGCTCTTTTATTGTTTGTTGGGCCGAGCGCGTGGGTAAAATATACCTTAAAGCGCTACGCCACGGATCGTGAAGATTTACCTGGAACAGGCGGTGAGCTGGCGACACATTTGGTAAAACGCTTTGAACTAAATGAGGTAAAAGTAGAAGCAGCACAAGAAGGTCATGATCATTTTGACTTTGGGCAACATGCAGTTCGTCTGAGCCCAAGCATACTTAATGGCCGATCTTTAACCGCTGTTGCTGTGGCGGCGCACGAAGTAGGGCATGCGATTGCTCATGAAAAAAAGCAAAAAATTTCCCATTTAAGCTCCCGCTATTTGCCTTTTGCTCATGGAGCGAGAAAAATTACAGCAGCTTTACTGCTTGGTTGGCCCGCATTGAGCTTGCTATTGCATATTCCTTACGCCGTGCCTTTGCACGCATTGGTGGTTGGGCTATCAGGTTTATTAGCGGTTATCGTGCAGTTAGCGATACTGCCGGAAGAATGGGATGCCAGCTTTAACAAGGCTCTGCCTATTTTGAGAGAAGGCAACTACATTCCACAGGAAGATCTACCCAAAGTGAAAAAAATTCTTACCGCCTGCGCCATGACCTACGTCGCTGCCGCACTCATCAAAGTACTCTTCGTTTGGCGCTGGTTTAAGCGGTAACCCTTTTTTTTCCTCCGCCTCGTAGGTTGAATGAGGGAGGCACGACCGTGATCCGACGTCTCTAATCCCTTTACACACACAAAATCGATAAACAACTGTCACAAAAAAGGCATGAAGTTCGCATAAAATCGTCTTACTATGAAAGCTGACTGTTTGGTTAGTATTTTTGATACGCAAGATGATTGTATAAATGGAGTATTTTCATGACGTTTTTTGTTCCTAAGGGGGCGACGCTTTTTGCCTCTTCTTTGCTGTTTTCTGCAATGGCGCAGGCTTCTACCATTGACCTGCGAGTCATGGAAACCACGGATATTCATATGAATTTGGTGGATTACGATTATTACGGCGATAAGAAAAGCGATGCGGTGGGCTTGTCTCGTGTGGCGACTTTGATTAAAGCGGCACGTGGGGAAGTGACGAATTCTGTATTGGTGGATAACGGTGACTTATTACAGGGCACGCCGTTGGGCGATTATGTTGCTAAAGGTCGAGTACTGCGCTTTGGTGAGACGCATCCGGCGTTTAAAGCGATGAATTTGTTGGATTACGATGTGGGTAATATCGGTAACCATGAGTTTAACTACGGTTTAGACTTTTTAATGAAGAGTTTAAGTGGTGCTAATTTCCCTTACGTTAACTCGAATGTGTATGTAGACGATGGCGACAACGATGCGTCTAACGATCAGCCTTATTTCCAGCCTTATATTATCAAAGACAAAACCTTCGTCGATTCTGACGGCAAAGAACAAACGGTCAAAGTAGGTTACATTGGCTTTGTGCCACCACAAATTATGACGTGGGATAAAGACAATTTAACCCATAAAGTCATCGCCAAAGACATTATCGAAACCGCCAACAAATACATTCCTGAAATGAAAGCCAAGGGCGCGGATGTGATTATCGCGATTCCCCACAGTGGCATGATGAATTCGCCTTATATGAAAGGCGAAGAAAATGCGTCTTATCATCTGGCGAAAGTCGATGGCATTGATGCTATTTTGTTTGGTCACTCTCATCGCATTTTCCCTGGCGATAAAGCCTTAGACGCTTTCGATGGTGTGGATGGCGAAAAAGGCACGGTATTTGGTAAGCCTGCAACCATGCCCGGCTTTTGGGGTTCTCACCTTGGGGTAATTGATTTAAAACTTGAGCCTGCTGGTAATGGTTGGAAAGTCGCCGATGGAAAAGCTGAAGTGCGTGCCATTGCGCGTCGTGAAGGCCGAACTACAGTGGCTTTGGTGGAGGCCGATGCGAGTATTAATGACGCCGTGAAAACTGAGCACGAAGGTACTTTGGCTTATATGCGTCGCAAAGTGGGTGAATCCACGGCTGACATCAATAGTTTTTTTGCGCTCGTGCAAGACGACCCATCCATTCAGATCGTGAACAATGCGCAAATTTGGTATGTGGAAAATATCGTTCGTGGTACGTCTTATGAAGGCTTGCCAATCTTGTCTGCCGCAGCGCCGTTCAAGGCCGGTGGTCGCGGTGGCCCAGAGTATTACACAGATGTGCCAAAAGGTGACATTGCGCTGAAAAACGTCAGTGACTTGTATATATATCCAAATGATTTAAAAGTGGTTAAGTTGACCGGCGCGCAAGTGGTTGAGTGGTTAGAAGCCGCGGCTGGACAGTTTAATCAAATTGATGCGACTTCCACCAAGTCTCAAGAATTGGTGAATGCGTCTTTCCCAACCTATAACTTTGATGTGATTGACGGTATTTCTTATAAGATCGATGTCACCCAGCCTGCTCGTTACAATGGCGATGGGGAGGTGGTAAACAAAGGCGCGCATCGTATTTCCAAGGCGATGTTTAACGGCGAGCCAGTAA
The DNA here is from genome assembly GCF_003315485.1 of Marinomonas rhizomae. GTDB lineage: Bacteria > Pseudomonadota > Gammaproteobacteria > Pseudomonadales > Marinomonadaceae > Marinomonas > Marinomonas rhizomae. The sequence continues at coordinate 22,806 of NZ_QNSE01000014.1, forward strand.
GAATGAAAGACGAGTTTTTGGTGGCCACCAATAATTATCGTGCTGGTGGCGGTGGTCATTTCCCGAATTTGAATGGTGAGACTATCGTGATTGATGCACCAGATAAGAACCGTGATGTAGTGGCAAATTATCTGCTTAGCCAGAAGAGCATTAATCCTACCGCAGACGGCAATTGGTCGTTTACGGATTTTGGTAAGGCAAAAGTCTTGTTCACAACGACTCCAAAAGCAAAAGAAGCCGCGGCTAAAAACATGACGTATCAGTCTTTAGATGACAATGGGTTTGCTGTTTTCGAATTGAAATAACCCCCGTTTTCTATGTAAAACCATTGCATTGGCGAAGGGTGAGCGTTTTTCTTTACAATGCAGTGGTTCTTTTTTTGTCGTATTCTTTTTCTTTCTACTTTTGATTTGGCATCTTTATTTTTGAACCTTTGCAAAAGGGTTTATTATCACGCATTCATTTGATCAAAAAGATGTGTTTCATATAGAGAATAAGGAAGCTGTGTGCGTATCCCTATAGTGACTAAGTTGTTCATTTCACTCTTTGTGACTAGCGTTTTGTTGGTGACTGGAATGGCATTTTTGGTAAGTCACAGTTTTAAGACTGGATTTCAAAACTATCTTAATCAACAAGAAGAAAAGCAGGTAGTTGAATTAGCATCTGATATTGCCGAATATTATTCCAATGAGTATGGATGGCGTATATTACGAGATCGGCCTGAGATATGGGAAGAAATGTTTGCTGATCCTAATCGTCCTTTGCCACCTCACCAGCAAGCTCCTATACCTGAATTCGGTCGTTTTGAACCGCCCCCTCAAGGTCATCAAAGGCCTATACCTGAATTCGGTCGTTTTGAACCGTCACCTCAAGGCCCACAAAGGCCTGGCCAAGGCCCGTTTCCTCCACCCCAAGGGGATTCTGGAATGCCGGAAGAGTTAAGTCCACTTAGTCACCGAATATATTTGGCAGATGAGCAGCGTAACTGGATTGTGGGCGCTGCGCCACAGTTGCAAAAAAAAGCGACGTCAGAATTGTTAAACGTTCCGATCAAAGTGAATTCAAAAACGGTAGGTTGGTTAGTATTAGAACAAAAAAGTTTATTGTCTGGCCCCTTAGTTGCGCAATTCTATGAGCAGCAACAAAGTAACCTGTTTTGGATTATTGGCTTGGCAGGCTTGGCGTCTTTAATCGTTGCATTATTTTTAGTGCGTTATTTTTTGGCGCCTTTAAAGAGGTTAAAACAAGGGGCGAATGCCTTGTCAGAGGGAGATTATGACTTTTCCTTTGGGAGCCTGAGTAATGATGAGTTTGGCGAGTTGTCAGATAGTTTCCAATCCCTTAGTCGCAGTTTGAAAAAGCAAAAAGAGAGCAGAGAGCAGTGGCTAGTTGATATTTCTCATGAATTACGCACGCCGATTGCTGTACTTCGAAGTGAGTTAGAAGCTATCCAAGATGGTATTCGTAAACCTGAAGAACAACGAATTAACTCGATGCATCATCAAGTTATGGGGCTTAGACGGCTTGTTGATGATTTGTATTTACTGTCAAAAACTGACTCTGGTGTTTACCAGATGGACGTGCAACAGCTTGATATTTCTGTGTTAACACAGCGTGTCATACATCAATTTGAGTCTCGTGTTATTGAAAAAGGATTGGGTATAGAGCTGATTAAGCCGGATCACGCGGTTTTTATAAAAGGCGACGAAAAAACGTTAGAGCAGCTTTATGTAAACTTGTTAGAAAACAGTCTGCGCTATACGGATGCACCGGGACAGATTCTTATTTCAATTATTGAACTGGAAAATAATCTTATTTTGCGGGTAGAGGATTCTTCACCAAGTGTGAGTGAAAAGCATCTACCTAATTTATTTAGGCGTTTATACCGTGTAGATAAGTCTCGCAGCCGTCAATATGGCGGCTCAGGTTTAGGCTTGTCTATTTGTCGTAATATCGTCATCATGCATGGCGGCAATATTTTAGCGAGACCTTCTGCCTTAGGCGGATTAATGATCGAAATTAGATTGATAAGAGAGTAAAAAGTGAGTGATTTAAAAAAGTCTATCTTAGTGGTTGAAGATGAACCGACATTATCCGCAATTCTCTGTGAATACTTTGAGCATTATGGTTTTCATGCTCAAAGTTTAGATGATGGCGCTCTTGTGGTGGACTTTGTTAAAGAAAATATGCCAGATCTCATTATTTTAGATCTTATGTTACCAAACCGAGGTGGACTGGATATTTATCGCGATATTCGTACGTTTAGCCATGTTCCTATTATGATGGCGACCGCAAAAATAGAAGAAATTGATCGTTTGATTGGCCTTGAGTTGGGGGCAGACGATTATATTTGTAAGCCTTACAGCACGCGAGAGGTTGTTGTGAGAGCGAAAAATATACTTCGTCGTAATGACGTTTCTACATTGGTTGAGCAAAAAGACTTAGTCATTAATGATCTCGCGATGACTGTAACTTACCATCAACAAGTTCTGACATTAACTCCAGCTGAGTTTAAAATTCTAGCTTTTCTCTTTAAAAATAGCGGAAAAATTTACAGTCGAGATCAGTTGATGAATCATATATATAATGATCAAAGAGTGGTTGCTGATCGTGCAATAGATAGCCATATCAAAAACCTACGCAAAAAAATGGCTGATGTTGATCCATCGACAGACTGTATTCGTTCAGTGTACGGTGTCGGCTATAAGTTTGACGTGTAACAAGCGTTATCTCCATATTAAATACAAATTTTCAAAATATACTTCCTTCATCCCATTATTAATGTTGTCTGTTAAAAATACGGAAGGAAGTATGTTATGTCCCTACTATTATCCCTGTTACGAGCGCCTGTAATGACTGCTACTACGTTGGCTTTATTTTCTATAAGTAGTATGGCGAGTGAACAGCCTCCAAGAGAGCCACCTTCTTTTCAAGAACTGGATAAAAATGGTGATCGACTTTTAACAAAAGAGGAGCTGAGAGGTCCATTGCTTGATGATTTTGGTCGATTGGATCTAGATAAAAGCGGGGCATTAACAGAAGACGAACTTCCCGCACCGCCAAGCCATCCACAAAAGCGTTCGTAATCCGTGATTTGAAAGCGATAGCGTATTATCAGGTTAGGGAGATAAAGATGAGACTTCGTTCAATTCTCGTGCTTGCTTGCTGTTTAAGCTTGGCTGGTTGTGCTGGCGGACCTAGAGGACATAGTGGTCCGCCTTTTGGTTTTTTAGCGTTGAATTTTAATGCGGGTGTGGCAACCAGCTCTGTTTTGGCGAGCCTGTCTGATCGTTATGTTGTGGTAGGTGATCGTACTGATTATTCTAATAATGTGTTTTAGTGCTAAAGGTATTTAGTATCGATTTGATGGAAAACGAAAGCGATGTAGATCGTTGAAAACCCGATGGAAGAGCTTTTCTTTCAGGAGATGGGTTGGATGTGATGAAACTTCTAACTTAAAACGCCAAACAGGAATCCGTTTGGCGTTTTAAGTTATGGCGCTAAAGCTTAACGTTGTTTTGATTCAAACTCGGGGTGAATCCAAACGGGCGCTTCTAAACTAGGCAATGGTGATTTACCAAGAATCATATCGGCGGCTTTTTCCGCTACCATGATAGTCGGCGCATTCAAGTTACCGTTGGTAATGGTTGGGAAGATAGACGAATCCACCACGCGTAGGTTTTCGATTCCGCGGACTTGGCATTGCTCGTTTAGCACAGCCATTGGATCCTTGTCGTCGCCCATCTTACAGGTACAAGATGGGTGATAAGCACTCTCCACGTTTTCTTTTACCCATTGGTCGATTTCTTCATCGCTCTGGATGTTCATGCCAGGCTGGATTTCATCGCCACGATAACAGTCTAGTGCAGACTGCTGCAGTACTTCGCGTGTTAGGCGAATGGTGTCGCGCCAGTCTTGCTTGTCTTGTTCGGTCGAAATGTAGTTGAACAAGATACGCGGTTTCGCTGCTGGATTAGCTGATTCGATCCATAACTTCCCACGGCTTTCTGGCTTATTTGGACCAACGTGTACTTGGAAACCATGGCCTTCAACCGCTGCTTGACCATCATAACGCATGGCAGCAGGCAAGAAGTGGTATTGGATGTTTGGCCATTTAAGACCCGCACGTGAACGAATGAAGCCACAAGACTCAAAGTGGTTAGTCGCGCCAAGTCCGGTTTTAAACAGCATCCAGCGAGTACCGATTAAACCTTTACTGATTAAGCCCAGTTTGCTGTTTAGCGTTACAGGCTGTTTGCAGTAGTACTGGAAGTACACTTCCAAATGATCTTGCAGGTTTTCACCAACGCCTGACAGTTCGTGAACCATAGGAACGCCAGCTTTTTCCAAGACGTCTTTTGGTCCTACACCAGACAGTTGCAATAACTGTGGTGAACCAACGGAGCCAGCGGACAAAATAACTTCTTTATTGGCTGTGGCTTGTTGAGTTTGGCCGTTTTTGCTGAACTCAATGCCTGTGGCTTTTTTGCCATCGAACAATACTTTATGGCTGAGCACTCCGGTTTTTAGCGTTAGGTTAGGGCGTTGCATAGCACGACGTAAATAGGCGTTAGACGTAGAAGCACGTACACCATTTTTTACCGTCATGTGCATAGGGCCAAAACCTTCTTGGCGATAACCATTGTAGTCGTCGGTTTTACCGTAGCCAGCTTCTTCGCCAGCATCAATAAAGGCTTGGTAAAGCGGATTGTAGGTCATGTCGTTGCCGTTGTTGGTCGACAATGGGCCGTCGCCACCACGGTATAAGTCCGCGCCACCCTTCCATGTTTCAGCTTTTTTGAAGTAGGGCAGACAGGTTTGGTAGTTCCAACCTTTGGCGCCGTTTTCTTCCCATTGGTCGAAATCACAAGCGTGACCACGAACATAGACCATGCCGTTAATAGATGACGAACCGCCTAATACTTTGCCGCGAGGACAATGCATTTCTCGACCATCAAGGCCAGGCTCTTTGTCCGTGTGGAACTGCCATGCGTATTTTGTCGTATTCATTGGGTAAGACAAGGCGGTTGGCATTTGGATAAAGACGCTCTTATCTGAGCCGCCCATTTCCAATAACAATACCTTGTTTTCGCCACTTTCTGTTAGTCGATCTGCCAGCACACACCCTGCAGAGCCAGCACCGACGATAATGTAATCGTATGTTTCGTTTGCCATGACTTATCTCGCTTAATTGAGTAAGAGTCTCGCTTAGTAGGGACTTTGAATGTCGTTCAGATCGACAAAAACACTCTTGTTTTGTGTGTAGTGGTACAAGGTCTCGATGCCGTTTTCACGACCAATACCTGATTCCTTATAGCCACCTACTGGCATTTCGGCAGGAGAAGCTCCCCATGCGTTAATCCAGCAGATACCAGCCTGCATTTGGGCAATGACACGGTGAGCACGCGCAAAGTCTTTGGTGAATACACCCGCTGCTAGGCCGAGTTTCGTGTCGTTTGCACGTGCGATTACTTCGTCTTCGTCAGTGAAGCTAAGTACGGACATTACTGGGCCGAAGATTTCATCGCGCACTTGTGGCATGTCGTCGGTGCAATCAGTGAAGACGGTCGGAGCGACAAACGCGCCCTTGTCTAAGCCGTTTTCAGTGACTTGGTAACCACCACATAGCAAGGTTGCGCCAGCGTCTTTGGCTGCTTGAATATAGCCTAAAACTTTTTGCATGTGGTCTTTGGAAATCAACGCGCCGACTTGCGTATCCATATCCATTGGATCACCAATGATCATGGCTTCAGTGCGTTCTTTTAGTTCTTTAGTGAAAGCATCCAGCATGTCTGCGTGAACAAAAACACGAGTACCGTTGGTGCACACTTCGCCTTGTGTATAGAAGTTAGCCAACATCGCCGCTGAGACAGCTTGATCTACTGGCATGTCAGGGAAAATGATCATTGGCGACTTACCGCCAAGCTCCATGGTTACCTGCTTCAACGATTGCGCAGCCGCTGTCATGACTTTTTTGCCAGTGCCAACTTCGCCAGTGAAGGACACCTTGTCTATGCCAGGGTGGTTAGTGATCATTTGACCTGTGCGACCGTCACCTTGAATGACGTTGAAAACACCATCAGGTAAACCTGCTTGCGTGTATATTTCCGCTAGTTTCAGTGCTGTAAGCGGTGTTTCTTCGGAAGGCTTGAAAATCATCGCATTACCTGCAGCCAGCGCAGGGCCAGATTTCCACATGGCGATTTGAATAGGGTAGTTCCACGCACCGATACCAGCGCAAATGCCAAGTGGCTCGCGGCGAGTGTAGAAAAAGTTACCAGTACCAAGATCTTGGTAATCGCCTTGAATCTTATCAGTTAGGCCTGCGTAATATTCGATCACATCAGCGCCAGTTTGAATGTCCACGCAAATGGCTTCTTGCAGTGGTTTGCCTGTATCTAGTACTTCGAGACGAGCAAGTTCCTCGTTATTTTCGCGTAATAGATCAGCGGCTTTTTTAAGAATGCGTCCGCGTTCAACTGGGCTCATTGCTGCCCATACTTTTTGACCTTGTTTTGCAGACTCAATAGCAGCATCTAATTCAGCTTGTCCTGCGTGTTCTACTGTTGCAATCACTTCGCCGGTAGCTGGGTTGATTGTCTCAAAGTGTTCACCGCTGGTGGATGCATGGTAGCGGCCATGAATGTATTGCTGCTGATGTGCCATGATGTGCCTCTTTATGTCTGTTTCAGCGCTCAGTTTCGAGTCGTTGAGGTATTTGAGTTTTTATTAAACGCGCGTTTAATAAAAACAATTGTACAGATTTTGACTATAAATTGCAGCTCGAATCCGTGAATTAGTAGTTTTGGAGCAAAAAAGGGTGGTGTACTAGGAAGAAAGTGACTGATCAAATCTTTGGGAGATTAAGTGTATAAGCCCCCTCAAAGTAAGGTTAGCAGAGGTGAGCGTCTTGGCTTAAAGTCTATAAGTAAGACGCATTTTATGTGAGTAGCGAATCACTTTTATAAGCTGATGACACCATTTGTGTCGTAGCTTATAGGGCTTGGAACATAGGCATCCGCCATCTCATCATTTAACCATTCTGTGTCGTCTAGAACATATCGAAATTGATAAGATTTTTTTATATCCAGGTTTAGAGTTGAGGCAAAAACACCTGACTTCTGTTTTTTCATTGGGTTGGCTTTGCAGTCCCAATTATTAAAATCGCCAACCACAGCGACGCTTTTGGCATCTCCAATGATGTCAGCAGGTAATGTGAATTTTACTTTGCATTCGGGTTTGGTTTTCAAATAGTTTTTTTCAATCATTTCCAGCTCCATGGTTTAGCGATAGACAAATGTGTAAGGCTACGACACAAGCCCGACGGTAGATGAAACGAATTCTTTAAATTAATCTTTGAAAAAGCATTTTAAACAGGCTTTTTAGCAACGAAGCAAAGGTTACGCCATATTTTTCAACTGATTATTTTGTAAGATAAAAGATGTTTTTATTTGCTTGCTATTTAATCTTTTTGGTCCATCTTAGTGTTTTTCATGATGTTAAATGCGCTATTTTTGGGCCTATCACATCAATACAAACTTAAGACGTAAATTCACACTCGTTCACACTCAAAACGGTTTTCATGCCCTATACTCAAATGACACCAACAAAAAAAACGAGGTGTTTTATGGATATTCAAATGATCGTTCTTATTGTATTAAGCATAATGTTAGTCGTTAAGATTGTGTATCTGGTTGTCTTTAAACGCCCGGAACAACATGATGATGACCACTTACATAGCCATCACTCCCACAGTCGCCATTATCGTGAACATCATCACGATTAAAGGTAGTCACTCAAGCTTGAGTGCCATCGTTGTGACCGCGGTAACGTTTGTTTTTCGCTTCTTTTACTGTATTTAGGTCTACTAGGACTAAACCGTCCACACAGTAGCCAAAGTCGGCATCGACTCCAAAGTCTAAGAAGCGAACTCCACCTGCTTCACATAATTCACTGTATTGTTTGAACAGTGTTGGTACGCTGGCGCCGAAGTGGCTGAGCTGCTCTTTTAGTGTTCTAAAGTCTTCGTCATAATTATCACCGCTGAACATGGCTGAAATAATATCAGCGTGTTCGGCGTTGATTTGATAAGGCGTAAAAGAGCGCGCCAAGTGTTCTTTGTCGGCGTAATAGAGCTTGTAAAAAGAAACAATGAAATCTTTTGCTGCTTGTGGGTAGCTGTTGCTCAGACTCACGGGGCCAAACATGTAGCGAATTTCAGGGTGTCTATCTAAGTAAGCGCCAATGCCGTACCACAAATAATCTAAGCTGCGTTTGCCCCAATATTTTGGTTGAATAAAGCTGCGCCCTAGCTCAATACCTTGCTCGAAATAAGGCTCCATATCACAAGAGTATTGGAATAATTCAGCGCTATAGATGCGATTTGGTGTATCTGATTTCATATAGCGTGCAACTTCACCAATACGATAAGCGCCAACAATTTCCAGTTCTTCTTCATCCCATAGAATCAGGTGGCGATAGTATTGGTCGAATTTATCCAAATCTGAACGTTCACCTGTGCCTTCACCGACTTTACGGAAGGCGATTTCGCGTAAGCGCCCGATCTCTTTCATTGTTACTGACATCGGATCATAATCAAACAGGTAAATTTGTTTATTGTCTTTGGTGCTGCCAAGGTGTTCAGCAACCTTGAGCTCTTGTTTGATCATCTGTCTGTTCTGTGGGTGCTCAACCGTTTTTTCGGTTTTTAACAGCGGCTTTTTACCTTTAGCGATACGGTATAAGTGACGTTTTACCAGTTTGTTTTTTTCTTTATCACTTAGTGGCAGTTGAGCCAGTTCTTGAATCGGAATAGCTTGGCCAACTTGCATGGGGATTTTACGGTTGCGTTGACGAAACATCTCGTTAGCGAGCTGAATGGTTGATAGTGGGCGATATAAAAGCGAACTGGTATAAAACAGCATGGAGTTACGACCACCAATATGAACGGGCAATAATGGGCTGTTGGTCTTTTGCGCCAGTTTTAGATAGTTCTGATTCCATTGCTGATCTTTTACGCCGCTTGGCGACATGCGAGACACTTCGCCTGCTGGGAAAATAATCACGGCTTCTTCGTTATGTAGGCAGCTCATGATGGCTTTGAGTTGCTGGCGTCCGGTTTTTCCACCGAGGTTGTCGACAGGAAGAGTCAGCTGTTTTAAACCATCAAAGCCCATTAACAAATCATTCGCGACGATTTTCACGTCTGGGCGAATTTCACCGATTAACCTAAGTAAAGCAAGGCCATCTAATGCGCCAAGAGGGTGATTAGCAATGATCATTACCCGGCCGCTGGCGGGAATGTTTCGACGATCAACTTGGCTTACTTGATAACTAAAGTTGAAGTGATCCAGAACTCGATCAATAAATTCGAAGCCGACACAGCCGTGGTTTTTTTCCAGGAATTGGTTTACTTCACTTTCGTGGAATAAGCGCTTTAGCACGCTTAACGTTGGGCGAGTGATCAGTGGGCTTTTATCAAAAAACTGAGGAGATTTACTGGCAATCATTTGCTCGACTTGTATCACGGTGACGCTCCGCTCTAATAAGCTTTTAGGTATCTTATTAATGAGAGTAGGGCGTTAATATGACAACGTCGTGACGGTTATGTGGCGAATATGTGAATGAGCGCAGAATAAAAAAAAGCCCACCAAAAGGTGGGCTAAATAGCCGCTTACTAGAGAGTCAGACAATAAACAATCCGCGACTGAGCTAGGGTGATCCCGCTACTTTGAAGAGTATTGGGAAACGTTCTGTTGTGTTACTAATTCAAATGGAATCCAAAGGTTGCGTTCGACAGTTTCTCCTTGAGCCATTTTATAGGCTGTTTCAACAGAAACTTGACCTTGTTTTTTAGCATTTTGAAAAACTGTAATATTCAATTCTCCAGATTTCATTGCAGCCAAACCGTCCGATGTTGCGTCAATTCCAGCAATAATAATATCGTTGATGTTTAGATTGGATGCCTTAATAGCTTGGATGGCTCCAATTGCCATTTCATCATTATTGGCAATGACAGTGTTAAACTCGATTCCAGAAGTAATCCAATTTGTCATTAGGTTGTAGGCCTGCGTACGCGACCAGTTTGCAACTTGTTTATCTAGTATTTTAATGCCAGAGCATTCAGGGCGAGACAATACTTCTTCGACATCTTTGGTGCGTGTTAACGCAGAATGGTTTTCGAGAGGCCCGATAATGACAAGAGCATTCCCTTTACCGTTTAAAAGGCGACATACTTCTTCTGTTTGTAATGTGCCTGAATCTAGTTCATTTGAACCAATAAAACTGGCTGTATCAGGCAATTGATCAATATCGATGGGCGGGTGGTTTACATAAACTAAAGGAATACCTGCTTCATCGGTCATTTGTGTGATGGCCATAGTTGAGTCACCATCTACAGCGTTAACGATAATGGCATCGACACCACTTGCAATAAAGCTTTGAACTTGATTTAACTGACGACCAATATCCATATTAGCGTCTTCAAACTGTAGTGATATATCGTCATTTGATTGATCCGCAGACTTCATACCATTAATCAAAATGTTTAAGAAAGGGTTATCAAAGGATGTCATCGTGACACCTATGTTGGCTGCCTGTGCAGGTAATGCGAACGAAGCTGCAATCAAACTGGTACTTAGGGTTAGTGCTTTGAATGTACTCATGATGTTCTTCCTAGTGTTGTTATTTTAGAAGAATGCTGCGCTCACAGTGAGCGCAGCGGACAAAATGTGATTACTTCATTGTTGGCATGGAGAACTCGTTACCAGCGCGTAGACCTGTCGGCCAGCGTGCGGTCACTGTTTTCATGCGAGTGTAAAAACGAACGCCATCTGGACCATGCATATGAAGTGGTCCAAACAATGAGCGCTTCCAGCCACCGAAGCTGTGGAACGCCATCGGTACTGGGATAGGAACGTTAACACCGACCATGCCCACTTGAATCTCTTCACAGAACTGACGAGCGGTATCACCGTCACGTGTAAAGATAGAGGTACCGTTACCGTATTCGTGAGAGTTGATCATTTCCACCGCTTGTGCGTAGCTTTCAGCACGGACCACACACAACACTGGACCAAAGATTTCTTCTTCGTAAATACGCATGCCTTTCTTAACATTGTCGAACAATGTTGGGCCAACAAAGTAGCCGTTCTCATGGCCTTTTACGACGAACTCGCGACCATCACGAACGATGGTCGCACCTTCTTCAATACCGACGCCGATGTAATCTTTGATCTTCGCGCAATGTTCCTTCGAAATGACAGGGCCCATGTGTGCTTCGTCTGCAAGGCCCAGACCAGGACCCACACGCATGCCATCGATTTCTTTGCTTAGGCTTTCGATCAAGTTATCCGCTACGTCATCACCGACACAGACAGCAACAGAAATTGCCATACAGCGCTCGCCTGCAGAACCAAAGGCGGCACCCATCAGTGAGCCCACAACTTGTTGTGGGTCAGCATCTGGCATGACGATCATATGGTTTTTCGCGCCACCTAATGCTTGAACGCGCTTGCCGTGCGCGGAGGCCGTAGAGTAAATGTATTCAGCGATTGGCGTAGAGCCGACAAAGCTCACGGCTTGAACACGTTCGTCTGTCAGTAGAACGTCTACAGATTCTTTATCACCGTTAACGATGTTAAAGACGCCATCAGGTAGGCCTGCTTCTGTTAGCAACTCAGCAAGACGCAAAGGTACAGAAGGGTCTTTTTCAGACGGCTTCATAATGAAGGTGTTACCGCAAGCAATGGCGACAGGGAACATCCACATAGGAACCATCGCAGGGAAGTTAAACGGTGCGATACCCGCACAAACCCCTAATGGTTGCATCAAAGACATACTGTCTACGCCGCGACCTACGTTTAAGCTGTGCTCACCTTTTTGCAGGTGTGGAATGCCACAAGCAAACTCAACGACTTCAAGGCCGCGTGTTAATTCACCCTTAGCATCAGAGAAAACTTTACCGTGTTCTTTGGTGATTAACTCAGCGATTTCGTCAGCATGTTGCTCTAGCAGTGCTTTGTATTTAAACAATACGCGAGCACGGTTAAGAGGTGTCACTTTACGCCATGTTTCGAAGGCTTTCTCCGCAACAGCGATGGCATCACGTGTTTCGTCTGCGCTGGATAAAGACACATTTAGGCTTTGTGCGCCCGTAGCTGGATTATAAACAGGGCCTAGGCGGCCACTTTGGCTAGCCACATGCTGGCCATTGATGAAGTTTCCTAACGTTTCCATTACATTACCTTTTTGTTGGCGTCGCCTTTATTTGTCAAAAGGTGACATTCACGAAATTAGTTGATCAGATCTAAACCCGCATCTTGGCAGAATTGCTTCAAACCATTTGCGCCTTTAGTCGCGTAAGTCAAAGGGTGCGCAACCGAAGGGTCTTGTTCGGCCTCAACGACTAACCAGCCAGAGTAGTTGCTTGCTTTAAGTTGTTTAAATAAACGACCGTAATCGATGAAACCATCACTTGGAACGGTGAATGTACCGTTTAACATCGCCCGTAAAAACGGTAAGTCGCGGTTCAATGCATCGGCTAAAATGTCTTTACGCATATCCTTGCAGTGGACGTGATTAATACGGTCCGCATGGCGTTCTTGTACGGCGTAAGGATCACCGCCTGCAAACGTCATGTGTCCTGTATCCAGCAGCAACCCGACAGATGGCCCGGTATGCTTCATCAAAAGGGCGACGTCTTCCTCTGTTTGAATCACAGTGCCCATATGGTGGTGATATGCAATCTGAACGCCTTCAGACAACGTGAAGTCCGCTACTTGAGTCAGTTTCTTGCCGAACTCTGCGATGCGCTCTTCTGTAAGGCGAGGGCGGTGTGACAGCGGCGTGTCTATTTCACCGTGAATACAGTCGGTCACTTCACAGTACACCATCACTTTAGCGCCTAATGTTTTGAGTAGGTGTAAATGCGGCTTGATGGCTTCGATTTCCTCCTCCACACTGCGAGTAAGAAGCTCACCGCTGAACCAGCCTGACACTAGGTCTAATTCATAATTTTTTAAAATCGGCTCTAATACAGCAGGATCACGTGGGAACTTCTGTCCCAATTCAAAGCCGCTAAAGCCCGCTTGTTTGCCTTCTGTTAAACATGTTTCCAATGTTGTATCCGCGCCAAGAGTAGGCAGGTCGTCGTTGGTCCATGATAAAGGGTTAATACCTATACGAACGCTCATTGTTATTCTCCGCTCAAAAATAGTGGGCATTAAAGGTTTTTAAACTGGCGAGCTTTATGCTCTTCATATACTTTACGAGCGTCACGTACTTGCTCACGCTCTGATACTTCTGGCACAGCAACATCCCACCAGTGTCCACCACTTTCCGTAACAATGGCGGGATCGGTATCAATTTCGATGAGATAACTAATCGGAGACGCTTTTGCTCGTTCAAGTGCCGCTTCAAGCTCTTGAATGTTAGCTACTTTTTCACCCTTGGCACCCAGTGCTTTACCATGTGCGACAAAGTCCGTTTTTGGAGCGCCATCTTCGACTGTTAAGCAGTCTTCGAGCATATTGTTGAACCCCGGGCCGCCACAGAACTGTTGCAAGCGATGGATACAACCGTAGCCGCGGTTGTCTAGTACAACGAAAACGACTTTTAGGCCCAACATGACAGAGGTGGCAATCTCGGAGTTCATCATTAGGTAAGAGCCATCTCCAACCATAACGAATACCTCCGAGTCAGGAGCCGCCATTTTGGTGCCGACACCTCCCGCTATCTCATAACCCATGCAGGAGTAGCCGTACTCCATGTGGTAGCCACGACTGTAACGGGTACGCCACAGTTTCTGTAGTTCGCCTGGCAAACCACCTGCGGCACATACTACGATGTCTTTTTCGCCGGCAGCACGGTTAACCGCTCCCACCACTTCTCCGTCGCTCGGTAAATCCGTACCACGATCTCGTGTGGCTTCATCGACGTCTTTATTCCATGCCAGACGCTCGGTTTCTGCGCGATCAATCCAAGCACCATCGGCTTGATAGTCACTTAATGCTTCGGTCAATAAAGGTAGCGTCAGTTTTGCATCTCCGACCAACGACACAGCCTTGTGTTTGATGGCATCAAAAGACGCCACGTTCAGAGACAGCAACTTGGCCTTAGGGTTGATCAATGAACGTGAACCCGAAGCGAAGTCGCCTAAGCGAGTACCGATGGCAATGATTAAATCGGTCTCTTGGCAAAGACGGTTGGTTGAGCCTGCACCGGTAACACCGATGGTGCCCATGTTTTGTGTGTGGTCCCAAGGAAGGGCGCCTTTCCCTGCTTGAGTTTCACCGACAGGAATCTTCAGCGCTGAGACAAACTGATCCAACTCTTCGATTGCGCCAGAGTAATGCACGCCACCACCCGCTATCACCACGGGGTTTTTTGCCTGTTTAATGGCGTCAATGGCTTGTGCCAATTCAAAGGCATCCGGTCCCTGACGACGTAAACGATGTACTTTTTCTTCAAAGAACGTTTCTGGAAAATCAAACGCCATAGTTTGCACATCTTGTGGCATAGCCAAGGTGACAGGGCCACATTCAACTGGGTCCGTTAGTACACGCATAGCTTGTGGCAAGGATGTCAACAATTGTTCTGGACGCGTAATACGATCAAAGAAACGGCTGACTGGACGGAAACAATCGTTCGATGTCAGTGTATGATCATGGTAATTTTCAACTTGTTGCAGAACGGGGTCTGGCATACGTGTTGCAAAGGTGTCACCTGGTAAAAATAGCACAGGCAGACGGTTAACATGTGCCACAGCCGCTGCTGTCACCATATTGACGGCACCCGGCCCCGCTGAGGCCGTACACGCCATCATTTGCTGACGGTTTTTGGTCTTAGCAAACGCAATCGCAGCGTGGGCCATACCTTGTTCGTTATGGGCACGGTACGTTGGAAGTGTCTCTTTTACATGGTAAAGCGCTTCACCAAGTCCGGCGACGTTGCCGTGACCGAAAATCGCCCAAACTCCGGCAAACATGGGTTTAGTGCCTTCGTCTGTTTCAATCTTTTGCGCCATCATAAATCGGATGACGGCTTGGGCCATGGTCAGTTTTATTGTTGTCATGTGTATTCCCTTTAAGCCTGTTTCTGTTGTGGCTGAGTGCTATGGCGTTCTTTCCAGTAGGATACTAATTCCAAATAGTTAGAGACGATGGCGTCAATGAGTTGCTGATCATTAAAACGATTCCCCAACCATGCGCGGCTAGGCTCGCTAAAAATAGAACGGCCTACCGCAAAACCTTTGACAATATCAAAGCCAGCACTGTTGGCGAAACCTTGTTTTAATTCGTTCATTGGTGCATCCAATCCCAACATGACGACACCACGGCAGTGTTTATCATGATGATGAACAATGTCTGTAATGGCTTGCCAGTTCGTTTTAGATTGAGGTGGCAGTTTCCACCAGTCCGGGCGCACATCTAAGTGATAGAAGCGTTTGATCGAATCAGTGAATAGGCTGTCGTCGAAGTCTTTGCCATGTGGTGGAATAATTTCTAGCAATAGCTCATGACCAGAAATACAACACGCTTTATATAGTTCTATCACTTGGCGCTCTTGAGCGGCACGCATTTCCACTTCATCTTGAGAGTGATAGAAAACAAGGCATTTTACGATGTGCTCTTTCGGCCAGCTTTTTAGGCGTGAACCAATGCTGCGTCCACCTTCTAATTCAATTGGCCGAGAGCTGGGTAGCTCGACTGGGCGACCAATCCAAAGGCCACGACCAGTAACCGCGTTTAGGGCGTCCTGACCATAAGTGTCATCGATTAATACGCCGTATTGACTGTTACCTAGTTCGCGAGCACCAACATCTAATGCATCAACCAATAGGCGCTTGAGCTTTTTAATTCGAGCTGGGGCAGCACCTTCTTCGCGAGCGATATCAAAGAGCTGTTTACGATGGTCAAAAGCAAAAATACATAGATCTTGCCAGTCGTACGGTAATCTTTCGGTAGTGACTCTATGCAAATGATTCAGTTCACGGTCCAAATCAGGGCGTTTAATTTGTGCTGCCCGAGCAATGTAATTATCTAATTCTTCAGCGCTTGGAATTGCAGGAGCACAACCATGGCGAGATACAACCAAAGCGCCACATGCATTGGCATAAGTGCAAGATTGCTCTGCTGATTCGCCGCGAATCCAACCACGTAAAAAGCCACTCATAAAAGCATCGCCGGCGCCAAGTACATTGAGTACATCAACACGAACGCCAACATGCAGCTCAAACGCGTCCATAGAGTCAGGAATAGCTCCTTCAAGAACCGTACAACCCTGAGAGCCAAGCTTCAACACGATAGTGGCGTTGCTTAGTTCGCGGATTTTTCTCAGTGCTGTAATAGTGTCAGTGCTGCCGCCAGCAATATGGACTTCTTCTTCGGTACCAACGATAAGATCAAAGTCAGCCAAAATACTTTGCATGTGCGCCGAAACTTTTTCATTGGAAATAAAACGTGTTTCGCCGTCGCCTGGGTTTGTTAAGCCCCAAAGAACAGGGCGATAATCAATATCCAAGGCGCATTTAGTGCCTGCTTGTTTGGCGTATGCGATGGCTTGTTTACTGGCCTCGTACGTGCTTTCTGTGGAGAAGTGGGTGCCTGTAATAACAAGGGCTTTTGCAGAACCAATAAAGTCTGCGTCAAAGTCGTCTTTACTTACCGCCATATCGGCGCAGTCATTACGATAGAAAATTAATGGAAAAGTATCTTGATCTTTTATGCCGAGTACTACCAAAGCAGTTAAGCGCTCTGGGTCGGTAATAATGTGACTGGTATCTACGCCTGCACGGTCCAACTCTTCTTTTACGAAGCGTCCCATATGTTCATTACCAACACGAGTTAACATGGCGCTTTTTAAACCAAGACGAGCGGTGCCAAATGCCATGTTGCCGGATGAGCCTCCAAGGTATTTTGCAAAACTACTAACGTCTTCTAAGCGGCTTCCTATTTGCTCTGAATACATATCGACTGCTGCGCGACCAAGACAAATAAGATCTAGCGTTTTATCTTTGAGCATGGTTCTTCATCTCCTGTATCAGCCGAAATGACAACAAGGTGAATTAGTACTTTGTCGAAAATGAAGTGGCTGTTTTTTTATTGTTTAATATACCTAAAGCAATGTTAGAACATATATTCTATATTTTCAATACACATGAATAAAATATTCCAAATTCATTTTTTGTTTTAAAAAGCAATAAAAATCAACGTTTTAAAGGTTTTTTTTGAAATGGTTTTTCAGATTGACCTAAAAAAGCGAATTTTTAGGTTTGAAGCGATCGGCCTGTATTCTATTAGGTGTGAATATTAGGGACTCTGATGGGGTGTGTTGATGGTCTTGGGTGATTGGTGGTTGTTAGCAGAATAAATTTATGTGGCAGCTAGATGATATTCATCATGGATGCCGCCCTGATATCGTGAGGGCGGCATCGCTTGGTTTCTTAATAGCCCTGTGACCATCCATTATAAACGGTTGTACCAAGGCCTGATAATGAGTTTATTTTTTTGATTTATTCTTGGTCGCTGTCAATAAAGGGTTTTTATTTCCAGTACTTATCAACATAACGTTGGATTTCATCACGCATGAAGCGAGATGACTGTTCGGCTCTTTCATCCCATGCAAATACGCAGCTGGATAGCACGCCATCAAAGCCAATTTCATGCAAATTTTTAAAGAATATATCCCAATTTATTTCGCCTTCGCCCATATCCAGGTGCTGGTGTACGCGGGCATTGGAGCCTGGCGGGTTGACGATATAGCGTAGCTGTGAAGAGCCTTTGTGGTTGTAGGTATCGGCCACTCGCGCATGCTGTAAAATACCTTTGGTAGCGTGAATAGTTTCGGCTAAATCTTCCCCATAATAAAAAGAATGGGGTGCGATATAGGAACACTGAACTGCTGGCGAATTGATGGTTTTGATAATCTCGACTGCTGGCGCCATTTCCTCAACCCAATCTTCCGGGTGTGGCTCCACACATAGGGTCAGCCCTTCTTTTTCTAGCAAAGGGACAAGTACGTCCATTGAGCGCCAGAACGCATTTTCACAGGCTTCTGGCGTGTGAATGCCTTGGCGGTCCGCATTGGAGCGTTCAGGCGAACCTCCGCGGCCAAATTCGGAGATTAATAATGGATTGTCCAGTTCAACGGCGATTTCAATTGTTCGCTTCCAATTGTCCATGGCCATTTTCCATTCGTCTTCGTATGGGCTAGACCAACGATACATAGGTTGGATAGTAGACAAAGAAACGTCGTGATCTTTCATGGCCTTTTTAAAGCTTTGTAAACGCTCAGGATAAACGCGAGGGCGTGTCCACCACTGTAAAAAGTCAGCGCGAGGTGACAGCTCAATGTGATCGTACCCCATTTCCTTGGTTGCTCTACATAGCTCTTCCAAAGAAAGGTGGCGGTGCATATAAGGATCGAGTGCAATTTTCATAGTAATAAAGCCCTTTTATTTATTTTAATAGAATGAATTTGGTCAGTTACTAGTGTTTGACTAACAAAATCAATATTGTCTTGAGTTGCTCGTTTTGGATTTTTAAATGCCATATGTTTCTGAAAAAGGCTCATGTTTTCCAACTTTATGATGGAATATGTCATGGGCTAGGTAGAATCTATCTTTTTGATCAGCGGCATCAATCGCTTCTAGAGCGACGCGTTTTGAGCGTATAGACATATTGCTTACCTTTAAAGAGTGTCTTGTATTTCTTGCTTAAAGTACGAATTAAGTAATACAAGGGTGCGATTTTAGAATTATTTTTACCTTGGCATAGTACCGCCTGTAAAAAAAAATCGTCAATCAAGAATGTTGTGATTTATTCATAAACTATCAAATAACATCATTTGGTGAGAATGATGAATCTCTATAAAATTGTAACTTTAGGCTTGACAAAATTAGTCATATCAAGCAAATTGGAATATATATTCCAAGGATGCTTATTTGTGGAATATATATATTCTAATTAGTAGCGTCTCCGCGATGTGCTTAGAAGAAAGAAATCTTTATGTATTGAATTGCTTATTTGCCTTATTGGAAAAATAAAACAAATAAAGCGTATAAATGCTTATCTTCTAGGGTGATCGCAAAATAAAAAAATATTTTGAAATAATAGTTAGAAGTTAAAAGACTAGAAATCCATTAAATTAAAATAAAAATTGGAGGGATTGCGTTATGAGTAGCGCAGCAGTTGAGGAAGCAGTGCCTGTTAATGGCGCAATTCCCCGAGAGCAATCATTCGAATACGTTTTAGAAGTTGTTAATGTACGCAAAGAGTTTCCTGGTGTGCTGGCATTGGATGATGTGATGTTAAAGGTTCGTCCAGGAAGTGTGCATGCTCTTATGGGAGAAAATGGGGCTGGCAAATCAACCTTAATGAAAGTTATTGCTGGCATTTATCAGCCTGATCGCGGTGAAATCAAGTTGCGCGGCGAAAAAATCACCTTAGAAACTCCTCTGAAAGCCCAAGAATCCGGTATCGCCATGATTCATCAAGAGCTGTTGCTGATGAATCAAATGACAGTGGCTGAAAATATTTGGATTCGACGCGAGCCAACGAACTCCTTTGGTTTCATTGATCACTCTGAAATGCACAAAATGACAGAGGAGCTTTTTGAACGCCTTAATATTCAGCTTGATCCTGAAGCAGAGATCAGCACGCTATCGGTCGCTAATCGTCAGATGGTGGAAATAGCTAAAGCCGTGTCTTTTAACTCAGATGTATTGATTATGGATGAGCCAACTTCGGCGATTACTGAAACGGAAGTGGCTCACCTTTTTGAAATTATTCGTAGTCTGCGTGAACAAGGTATTGGTATTGTTTATATCACACACAAAATGAACGAACTGTTTGAAATTGCTGATGAGTTTTCGGTTTTCCGTGATGGAAAATACATTGGAACGCATGCATCTAGTAACGTAACTCGCGATGACATTATCCAGATGATGGTAGGCCGCAGTGTTGATCAGATGTTTCCAAAAGAAGAAGTGGAATTAGGTGATGTCTTATTATCTGTAAAAAACCTGACGTTAGATGGGGTTTTTCACGATGTTTCTTTTGATGTTAGAGCTGGTGAAATTCTAGGCTTTGCTGGCCTTGTTGGCTCGGGACGTTCAAATGTCGCTGAAGCTATTTTCGGTGTGACGCCAGCAGACTCAGGCACTGTTTGGATTAGTGGAGAAGAAGTTAACATTAAAAATCCAAACGATGCCATTAGACAAGGCATGGCTTTTTTAACTGAAGACCGCAAAGAAACGGGCTGTTTTCTTTCTTTAGATATCCAAGAAAATATTCAATCAGCGGTTTTGCATGAAAATTTTGTTAATAACGGTGGTTTTGTTGATCAAACTAAGTTAAACGAAGAATCCGAAGAGTTGTGCCGCAAATTGCGCGTCAAAACTCCGAATATGGAAGAGTCTATTGAGAATCTTTCAGGTGGTAATCAGCAAAAAGTATTAATAGGTCGTTGGTTACTTACCCACCCGCGCATTTTGATTTTGGATGAGCCTACTCGAGGGATTGATGTTGGGGCTAAGTCTGAAATCCACACATTAGTTACACAGCTCGCTCATAAAGGGGTTGCTGTCATTATGATTTCTTCTGAGTTACCTGAAGTACTGGGCATGAGTGATAGGGTGCTTGTGATGCACGAAGGTCATGTTACTGGCATTTTGGACCGTTCTGAAGCTGACCAAGTATCTGTAATGAATTTGGCCGCACAATAGTATAAAAAATTAGAAAAATAAGAGGTTTTTTTATGACTACGTTAAATGACACCATGAAAACGGCTAAAGATAGCCAAGGGGCCAAGAAGACAAAAAGAATTCCTCCTGAGGTGAGTATTCTTCTTGTGTTAGTGGGTATTTCTATCATGTTTGAAATACTTGGCTGGATCTTTATTGGTCAAAGCTTTTTAATGAACATGAGTCGTCTACAGATTATTGTTTTGCAAGTTTCAGTAATTGGGATCATTGCCATCGGGGTGACTATGGTGATCATCACCGGAGGAATCGATTTATCCTCTGGGTCTGTGGTGGCGATGTCTGCCATGATTGCTGCGACATTTGCGCAATCTAGTAATTGGCCTAAAGTGATTTCGCCTGCGTTAACGGATTTACCCTTCGTGGTGCCTTTAATTGTCGGCCTCATTGTCGGTGCATTGGCTGGTTTTGTGAACGGTTGGTTGATCACGAAGACGAAAATCCCACCATTCATTGCAACATTAGGCATGATGGTTTCGGCGCGTGGTGTTGCTCGTTGGTATACAGATGGCAGCCCTGTATCTGGCTTCACAAAAGAATTCGCGATGCTCGGTAATGCCTTAGATCGTTGGATGCCAGTAGTTATCTTTATTGTTGTCGCAATTATCTTCCATATTGTTATGCGCTACACACGATTTGGTAAGTTTACCTATGCAATTGGTGCAAACCCTCAGGCTGCACGCGTTTCCGGTATCAATATTGACCGTCATTTAATCAAAGTCTATACGATAGCTGGGTTGCTTGTTGGTTTGGCGGCAATGGTTGCAATTGCTCGTATTAAAACCGCTCAAGCTGGTATGGGCTTAATGTATGAGTTGGATGCGATTGCTGCAGCCGTTATCGGTGGGGTTTCTCTCTCTGGTGGCCGAGGGCGTATTGCAGGAACCGTAGTCGGAGCCTTAATCTTAGGTGTAATGTTGTCTGGTTTTACTTTTTTACGGATCGACGCTTATTACCAAGACATTATTAAAGGGGCTATTATCGTTGTTGCAGTGGTTATTGACCAACAACGTCAGAACAAGCGTAAGAAGACAACATAGCGTTATTTACTGTCTCTGTCGGGGATCTAAATTCCCTATTGCAGCTCTTTGTTGTACATCGAGCTGCTTTTTTATGTGTGGATTTTAAGGTCTGAGTAGGAGTTGAACAAGGTTAAATGTATTCTTTAGGCTTATTGAAAGGATTGGCTTTGTGCGGATAGAGTCTAGGACAGAGGGTAGTTAAACAGATAAAATAAGGTTATAACCTATAAAAATTGTTCTAAAAGTTTATAGGTTTTCCGCTACATGTAGCTCGACTGAGAGTTGGACTGGAGCAAGAGGTCGGTACTTCTTATGACTAAAAGATTCTGCGAATAGGTCTGACAGTTGATGCGCTAGTTTTTGTACTGGGGTCGCAATAATCATATCTATGGTGCCATCACTTAATGCTAGGCGGGTGCAAGATGTTAATTCATTGCAAATAAGTGTTATCTGTCGGCTTTTTCCTGCTTCTTTTAAGGCTCTTATAATACCTCTTACGCCGCCTCCAGCACTGTAAATGGCGGTTAAATCGTTCTGGTGCTTGGTAAGTAGCGTTTTGGTTGCTTGATAAGCGAGCGTGTCATCATCTAGGTTGGTGAGAGGGGTAAGTAAATCGAAGTTATGCTTAATTTCTCTAAAATAGGAAATGAAGCTAATCTCAGCAATATCTTGGTTTAAATAGCGGTGGCTGCCAAGCAAAATACCGACCTTACCGGTTGTTTTAGCCAGTTTAGAAATAGCCCAAGCGGCAGTGCGTCCGGCCTTTCTATTGTCCACACCAATGTGTCCGGTACAGGTGTTTGTAGAAAGAGGAGATAAAATAGTAAAGACAGGTGTGTGTTTTTCAACCAATTGTTCTATATGTCGATTAAGGGTGTGATCATCCAAGGCGACGATTGCAATACCATCAGTGTGTTTGCTTTCTTTGATTATTTGTTCGGTGACATACTCTGGTGTGACTTCATCCATAAAGATCACTCGTGTTTCAAATTGGAATTGGGTTTCCTGTGCGCAGGCTTTGCGAATAGCAGCACCTAATCTTTCATAGAATTCATCGTTGCTACGTTGTAGTAAAATAGACAAACGCTTAACCGGTTTAGATTCTCGTACGCGTCTTTTCAGTAAGCCTGACGCGTGGTAGCCAATATCTTCGGCCGCTATTAGAACGCGCTGAGAGGTTGATTCTCGTACTTTGGAGCGCTTATTTAATACCCGATCAACGGTGGCGATGCTAACGCCTGCTGCATTAGCTAAATCGTGAATAGTTGGTCTTTTAGACATAGAAAATAACCTGATAATATGCCGTACATTATTGTTATTTGAATAGATATTTTAGCGCGCAGCATAATGCCTTATGCATCTTGATTTTCATCGAATTGATAAAAAAAATTCCATAAACAATAGAAAGTAATGCCTGCTGCAATGATCCCCCAGAAAGGTTCTCCTGATAGCCACTCGACTAATGTCCAGCCAAAACAAAACACAGTAGCTGTAACACGACGCCATTTAGGGCGGAAAAATTTAAGATCTGCTTCGTTCAATGTCAATATCCTATTTTGTAGTTTTTATTGAATAAGTGTCTTTGTCTAGATGTTTTGAGACTAGACATGTTAGTAACTACTAAGTTAGAATTTTTATTCTAACATTGCAATAATTACTTCTCTCTCAATAGGCTCACTATTTTTCTATGTGGCTATGACTACCTTAGTTGGGAGAGTATTGAGTACAGAGAGTATTTCATGTCAGATGTCCTTGCTCCAGAATCTTTAACAGATTTGAAAGAAATTATTAAACAGCATTATTCAACATTAAGTAAACGACTACGCCAAGTAGCTGAGTTTGTATTAGATGCGCCAAGCGAAGTTGCCTTTGGTACCGTTGCAACTTTATCTAAAGACGCTGGAGTACATCCTTCGACATGGGTTCGGTTTGCGAATGCTTTCGGTTTTAGTGGTTTTAGTGAAATGCAGAAGTTATTCCAGCAGAATTTAATGGAGGAAGCGCCTAGTTATCAAGATCGTATCCGTTTGGCGCGAGAGGCGTTTGGGGAAGAAAGTAATCAGCAGTCACCGTCTCAATTATTAACTCGTTTTTCCCATGCGAATGCGATAGCGCTTGGTCATTTGGGGGAAACAACAGCAGCAGACGATTTAAATAAGGCAATACAAATATTGTCTCAAGCACATGCTGCGCATATTGTTGGGGTGAGGCGTGCGTTTGTTGTCGCTAGCTATTTTGCCTATGCTTTGCGTCATATTGATCAAAAAGCATATTTAGTCGATGGCGTAGGTGGTATGTATAAGGAACAGGCTAGCGCTTTAGGCAAGAATGATGTGCTTATTGCGGTGAGTTTTCACCCTTATGCTGAGGAAACGCAAAGTGTTGCTAAAGCGGCGGCAGAAAAAAATGTGCCGCTTATTGTTATTACAGACAATCAAATTAGTCCATTGGCTTCTATTGCGTCGGTGTGTTTTGTTGTCAAAGAAGCTGAGATAGATTCATTTCGTTCTTTGTCCTCTTCGCTATGTTTAGCGCAGGCATTGTCGATTGGCTTGGCTTATGAACTAGAGAGGAAGAACGCATAGACTGGCTTCAGGCTTGATAAAGGAAGCCAAGTCTGCGTTATTCTTTCACTAATGAGTATAGTCTTAGCGGAATAAAACGAAGGCCTATTGTGCTTTCGTTTTGCTATTTCCTAGAGAAATATGACGTGATCCTGTTAGCTGAGATTGTCCACTAACTCCTGAATCGATTTTATCTATGTGTCCACCGCGAGCTAGAAACTCTTGCATTTGCTTTTCAATGGATTCAGACGTCTCCGAAGCTGCTGGCTGTTTCTTCTTAGTTGCCATGATAAATAGTCCTTGTTTTTAGTTTGAACAAGGACTATACCAGATTTTCACAAAATTTGCTTGTTATTGGCTAACGTCTGCAATCGTGTGCCTATCGTTGGCTCTGTTGATAGGCACAGTCTGTTTACATTAGCTTGAATGTGGATGGTATCGGCGAATAAGAGGGTTCAGTAGTCGCGTTAGCCAACCAGTAAACTCAATCGGTGCGTCTAGCACGGTCAAACAAATGCATTCTGCATCCTTAGTGACTATTGGTTTGTGTTTGTGGCTAGCGTCACGATTAATAAAGTCGCCCTGACGATAAACACCGCTTTCGTCTGAAAAAGCGCCTTCCAATACAAGTGTAATTTCATCGCCCGTATGCGTGTGAGTTGGCATGTGGGCGCCAGCTTTGACTCTGGTCAGCGCAATTTGAGCACCGCCTTCTTCATTGTAAAGTGTGGCAATCTTAAACGAGGGTGATAAGCGCATCCAATTCAGATCATCATAACTTTTTTTAATAAATTGCCGCAGGCTATTAGGAATGACGTAGTTATCCCAATCAATTTCTACAGGCTCTTCTTCAACACTTAGACTTTCATTTTTTTGTTCGACTTGGGCGTTTAGTTTCTCGAAAAAACTGTCTTTTAAATTGCTCAACTGACGACTATCAGTGTGAGTCCTATCAAAAAGGTGCGCCCCCAGCATTTCCAGCTTACGAATTTGCTGTTGGCATTCTTGGCAACGCTCTAGATGCGTGGATACGCATAAAGAGTGTGCTAATGGTAATGAACCGGCAGCGTAGTCGGTCAGTATTTCAATCGATGGATGGTAGTTAATCATCGATACTACCTCTTAACGTAAATAGTGAGTTTGTGCAAAGCAAGGCGAACACGAGACTTTATCGTTCCGAGAGGAAGAGATAGCTCTTCCGCTGCTTCTTTGTGGGTTTTGCCTTCTAAGTAAACTTTGGCTAAAACCTGTTTTTGATCTGCAGGCAATTTTTCTAGGCCTTGTTGAATCCGTTCTTGATCTCTTTTTTGCTGAGCGTCTTTAAATGGGTCTGCATTTTCGTCGACTACATTTTGCCAAAGATACTCAGGATCAATATCTGACTGATGGCGACTGTTTTTACGCAAATAATCAATACGTGCGTTTCTTGCTAGAGTAAAAACCCAAGTATTTAGGGATGCGGATTCTGGCTTATAAGTGTGAGCTTTGTTCCAGATACGAATCATCACTTCTTGAGCAATGTCATCGGCCATTAAATTTGCGCCAGGTTGTGCCGCTAGGCAGAAGGCTCTTACTTTTGGAACATAATGATCAAATAGGCGAACGAGTGCCGCTTGATCTCTGTGTTCCGCAATAGCAAGCATATCCGCTAGGCGTTGTTCATCTGGTTCTATTTCTATTGCGCGTTCCATTTATTGCTCCAAAAGGAAAGCTGATATGTCGATTTATAAATATACGCAGTGATTAGAAGGATGGATCACATTCGTTTTTTTTAACAGTAAAAAAATTCAGTATTTTAAATGCTGAAAAATAGAGAGGCTGAAAAATATCCATTTTTGTACCTTCTATATAAAAAGAGTGATCCATAACGTGTTTGGCTACGTTTAATTAGAATAAATAAAACGAATCGATCTCGATCTATTCTACAAGCCAAGATGGCTAAGGTAAGTGATGGGCATGGCGGACTCTAAAATGGACTCCAATTTTTTGTTAATAGAGCGCTTTAAAGCGTTTTATCTTGATGTAAAGCATCCAAAGCTAGACAAAATAGATGACGTGTATACAGAAGATGTATTGTTCAAAGATCCGGTCCATGAGTTACGTGGAGCTGAAAGTTTGCATGCCTATTTATCTGAAATGTGTGTCAACGTTCGTAGTGGTCGTTTTGAATATTTGGATCAAGTCATTGCTGAAAATACGGCTTACATAAAATGGAATATGCACTTTAAACACCCCAAGTTAGGTAATAAAACCATTACAGTGCGTGGTATTAGTCAGGTGCAATTTAATGAACGTATTTACTTTCATGAAGACGTTTATGACCTTGGGCAAATGCTTTATGAACATGTCCCTTTGTTAGGGGTTGCGGTGAAAGGTCTAAAGAAACGTCTTGCGAGCTAAGGAGAGTATTATGAGCACTGTCGTGGATGAAAAAGTCGTTTGGGTAACTGGAGCAAGCTCTGGCATCGGCCTTGCGTTGAGCAGGCGTTATTTAGAGGATGGTTGGCGGGTATTGGCCAGCGCGAGAACACCTGGTGGGCTTGATAGTCTCTTAAAAGAGTTTGATAGGCTCACTTTTGTGCCTTTTGATATGACAGATGATAGCCAAATAGGCACTGTCCAAAACACTTTGAGCACCTATTCAGCTCATTTAGATTGTGCTGTATTAAACGCTGGTACTTGTGAATATTTAGACATACATGAGCCAGACTGGAAAATGATGAATCGCATTATGTCGGTTAACTTTTTGGGTTTGGTGAACTGTGTCGAAGTGTGTTTGCCCTTACTGAAAAAGGCATCACGCCCTCATCTGGTGGGTGTGAGCTCTCAAGCCGTACAAGCCGCTTTCCCTCAAGCAGAAGCCTATGGAGCAAGTAAAGCGGCGATTCGATATTTCCTATCTTCTTTGCGCATGGATTTGAAACCATTCAATGTTGATGTCACTTGTCTGTTACCCGGTTTTGTTGATACCCCTTTGACGCAAAAAAATACTTTTGATATGCCATTTTTGATGTCGCCAGAAGAAGCCGCAAAACGCATGTTTGATGCCTTGGAATCTCGTCCATATGAATATGCTTTCCCTAAGCGATTAACCGCTATGTTATGGATTGGAAGGCACTTTCCTAAATTATGGTTTGCTAAGTTAGCACCGAAAAAATAACCATTTCGAATTTTAAAAAAACCAGCTTGGCTGGTCATAACAAAATATGTTTTAAGGGGACAATGAGTGAAAATTGCCA
The DNA here is from genome assembly GCF_003315485.1 of Marinomonas rhizomae. GTDB lineage: Bacteria > Pseudomonadota > Gammaproteobacteria > Pseudomonadales > Marinomonadaceae > Marinomonas > Marinomonas rhizomae. The sequence goes on from NZ_QNSE01000014.1 coordinate 50,392, forward strand.
TTATTGGATCAGGGATTTCGGGTCTAACCAGCGCTTATCTTTTACAGCAGCAACATGATGTAACGGTGTTTGAATCCGCAGAGCGGATCGGCGGTCATACCGCGACCGTACAAGTAGAGGAAGCAGGAAGTACTCGGGCAATTGATACTGGTTTTATTGTTTTTAATGACTGGACCTATCCGAACTTTATTCGCTTGATGGATGAGTTGGGGGTGAAGTCTAAGGCAACAGAAATGAGTTTTAGTGTCAGCTGTCAGCGTACCGGATTAGAGTATGGTGGCAATAACCTAAATACCTTGTTCGCTCAGCGTCGCAATCTGCTGAATGTCTCTTTTATTGGCATGTTAAAAGACATCTTGCGTTTTAATAAAGAGGCCATCCAAGATCTAGAAAGTAACCAATTAAAAGAAGGGGTAACGCTAGGGGAATATCTGAAAGAAAAGGGTTACGGTAGTCGTTTTGCGAGCCACTATTTAATTCCTATGGGCAGTGCGATTTGGTCGTCTACCTTGGATGAAATGATGGAATTTCCCTTGGTGTTTTTTGTTCGCTTCTTTAAGAATCACGGTTTGCTAAGTGTCAACGATCGTCCGCAATGGCGCGTCATTGAAGGAGGCTCGTCAGCGTATTTAAAACCACTGGTGGAAACATTCGAAGATCGAATTCAGCTAGGAGCGAATATAGCGAAAGTCCATCGTAGCGAAGAGAACGTAGTAATTCACTTTGCTGATGGCTCCACACAGGTTTTCGATCAAGTGGTGTTTGCTTGTCACAGTGATGAAGCCTTGGCTTTGTTGGCAGATTCTTCACCAGACGAACAAGCAATTTTGGGAGCCATCCCTTATCGAAATAACGAAGTGATGCTCCACACTGATATAGAGTTATTGCCGAAGAAAAAATTGGCTTGGTCGAGTTGGAATTATCATTTAGGTGAAGACCGCACCAAGCCTGCAACCCTTAGCTACAACATGAATATTCTGCAGCATTTTTCAAGTGATACAACCTATGTCGTCACCTTAAACCAGACGGATATGATCGCGGAAGACAAAATAGTTGGGCGCTTTCAGTATTCTCATCCTACCTTTACTTTGGAAGGCATCAAGGCGCAGGATCGTTGGTCAGAGATTAATGGCGTCAATAAAACATGGTTCTGTGGCGCTTATTGGCGTAACGGTTTTCACGAAGATGGTTGTTGGAGCGGTGTTCGTGTCGCGAATGGGCTTGGTATTTCATGGTAGATTTTGTTCCTAAGCACAGCGCTATTTATCATGGCATGGTGCGACATCGTCGCTTTACGCCGCGTTCCCATGCATTTCGCTATCGTGTTTTTATGATGTATTTCGATTTAGACGAGTTAGACGATGTGTTGGCGATGAGCCCTTGGTGGTCAATGAAGCATTGGTCGTTCGCTCGATTTTCTCGAAAGGATTATTTTGGGAACGAATCTCTCTCCATTAAACAAGCGGTGTTATCGGAAGTGAATAGCCGTCTGGGGCTGAGTTTATCTGGCTCAGTTCGTATGCTGACTAATTGTCGATACTTTGGCTTTATCATCAACCCTATTACCATCTATTACTGCTTTGATGAACATGAGCAACTGCAAGCTATGTTGCTTGAAGTGACTAACACTCCGTGGAAAGAAAAAATCCCTTACGTTTTAAAATGTGATCCAAGCGATCAAATGCAGCGTATTCAATTTAATAAGGCCATGCATGTATCGCCTTTTCACCCGATGGAACATTTTTACGATTGGCGTAGCAACGTTCCGAATAAGAAGTTAGCGGTGCACATGCAGAACAGGGAGTTAGTAGGTGAGCAATGTGTGTTTGATGCCACATTATCCCTGACTCGAATGACGCTAACATCAAGTTCTATGGCTAGGGTACTGTTTAGTTATCCGGTCATGACGATGAAAGTCGCATTCGGTATTTATTGGCAAGCACTTAAGCTTTGGATGAAGAAAGTACCTTTTTATTCACATCCGAATTCATCGTCTACCACTACGAAATAGAAACAATAAATTTTGTAGCACAAATGTAATAGGAGACTAACCAGTATGAACTCCGTCAGTATGGATAATCAAAAAGTGAGAAAAAATCGCACAACCACATGGTTCGACAACTTAGCCCGTAAGATGGTTTTTACCATGTTGGGTAAATTGGAAGTGGGTCATCTTACTTTGGAGGAGAGTGGGGAAACTTATTCTTTTGGTGAAGCGAAAGAAAATACTCAGTACATCGCCCATATTCATGTTCATGATATTCACGCTTACCGCGATGTGTTCTTAAACAGCAGTATTGGTGCTGGCGAAGCCTATATGAAAGGCTGGTGGTCTTCTTCAGACGTGGTTGGTGTTATTCGCTTGATGGTCGCTAATTTAAACCTGATCAATAAAATGGACGCGAAACGCCCCATTTGGAGCCGAATCGGTACAAAAATTGTTCATAAACTAAATGCTAATACTAAGAAGGGTTCCAAGGACAATATCTCTGCTCATTACGATTTGGGTAATGATTTTTTCTCTTTGTTTTTAGATCCTACCATGATGTATTCCTCTGCGGTTTATCCCCAAGCTCACTCTTCTCTAGAAGAAGCTTCGGTGAATAAATTAGATCGCATCTGTCAAAAGCTTCAGCTTAGTAAAGAAGATCACTTGCTAGAGATCGGTACTGGCTGGGGGGGGATGGCGATTCATGCTGCAAAACATTATGGATGCCAAGTGACCACGACCACTATTTCGAAAGAGCAGTACGAATTTGCCAAAGCGCGAGTGGAAGCTGAAGGCTTGCAGGACAAGATTACTTTATTGCTTGAAGATTATCGTGATCTGCAAGGCCAATATGACAAATTGGTGTCGATTGAAATGATCGAAGCGGTAGGGCATGAATACTACGACAGCTATTTTTCTAAGTGTAGTGCGCTATTGAAGCCGCACGGTGTGATGGTCATTCAAGCGATTACGATTGCTGATCAGCGTTACGATTACGCCCGCAGTTCAGTGGACTTTATTCAGCGTTATATATTTCCTGGTGGTTGTCTGCCATCTAACCAAGTAATCGCTCATAAAATTGCCTCTAAAACAGACATGCAGATAGTCGGCTTAGAAGACATCACAGAACATTACGCAAAAACCCTTGCTGACTGGCGTACACGTTTTCATGCTGCGCGTCGCGAAGTGACGGATATGGGATTCGATGAAGTTTTCTGTCGCATGTGGGATTTTTATCTTGCCTATTGTGAGGGTGGTTTTAAGGAGCGTGCGATTAGCACTGGGCAGTTCATTTTTGCTAAGCCTGATCACCGTTTGTCCATCGCGCAGTGATCAAAGGAGTGAATGGCATGAAACCTCTGATGAATGCCATTTTGTTTCAAGTTGTCTGGTTTATTTGTTTATTGGCAGGTAGCACTTGGGCATTGGTCGCTACTCTAATTTATTTGATTTTGCATGATCGCTATTTTATGCAAACTCGAAAAGAGTGGCGTTTGTTGTTTGTCTTTTTTGCTCTTGGTTTAGTGATAGACGGCAGCTTATTTCAAATAGGTGTTTTCTCGACAAACGCAGAGGAGCTCAAAGGTTTTAATACGCCACCAGTGTGGTTGATCTGTCTTTGGGTGAGTGTCGGCACCTTGTTCGCTCATAGTTTGGCTTTTCTGCGTTCGCGTTATCTCTTCAGCGCATTACTTGGTGCGGTTGGACCCACTATGAGTTATTTTGCAGGGGCAAATTTAGCGGGTATTAGATTGGCTGAGCCCCTTATGTTGAGTTTGTTCATTGTCGCTCTCATCTGGTCTATGGTGTTATTGTTGGGTGTATGGCTCTGTGAGAAATGGGCTCTATTTCCAGAAGAAGGAGAATAAAGAGGATGAAACGTGTTTGTGCTCTACCGTTATCAAAGTGGTCTCTTATTGTCGCTATTGTGATTTTTTCATGTCGTTCCTTTGGCGCAGCCGATGACTCTTTCTCGCAACTGGTTGGCAGTGCCTATAGTGTCGAAACAGGCGCTTTGTTGTACCGAGAAACTCATCAACAAGTTAGCAAAGATACTTATAAGGTGGAGTACTCAGAGCCAAATGGGCGTGTTTTTGCGGATAAAACGATCGATTTTTCCAAATCACGAATTACCCCAACGTTCTCTCAATTGAATAAGCGCAATGGTGAAAAAATTGATGTCACTCGGCGTGGTGATCAACTCCAAATACGTTATCGAGAAAACAGTAACGCCAAAATTGAAAAAAATGTACTGAAATTAGCTCCAGGAATGGTAGTTGATGCGGGTTTTGACGCTTTTGTAAAACAGTATTGGGGAAGTCTAATATCTGGGAAAGAGATGGACATTGAATATCTGGTGCCGAGCCGTCAGTCAACATTCAGCTTTCGTTTCAGTCAGATCACCTGTGTTGATGGCACAAAAGAAGGCGCCATGTGCTTCGCGCTTAAGCCTGTTTCTTGGTTTGTCAGGATGGCGGTAGACCCTATTGTAGTCGCTTATGATCCATCCAATAAAAGATTATTACGCTTTACCGGCCGAGCCAACATTTGTGACGAACAAGGCAAGTATCAAACGGTTGATATTCAATATCATTACATTTAGTCATATTTTTTAGTGTTCAAAGGAAGCAATATGATTCATCTATGGCGCTCTATTTCAGGCAAAATTGCTGTTGTTTTATGTGCATTGTTGTTGGCGGCTTGCTCTACACCTGACGTTTCTTTATACGCAAAGAATGAGCCTAAGTTTGAGCTACAACAATTTTTTTCAGGCTCTTTGACCGCTCACGGCATCTTAAAAAATCGCAGTGGTGAAGTGATTCGTTATTTCAATGCCACTCTAGAGGGCAGTTGGGACAAGGGGGTTGGAACACTCGCTGAAGTGTTTGTGTTTGATGATGGGGAGGTGCAAAAAAGAACTTGGATAATGACTCCAGATGCACAAGGTCATTACACCGCAACAGCCAATGATGTTATCGGGAAGGGCGACATTAACCTTGCTGGCAATGCTTTGTTTATGAAGTATGTGTTGCGAGTCCCTTATGACGGAGACTTACTTGACGTTAATGTAGACGATCGTATGTACATGGTTAAAGAGGGCGTCGTGATGAATGAATCGGTTATGACGAAATTTGGTTTTGAAGTGGGTTACTTGTCGATTGTCATTCAAAAAACGCCACAGTAAAGCTCGTTACAGAACGACTTCCTGAGTCTCTATACAAAGTTGAATAACGCTTCCAATGTTTTATGAATTAGTTGGGTAGAGTTATCGAGTAAAGACCTTATTTTCTATGTTATATACATAAGACTGCCTTCGGGTGGTCTTTTTTTATTGGTACATTTTAATATCTATGTAATTATCATTATATTGTGTGCAATGTTTTTGCACAAAGTGTGTTTTAAGTCTGAGGTTAAACATAAGGATAAGGAGGCAGCTTAGTGTTTAAGACTATCACTGGAATAGAGCCTTCGAAAAAAAGAGTCATCTTTTTTTATGGCTTACTTTCTTTGTTTATTACCCTCGCTATATTTACTCTAGGTCTTTATTTTTATTTGTTGAGCGATGTCAGTGATCGTACTTACGCGGCTAAAAAAGCCTTGTCGGACCGAATGAATGGCATTTTTACTGAGTTAAAACAGGCAGCAGAGGATAGCGATCTATCCTGTGAAAAAGCGGACTTAACACGTTTGAGGCGTGTGGTATTTTATTCTCCAACCTTGAAAGAAATTGGCTTGTTTGACTCTGACTTTAGAGTGTACTGTTCAAATTTAGGTCCGACAGATTTTAAAATTTATAGCTCGATAGCAGCAAGAATCACAAAGAGTAAGGATCGTAAAACGGTTTCTTTAGTGAATTCTAATACGTTGGGTGAGTCGACTTTTTTTGCTTTTTATCAAAGAGCAGATGGCCTTGGTGTGAATGGATTAGCGCCTCCAAAGAACATTGCGATCAGTGTCGATCAAATACTATTACCTGACTACTTTTATGAGCTGACCATTGGAAAGCAAGTATTTTCTTCCAATAGAGAAGGTATTGGTTCAGATGTGCTTGCTAAGCAAGAAGAGTCTTTAGCAGATTGGTCAATGACGCTGGTGGTGTTTTTGCCTTCGAGCCTATATTGGCATCATTTATGGTCGATTTCTCCGTTTATATTATTGAGCTGGGGGTTCTTGTTCGCAGTCTTTTATATTGGTCATTTAGTACTGATTTATTATCGTCGCTCTTTACGCCACTGCATTAAGCGAGCGATTAGAAATAACGCAATGGAAGTGTATTTTCAGCCGATTGTTTCACTAAGTGAGGGTGGATTTCATGAAATGGAAGCGCTTATCCGGTGGCGATCATTTCGTCATGGTCAAGTCTCGCCACTGGTGATTGTAGATATGGCTGATCGACTGGGCTTGATTGATGATCTTACTTGGATGGTGATCCGCAAGGTAGGAGATTTTTACCGAGAATACCCAGAACAGCTCAGAGATATTAAAATTTCAGTGAATGTTGATAGGCACAGTTTCCTTAAAGATTATTTTGCACCAAACTTATCTATTATTCTTGGCGAGTATCCGGAGCTGAAAGGCCGGCTTGGCCTTGAGGTCACAGAAACCACCGCACTGAATTCTGCTGAGTTACCTTTGATGGTGAGCCGCTTCGAAGATATTAAAGCCCTAGGTATTGGTTTGTCCGTCGACGACTTTGGTACAGGCTATGCGGGGTTAGATTTTTTGCGCCGTTTCCCATATGACACATTAAAGCTGGACCAAATTTTTATCGCCAGTTTGAAGGACGATCAGTTCACTCGTCAGATACTCACTTCAGTTACTAAATTGGCCAAAGAGCTAAATATGGAATTGGTGGCTGAGGGGGTTGAGCGTGAAGATCAACTAAATGCGGTTCGTGAATTGGGTGTAGACAGAGTGCAAGGTTACTACTTCTGTCGGCCTTTGCCGAAAGATCAGGTTATTGCTTGGTTTGAAGAAAACGCCGCTAATTAAAGGCGTGATTGTGATGCAGGATTGTATTATGACTTGGCTTCTCTTACCCTCTACCGCTCAATTTCTACGTTCAAGGTTTTTACACTATGGCAACACTGGTTTTTCGGCTTAAATATGTTCCTGACGAGGAAGCGGACGATATTCGCCAATTATTAGCAGACCATGACATAGCCTTTTACGAAACAACAGCAGGACGCTGGCAGATCTCTATGGCTGGACTGTGGGTAAAAGACAAAGAGCAAGCCATCAAAGCGCGGGAATTGATCAGAGAAGACCAAATCGCTCGTGCGCAAACTATGCGTCCGATTACATTTGGGCAGTGGATATTGGGCTATTTACAACACGCTCGTCAAAATCCAGCGGAAGCCATTTTTACTTTAATTGCCGTGTTGCTTATTTTAGGCATTTCAATCGTTCCATTTACGCTGTGGCTGTAATGTCTGGATAGTCAATTTAAGTGGCTTCATTTAATGGCTTTGTTAGTAACGCGGCTTTACGCTGCACTCTTGCACTAATCAATTGCACATTAATCGCGCTGACGATGACAATCAACATACCGAACAAACTGAGCAAGTCCGCATGAGATGAACTGATGCTGTCTGACCACCAACCAAATGCGATACAGAACTCCGTTAATATGAAAGCCATTACAGGCGTCAGAGCTACAGAAGCACTGACTTGTACGGTCTGCCAATAACGCATAGCTTGTGCAAACGCGCCATAGGCTATCAATGTATTAAGGCAGCAGAAAGCGGCAATCCAAGCATCGTCATAAGACATTTTTAATAGTTCGCTTGGTGAAGAAAATGGCAACATAACGACCAAGGCATAGATATAAATGGCCAGTAAAATGTTGGAAGGCGCTAAATGTTTGAATAATGACTTTTGCAGCAAAGCATACATAGACCATGCCGCCGCAGACATTTGTACTATGGCAAAACCAGTCCAAATTGAGCCATGACCGCCTTGCCCAAAAATAGGGTGGAAGAAAACCAACATCCCCAAACCGATTCCCACAAAACATAACCATTGTTGCCAGTTAATGCTTTCTTTCAAAAAGAACAAACCACCCAAGGCAAGAAACAGAGGCGCGATTTGAAAACTCAATTGCGCTGAACCCGGTAATAAAAAGTTCAAGCTCCATGCAAAGCAGGTGTAGTTAACAATTAAAAATGTCCCTGCGGCGAACAGACGTAACCAGTTATTTCTCGTGAGCGATTTAAACTCAACTAGTTTACCGCGTTGCCATTGCCATAAGCCCAAAATAATTCCAGCCACCGAAAAGCGTAGCCAAGTCAGTGTAATAGGATCGGAAAAACCTCCAGACAATTTGAGCGCAATGGGCAGCATTCCCCAAAACAGTACCGTGATAGAGCTAAAAAAGAGGCCGTACAAGAAAGTCTGTTTTGCCGTTAGCATGGGAGTAGCCTTATAACAGTGAAGAGAATCAGAAATTTCATAATGGCTTTCCCTCCTTATTAAATCCAATGCATAATAGTTCTAATCATTATGCACAATTCGAGATTTGGTTATGATTCCTAGTTCGCTACAACATTTGGATCTTAAATCCTTGACTGGACTTCTCTATTTATTGGAAGAGCGTAACGTTGGTCGGGCGGCAGATCGTCTTTACTTGAGCCAATCCGCCATGAGTCGATTGTTAAACCGATTGCGAGATGCTTTTGATGACCCTTTGTTTATTCGTACTGCAAAAGGCATGGTGCCGACGTCGAAAGCGTTAGCCCTAGAAGCGCCTTTAAAACTTATGTTGGAGCAAATGGCAGGGTTGTGGACTGAATCTGAATTTCAGCCGCAAAGTAGCCATCGAACTTTTCGCATGCAAACCACTCATTATCAGGCGCAAGCTTATATTCCTGCGATTGCTGAACAGTTTTATCTCGAAGCACCGTTTGCCTTACTGGAAACCAGTACACTGACTGAAACCAGTTTACTTAATCAAGCCGAGCATTCTTTAGATCTTGCCTTGTGTAGTGATTACATTCAGCTTCCTAATCGTTTTGAGAAACATCTATTGGGGCGTGAAAAATTTCGCTGTGTTATGTCCGCGAATCATGAATTAGCCACGAAAGACAGTATTACTCTAGATGACTATTTGGCTTACTCCCATGTCTTAGTGAATTTGGGCGGTTCTAACCCTGTCATTAGTGATGCTTTACTTGGCGAACGCGCACGGGAGCGGCACTTTGCCTTTCGTACGCCTTACATGCTGGCCGCCTTGGAAACGGTAGGTAGAACGTCGCTGTTAATGAGTAATAGTGGCTTGCTACCAGAGCGCTTTCAACAGCAATTTGGCTTGGTGATAAAAGACCTACCGATGGATTTTCCCTTTATTCATTATTATTCAAGCTGGCCAAAATCGATAGAAAAGGATCCTGGTGTGATTTGGTTTAGAGACATTTGTGAACGGGTAGTCAAAGGCTTAATTCCTTACCCAGAATTGTGCCTTTCTAGCTGAGTGATATTTCAGCACATTTAGTCCAAACTGAGGAATTCGGTTATACTCGCGTTTTGGTTTAAAACAATGGCATTACAGTGGTCTTAAAAAGTAAGAATACGAAAAGCAAACGTACCAATAAGCTGGAGCTTCATCCTCGTAATCCGCATCGGGCGCGTTATGATTTTGCTTTATTGGCGGATTCTTGCCCTGAACTTTCTGGTTTTATCCAACTGAATCAATATGGTAACGAGTCAGTGGACTTTGCCAATCCCAATGCGGTGAAAACTTTAAACCGAGCTTTGCTGAGTCATTTTTATGGCGTTGCCTTTTGGGATATTCCTCCTGGTTATCTTTGCCCGCCGATTCCCGGCCGAGCGGATTACATTCATTATTTAGCTGATTTATTAGCCGCCAGCAATCAAGGGGTTATTCCTCGGGGAAAGGGCATCAAAGTCTTAGATGTTGGGGTTGGAGCTAACTGTGTGTATCCGATTATTGGTCATCAAGAATATGGCTGGCAGTTTGTTGGGTCTGACGTGAACCCTGTTGCTGTCGCAACGTGCGATACCATTGTTAAGTCTAACGCCTGTTTAAAAGGCGCGATTAGTGCGCGTTTACAAACTCAACCTGCTAAGTTATTCGATGGTGTGTGGAAGGAAAAAGACCGCTTCGATTTGACCTTATGCAACCCACCTTTCCATATTAGTGAGTCGGCAATGATCGACGAATCGCAACGTAAATGGCGTGGTGTAAAAGGCAAAGCAATGACGAAAGCTAAGCCAGTACTGAACTTTGGTGGAACCGCTGCAGAGTTATGGTGTGATGGTGGCGAAACGGGTTTTGTCTCGCGCATGGTAAAAGAAAGTGTGCAGTACGCGGACCGTTGCTTTTGGTTTACGTCCTTGGTGGCACGGCAGGGAAATTTAGAGGTCATTTATCGGACACTAAAAGACGTCGGTGCTCGCCAAGTAAAAACGATTGAAATGGCGCAAGGCCAGAAAGTCAGTCGATTTGTTGCTTGGAGCTTTCTTGGCGATGATCAAGTGGATTATTGGAAAGATAATTACTGGAAAAATTAGAGCAATTGTTAGAGATGGCATAAACATGGGATAAGCCCTATTATTCTTGATTATCCGTTGTGTTTCTGGAATTTAAGCTAAACAGCCTAGGTAGTTATCATTAAAGAGGTTTTAAGGTGTTAAAAAGCTTTCAAGCACGACTCATTATGTTTGTTTTAGTGTTGCTTGCGCTGGTGCAATTAGGAACAGCGTTAGCCGTTTTATCTTCTTTAAAAGAGGATAACTACAGACAAGGCGTTCATTCCATCGATGTATCACGTAATGTTTTTGATTTATTTTTAGAAGCGCGTGCCGAGCAGTTAACCAAGGGGGTTGAAATTCTGACCTCTGATTTTGGTTTTAAACAAGCGGTAGCGACCAGAGAAACCGGTACGATTCGTTCCGTTTTACAAAATCATGGCGCGCGAATTAATGCAGATATATCTCTTCTTGTTTCCCCCAAAGGCGAATTAATTACAGCGACTCAAGAGTTGAATATTAGCAATACGATTGCCGAACTGGTCTTAGCAGCACGCCGGTCTGGTGGCTCATCCATCAGCACTATGATTGGCTTTGAAAATCGTGCTTATCAGCTGGTGTTAGTGCCTATCAAAGCACCGAATGTGGTGGCTTGGGTTGGTATGGCATTTTTACTAGATCAAGCCTTAGCTGAGCAGATCAAAAATGTAACCGGGCTAGACATTAGCTTTGTTTACGACGTGGGTGATGCTCACACTCTTTCGGATGGGTCGACCTTGCCGCAGGAAGAAAAAGAAGCGTTACTTAAAGATATTGGTAATGTGGAAAGTATTCTCAAATCTCCCGTTTTTTCGAATGATGAAAAATATCTATCCCTTGGCGTAGACTTAGGCATGCCAAATCAGTGGGGGATTATTCATTTACCTTATGGCCCTTGGTTGCAGAGTTATAACAACACTCGTAATCAGTTAGTTTTGATTTTTACTGGTGCGCTCGCTCTTGCTCTACTTTTCGGGATTGCTCTTGCTCGAAATATGACTAAACCGATTAGCCGATTGATTGATTATGCTAAGAAGATCGGTTTGGGGGGGGCGAAGGATAAAGTTAGTGCGCCGGATGTTGGTGGTGAATTTGGGGTTTTGTCTCATACCATGAAAACAATGCAAGACTCGATTATTAACAGGGAAGAAGAACTGACGCATCGGGCTTCTCATGATCAGCTCACAGGGTTATTTAATCAGAGTGCGGTTGAGCAATATTTAAGCGATACATTACCTAAAGAGCAGGGTGGTTTGGTGCTTATTAATATTCGTCATTTTAAAGATATTAATAATATGCTGGGCTTTGATGTAGGAAACTTACTTTTGTCAAAAGTAGCGGAACGTCTGCAAACATGGGGGCATGATGCCAATATGTTGGCTAGATTAAGCGGCGACAAATTTCTATTTATTTTTGGTAGAGAAATTACTCATCAAGATTGCAGTCATTTAAAGTGTATTTTCAGTGAAGAATTTGAAGTAGAAAAAGGGTCTGGCATTCGTTTAGACATTAGTATTGCTGTGCTTCCATTTGAGCATGCTACTGCCACGGTAAATAGCGCCTTACGGCGATTGGACATTGTGGCGGATGAGGCTCGGGAATCAAGTGCGCTATGCGTATTTTATAAAGTCGGTCAGGATGAAAATCACCGTCGCCAGTTGACGATTATTCGAGATTTACCGAAAGCCTTAGAAGGTGGCCAACTGTTTGTTGTGTATCAGCCTAAGGTAGGTCTAGCTGGAGACGATTGTCATGAGGCAGAAGCACTTATACGCTGGGTTCACCCAGAATTGGGTTTTCTTCCACCTGATGAGTTTATTTCTTTGTTGGAACACGCAGGTAGTATCCAGCAATTAACAAAATGGGTGTTGAATACGGTTTTGTCTCAACTGAGTTCGTGGTGGGCGCAAGGACAAGAAATACGTGTTGCGGTGAATTTATCCGCCCATGATTTGTTAGATGAAAAATTGCCCTTTATTGTATCTGAAGCGTTGCAAGCCAATGGATTGCCTACTCGGGCCTTGGCATTGGAAGTAACCGAAAGTGCGGTAATGAAAGACCGAGCAAAGGTAATTAGTATTTTGCAAGCCTTGCAAGAAATGGGCATTCACCTTGCGATTGATGACTTTGGTACCGGTCAATCTTCGTTATCTTATTTACGCGAATTACCCGTAAATGAAGTGAAAATTGATCGAGCTTTTATTCAGTTTATTGATACCAATAAAGGGGATGAATTTATTACGAAAGCGACTATTGAGCTGTCTCATAGCTTAGGCTTTCAGGTAACCGCTGAGGGCGCGGAGAATGCCGAAGGGACTGCACTTTTAAGGCAGTATCATTGTGATAAAATACAAGGCTATTTTTTCTCTAAGCCTTTGGTTGCAGAAGAGTTTTTTAAATGGCGTGAAACATTTCATTCGCATTAATCTCTACTCAATCTTACACGCTATTAATGTGAGGTTTATTCCAGTATGTTGCTTTTGATACGGATGGCACTGCTATTATTATTGATTGTTGGCGTAACCTTGTTAGGCATAGTGTTTTGCTTGCTTACCTTGTGGTCCAGAAATCGAGTCTACTATTTTGGTTGTGTGTTTGCTCAAGTTGCCCCTCTGTTTGGTATATCGGTAGAAGGCCGAGTGGCCGAATCCGCAAAAAATATTCCTCAAGCTGTCTATGTGGCGAATCATCAAAATAACTTTGATCTGTTCACTTTAGCGGCTGTTGTTCCCAAAGGCGTCGTGACGGTCGGTAAAACCAGTTTGCGCTGGATTCCTTTTTTTGGTGTTTTGTATTGGGCCAGTGGCAATTTCTTAATTAATCGAGAGAACCGCAAACAAGCAATTGCTACCATTGATCAGATCGTCTCCAACATGAAAAAGACAGGCTTATCTATCTGGATGTTTCCAGAAGGCACACGAAGTCGCGGACGAGGTTGGTTGCCGTTTAAACGCGGCGCTTTTCATGCTGCGGTCCAAGCGGGTGTTCCTATTGTTCCGATTGTTTGCAGTAGTACTCATGGGCAGGTTGGCTTAAATCGTTGGAATAATGGCAAGGTCATCGTCGAAATGTTGCCGCCAATAGACACCGCTGGAATGCATGAAACCGACGTAGTGAATTTATTATCGTTCTGTGAGCAACAAATGCATGAAACTCAGCAGCGTTTGGATCAGGAGCTGCTAGAGCAGCAAAGTTAGTCTGTTTTTTTATCAGGACTTTGTACGGACTTTAATGCTTTTTCTAAAATGATCTGTAAGCCTTGCCTGCTTGGATGAGAATCGGACAAGTCTTGCGTCTCCCATTCTGGGTGTTGTTGAGCTTGTTTCCAGTAAGGTTTTATCTGATCAATAAGCCCTTCGTCATGGGGTTGGTTCGCTAGCTCGTAGGTTTGCTGAGAAGCGTGGCCTCGTTGGTGTAAATGGTGAATTACAGATAAACCGCGAAGACATAGCAGTGTTAGTGTGGCTTTATCAAGACACAAGAAATAGCGCTTGGTCAGTTTGCTTTTTAGTGTGTCTTTATAACGTTGGCCGGTTTTCCATGTGGCGCCTAAAATAGCGCCAATGGTGGTTGCTGTGCCTAATGTTAATCCCGCTGACATCACATCAATGCCTGCCCCAATCGCTGCGCCAGTTAATGCGCTGGTTCCCGTTTCTACTCCCCATTCTTTTAGCGTATCAGCATCAAAAATATCTTGTTGCCAACGATCATTTTTAATCGCCAATGGGGTGGCTTTTAAGTCATCTTCGTGGAATTCATAAAGGTGTAATAGGTTGGTAATATAACGGCCTTCCAGTGCGCGTATTTTATCTTCGAAAGTGGAGGACTCACTGCTTGTTGGCGGGTAGTTTGAGCATTCAATACGAGTGCTGGCCGCTTTTAGTATTAATTCGGTTAATTGACTTACTGCCATAGTACGGCGTAATTGCGCCGCCTCTTCTCGGGATTCAATTAGGTGCTTGATCTGGTCATAATCTTCTGGCACTAGGCTTTGAATACTTTGGTATAAACGTTTTTCATCTTCGAAGTAAAATGCCACTGTGTCGTATTTTATCACCGCGTGTAAATGGCGTTCAGCTAAGACGTTCCGCCAAGCTTTTAAGTGTGCACTGGGTGATGCGCTGAAATTCAAGATAGGAATAATGGGTTTCTTGGCACTGGCTAGTAACGCCAGTTCATCCAAATACTTGCCAAGTGGTGCTTGGCGGATATCAATTACATATAAAATGATATCGGCCTTGGTTAATTGCTTAAGAATCTTCGCTTCTTGTTCAAACTCATCTTGTGCAAAGTGGCTTTCACTAAATGGTTGTAGCCAGTCTGCGCCCTGGTAGGAACGAAATGTGTCGGAATGACGGATATGCCAAAGTCCAATGGAGTCTTCAAATCCCGGAGTGTCGGTTAATGTGATGACTGATTGTTGGCCGATTTTGATCTTCACGCTTTCTACATGACGCGTAGTTCCAGCTCTATCGCTTATTTCGCCAAAATCTTGCTTTCGCAGTAAAGTGCGGATCAATGATGTTTTGCCTGTGTTAGCGTGGCCAACGACCAAAAGGGATATAGACACAGTTTAGTCCTTTTGCTTGAGTTGTGTAGAGTTAAGGCGTGTTTCTCTGGCAAGACGTTGCCAATCTTCGGCGAATGTGACGCTATCAGCCACGGATATCACTAATATTAACGAAGGATGCGCCATACTGGCTCGGGAAAAAAAGCGTCTAGTGCCTCGATCGGGACTTTGCTTTGCATTGACCAGAATATAAACAGGCTCGGCGCTGGATGAGGCTAAAAATTGGTCTTGTTCCTCTCGGCTGTTTAAAACGGATACTGAGCGCGCTTGGCTTAAATAATCGGGTTTCGCTTGGCTCCATTCAAATAAAGCCCAATGTTGGGCAAATGCATCGTCGGCAAGAGACGCAATATTAGTTTCGCTCGTATTTATCGTAGATATGGGATGGTTATGATGATCCGAGTCTAGGATAGTTCGACTCTGGTGTTCTTGTTGGCGATAACGATTTTGAATGATTGTTTCTGCCGTGCTCAGTGGCTGTGCTGCTCGTTTAATGTGATACATACCTAAACAAATCACGGTAAAGGTTAGCCTTGGTAAGACGCCGTAAATAAAAATACTGGCGAGTAAGAAATTGGCCCAATGCTGTCTTGTAGATGCAGTTTGTGAAACAAGATCAACACGGCTAGCCAGAATATCCAAGTGATTCGGTAAAGCGATATCAAACCACTGTGGAATAATACTGAGGGTTTGCGTTAGTTGAATAAATGCATCGTCACTTAAAAGTGTGGTTTCCCAAGCAAAGTTAACCTGATTGGTAAGCAGTAAAAGTAGAGTCATTATCCAGCCCGCCAATAAATAACAACTCCACGCGCCATGGGAAATACTACTGATCAGCCATTTATTTGAGTGAGTGGGGCACTGCCAATGTAGGTAAGCCGCGCTTACATTTTTATCTGTATGTGAGTATTTACTTATCTTTTTATTTAAGAAAATCAGTAGGCTTAGCAAGATGCCCTTGTTATCGGTTTTCTGTTTGATGGTCATCAGCATAGTGATAAGCCAAACACAAAAATTTAGCGCATGAAATCCCAGCAAGATAATGAACAACCAGAAAATATTCACCTGATTAGATTGGCTTGTCGCAAAAGCAGGTGGTACAGCCATAAAGCCCAATAGCAAGGAAACGATCAACAAACCTAAAATTCCACGATTAAAGTAGCGCTTTAGTTGGCTAAACTGAGCTAAGTAGCTGGTGGGAGCCGGTGAGTTTTCTAGCTCTTTTAGAGCATCTGGCAAATGGCGTGCGTGAGCCGGCAATCGAAACTCACTATGAGTTTCTAGCCAAGCGGCAAGGGCGAGTTTTGCTCGGGCTGTTGGGAAAGTCATGTTATCGCGTTGCTCTTTTCATTTGTGACTATTTTAATATCCACTTTGTTTTACTTGATGTTGTCTGTAAAGGCAAAAGAGCGATTAGTATTTAAATGTTAATTTTTAAAGATTAATTCTATCAATTACTTAAAGGGTTATGTTTGCTTTCTTGCGCTAGGTCAAAAAGACAGTGTCTATAAGTTATTAAGTACAGTATAAGTGTAGGTAATTGTTAAGCTGGATTGCTTCATAGCATGAAGAAACTCTATTATGATGGTATATGCTGTAGATACGGTGCTTTTTTGTTAGGAGACAAAGTTATGCGTTGGAATTCCATTAGGGTGAAAAGTTCTTTGCCTGTTCTTGTGATGAGTATTACCTTTATTACAGCCCTAGTTTCGATGGGGTATATTATCAACCAGCTAAGCACTGCTCTTAATGTACAGGCTGATTCTTACGGAAAAGCTTCTGCGGTTATTCTAAATGCCGACCGGGACCTTTACCAAGCTAAGCTTGCTGAGCAACGTATTGTTGTTGGCGTGGGCAAGCTTGATGACGAAGAAAAAGATCGTGTCGAAAATGCCCAACAAGTAAAAGATCGTTTTAACTTATTCCGTCAGTACTTGTCAGCAGAGCCTCAAGTCTATAAGTCACTAGGTGACTTTGATAAAGCCTTTACTGCTTGGCTAAACTCTTCCAACGCCTTTGTAGCATTAGAAAAAAATGCTCCAAATTTTGCCGCTGTAGAGCAAAAAAATATCGCCGATTTTAATGCTCTTAGAGACATACTGGATCAAGCGGGCGAAGCCGTAAATAATTATGCAGAAACGTCTAAAAAACTCGTAATAGAACAAGAGGAAGAGTTTGAAAAAATGGCGATTATTGTTGTCATTATAGGTCTGTTGATTGCGGCTTGGTTCAGCTACTCAACACCTAAAACGCTTACCAATCAAGTACGTTACCTGGGGCAGCGTATACGAGAAATATCGGAAGGCGACGGCGATTTAACTCAACGTATCGAATTTTCTACTAAAGATGAATTAGGTGATCTTGCTAATGAATTTAACGAGTTTGTTGGACGTCTCAGAGGCATCATCGGCAGTATTCATAAACAATCCGATGCGCTAGGTGAAATGACAGGTCAGCTCAATAATGTTGCTTCACAAACAGCAGGTATTACAACTGCACTGGCAAATGCCTCAGCCTCCATTGTTAGTGCTGGCCATGAAATGGACATGTCTAATCAGCAAATGGCAACAGTGGCGCGTGATACCGCAGACGAAGCGAAAAATTCTAATAGTTTGACGCAAAGTGGTATGGCAGCAGTTAATAAATCTCAACATGCTATTACTGAGTTAGTGTCGGACATTGAGCTAGCGCTTGGTCGTTCTGGTGAACTTGAGAAGAGTTCAGAAAGTATTGCTTCGGTATTGGAAGTTATTCGTAATATCGCCGAACAAACTAATTTATTGGCGTTGAACGCGGCAATTGAAGCGGCTCGCGCAGGTGAACAGGGGCGTGGTTTCGCAGTGGTTGCGGATGAAGTGCGTACCTTAGCGACTCGTACACAAGATAGTACCAATGAAATTGAATCCATGATTGAAAAGCTTAAAGTCAACGTAGCAGAGTCTTCTAAAGCGATTCAAAACAGTCGAGATAATGCATCGTCTACAGTGAGCAATTTTGGTGAAGTAACCAGCGTTTTCAATAGCTTGCAGGAATCTTTTGCGAAAGTTCAGGATATGGCGGCTCATACAGCGCAGGCGACACAGGAACAATCGATTGTTTCCAATGATATCAACCGCAATATGGTGTCTTTGAAAGACCAAACGGACTCTGTTCAGTCGGTATCGGACCTTATTCAACAGCAGTCCAAAGATATTACTAAACTGTACACAGTTCTAGATCAACAAGTGGGTAGCTTTAAAGTTTAGCCCTTTTCACAGTGTTACCTAAAACCGCTTATCGAAAGGTAAGCGGTTTTTTCGTTTATGCTGGGGCAGATCATTTTAAGAGATTTTTTTCAAAGGTAATGGTGCCGCTGTTTTGACAGAGCGAATTGCAAAATGACTTTGAATGTCTTTTACATGAGGCAAAGATTGTAAGGCTTGCAAAATACGTTCGTAGTCTTGTAAATCCACCGCGACGACTTCTAATCGATAATCTGCAATACCAGAGACTAAGTGCGCGCTGATGATGTCCTCCATTTCTAAAATCGCCTTTTCAAACACAATATGCTTGTCGCCAGCGTGGCTTTTCAAACGCACTTCCACAAAGACCGTCATAGAAAAACCCGCTTTTTGACGATCAATGCGAGCGTGGTAACCCTCAATCACGCCAGCTTCTTCTAATTGCTTCACACGGCGTAAACAAGGTGAGGGCGATAAGTGAATTTCCTCTGCCAATGCCACGTTAGTAAGGCGGCCATCAGATTGAAGATAGGAAAGAATATCTAAGTCGGTTTTGTTCATATTGGCACACTTTATCTTTTTTAGGTTTTATTTGAGCGTTATATGCTAAAAAATAGCCTTTATTGAGGGTAAATAGCAAGGACATGCTCGCGATTTGGAGCAGATAATAAGGCTATCGATTCCCCATGAGGTGGTTATGCCCCAAACAGTGATACAACACGCACCGTCAATACCCGCTCAAGATCCACCAAAATACAAACAATACGCCACAGGTTGGGGCTTTCGTCTTGGCTTATTGGCGGCCTTTGTAAGTATCTTGATTTGGGCTTCTTGGTTGGTGAGTATGCGTGCCGGTATGACCAACACCTTGACCGCTTTTGATCTGGGCATTTTGCGATACTCACCGCCTGCTCTGTTACTGTTTCCTTTTTTGTGGCGCGCAAGAGCGCAAGTCAAAGCGGTTTCTCCGATACTTTTGTTGGGTGTTGTCTGCGGCGCAGGTTTGCCATTTTTCTACCTTAGTGCTACAGGTTTGACATACGCGCCAGCATCCCATGCGGGTTTGTTAATACTAGGTGCTTTTCCCTTCTTTGTGACGTTATTAGCTGTGCTTTTCTATCAAGAAAAAGTCAGTCGAGAGCGTAAAATGGGCTTGAGTTTAGTTTGCATCGGAGTGATTGTTTTATTCAGCTTGTCGCTATTAACAGCGCCTGAGAACACTTGGAAAGGCGATTTACTGCTGCTTGCCGCGAGTTTTTTCTGGGCGGTTTATACCGTCAGTTTACGGATTGCTGGCTTGCCGCCTTTGGTATCAACCGCTTTGATGGGCTTAGTCTCCCTAATCGCACTCGCGTTTTTATGGGCAACTGGGTTGGCTTCTAGCGGCTTGGCTGAGGCTTCTTGGGACATGCTGGCAGGACAAATTCTTGTACAAAGCCTTCTGGTTGGCTTAATGACAGGATTTTCCTACGGCTACGCCATCCAAAAACTTGGCGCAGAAAACATGGCCGCCATCGGCGCCTTCACTCCAGTACTCGCCGCGCTTATCGCTATTCCAGTACTTGGCGAACAGCTAGAAGGTTACTCCATCGCCGGACTCATCTTCGTCAGCATCGGCGTCGTCATCGCCAGCGGCATCTTTAAAAAACGATAGCCGCACTAATTAGCAACACACAACCCCGCTTGCCCATGGTAAGTGGGGTTTTGTTTTTTATACGTTCAGAAAGTAATAGCTATTTATTTAAAGGGTTATTGGAGTTATATAGAAAAGCAATTGGTTTTCAAGAGTTATCAGGGTTATTGTTAATTATCCTAAGGAAAGGAATGGCGAAAGGATTTATATGAAAAGCCGAGAGGTAATCCAAATGCTAGTCGAAGACGGATGGTATGAACTTAGAGCGAAGGGTAGTCATGTGCAATTTAAGCATCCCGATAAAAGAGGCACAGTGACGGTTCCCCATCCGAAGAAAGACATACCGATTGGCACTTTCAACAGCATAAAGAAACAAGCTCAGCTCAACTAAATTCGTTAGTGGCTTTAGCAGAGGTACGAACAATGAAATATCCAATTGTATTACATACCGACAATGGCGTTAGTTACGGCGTGACTGTGCCAGATGTGCCCGGCTGTTTTTCAGCTGGCGATACATTTGATGAGGCATTGGAAATGGCTGAAGAAGCGATCTTTTCTCACCTTGAACTCTTGTTGGAAGACGGTGAAGACATCCCGACCGCCAGTCCAATCTCTGTTCATAAAGACAACCCAGACTACGCCGATGGCGTGTGGGCTGTGGTGAATGTCGATATCACACCCTTGTTGGGTAAAAGCGAAAAAATTAACGTCACCTTACCGCACTTGCTGATTACCAAAATCGACAAAATGGTGGCTGCAAATCCGAAATACAAATCTCGTTCTGGGTTCTTGGCTGAAGCGTCTAAGAAGGTTTTGCAGTTAAGCTAATCTTTTTTTGACTAAACGAAGGAGGTGTAGTCATGAGATATATTTTAAATCTGTTCATAAGACTGCCAAAGGCCTTAAAGAAGCAGGTGCGATTGATAAAACCACCATGCGTCAGTTTGATGCTTTATGCTCTCTAACTAGATGTCGGAGTCAAAGAAAGGTGAAAGCAAGCCCAGAGGCGCCGCGCTGAAAGTGCTTTTTTGAGAGAGGCAACAATCGGTGGAAGTTACTGCTTAGTATGACCAAGACAATCCGTACTTGTAGGAAGTTTTGTCTCACTTTAGGTGATAAATGAGATAGTACGCTTCTTGTCTCTCAAAATTTATTAAATTTACTAGTATTTTATTTTTAATTAACATAAGAGTTAATTGCTTTTTCTTTGTTATAGGTTCCGAATATGGGTTTAAACTTAGATAGTGATTTTCACTAATTAGCTCTATTTTGAAAAAAGCAGTATCATGAAGTAAGAAAATTTTTATTTTAATAACCCTTTTATTATAGTTTTTATGAAAACTAATCTTGGCTATGGTTTTATGGTTCAAAGGAGGAAGCAATTGGCTAGACGAGGAGGTGGTTTCAAAACTGCTGTAAAGGTTTTTAAAGCAATAGATCGAGCTAATAAACAGGCTATTCGAGATACTGAGCGTAGAGAAAAAGCGCGTCAAAGAGCAGACGCCCAAGCTATTAGAAGTCATGAAAAGTCATTACGTGAAGCTCAACGAGAGCAGCAGAAACAAGCTAGGTTACATAAGACAGCAAAAAAACAAGCTTTGAAAGATGCGCTAGAAGATGCAAAAGAAGAATATAACGATCGATGCGAGGAAAGGGCAGTCTTGAGAAAACAATTTATAAAAGAGGTTTTAAAGTAAAAAATGTATAATAACTTGTTGATAATTATAGGGATATCTTTAATAGCAATTCTTTTAACTTACATATTAACGAAGCGATCAGTGAACAAAAAGGTTGAAGGGTTTAAATCTATTGATGAGGCGTTAACGAAAAGCAAAGAAGAGCACGAAGAGTTAAAAAAAACGAATGCTTTTGCAGAGGAAAAACTTTCAATAATTGATAAAGAGACTGCCGAATTACAAGCTTTGAAAGGACAAGAGAGTTCTATTAAATCAAGTATTAGAGAACAAAATGAATTATTTGAAAAAAATCAAAACGCTTTAAACGATCTTTTAGTTAATATTGAGAAAAACGAAGAAAGTTTAGACGAATTAATGAGCAGTATAGATTTGTACTCACGCCTCGAGGAATACACATCTCATGGTCATTTTGAAATGCCCGAATACCTTTATGAAACGTCAGATCGCTACACCGAAGAAATAAAAGACGTTCGGCAGCAGCAAAAGGATATGATCAAAGACAAAACAGCTATTATTTTCCCCGAGTCAAAAGTCATTTCCGATAACAGTGCTTTCAATAAAAAAATACTTAATGGTCAAGTCAAGTTGATGCTCACAGCGTTCAACATTGAGTGTGATTTATTGATAGGTAAAGTATCTCCAAGCTCATTTGGTCGTACACTTGAGCGCATTGAAAAGCTAGCTAATACTCTTGAAAAATCTGCAGCGATATTAGAGTGTGGCTTTGATATTAATTATATCGAACTAAAGTTTGAGGAGTGTAAGCTTCAATACCAATTTATGTTGAAGAAACAAGCAGAGGTTGCAGAACAGAGGTTAATAAAAGAACAGATCAGAGAAGAGCAACGAGCTATTAAAGAGTATGAAAAGGCTATTGCGGAAGCTGAAAAAGAAGAAAAAATGTATCGTAACCTTCTTGATAAGGCTCGTGATGAGCTTTTTAAAGCTACGGATCAAGAACGTAGTGAAATGGAACAAAGAATTGCCATTTTAGAGCAGCAATTAGCGGAAGCCGAAGCCAAAGAAGAGCGAGCCAAAAGTATGGCCGAACAAACTCGTAAAGGTCATGTATATGTCATTAGTAATATTGGTTCATTTGGAGAGGATGTCTATAAAATTGGTTTAACTCGTAGATTAGAGCCTATGGATAGGGTTAAAGAACTGGGTGATGCAAGTGTGCCGTTCTCATTCGATGTTCACGCTATGATCTATACAGATGATGCGCCAGCATTAGAATCGGCATTGCATCGTGAGTTTCATCGTCAGCGTGTTAATGCTGTTAATACTCGTAAAGAATTCTTTAATGTCGATTTAGAAGAGATTCAAGAAGCTGTTAAGAAAGTCGTAGGGACTGAGGCAGACTTTAAAATGACTGCCTTGGCAGAAGACTACTATGAAAGTTTGCGTTTAACTGCTACTGCATAAAAGAGTGCTTTTAAAAAGTTAATTCGTAAGCTCATCAAAAAAACCGCTTACCTTTCGATAAGCGGCTTTCCATTCAAGCCAACCAATCCTATTAAATAGAATTACGCATCAATACGTTTGTATTTGATACGAGTCGGTGTGGCTTCATTGCCGGTACGAGCTTTGTAGTCGGCTTCGTATTCTGCGTAGTTCCCTTCGAAGAAGACGGCTTTAGAGTCGCCTTCGTACGCTAGGATGTGTGTTGCGATACGGTCTAGGAACCAACGGTCATGGGAAATAACAATCGCGGCGCCTGGGAAGGCAAGTAACGCGTCTTCCAGTGCACGTAAGGTTTCTACGTCAAGGTCGTTGGTTGGCTCATCCAGTAGCAATACGTTGCCACCTTCTTTAAGCAGTTTCGCAAGGTGCAAGCGGTTACGCTCACCACCAGACAAGTGCTTAACCAATTTTTGTTGATCAGACCCTTTGAAGTTAAAGCGACCAATGTAAGCACGAGACGGCACTTTGTAGTTGTGAACCGTGATCATGTCTTGACCGTCAGCGATTTCTTCGAAGACAGTTTTGTCGCCGTCCAGTTCACGCATTTGGTCAACGTAAGCAAGCTGTACGGTTTCACCTATGGTGACGGTACCTGTGTCAGGTTGCTCGATGCCGGCGATCATTTTGAACAGAGTCGATTTACCCGCACCGTTACCACCAACCACACCAACGATCGCGCCTTGTGGCACCACCATGTTGAAGTCTTCTAGTAGCATCTTGTGTTCGAAGCTTTTGCTAACGCCTTCGATTTCGATGACTTTAGAACCAAGACGTGGTCCTGGTGGAATGTACAATTCGTTGGTTTCGTTACGATCTTGGAACTCTTGCGAGTTCATTTCCTCGAATCGAGCCAAACGGGCTTTGGATTTAGACTGACGGCCTTTGGCGTTTTGGCGAACCCACTCAAGCTCAGATTTAATGGCTTTTTGGTGAGAAGCTTGTTGCTTCGCTTCAGTTTGTAGACGCGCGTCTTTTTGTTCCAACCAAGAAGAGTAGTTACCTTCGTATGGAATACCGTGGCCACGGTCAAGTTCCAGAATCCAGCCTGCAGCGTTATCTAGGAAGTAACGGTCATGGGTAATCGCCACAACAGTGCCTGGGTAATCTTTTAGGAAGCGCTCTAGCCAAGCAACGGATTCCGCATCCAAATGGTTGGTTGGTTCGTCTAGTAGGATCATGTCTGGTTTGTTAAGCAACAAACGACATAGAGCAACACGACGACGTTCACCACCAGAAAGATGCTCTACTTTTGCATCCCAATGAGGAAGACGTAGCGCATCGGCTGCTACTTCAAGGGCGCGCTCTAGGTTGTGACCTTCTTTTGCTTCGATCAAAGCTTCAAGTTGGCCTTGTTCTTTTGCTAGGGCATCAAAGTCTGCATCGGGTTCTGCGTATTCTGCGTAAACCGCATCCAAACGTGCCATGGCTTCAATAACGTCAGAGAAGGCTTCTTCAACAATGCCACGTACGTTTTTTTCTGGATCAAGATGAGGTTCTTGTTCCAAGTAGCCGATTTTGATCCCCGGCATTGGGCGTGCTTCACCATTATGCTCGGTATCTACACCCGCCATAATGCGTAGAAGAGTCGATTTACCAGAACCGTTAAGACCCAATACACCGATCTTAGCGCCAGGGAAGAATGAAAGGGAAATGTCTTTTAGAATCTCGCGTTTCGGGGGAACAACTTTCCCAACGCGGTTCATGCTATATACGAACTGAGCCATAGAAATGCCACTTATCCTAGATTAAAAAACGCTCCGCAGATTCACCAAATACAAAGTAGGCAAATCGACGGAGAGCCGATTGAAAAATGAGTGCGTTAAGGATAGCACAGGCAAGGCTATTTCAGAATAATCAAAGCCGCGCCTGCCACAACGAAAATCGCACCAATCCATGCACCAAAGGCTGGGCGCTGTCCGGTAGTAATCCATAAGCCGGGTAAAATTAATACGGGCACAACAGCGGATAAGGTCGTGACGATGCCAACATTGGCGTTGCCGACTCCCCAGACTAATACACTCATGCCGATAACCATACCTATCGTGGCGAGGGTAGCAATACCGATGAAGTCAAAGCGTGTGAGCTGTCTAAATGGAATAGCATCCACTGGCTGTTTATGTCGATAGAACAAGCTATAAGCCAAAACAAGAGCCAGAGCACCAGTGCCAACGCGCAACGCAGACACAGCAACAGGGTCAGCACCATCAATTAAGGCCGGTTTGCTGAGTAAAGCGCCACTGGCTTGACCTAGTGCAGCCCCCAGAGCAAGTATGATGCCTATGCTTAACTTGCCTTTGGTTTGCTCCCAAGCATGAAGACTATTTTTGCGACCAAATAGAATGGCAATCACCACGCCGATGAGCACTAAACCGCAGGCAAAAAGCTGATTAAAGGAAAGGTTTTCGCCTAAAAATAACCAGCCTAATACAATCGACATAGGAGCGTTGGTAGCAAAAAGTACGCCAGCACGCCGAGGGCCTAAGCGGTGCACTGCGGTAAACAGCATGGTGTCGCCAATGAAAATCCCCAATAAGCCAGACAGCATGATTATCTCAGTATGTTGCCATAAAGTTGCATTGAAGCGCTGAGTGATTAAGCAAATGACTAACAAGATGGAGCTGGCAATAACAATACGGAAAGTATTAAAGCGCATGGTGCCAAAACGTTGAATTAAGTTAGGCGCCATTAGGCTTGAAATAGTCCAACATAAGGCGGCTACTAAACCTGATAATTCTGCGAATGGCATATAAATCCTTATAAACTTATGTATTCCCTGAGTAAGCAGAATGGTAAAAGCACACACAGTAGCTCGGTAGCTAAATTATGGCGGGGTTGCTATCATTTAAACCATTAAATAATGGCCTAATTAACAGGCATTCTTACACCAAATTAGTCATATTGGAAGCACCATGCGATGTCCTTTTTGTGGAACTCAAGATACTAAAGTAGTGGATTCTCGATTGGTTTCTGAAGGCGCACAGGTTCGTCGCCGTCGTACCTGTAGTCATTGCCAAGAGCGCTTCACCACTTTTGAAGTAGCCGAATTACAAATGCCTAAACTGATAAAAAGTGATGGTAGTCGAGAAGCTTTTGATGAAGACAAATTACGTAATGGCATTATTAAAGCCATTGAAAAACGGCCTGTCAGCATTGAAGCAGTAGAAACTGCCATCACTCGCATCAAAGAAAAAATGCAAGCTACTGGTGAACGAGAGTTACCGTCTCGCTGGACTGGCGAAGCCGTGATGGAGGAGCTTCAACGCCTTGATCAAGTGGCCTATGTTCGCTTTGCCTCTGTGTATCGAAGCTTTAAAGATATTAGCGAATTTCGTGAGGCGATAGATCGCCTAGAAAGCCATGGTACCTCTGTTCAAGAGTCGGAAAAAAACGCCCCAGAATCGAAAAAAGAAGACGAAGTATGACAGTTTACAATCACGAATATTGGATGGCAAAAGCCATTCAACTGGCGAAAAAAGGCCGCTATACAACACACCCTAACCCTCGCGTTGGTTGTGTGTTGGTGAAAGACCAGCAAGTTATTGGTCAAGGTTTTCATGTGAAAGCTGGAGAAGGCCACGCGGAGGTCAATGCGTTGGCGGATGCGAAACAAGATGCTATTGGCGCGACCGCTTATGTCACTTTGGAACCTTGTAGCCATCAAGGCAAAACACCGCCTTGTGCCGATGCCTTGATTAAAGCAGGTATAGCGCGCGTTGTTTACGGCATGCAAGACCCCAATCCGGAAGTGTCTGGTAATGGCTTGGCAAAAATCAAAAAAGCGGGCATCGAAGTTATTGGGCCTGTATTGGAATCGGATTGCGAAGCGTTAAATCCAGGTTTTATTAAGCGCATGCGTGAAGGTCTTCCATATGTGCGAGTGAAACTGGCCATGAGCATGGACGGCCGCACTGCGATGGAATCGGGCGAAAGCCAATGGATTACCGATGCGGCAGCGCGTCTTGATGTTCAGCGTTTGCGCGCACAAAGTGACGCTATTGTTACCGGTATTGGCTCTGTGTTGGCAGACAACCCAAGCATGACAGTGCGCATTGATAATGATGACCAGAACGCTGATTCGAAAAGTGTGCGTCAACCTATTCGAGTGGTGATGGATACCGCGTTGTCGATTCTTCCAGAAGCGAAAATTCTCTATCCAAGCAATCAAGCTTGGGTGTTTTCGGTCGAAGAAGAGGTCGAAACAGAACATTTAGAAGTGCTCACTAAGAAAGGTGTGACTGTGTGTTTTGCTCCACGGGGTGAAGATGGGCGGCTCGACTTATTGGACGCGATGGAGCAACTGGCAGACGCAGGTATCAACGAGGTGCTGTTAGAAGCGGGCGCTGAACTGGCTGGTGGTTTTTTAGAAGCAGGTCTGATTGATGAGATTGTGGTGTATATGGCTCCAAAATTACTGGGCTCCAGTGCGCGCCCATTATTTAAATTGCCATTAGAGGCAATGGGTGAAGCGGTTGATTTGACGCTTAAATCGGTTCGCCAAGTAGGACAAGATGTTCGTTTAGTCTATTTGCCAAAATACTTAGATGAAGATTTTGAAGGCGATTTTGAGGAAT
Organism: Marinomonas rhizomae; assembly: GCF_003315485.1. Lineage (GTDB taxonomy): Bacteria > Pseudomonadota > Gammaproteobacteria > Pseudomonadales > Marinomonadaceae > Marinomonas > Marinomonas rhizomae. The sequence continues at coordinate 78,064 of NZ_QNSE01000014.1, forward strand.
AGTGAAAAGCTGAGTCATTGCTTTTTCAGGCTTTTTTAAAGAAAAGCCTGAAAATCGTTTTTTCTTGCTGATATTTAGAGAACTTTGCCGAGAAACCTAGAATAAATGTTGCTATAATCGCCGACCAAGACAACCCGTATATTCGTACCTTTGGTCGATATGACTCAGATACTGTCAAAAGGCAGCATCTATATAGCTCTTTAACAACCAAGGGTACGTTCAAACAGACAAAAAACGTCAGCCCATAAGGCGGCGTAGTCTGGACAATTGAGGCGAAAAATGAGCGAAGTGGAAACAACAAACGACCAAACACCAGCACCAAAACGTAAGAGCAAAAAGCCTTCACGTTCGCAATTACGCAGTGCTTCTCGTCGTTTAGCATTACAAGCGGTCTACCAGTGGCAGATGAACCAATCTACAGTGAGTGAGATCGAAACTCAATTCGTGATGAACCAAGATCAAGAAATGGATTCTTGTGATAAAGTTTACTTCCGTGAATTGCTGCAAGGCGTTACTGCTAGCGCGAAAAAACTGGACGCTTTGTTTGAAGAATTACTAGATCGTCCACTAAGCGAACTGGACCCAATCGAATTGGCCGTGATGCGTATTGGTTCATTTGAATTATCTCAACGTCTAGATGTGCCATACCGCGTTGCAATCAACGAAAGCGTAGAGCTGGCAAAAGGCTTCGGCGCGACAGAAAGCCATAAATACGTAAACGGTATTCTAGATAAACTAGCACAACGCGTGCGCCGCGAAGAAATCGCCGCTCGTCGAGAGGCGAATAAAGAGTCGAATAAGTAATCGAGAAACGATTATTTAAATATTGTTTAAAGTATCCTAAATAGACAATTAAAAGCGCCCCGTTATTACTTGCTAATAACGGGGCTTTTTTTTGCATTTTTGCTAGGAAATATTTTGAACAAGGTCATGACGGGCTGTGAGAAGGCGTTTCTTTTTCCAAATTGATATCTTGTTCGCACCAATGAAGCCATGTTTTGGCTGTGGCGGATGGGCTGGCTGTCCAATGCATTTCTAATGGGGTAAATAATGGGATATCCAGAGGAATAAAGCAGCATTGCTTGGTTTGTAAGTTACGGACGCAGCCTGGAACTAAAGCGACGGTTTGACTACTTGCAACCTGCGTTAATAATGCCTGCATGGAGATAGGTTCACTGTGAACTTTAGGTCTTATCTCGTGTTGGTGAAACGCACTAATAATGGTGTCAAATAAACTAGATGCTTGATCACGAGCAAAAAGCGTTAATGAATAAGGGGTTAAATCGGTAAGGCGTGCTGTATTTTTTTGCGCTAAAGGGTGGGAGTCGTTTACCACGAGGTAAATTGGGTCGTTGCTTAAGTGCTTGTGTCTGATTAAGCCGTCATAACCATAGTCAATGGGGCGTGAAAAACCAATATCTATGCTCCCCTCTACAAAAGCATGTAATTGTTGGGCGGCTGTCATTTCAAAAATTTTCACATCTATATTGGGTACGAATTCGTTAAAGCGTCGTAATACCGAAGGCAAAAAATGAGCACAGGCCGAACTTAAATAACCAATTCGTAAAACTCCCAGCTTCCCTTGAGCAACTAATTGAGCGTCGTTTTTAGCTTGCTCGCAGTGATTCAGAATCGCTTTCGCATGGGCGAAATAAACCTCACCGGATGCGGTGAGTGCGACATGCCGAGTATTACGTTCAAACAAACTAATACCAAGCTCTTCTTCAAGGGCATTGATATGTCGACTTATAGCGCTTTGCACCGTGTGTAGGCGAGTTGCTGCAACGGAGAAGCTTTTACAGTTGGCAACTTCTATAAAAGTTTTTAAGTGTTTAAAATTCATTTATGCTCAAAAAAGATAAATATAGGTTATTTTTATCATTTAACGCATTAGTTCTAACCTTGTAAAGTATCTCTCTTTAATATTTTTAGAGGCTATTTATGCGGTTGTCCCGTTTAGGCGAGCTTTCATTGCTCTTAGTTGCCATGTTGACCATCATGGTAGGCGCTGCTCTGGCACCAGGGTTACAAAGTGTTGCAGAAGGGTTAGGCGTCAGTGAATACGCTACTTTTCTTATAACATTACCAGCGTTAGGCGCGATTATCTTTGCCCCTTTTTTTGGTAAATTAATCGACCGTATTGGTGCGAGAACCACATTGTTGATTGGCTTATGGGGCTATTTTCTTTTGGGAGCTGGAGGTGCTTACTTGCATGGTCCCTGGCAGGTTGCGATAGATCGCATCATGCTTGGTGGCTTTGCTGCGGGATTAATGGCTTCTGGCACAGCAGTGATTTCTCAATGGTATCAGGGGACAGCACGACTGAATATGATTGCTAAGCAAGGCATGGCAATAGAACTTGGTGGTGTTGTTTTTTTGTTTGTTGGTGGGTTACTGAGTGAGTTGAGCTGGCAGGCGCCATTTTTATTGTATGTAATGGCCTTTTTGTGTGTCGTTCTGACCGTATGCTTTGTTCCCCAGCATCAATCAGTAGATACACAGGAAGTAAATCATGCCGACGTTGCGCCTCCTTCATCCTCTATGGGGTGGATTGTATTGTTTACGGTCTTGGCAATGGGCTTGTTTTTTAGTTTTATTATATCCTTACCGAGCTTTCTTGCTGGTTTACAGTACAGCGAAGCACAAACCGGATATGTTCTATCTTTTATTTCTTTGGTGGCGGTATTTTCTGCGATGACCATGCCTAAAATGGTGGCGCGCTTTAGTGTGAAACATACTTTAGGAATGGCCTTTTTAATGTATGCAATTGGACACGTAGTATTCGCATTTAGTAGTGAGAATTGGCACATTGTTACGGCTTCAGTATTTGCTGGAGCAGGGTTTGGTTTGTCTATTCCATTGCTTAACCATTCAACGGTGGAAGCCAGCAGCAGCGGTAATTTAGGGCGTAACTTATCCTTATTTGCAATGTCCGTATTTTCAGGGCAATTTGTGACTTCTATTTTGGAATTTCTACCTTTAGCGCACGATAAGGTTTTCTTGGCTTGCTCTGTTCTTGCCGTAGGTTGCAGTGCCGCCGCCTTCTTGTATTTTTCCATTAGTGCTACTGCGAAAGTGATTCCAAAGTAGTGATGACGTTTATAGTCAATTTTGTGGTGGAAGTGGTTGATTGAGTAAGGAGGTATTAGAGTAGAGTAAGGGCAAATGGAACCATCTAGATTGGCAGATTCAGCTAAGTGCTTGGGTTGCTCGATTGTTCTTGGGAGAGGCTTAATAAATGGCCTGTCAGCTTAATATGTGAGGATGGTTGATGATTCAAGTGCTTACGAAAGTTTGGGCTTTGTTGCTTGGCATAGTGCTTATTATGTTGGGCAATGGCATGCATTTTACTCTAATCGGTCTTCGAGGTGGGATTGAGGGTTTTTCTTCAGCTGAGTTGGCAATTATTACCTCGGGTTATTATGTTGGCTTTTTGTCCGGTGCTCGGTTTACGCCCCTATTGATTCGTCGTGTTGGTCATGTGAGAGTGTTTGCTGCGTTAGGTAGCTTTATGTCAGCCGGTCTAATTTCCTTTCCATTATTGACTGACCCTTGGGCTTGGACAGTAATACGTTTATTGTTGGGCTTTTGTATGTCTGGGATTTATGTTGCTGCAGAAAGTTGGTTGAATGATTCTGCAACCAATGACACCCGTGGAAAAGTTTTATCTGCCTACATGATTGCTCAGACACTTGGTATTATCGGCGCCCAGGGCTTGCTGATGTTGGGTGATGCCAGTACTTCAGTACTATTTATTTGTGCTTCTATTTTAGTTTCTATTTCTTTTGCTCCTATTTTGTTGTCTGCCGCAGCGGTACCTGCTGTAGAAGTGACAAGGCCAATGCCACTTAAAGTGTTGCTGAAAGAGTCTCCTTTGGGCACTGTCGGCATCTTTTTATTAGGATGTGTTTACGCCACTCAGTCCGGTATGGGGGCTGTATTTGCCAGTCAAATAGGCCTTTCAGCGAACAGTATTGCTCTATTTGTTGCCATGTTATTTGCCGGTGCTTTGGTTATGCAGTATCCAATTGGCTGGATGTCAGACAGAGTCAGTCGAGGCAAATTAATCTTTTGGGCTTCTTGTATTGGCGGTGCTTCTTGTGGATTTGGTTGGGTGAGCCATAGTGCTTTTTGGCCTTTAATGGTGTCCGCTTTTTTTGCCGGTGGTGTGACCACGCCTTTATATGCTTTGTTTCTTGCTTATACTAATGATTCTCTTTCAGCGAGTGATATGCCTGCAGCGTCAGGAGGTCTTGTTTTTACCTTTGGCTTAGGGGCGATTTCAGGCCCGTTATTGAGTGGTTGGTTTATGCAAACACTTGGCGCGGGCGCTTTTTGGCTGGTACTTGGCGTGACGTTTTTAGGAATTGCGGCCTTCGCTCTGTACAGTATGTCTCTGCAGGGAGGGCAGGTGCCGGTGGAAGAAACGGATAGCTACCTTGGCGTTTTACCAACCACGTCTGCCGTTGCGGTGGAAGCTGCGGGCGAATGGGCTATCGATCATGCCGAGCACCAAGCCGATTTGGATGCCGAACAAGAGTATAAGGATAAAGAACCCTAGCAGAGCATGAAGAAAAGCTCTTATAATTCTTTATATGGATGGCTGCTTTATAGGGAACCCGTTATTATGCGTGGTAATAAGGCGACTATGTAAGCTTGCCCTACAATTTTAGGATCATAATGAAAAAGAACTTTGTTTTATCTCACCCCAAAAAACCATACCAGCGTCTCATTGAAGAAGCGAAAAACGAAGTTAAGCAATACATTAAAGCAGAGCGTAATAAAGCCTTGCCAGAAGGGGCTGATTTCTGGGGATTTAACTGTAAGTTTGGTCAAGGTGCAGACAAGGCGAGAGCGATTCACGAAGGTGATATCAATACCAATATTAGTTCTGCGCAAAGTCAGCATTGGAAGTCTTTTTACCTAGAAGTTATTCCAACACCTAAGACTCGCGCCAAGCGCTCGTAGGTCGAGTAGTAAGGCGAGTTCAGTCGACGGTTTATATAATAAACAAGGCAGATCTGCGTTAAGCAGTCTGCCTTGTTTTGCTTCTGACATCCTGTTGACAATACGGTATCCTCTTGGTCATTAAACGGGCTTGTCTTGATCGCTAGGCGAATGTCTTGATTGAGCCATTAATTAGGATAAAAGGACCTTCTGTTGAAAGAATTCGAGTTGATACAAAATATCTTTCAAGCGTCTGTGATGGCTAGTACACAGGGGCGCGGAGATCTTTTGTTGGGCATCGGTGATGATTGTGCCCAAGTGCAAGTGCCGCAAGGCCAGAGTCTAGTGTTCTCCATGGACACCTTGGTCGAGGGGCGACATTTTCCTTTCGATGCAGATCCTGTCGATATTGGTTACCGTGCTGTGGCAAGTTGCGTCAGCGATTTAGCCGCGATGGGGGCGAAGCCTGCCTTTTTTACCTTGGGACTGACGATTCCGGAGTCCGATCCTCAATGGTTAGCAGGTTTGGCGCAAGGCATGGCAGAACTGGCTGAGCCAATAGGCTTGGCTTTGGTTGGTGGTGATACCACGAAAGGGCCACTGACGATTACGTTACAAGTGCATGGTTATGTAGAAGCTGACATGGCGGTAAAACGCAGTGGTGCAAAAGTCGGTGATGATATTTATGTTACAGGTTTGTTAGGCGATGCGGCGGCGGCTGTGCCGATTGTGACGGGTGAGTTGCAAGTATCAAGTGAGCGCTTTGATTGTTTCTACGATCGTTATTGGCGACCACAGCCAAGACTGATTGCAGGCATGGCACTAAAGCGCGTGGTTCATGCCATGATGGATATTTCTGATGGTCTTGCTCAAGATATCCAGCATATACTTAAAGCCTCTGGTGTCGGAGCGAATATCGATGCGAGTCGCGTGCCGATTTCCGCAGAGTTACAACGATGGCAGCCAGAATCTGCGCTGATATTAGCGTTAACCGGCGGTGATGATTACGAGTTATGCTTTACCGCATCGAAAGAACAAGCTGCCGAAATCGCCTTGATTACTCAAACGTTAAGCTTACCTTGTAGCAAGGTGGGTGAAATTGTCGCGGAAGGTTTTAGTATTCAGGGGTATGATGGCGAGCTAACAGGCTGGCAACATTTTTAGGGGTGACTATTACGCCCGTAAAGAATCTTTAGTTTTTAATTTAAATAGGTAAATGGCTTCATGGTGAATTCAGCCCCGGCGTCGGTATGGCGTAATCCGATACATTTCTTGGCGTTTGGCCTTGGTTCTGGTGCTGCGCCAAAAGCGCCCGGAACTTTTGGTACTTTGGCCGCGGTGCCTTTGTTTATTTGGTTTCTGCAAGATTTAACCGCAACGGCGTATTTTATTGTACTGGTGGTGACGTCGTTGGTAGGGATCTATCTTTGCGGAAAAACCTCGAAAGATATGGGAGTGCACGATCATGCTGGTATTGTTTGGGACGAGTTTGTTGGCTTCTGGATTACCATGTGGCTAGCGCCAGCGGGATGGTTCTATATCGTGCTGGGTTTTGTGTTATTTCGCCTATTCGATATATTGAAACCTTGGCCAATTTCTTGGGTCGATAAAAACGTACATGGTGGCTTTGGTATTATGTTGGACGATATTTTGGCCGGTATTATGTCTTTTGTTGTTCTACAGGCTTTGGTGAAGTTTGTTTTTTAAGCGTTTTTTGCCTGCTTGTTTTATCGCTATGACAAACGGTTCATTGTAATGAGTTTGTCATAGCGCATTGATGTTAATTGCTTGTACTAAGAACGTTGTTTTTGTGCCGTTTCCAGCACCCATTTTTTAAATATTTCTGCATTTGGGTGAAGAAATTGTGGGGCTGTATGGGTTAAGAAAAACGCTTCTGAGGTTTCTAATTTATCTTCAAACGGGGCAATCAAACAGCCTTCTTCCAACATACCGGAAACCAATGAGGTGCGACCGAGTGCAAAACCTTGTCCCAGTTTTGCCATTTCAAGAGCGGATATTAAGGTATCGAATTGAATTCCATGGCCCTTGTCATGGTAGTCGGTACTGGTTTGGTTGAGCCAATAGCCCCAGCCTTCTTCATAACCTAATACGTGCAGTAACCTGTGCTCTGATAGCAAGTCTTTTTCAAGTGGCAGTGGATGATCTTTGATAAGGTCAGGACTGCAGACAGGAAAGAGCTCATCCCATGTCAGTCTTTCGGCTTTCACATCGGACCATATACCTCGACCGTAGCGAATGTCCAAATCCGTGTCTTTTTCTTTTTCTTCTTTCCAAATATTGCTGGTAAAGCGTACTCGGATGTCTGGGTATTGTTCGTAAAAAAGTGGCAGCTTTGGGGCCAACCATGTAGTAAAGAAGACCAAGCTGACACGAATGGTCACTTGTCGACTCTGGCCTTGGCCAAATAATTCATCTGTGACGGCAGCCAGTCTGCCAATCGAGTCATGTATGGCGGGCATGTAGGCTAAGCCAGCATCGGTTAAGGCGAGACCTCGTGGCAGTCGTTTAAACAGGGTCGTACCCAGTTGCGATTCAAGACTTTTGACTTGCTGGCTAATGGCCGCTTGGGTGAGATTGAGTTCATTGGCCGCTTGAGTGAAATTTAGGTGGCGCGCAGAGGCTTCAAATGAACGTAACCAATTGAGTGGAGGCAGTCTTTTTTTCATGTTCGTAATCTCAACATATATTTCAATGTTAGCTATTAATTGATGCCAAAACTTCCTATTTCAGTAACCCTAAACGGAAATAGAACTTAATAGACTTTTAGATGACCATTTTTATATTTATTTTCATATAAAACAAAGCCATAGCTCTTATTCATTAGAGCTATGGCGATGAGAAGATAACACTTTTGCTGTCCTTAGCGTTCGTTTTTTTACTTCATGGTAGGCATTGAGAATTCAACGCCTTCACGAACACCAGCTGAAGGCCAACGTTGTGTCACGGTTTTACGCTTGGTGTAGAAACGTACCGCATCTGGACCATAAGCATGAAGGTCGCCAAACAATGAACGTTTCCAACCGCCAAAGCTGTGGTACGCCACTGGCACAGGCAATGGAACATTGATGCCAACCATGCCCACTTGAATGTTGTCAGAGAAGTAACGTGCCGCTTCTCCATCACGAGTAAAGATACAGGTGCCATTACCGTATTCGTGGGCATCGATAAGATCCATCGCCTCTTGCATGGTGCCGACTCGTACCACTTGTAGTACTGGGCCAAAGATTTCTTCTTTGTAGCTGACCATGTCTGAGCTCACGTTATCAATGAGCGTGGCACCAACAAAGAAGCCGTTTTCATAACCGGCGACCTTGGTTTGTCGGCCATCAACGACAATCTTAGAGCCTTGCTGTTCTGCACTATTAATATAGCCGATGACTTTCTCTTGATGAGCTTTGGTGATCACAGGGCCAAAATCGTTTGTGGCATCAGAGTAGGCACCGACGTTGAGGTTTTTCATGGCTTCTTGCATTTTTGATATTAGCGCATCTCCGGCTGCATCGCCTACAGCAACCGCCACAGACAGAGCCATGCATCGTTCGCCAGAGGAACCAAAGGCCGCCCCGACTAGCTGATTTACGGCATTATCCATGTCTGCATCCGGCATAACAATGGCGTGGTTTTTCGCACCACCTAGTGCTTGGCAGCGTTTGCCATTGGCATTGGCGGTGGTATAGATGTATTCCGCAATCGGTGTGGAACCAACAAAGCTCACCGCCTTGATATGATCATCATGCAGTAAAGTGTCAACGGCTTCTTTATCACCGTTAATCACACTCATGACACCGTCTGGCAGACCGGCTTCTTTTAACAACTGAGCGATGAAAAGCGTTGAGCTTGGGTCACGTTCGGATGGCTTAAGGATGAAGCAGTTACCGCAAACCAAGGCCATAGGGAACATCCACAACGGTACCATGGCTGGGAAGTTAAATGGCGTGATGCCAGCCACCACACCCAGTGGTTGAAACTCGCTCCAAGAATCGATGTTTGGACCAACGTTCTTACTGTGTTCGCCCTTTAACAGTTCAGGAGCGCCACAAGCGTATTCAACGTTTTCAATACCACGTTGCAACTCACCTGCTGCATCATGACTGATCTTGCCATGCTCTTCGCCGATCATGGCGCAAATTTTATCTGCATGTTCTTCTAGTAAGGTCTTGAACTTAAACATGATGCGAGCACGTTTTATCGCAGGGGTATTACGCCAAGCTGGGAAGGCGGCCTGAGCGGCTGCAATGGCGCTCTCTACTGTACTTTTAGAGGCAAGATCTACTTGCTTGCTGACTTCACCAGTAGATGGGTTGTAAACGTCTTGTTGACGAGTGCCTTCGACGATGACTTCGCCATTAATCAGTTGTCCAATGGTATTCATTTATGTTTCCTCAAAAATTATCTGAGCCGTAGAAAGGGCTCTCTATGTTTAAATCGAATTTAATCCCAAAGCTGCTTGTAAAGCTCAATGACTTCGTCCGGGCTGGGAACTCTTGGATTGTTACCCGGTGAACCAGAGGCGATCGCTTGTTCTGCCATGGTGTCGAGCAATCCCATGAAATGGGTTCTGTCGATACCAAACTCTTCAGGAGTAGGCACTTTGAGCTCTTCGTTTAGTGCTTTAAGTTCGGCGATCAGTTTTTCGTTGGCCGTGTCGTTACTGTCTTGCTGTGACGCGATGCCCATTGCGCGGGCACAATCGGCATAGCGCTGAACGGCAGCAGGAATAGAATATTCGGTGACAGCAGGGAGTAGCATGGCGTTGGATAAACCATGAGGTACATGGAAAGCCGCACCAATTGGACGGCTCATACCATGCACTAATGCGACAGAGGCGTTTGAAAAGGCGATACCAGCCAGAGTGGAACCAAGCATCATGGCTTCACGAGCGGTTTCGTCAGCGCCATCATGATAAACACGGCGAAGATTAGGGGCGATTAAACGCATGGCTTCTAAGGCTTGACCGTCACTGTAGAGGCTGGCTTTTTTACTGACATACGCTTCCATCGCATGTGTCAGAGCATCAATACCAGTATCCGCTGTGGTTCGTGCTGGTAGCGATAGGGTTAAGTTGTAATCAACTAAAGCCGCCACAGGCATGAAACCGACGCCCATGCAGAGCATTTTTTCGTCTGTGTTTTCATCTGTAATGATGGTGACTTTCGTGACCTCTGATCCCGTCCCGGCCGTTGTCGGAATGGCAATAATGGGTAAGCCCGCTTCAGTCACGACGCGAGGAAATTTATAATCGCGCATCTCACCACCAAATTTGCCTAAAATACTGATGGCTTTGGCGCTGTCGATTGGGCTACCGCCACCCAAGGCAATGATGCTGTCGTAATCGCCTTCTCTGACTTTATTAACGCCTGATTGAATCGACGCGACAGTGGGTTCAGGTACGGTGTCGTCAAAGACGTCAGCTGACATGTTTTGCTCTGCTAGAACGGCTTGGATTTTTTCCGCGTAGCCCAGTTTCACCATCATTTTGTCTGTGATGATCAATGGACGGTGACAGCCAAGGCTCTCTAAAATATTAGGAGTGGCATGACTGGCGTCTTTGCCGACTTGTAACATGCGCGGAAGAATGATTTGAGTAGACATACTGTTTCCTAATGTTATGTGTGTGAGACAAACGGTTGCGTCTTTAGTCGAGCGCATATCGCGATTTGCGCTAATGCTGGTGCAAATCGCGATTGTCGGTTTAATCAAACCTTGGGCGATCGGTTAAGATTTTGCTTCCGTTACGGGTTTAAGTTGTTCGTCTTGGTTGGTTCGAATCTCGGCTTTTAGGGATTTAACCAGTCCATACGCGGCCATAATGACGATGAAAGAGAAAGGCAGAGCGGCGACAATCGACGCGGTTTGCAAGGCTTTCAATCCACCGGCGTAAAGAAGTACCGCCGCAACCGCACCAATAGCAGCGCCCCAAAAGACTCTGAATTTTGCTGGTGGATGCTCATCACCAAAAGACACGATGGTACAAATAACCAGGGTGGCGGAGTCCGCTGAGGTGACAAAGTAAGTGACTAGCATCAAGGTACACAGGCTTGAAATGATGATGGTGATAACATCCCCTGCGTTCATGCTTTCAATGGTGGTGAACAAGGCCATGGTCGTGTCAGCGTTCACCGCTTCGGTGATGCCACCTGCGCCAAACAATTCCACAAACATCGCTGTGTTACCAAAAATGGAAATCCAGAATGCGGCAAGAAGCGTTGGCGCAATTAATACACCGAAGACGAATTCACGAATGGTACGACCTTTAGAAATACGCGCGATGAAGATGCCGCAGAAAGGCGCCCAAGCAATCCACCAACCCCAATAGAAGATTGTCCACCAACCTTGCCATTGACCTTTCGGATCAGGATCGACCCAGAAACCCAGCTCTACCACGTGGGAAACATAATCGCCTAGGTTAGTAATAAACGCGCCGAGTACATACACCGTTGGACCAAATACAATGAACAGCAAAAGGATCACGATGGTTAAGTGCATGTTCCACTCACTTAAAATCTTGATGCCTTTATTTAAGCCCGTTAAAACGGAGCCTGTTGCAATCACCGACAAGATGGCAATAAGGATAATTTGGTTGGTTGTGGAAATCTCGATGCCAAACAAATAAGACAGACCCGCGTTCATCTGCTGCGCGCCTAAACCTAGAGAGGTTGCAATACCAAATACAGTACCGAATACCGCTAGCAAATCGGCCGCGTGACCGATTGGTCCGTAGATTCGGTCTCCAAAGATTGGGTGTAAGCTAGATCGAATGGAAAGCGGTAGGCCTTTTCGGTAGGAAAAGTAAGCCAATGCCAACCCAATTACCGCAAACAATCCCCAGCCGTGAAGACCCCAATGGAAAATAGCGATGCGCATGGCCACTTGTGCAGCTTCAACGGTATTTTGTTGGGATTCTGCGACAAACGGGTTGTTTTGGAAGTGATAAATGGGTTCGGCAATACTCCAAAATAGGATGCCGATACCAATTCCCGCACTGAACAGCATGGAGAACCAAGCATAATTGCTGAATTCTGGACGATCTGAATCTTTCCCAAGACGAATATCACCATAAGGACTAAAACTGATCCAAACCGCGAAAAATAGGAAAAAACTAATTAACCCAATGTAATACCAAGCTAAGTTAGACGAAATATAGCTGTTGGCTGAGCTGTAAAGGGTATTTGCAAGGGTCGGATCGAAGACGGTAAACAATACAAATGCCGTAACTAGCAGGGCGGAGCCAACAGCTAGAATGGGATGCGTGCCGGAAAACAACCCTTTTTTTGGGAGAACATAAGATTTGTTATTCATCGTGTTGACCCCATCTGCGCGTTGTTTTTCTTTGAAGTTTGCAAAGTAAACTCAGCCAACCTGGGCTGTTCTGCGTAGATGAGACAAGCGTGCATAGTATGTTTCATATTGCGATTCTCTCTTTTATTTTTATTTTATTGTTAAGACATTTATTGACCACTAACGCAGATTAAATCCCGTCGGTTTGTCTTAATGACTTTGTTGCGAAAAACATTGTTATGAATCTCCTCTGAACTGAGAAGCAATAAAAAATTTACCTTAGACCCTATAAATTTTATGGGTCATTTTTGCCATTTTTTAGACATAAAAAAAATGATATCTGAGGCCATTTTTATTTTGCTGGTTCGCGTTCAAATTCACTCCTAAGATTCTGCTTTCGACGATTCGCTGGGTAAATTCACGATTACCAATCACGTCGTATAAACCTAAAAGCAGCCGGGTTACCGGTATAAAAATAAATAATGCCAATCTATTTAAAGCCTTTATATAAGCGGGTTTGGCACTAGGTTAACTAGGATGAAGTGAATATGAGCAAACACAATCAATTACCTTTGGCAGGTATTCGTGTGGCCGATTTTGGTCAGCAAATTGCGGGTCCTGCTGTGGCTATGGTATTGGCCGATTTAGGGGCAACGGTGGTACATATAGACCCACCAACTGGGCCCAGCTGGCAGCATCCTGCCAATGCTATTCTGAATCGAAATAAAGCGTCACTGCGATTGGATCTCAAGAGTCAATCTGGCTTAGATCAAGCGCTAGAGATTATTGCCAATGCCGACATTGTGATTGAAAGTTTTCGCCCAGATGTGATGAAAAATTTGGGCATTGATTTTGTTAAATTGCGTCAACAGCGCCCGGAATTAATCACACTTTCCATGCCTGGTTTTGCCAGTAACGACCAACTTCGCCGTGACTGGAAAGCGACCGAAGCCGTTGTCGCGGCCACGTCGGGTGCGTTTACCGACATGGGCTTTAATCGAGTGCTAATGGGCGTCAATCCAAGCTATTCGCCACTGCCTTTAGGTTCTGCTTATGCCATTACGTTAGCGGCCAGTTCCATTGCTTTGGCCCTGTTTGAAAGAGAAAAAACAGGTCGAGGTGATACTATTGAAGTACCGGTTGCGGCGGCCTTGATGGAAGGTCTTTCTTACAATTCTTATGTGGTTGATCAACTCCCTGAACGCTATAAAACCATGCGTGAATTGGAAATAGAGCACCGTAAGTTGAACAACATCGAAATGGATCTAAGCTATGAGCAGTTACAAGAGTATCTAGATCCGTTTTATCGTACTTACCTGTGTGCGGATGGGCGTATGTTTTACTGTGTTTGCCCTTCTCACCGCAATCATGCCAAAAGAGCCTTAAAAGTCTTGGGTATTTATGATGAATTGATCGCCGAAGGCTTGCCGGACGTGAAAGATTTGCATGCTCCGATTCAGGAATGGGAAGGGGAAACGTCGATCGGTGTGTACCCCTTGCCGAAAAAATGGGCCGATATTATTTCCGCTAAAATGAAGCGCGCCTTTTTGCAAAAAACCTCCGAAGAATGGGGTGTTATTTTTGGTGAAGGCCAAATTCCGGGAGCGCCTCATCGAACCACACAAGAATGGGTGAATTGTGAATACACCAAAGAGTCTGGGTTAATTGTGGAAGTGGATGATGCCGAATTTGGTACCATGAAACAGCCAGGCCCAATTGTGTGGTTTGAAGGCGAAGCTGAGCCGATGTTGTCACCAAAAGCGCGAGAAAACGTCACGTTTGATGAGGCGATAACGCGTTTGAAAGGCGCTGAAATGACAGATCAATCGACGCGCCCTCGCGGAGCAGACATTCAAGCGGCCAGCGGCGATGGATGGTTAAGTGGCATTCGTATTTTGGATTTAACCAATGTGATTGCCGGACCTCATTCGTCTGCCTTTTTGTCCCGTTTCGGTGCGGATATCATTAAGTTAGACCCAGTAACCCCTCTCTATGATCCGTTAATCGGTATTCTCTTTACCTTTCAAGCAGGGGTTGGCAAGAAGAGTGCTCTTATGGACATCACGACGCCGGAAGGCCGAGGAATTTTTGAGCAGCTGGTGAAAAGTGTCGATATGGTGGTTATGAATGCCCCAGAGCGTCAAATGGTGCCGTTAGGGTTGGATCAAGCGAGTTTGAGTGCGATTAATCCAGACGTGCTGTTTTGTCGTCTTGATTGCTTCGGTGCGCCGCGTAAAGGACGCAAAACCAATTACATTGGCTACGATGATATTATTCAAGCGAACAGCGGCATCATGAGTCGTTTTGGTCGACCAGAAACCCCAGAAGAGCATGCCCATTTAGGTACACTTGATGTGAACTGTGGTTTTGCCGCCGGTTTAGGCATGGCTCTGGCGCTTTATCAGAAACGCAAAACGGGCAAAGTAAGTCGTGTGAGAACCTCCTTGTCGGCGGTGACCAATATCGCTCAGTTACCTTTTGCGTTTGATTACGATGGTCGAGGCCCTTTTGATGAGCCGTCTGGTCGATATGTGCTTGGTAGTCATGCTTTGTCTCATTTCTATCAAACCCAAAATGGTTGGTTATTCCTGGATGCGAAACCGACGGAGTTGGATAAAATTAGTCAAATTAAAGCGCTTGAAGGCATTCAAACCAGTCAAAATATTGAAGACTTTTTAACGAATGCTTTTGTCATGCAGCAGACTGAGTTTTGGTTAGACGCTTTCCGTCAGGTGGATGTGGCCTGTGCCGAGCCTTTGTCGATTGAGCATTTGCGCGATAATAACAGTCGTCCAGCTGATCAAACGGTTGGCCTCGACCGAGGCAGCTATGCGTTTTCTGTTTATGCGGATCACCCAAGTGGGCATTGTGTCACGCAAATTGACCAATATGCGATTCGCCCAATGGAGTCGACTATTAAAGCCGCGACGCCAACAGAGAAGTTTGGCCATTCGACCATAAAAGTTTTACAAGACTTGGGTTACTGTGAAAGTGATATCAACATGATGCTAGAGAAAAAGGTTGTTGCAACTGGATGGGGAAAGGAGTTTCTACCCAGCTAAGTGGCAGAATAGCGTCACTACAGTAAAAATAATCTAGTGTTTAAAGCCCCTCGATAATTGTGACAATTAACAGGGGGCTTTAAATATTTATCGTAAATGCATTTTTACAGTAGTCAGCGATGTGTAAATAGGTAAGCGTAAGGCTCTTGATGTTGTTAGCGTGTAACTGCTTTAGGCTGATTCAGCTCTTTGCGTTTTCTGAGAGATTCGTAATAAGGCGCGTAAGTCGGGCGATCTATGTATTGTCCATCGCCAGATTCAGCGATTAGCACATTGTCATGCCAAGCGAGCTTACCATTACAAATTGTGGTTTCTGGTACACCATGAATTTCCATGCCTTCAAAAATACTGTGCTCGATTTTCGAATGATGCGTTTTCGCGGAAAGCGTTTTGGTCGCAGCAGGATTCCAAATCACTAAATCAGCATCCGCGCCAACACGAATACAACCCTTGTTTGGATACATGTTAAAGATTTTTGCTGTGTTGGTTGATGTTAAGGCAACAAATTCATTCATGGTGATTTTGCCTTCGTTTACGCCTTTCTCCCAGAGTACCATCATGCGTTCTTCTACTCCGGCTGTGCCGTTTGGAATTTGCGTAAAGTTGTCTTGTCCCATGGCTTTTTGTTCAGCACAAAAAGCGCAATGGTCAGTGGCAGTAGTTTGTAAGGTGCCACCTTGTACGCCTTTCCAAAGCGCATCTTGATGATGTTTTGGTCTGAAGGGCGGACTCATTACATGTGCTGCAGCGGTGGCCCAATCTGGATTTTGGTACACACTGTCGTCAACGGTTAAGTGCCCAGCAAGCACTTCACCAAAGACGGTTTGTCCGTGATCTTTGGCGTAGCGAATGGCGTCGACGGCTTCTTCGGTAGAAACGTGGACAAGATAGATGGGCGCACCGAGTGTGTTGGCAATACTAATCGCACGGTTGGCGGCTTCGCCTTCCACTGATGAAGGGCGAGATAGCGGATGCGCTTCTGGACCAGTCATGCCTTCGGCCATAAGTTTGTTTTGTAGGTGATAAACCAGCTCGCCATTTTCAGCGTGAACGGTTGGGATTGCTCCGAGTTCTAGACATTTTGTGAAGCTCGCCACCAAAATGTCATCCGTTGCCATGATGGCATTTTTGTAGGCCATAAAGTGTTTGAAGCTGTTTACGCCATGATCTTTTACCAGGATTTTCATTTCCTCTGCGACCGTGTCATCCCACCAGGTAATAGCCACATGAAATGAAGTGACCCCCAATAGTTGGACAAACAACATTGGGGGTTCTTTTTATGTCAAAGTACAGTCGTGCTTTTAAAATCACATTAGCTCAGCAATGC
>NZ_QNSE01000015.1 GCF_003315485.1 Marinomonas rhizomae
TCTCCCCTACAGCATCAAAGTGCTTGGGCTAGGAACATACTTACCAGACTAGAGTGAATTACTAGCTAAGCAATTCACTTAGAAAGATACAAGGGCTAGGGTGGGGTTATATCTTGCCCTTGTCTGTCGAAATTTATTGCTTATCGATTGATTTAAAAAATAGCTTAGGCGCGAATGTATGACCAGCCTTTTGCTTGTTGATGGGCAAGGTATTGAACCGCTGCGTCGACTTGCTTAACTTGGTCTTGAGCGGAAAGAGTTTGAGCTTGCAGGCTATTTCGGCAAATTACCAGACGACTTAAAATATCTTCATCACTTAATGTGACAGCCAAAGCTGTTGCTGGGCCATTGATGACAATCTCTATTTGGGCATCAGGTTCTAATTTCAGCAAATTGCGTGCATTATTCTGTGCTCGTTTCAGCGCATCAACAGTTGGAGCGTGAATCAATAACTGAGTAATAGCCATGAGTTTATCCTTTTAAAAAATTAAAGTGCGTTGGCAATGTCTTGAGCCAGTTTCTGTAGAGTGTCTGTGCCGCGATGACGAGGGCGTGGCAGCTCAATGCATTGATCAAGTACTATGTTAGCTGGCGAACCAGACAGTACTAGCACACGATCCGCCAAATATACCGCTTCTTCTATGTCATGGGTGATAAACATTACTGCTTTACGTGTTTGTTCCCAAATTGCTAGTAACTGATCTTGTAAATGCTGGCGTGTGATGGCGTCTACTGCACTGAAAGGTTCATCCATTAATAATAAATGGGGCTTGACCGCTAGTGCTCTGGCAATGCCGCCTCGCTGAACTTGACCGCCAGATAATTGGTGGGGCCAACGTTCAGCTAATTCGTCAAGTCGAGCCAATTTTAACACTTCATCTACTCGAACGCGTTTCTCTTCTGCCGTTAATTTAAGTCCTTTTAGTCCATACGCTATATTGCTACGCAAACGACGCCAAGGCATTAAACGACCATCTTGAAATACGACCCCACGAGAGCGTCGTGTGTCATCTTCTTCAACATGAAGAGCAATGTTGCCATGACTTGCTTTAGCCAACCCAGCTACACAGCGTAACAGGGTCGATTTTCCGACGCCAGATCCGCCCACAACGGCAATGAACTCACCGTCTTCCAATCGAAGGTTTAAACCCGCAAAAACAGGGTCAGGGTTGTTGCCATAATGATAGGCTAAATCTTCAATATTTAAGATGGACGCCATGTTAACACTCGCTTTTCAATCAAACCAAATAGGGTATCGCTTAAGGTGTAAACCAGAGAAATAATGAGCATATACACGACAACGACTTCGTAAGCACCGACACCAGCGGCGGAATTCATTTCTTGTCCCATACCTGGAACGCCGAGCAACTCGGCTGCAATCAAGGTCATCCAAGCTTGGCCAATTCCCGTTCTGATGCCAGAAAAAATGCCTGTCGCAGCTCCTGGTAGCGTCACTTGAATCGCCTGACGAAAGTGCCCGTTTTGGCCAAAAGCACGCGCTAGTTCGTAAAAGCGAGTATCCACATTACGTACGGCAGAATACGTGGCAAAGTAATTGACCCAAAACACGCCTATTGCAATCACAAAGGCCGCACCCGCATGGCTTACTTTGAACCAAGCAATAGCAAAGACAACCCAAGCTAAAGGAGGAATGGGGCGTAGAATTCGCGCTAACCAGGCGTGTAAAGCATCTAGTAGTGATGAAGAGGCCGCCAATGTGCCGATTAAGAAACCAAGGGATGTGCCAATAGCTAGCCCCCAAATATAGTGAACCAAACTAGAAAGAACCGCCGGCATTAAGCGCTCTGATGTCCATTCATCGGCCAGTGCTTGTGGCAATCTAAATGGATCTGGTATGGTTCCTGCTGCCGCCCAACCTGCTGATTGAGCGTACTTCCAGAGCATGACAAATGCTGCCACACCGATGATTCCTAATAAGGCACGGCCTAATCGAGAGCCTGTTAAAGTATGGGCCTGTAATGGCATGATTAGAGCTTACTCCTTAACAATATCGTTATAAAAACGAACATCAAACAAAGCATCAAGGTCGACATTGACTTTCAGTGTGCCTTGGCTAGCTTGAAAGTCATGCATAGTACGAGTGCCATCAATAATGGTATTCGGATTTGCTTCAAATTGATTACGTGAGTTTTTCAACGCATTTAATACGATTTTCGTGGCTAAGCGACCACCACCAACATATTTTTTTACGGATTTTACTGCTTTTTCCGGGTTGTTATGCAATTCGTCGGTTGCTGCGATATGTGCTTTTACCAATGCTTTTACTAGCATTGGATCCTCATTGATTAAGGATTCACGTACAACTAATACTGCGCCGGGTTGATGTGGGAACATACCAGAACCCGATGCGACGACTTTTGCATCAGACTTTCGATCTCGAATGATGCTGACGACAGGCTCTAAAATCGCTGCTCCATCTACCGCTTCGGTCATCAATGATTGCTGAACTTGGGCGGCGCCTTGATAGATGATATCGATGTTTTGTTTGATGTCATCATTACTCATACCTAACTGATTTTGCAACCAATACTGCAATACCGTTTCTGGTACAGAGCCTCTTGGAAATGTAGATATAACCGCTTTACGGCCGTTGTCTGCTTTGAAACGAGCAAACGCTGTTTTTGCATCGCCTTTATCAAAGTAGGACGACAAGCTG
Organism: Marinomonas rhizomae; assembly: GCF_003315485.1. Lineage (GTDB taxonomy): Bacteria > Pseudomonadota > Gammaproteobacteria > Pseudomonadales > Marinomonadaceae > Marinomonas > Marinomonas rhizomae. Next base: position 2,678 of record NZ_QNSE01000015.1, read on the forward strand.
CCTAATGCAACCATGCTGATTTGCTCTACAATATTGGAGGCGACAACTTTAATATCCGCTCCTTTAGCACGAGCAACCATTGCAGGTCCAATACCAAGATAAGCAACATCTAATTGACCAGCCAATAGTGCTTGTACTATGGCTGGTCCGTTTTGAAATTGAAATAATTTAGGCTCGCTAACACCTGCCTCGTCTAATGTGTCACCTTCCAAAACAATAAACGCTTGGGAGATCGGGATAATAGGCATATAGCCAATTTCAAGGCTTTTGTCGGCTGCCGTAACTAAGCTGCTCCAGCTACCTAAAAGTAAAGCGGTGAGAGTTATCAATAGGCGCATCAGAGCACTCCAAATAATTAAAATTTAGAGCGATTATATATAAACTAAAGGAATATTGAAGTTAATTTAAAGAACTTTTTAAACTAAGTAAATAAGACATTCTTAAATGAAATATCAAATGGGAGGTTTGGTGAACCTAGACTCGGCTGTTGTGCCGAAGGGCAATGTTTATAAGGACAATGTTTATAAGGACAATGTTTATAAGGACAATGTTTATAAGGACAATGTTTAAAGGCTTTTGTTTGTGATGCGACCCGAAAGAAAACGGCAAAAAATGAATTGTATGATTTGGGGTAGGCGTTTCCTGTTTTTCTCTCGTTGCGATAACTGTTATTCTAGCACCATTATTGATGTAACAGAGTAAAACGAATGATTAATGATAATGATGTAATTGAAACCTTAGGTGAGCTTGAAACGTTTTTGCGTTTGGTTGAAATGGGTGGTTTAGGGTTGGATAACGTATCTGGTGTAGCGCTAGCGACAAATAATGCAAACGGTCGCCCGTTTGTGGCTGTGCTGGATGATAACCAGCAGTTGGTGCTGGGACGTTGGGTGACGACTGATGTGTTCGAAAATGGCAAAGACATAGTTCGTTACGGGGCTAAGAAGCCGCATTAATTACGCTTTGCTCTAAGACATGACCCTCCCAACCCTCGCCTTGAAAGGCATAAGAACAAGCAGACTGTTTGCTTCACCCCCTTAGTAAGGGGGTGAACGGGAGGGGTTATCAATGGAAATAAATTACTGAACCAATTCGTTGTCAGTGAATTCACCTTCAAATAAAGCCGTAGATAAGTAACGCTCACCAGAGTCAGGTAGTATCACGACGATTTTCTTGTCTTTAAATTCGTCTAGATTACTCAAACGCTCTGCCGCAACGACAGCGGCTCCACAAGAAATGCCACACAAGATACCTTCTTCACGCATCAGGCGTTTCGCCATGGCAATGGCATCTTCGTTGGATGTTTGTTCAACACGGTCTACAATGGAAAGGTCTAGATTCTTCGGTATGAAACCTGCACCAATACCTTGAATTTTGTGTGGTGAAGGGGTCGGAGCTTCGCCATTAATCGTTTGCGTAATGACAGGCGAAGTGGTTGGTTCAACGGCTACGCTTGTGATGGCTTTGCCTTGGGTATTTTTAATGTAGCGACTTACGCCAGTGATGGTGCCACCAGTGCCAACACCAGCGACGAAAACGTCGATTTCACCATTGGTGTCTTGCCAAATTTCTGGGCCAGTGGTTTTTTCATGGATTTCTGGGTTGGCTGGGTTTTCGAATTGTTGCAGCAATACAAAATTATCGTCTTGAGCGATTTCTTCTGCTTTGGCAATAGCCCCTTTCATTCCTTTCGCTGGTTCAGTAAGAACGATGGTTGCACCTAAGGCTTTCATGACTTGGCGGCGTTCTACACTCATGCTGGATGGCATCGTAATAGTAATTGGGTAGCTTCGAGACGCAGCAACGAAACATAAGGCAATGCCTGTGTTACCACTAGAGGCTTCGACGATGGATTTACCTTTGCTCAGAATGCCTTTCTTTTCTGCATCCCACACCATGTTGGCGCCAATGCGGCATTTTACTGAGAAAGCCGGGTTACGAGATTCGAGTTTTGCCCAAATATTTCCATTCCCGATACGATTTAAACGTACTAGTGGCGTGTTGCCAATGGTAAGAGAGTTATCTTCAAATATTTGATGAGACATACCATTTCCTTTTTGTTGTTGATCTGTAGTTAGTTGATCTTTTAGAGAATAATGACAACATCATATTAGATGCGCCGCGAATGTTGTTCACTATAACCCTTACCTTGGGATTGATGTTAGAATTTACAACTATATAGATAGAGGTTTTCGTACAACAACCTTGCTTGACTGAAAGCTTGGTACTTAAAGCTTCTAATACAAACGGCGCGTTATGTATTACCACTATTTTTTGCGCCAAGTAATCAAGGATACAAGTTTACCTATCATGTCGACAAATGCCGTAATGACGCGCGATCGTCATCTAATTGATCAAAAACAAGTACAGCTTAGTAAGCGTCAAAAGGATGGTTTGCCTTTTGATCGTATGCAGTCTGAATTGAATGTACTCATCGAAAAATCAGAAACCTTATATCAAGCTCGTTTGTCTCGCATGCCAAAAATTACTTACGATGAGAGCTTGCCCGTTGCTAACCGTGCAGATGAAATTATTAAGGCGATTCAAGAAAATCAAGTGGTGATTATTGCCGGGGAAACAGGGTCAGGGAAAACCACGCAATTACCAAAAATGTGCTTGCAAGCCGGTCGAGGCATTGCGGGTTTGATTGGTCATACGCAGCCAAGACGAATTGCCGCTCGTAGCGTCGCTGAACGTATTAGTGATGAGTTGCAAGTTAATCTCGGTGAACAAGTGGGTTTTCAGGTTCGTTTTAATGACGAAAGTAATGAAGAAACCCTGATTAAACTGATGACTGATGGCATATTGTTGGCAGAAATCCAGCAAGATAAGCGACTTTATAAATACGATACCATTATCATCGATGAAGCCCATGAGCGTAGTTTAAACATCGATTTCTTGCTTGGTTATTTGAAACAAGTATTAGCAGCTCGCCCAGACCTAAAAGTCATTGTTACCTCGGCAACCATAGACGTCGAGCGTTTTTCTGAGCACTTTGAAAACGCGCCGATTATCGAGGTATCTGGTCGAACCTATCCTGTTGAAGTGCGATACCAACCATTACTAAGCAAGTCTGACTCGGAAGAGTTAGATGAAGACCAAAGTATGGAACAAGGTGTTTTAGACGCGGTAGAGCTATTAATAGCCGAAGAACGTCAGTCTGGCTATCGTGGTGCCGGAGACATTCTCGTGTTTTTACCAGGTGAAAGGGAGATTCGTGAGACAGCTGAGATCCTACGTCGCGCTGAGTTGCGAGGCACTGAAGTCTTACCCTTGTATGCGCGATTGAGCGCCAGCGAACAACAGCGTATTTTCAAATCTCACTCAGGTCGCCGTATTGTATTATCGACCAACGTGGCAGAAACCTCATTGACTGTGCCGGGTATTCGTTACGTTATTGACCCTGGCTTGGCGCGCATTAGTCGCTACAGCGTGCGTTCCAAAGTGCAACAATTGCCGATTGAAAAAATCAGCCAAGCCAGTGCTAACCAAAGGGCAGGGCGTTGTGGCCGTGTGGCGGACGGTATTTGTATTCGTTTGTATGACGAGGAAGATTTTAACCATCGCTCTGAATTCACCGATCCGGAAATCTTCCGGACTAACTTAGCATCGGTCATTTTGCAGATGGCTAACCTAAAGCTTGGTGCGGTTGAAAAATTCCCTTTCGTTGAAATGCCTGAAAAACGCATGATCAATGATGGTTATCGTGCTTTGACGGAACTGGGCGCATTGAATAAAGAGCGCCTCACTCCTATTGGTCGCCAGTTGGCTAAGTTGCCAATTGACCCTAAATTAGGTCGCATACTTATTGCTGCCGAGCAACATAGTGTTCTTAAAGAAGTCGGGATTATTGTCAGTGCCTTGTCAGTGCCTGACCCCCGTGAGCGTCCGCAGGATAAGAAAACTCAGTCAGACCAAGCGCATGCCGTTGATAAAGACGAAGATTCAGATTTCATCGTGTTCTTGAATTTGTGGGAGCGTTTTGAGGAACAGCGCCAAGCCTTATCGCAAAATCAATTGCGCCAATATTGCCGCAAGCAGTTTTTGAATTTTATGCGCATGCGTGAGTGGCGTGATATTCATCGTCAAATTATGATTGCTTGTAAACAGCTTGGCTTTAAAGAAGTGCAGCATGAAGAGCGTCATTATGAAGCCATTCATCGTTCTTTGTTGGCCGGTATGTTCACGCAAGTCGCGAATAAAATGGAAGACAGCAAAGAAATGCTTGGCTGTCGTTCACGCAAATTGGCGATTTTCCCAGGCTCCATGTTATTTAAGAAGCCTCCGCAATGGATTATGGCCGCTGAGTTGGTCGAAACGACGAAGCTTTATGCACGAGTGACTGCGCGTATTGATTCCACTTGGATCGAAGAATACGCAGCACCATTTGTAAAACGTCAATACTTTGATCCACATTTTGAGCGTAATCAAGGTCGTATTATGGCCAACGAGCAGGTCTCACTGTATGGTCTAATTATTGTGGCGAAGCGTCGTATCGACTATGGTCATGTAAACCCAGAAGAAGCGCGTGAAATTTTCATTCGCTCTGGGCTGGTGGAAGGAGAGCTTCGCACCAAACAGACCTTCTATCGTAAGAATAAAGCTTTAATTGAGTCGTTGGAAACCCAAGAAGCTAAGTTGCGTAAGCGTGATATTTTGGTGGATGACGAAACAGTATTTACGTTCTATGACTCTCGTTTGCCAGATCACGTACGTAATTTAAAAAGCTTAGAGCACTTTGTCAAAACGTCACCAGATGCGTTATTGATGACTCGCGATGATTTGATTAATCAGGATGTGGCAGTCGACGATCATGCTTTTCCTGACTCTTTTGGTTTAAATGGCGTCGCTCTACCGATTGATTACAAATTCGACCCAGGTCAAGAGGCTGATGGTGCGACGTTAAAAGTGCCAGTGGGGTTGTTGCGCCAGCTCAGCTTAGAAGACTTAGGGTGGGCCGTTCCTGGGTTTATCAAAGAACGTTGTGAAGCCTTGTTACGGGCTTTGCCAAAAGCGTTGCGTCGTCGTTTTGTGCCGATTCCACAGTTTGTGGATCGCGTATACCCTAATTTGTCGAAAGACAAAGGCGATTTGCTTGAGCAACTTAGTTTGCAGATTAAGCGTGAAACACTGATTGATATCCCATTAAATGAGTGGAATGCTGAAAAGCTAGATTCTCATTTAACCTTGAATTTGGAAGTGGTGGATGAACGTGGCAAAGTGCTTGGCGTTGGTAAAAACCTAGCACAGCTGCAGACTCAATTTAGCGATTTAGTCGAAGAAAGCTTTGCAAAATTTGGTACCAAACAACATGAACAGGAAGGCTTAACGGCTTGGCCAGATCAGGACATTCCTGAGCGTCAAGAAATCAAGCAAGCGGGTATTAAAGTCACAGCATTTCCTGCGTTAGTTGCTGACGGCGAAAACGTTTCTTTAAAGATGTTTGATGATAGAAATACTGCTGTTGAAACTCACAGAAAAGGTGTGATCACACTGCTTAAGCTAACCTTGAGCAAAGAAATGCGTTACTTACAAAAGAATCTACCGCATCTTAAAGAGTCTATGCTGATTTTTTCTCCATTGGGGCAAAAGGAAGCCTTGCTGAACGATTTACTGAATGCAGTTTTGGACAAGGTTTTTTTGGATGGTCGGGCTTTACCGCGAACAAAAGCAGAATTCGAACACTGTATTTTGAATCATAAGCCGGAATTAGTTAGTGTTGCGAATGATATGGCGGGACAGCTCTATCGCGTACTCTCGTCTTACCAAGGCGTGGCTAAAAGAATGAAAGGCAGCATTCCTTTACCTTGGACGCGAGTTTACGGCGACATTAAAACTCAATTAGAGCAGCTTATTTATCCTGGTTTTATTGGCAACACGCCACTGTTTTGGTTGGGGCAGTTACCGCGTTATTTTAAAGGCATTGAAGTGCGTTTGGAGCGTTTTCAGAATCATTTGAACAAAGAGAATCAATATGTGTCTGAGTTGGAAGGTCTTTGGCTGGCCTATTCTAGACAGAAAAAAGCTCATGACGAGAAAGCCTTGTATGATCCAGAACTGATCAAATATCGATGGATGCTAGAAGAATATCGTATTTCTTTATTTGCACAGTCAGTTGGCACGTTAGAGCCTATTTCAGAAAAACGCTTGTCTAAACAGTGGCAAGAAGTAAAGAAACTAGTTTAGCCAGTCATTACTCTGTTTTTGAATAGACTGACTATAATGTAAGGATATATGGTGAATATAAAATGCTGAATGTAATAGGTTCTTTATTTCTAAGCTTGATTTTCATGTTTTCTCAAGCTGTATCTGCAGCTACGGAAGAAGACCCATGGGAAGGCTTTAACCGTTCTATGTTTATCTTTAATGACACTATTGATGGTGCTGTATTAAAACCAATTGCGAAAGGCTATAAAGCGATAACACCCAATCCCGTGCAAAAAGGTGTGAGCAATTTTTTCTCTAATCTTGGCGAAATTGGAAATATAACCAATAATCTATTTCAGGGGAAATGGGATGAAACTGCGTCATCCACTTTCCGTTTTCTTATCAATAGTACAGCAGGTTGGTTCGGTATTTTTGATGTTGCTAGTGAGCTTGGCTTAAAACAGTACGACGAAGACTTTGGTCAGACGTTAGGCTACTGGGGAGTGTCATCTGGCCCGTATTTAGTATTACCGTTTTTAGGTCCCTCTACCGTCCGTGACGGTTCTGGATTGGTGGTTGAATACACCTATATTGATGAAACAGGCATGCTTGATTTAAATAGTGATGAAAAACTTGGTCTGCTAGGGCTTGATGTTATTGAAACGCGAGCACGTTATTTAAATGCGGAAGGCATGATTGTTGGTGATAGATACAGCTTTATAAGGGATGTCTATCTACAGAGTCGAGCTTATGAAGTTTACGATGGCAATCCACCGCAGAAGAAAAAAGCGGCCGATAAAACCGATTCTGCAGACGATAGCTGGGGTGATGACTCAGGTAGTGACAGCTGGGGCGACGAGACCGCTAGTGACAGCTGGGGTGATGACTCAGGCAGTGACAGCTGGGGCGACGAGACAGCTAGTGACAGTTGGGGTGATGAGCCAACCAGTGACAGTTGGTCTGAATAATTAATTTGATGGAAATAAATGAGAAAGCAATTAGCGACACCACATTGGTTTAATGAAGAGGCATTTAACAACTCGTTATTAAATGCCTTTTTGATTGTGATTGGTAGTTCTTGCCTGTTGCTAATAATGCTTAATATTTATTCAACGCAGTATTCAATTGCCTTTTTTGAATTCTTGCTTTTCATTTTGACAGTATGTGTCTGGTTTTGCCCTAAAGATCGAAACTATTACCAATGGGTTAAATTTATTTATGTCGCTTTTATTTTTGGCTGCATTTTACTGGGTATTGCTTTTTCCTCTTTGTATTCAGGTCGACAAGTCTGGGTGCTGATTTTCCCAATGGGCTCCTATCTTTTACTCGGTAAACGAGCCGGATTTTGGTTGACTGGTGTGTGTTTCTGCCTCACTACTGCCATTCTATTTATACGGTTTTATGAAGATTATGGTATGGGTCTTGTCCGCATTTTTGTGAATTTGGCATTTACCTATTTTGTCGCTTGGGGTTTAACGTCTGGTGCTCATTTCACACATAAAAGAATGCTGAAGGCGTTAAAGAAAATAGCAACAACAGACCCCTTAACTGGATTAGCTAATCGTAGAGGTGTTACGGCAAGCTACCGTGATCAACTCTCTAAGACTGAAGCGTCTGGTGATGGTTTAGCGTTTATTTTAATCGATTTAGATCACTTTAAAAAAATAAACGACGCCTTCGGTCATGATGTCGGTGATGCCGTTCTAGTCGACTTTGCGAACCATTTAAGAAGCTATGTTGATGATAATGGGCAGCTATTTCGTATCGGAGGAGAAGAGTTTTGTGTGTTTATGCCTGCTGCGCAAAGTCAGCATTGGGCAGAGACATTTTGCCTGTTCATTAACAACAATACTTTTGAATCCGAAGGCGTGGAGATTCACTATACTGTCAGTATTGGTGTGGCAGCAAGTCACAAAGAAAGCCGTGATTTTACCCATTTATATGCAGTAGCAGATAAACGTTTATATCAAGCGAAGAGCAATGATCGAAACTGTGTTGTTGCTGAAGGATAAAGGTGCATTAATGAATGCACCTTATTCTATTGCTTTAGTTCGGTATCCATTGCTAGGGTAATCCTCAAAAGTTTCCCTGAGTCTGTGCCAATATATAGGACACCCGTTGAATCCTGAGCAATTGAGCGAAGGCGTTCATCTAAGTGTTGAAGATAACGTGTTTCGGTTGTCTCGCCATTTTTATCTATTTTGATCTTATTCAAATGCCTTAAAGCGAGCGCAGTGGATAGAAAATCACCGCTCCAGTTTGAAAACAACATGCCCTTGTAGCGAATTAAACTGCTTGGCGCGATAGAGGGAATAAACACCTTGGCAGGGTTGTCTATGCCGTCTTTTGTTTGGCCTTCTCCCACATTAATAGGACCCCAATATTCCTTTCCGTAAGATACGATTGGCCAGCCATAGTTAGCACCTGGACGAATAAGATTTATTTCGTCACCGCCTCTTGGGCCATGTTCATTTGACCAAAGAGTATGTGTATCTGTGTCGTAAAAAAGGCCTTGAGGGTTACGATGTCCATAGCTCCAGATTTCATTACGTATATTCGCATGAGTCACAAACGGGTTGTTCGCTGGCACGCTTCCATCTAAATTTAAACGAATCACGCTGCCGGCATGGTTTGTTAAATCTTGCGCATTTTCACGAACGCCTCGATCACCAACCGAGAAAAAGACATGTGCATGATCATCAAAGGCGATACGTCCACCATAATGTTTTGATGTATTGCTCGCAGAATCTGTGGCCAATAAATCTTGCCATTTGGTTAGTGAGTTGCCAATTAGCTTTGCTCTGGCTAATGTGGTCTTTGAACCCTCGTCTGTTGGCTTGGAATAGGTGAAATATAACCAACCCTGTTCATTAAAAAGAGGAGATTTTGCTACATCAAGCAAGCCACCTTGGCCTCGCTTATCAACGTCAGGAAGACCTGTCAGGGCGAGTTTTTTGCCGGTAGTTAAATCCACCTTGTAAGCAGCCCCTTTTTTAATGGTGACGATAGCTTCTTGATCATTAATGATGGAAATCCCCCAAGGAATGCCGTCAAACTGTGTGACAGTCTGCACATCCAAAGAGTTATCTGTGATAGCGTCTGAGGCACTAACATTTAGCGCCATCAGGCTAGCTAAAAATAGAATCCAAGTTTTCATAAAGGCGACCTCTTACCGCGAATTTCAGTGAAGTATATACAAAATAGTCGCAAAATGAGGGCTTGGACAGGTATTTCCTTTGCAATTGCCGATTGCTTACCTAGTTGGATGAAGTGTTCAGTGACGCGCTAATTAAGGCGTCAAATCGTGTTTTTTCGTGTGATAATGCAAGAAGTAACGACCTGAGCTTACTTGTTAGAGTTGCGATCTAACGCGATGGTCCAAAATAACGCTCATTCTCAGTGACATTTCGAGTAACCACTGCGTTGGCTGCGATAATGGCGTTATTTCCAATTTCAATGCCGGGGAGGATTTTGGCTCCACCGCCTATCCAGACGTTGTTACCAATACTAATAGGGCGAGCAAAACATTTGCCAGAAGCACGGCAGTCCGCATCTCTTGGATGATCCACTGTATAAAGATGGACACCTGGGCCGATCAATACATCGTCACCGATATAAATTGTAGCGCTGTCTAAGAAGATGCATTGAAAGTTAATAAAGACACGTTCTCCAAGATGAATTTGCGAACCATAGTCGCATTGAAAACCTGGTTCAATCACTACACTGCCAAACTCTGCAAATAAACGCGTAACATGACGAAGGTTGCCCTTGCTTGGGTGTGCATTGAATTTAGCGCAAGCAAGGCGCGCAGCTTCTCTGCGTAGACGAAGGTCAAGATCGATAGCGTTAAAGGCTTCGCCACGGATCATTTTTGCTAACTCTGTTGTTTCGTTCATCGTTTGTTCTTCTTTTGATACATAAAAAACGCGACCTAGGTCGCGTTTTTAGCATAACTTACTTGCTACTGTTTAATGGTTTATAACCAATAAATGCTAAGCGCAGTCGCTATAATTAAAGCATAGAAGCTAGAGTAACTTCCAACTTACGCTGATCTGCTGCGAAGTTGCGAATGCCTTCAGATAGTTTTTCTGTCGCCATTGCGTCTTCGTTCATCGCCCAACGGAATGCCGCTTCTGTGATAGAAGCTGGAGCAGGTTTTACATCAGTTGTTGGAACCAATTTACGTTCAAGTTTGCCTTCGTCTTTTTTCAACTCTTCCAGTAGGTTAGGGCTGATAGTCAAACGATCACAACCAGCAAGTTGCTCGATTTCGCCAATGTTACGGAAGCTCGCGCCCATAACCACGGTGTTGTAACCATGCTGTTTGTAGTAGTTGTAGATTTCTGTCACAGACACAACACCTGGATCTGTTTCTGCAGTGTATTCTTGGCCAGTGGACTTTTTGTACCAATCAAGGATACGACCAACAAATGGAGAAATCAGATAAACGCCCGCTTCAGCACACGCTTGTGCTTGAGCGAAAGAGAATAGCAACGTCAGGTTACAGTTGATGCCTTCTTTTTCTAGCTCTTCTGCGGCCTTGATGCCTTCCCAAGTAGACGCCGCTTTAATAAGAACGCGGTCACGAGAAACGCCTGCTTCTTCATAGAGTGCAATCAATTTGCGTGCTTTCGCTAGTGTCGCTTCTTTATCAAAAGACAAACGCGCATCAACTTCAGTAGAGATACGGCCTGGAACATATTTAAGAATTTCAGTGCCAACAATAACAGCAAGCTTGTCACCAGCGTCAAGAATTTGTTGGTCTTTATCGTTGCTTTGCGTTTTTGCCCAAGCAACGGCTTGGTCAAGGAAAGGGGCGTATTCTGGAATTTGCGCAGCTTTAAGCATCAAAGATGGGTTAGTTGTGGCATCTTCTGGTAAAAAATCTTTGATCGCCGTGATATCACCGGTGTCGGCTACAATGGTCGTGAACTCTTTTAACTGAGATAACTTGTTGCTCATTGCTCTTATCCTTTGCGTTGATGATGTTTGACCAATTCAATGGCCTCTAATAATACATTTACCTTTGCGTCAGCTTTGTGACCATTTTCAGATAGGTAGCGACGGAACTGTTTGCCGCCGGCTTCACCCTGAAAAATACCCAAAATATGTCGGGTTAGGTGCATCAAGCGTTCGCCTTCTTCTAGCTTACGTTCAACATAGGGAACGAAAGCTTCTAACGCTGCATAGCGATCATGAACTAACGGATGACCGCCAAATAATACTTCGTCGACTTGGCTTAAAATCCAAGGGTTATGGTAAGCCTCACGGCCAACCATCACGCCATCGACGTGCACCAATTGTTCTTGGCATTCTTCTAGTGTTTTTATGCCACCGTTTAAAATGATTTCAAGGTCAGGAAAATCTTTCTTCAACTGATGTACATAATGGTATTTTAACGGTGGTACTTCACGGTTTTCCTTCGGGCTTAAGCCTTCCAAAATTGCATTACGTGCATGGACAATAAAGGTCGTTACGCCCGTTGTTGCCACATCACCGACAAAATCACGTACCACGCTGTAATCTTCTTGGTCATCTAAACCAATGCGGTGTTTGATTGTGACTGGAATGTCGCAGTTGTCCTGCATCGCACGCATGGCGTCTTTTACCTTATCAGGGTAAGCCATCAAACATGCACCGATTAAACTGTTTTGTACTCTGTCGCTTGGGCAGCCCACATTAAGGTTAACCTCGTCAAAGCCCGCTTGCTGAGCCATTTTTGCGCATTTACCCAAGGCAACCGCGTCAGATCCGCCTAACTGCAAGGCAATAGGATGTTCACAATCATCATAACGTAAGAATCTTTCAGGATGATTACCTTGCAGCAAGGCTCCAGTTGTCACCATTTCGGTATAAAGCAGTGTATTTTTACTCAATTTTCTAGCGAAAACTCGGTAATCGGATGTAGTCCAATCCATCATGGGTGCAATGCTAAAGCGACGATCAAGCTTACTGCTTGGGTTTACTGGGGTTACCCCGTTATCTATTGACATGCTTCTACTATCGAATTAATTCAAAAAAGCGCCGCGACATAAGGGAACAACTCCCTGCGACTGATGCACCACATTATGTCATAAAATTACAAGATATCTAAGAGCTTGAGGAAAACATTGAGGTTTATAGAGCAAAAGTGAAATCAAACTCGTCGCAGCCATCAATAAACAAGCCAAGGCAAAGCGAGTTTTCTTCATGACGCAATTACTCCATGGCACCCGAAAAGGCGAAACCACCTTAGCAGAATGGCGGTACTTTTGTTTCTTTGTATTTTCCTAGGTTAGCCATTGTTTCTATTTTAGTAATGCCATCACGGCCAATAAGATTCAGGTTCTACTCTTTGTTTTTCTGCCGCAATGCGTTTATAAATTTCCTCGCGATGTACCGTCACGTCTTTGGGTGCTGTTACACCGATTCGGACTTGTCCGCCTTTTATGCCTAAAACAGTTATTTGAATGTTATCGCCGATATTGATGGTTTCATTAGAGCGTCGAGTCAGGATTAGCACATTATATATCCTTACATAGTTTATTTTTACAAACATAAAGTTTAGTTAAATATATTTAATTTTGTCAATAAAAATATACTATGATTGAAGTAGGCAAAAACATAAATGTTAGAGGCGGGAAGTGAAGCGGGCTGACTGCCCGCTAAAAAAGGTATTTGGCTTCTACAACGACGCCAATAATTTGGCATTCATTATTAAATTCAGTAGGGCGATAATCTGGGTTTAATGGTTTTAAATACGTTTGTCTGGCATCAATCACCAGTTTTTTGAAAGTGATGTCACGGGTATTGTTGAATTTTGCTACGACGAAACTATCGTTTCTAGCAGGGAGCTGTGGATCTACTAAAATTAAATGGCCTTCACCAATACTTGGACCATTTGGAGAGATCATGCTGTCACCAACCACTTCTAGCCAAAATGCTTGCTGGCTTACAGTAGATGGGCCATGTTCCCATAGTACGTCTTTCCCTATGGACGAATAATTACTGTCTTTATCCCATGTAAAAGCCATTTCATGGCTAATAACAGGTATCGGTTTAGTGGTTGGTTGAGTGTTCTCGTGTGAGAGGCTCAACGCATGTGCATATCTTGGTGCAGCGGTGATGCCTGAAAATAACCAGTTTGCATCACAATGTAGCGCCTTTGTGAGAGATACAATGTACTTTCCGCCAGGCGAAGAAATACCATTGAGCCATTGACTGACAGACCCTTTAGTCGCACCCGTCATTCTCGCTATGTCGACGGCTTTTAGATTTTGCTCCGTCATTTTTTGTCTGATTCTATCTGAAATATCCATGTTAAGAATACTAAACTATCTTGAGTTTATTTTTATTTACTTGTAATGTTTATAAAAGTGAACTTTTGGTGGTTTTTCGTAAGGATTGGTTATGTATAAGGAAAAAGTGATTAAACACTTTGGGAGTCAGCGGCGTTTAGCGCAGTCATTAAACATTACTCGAAGCTCTGTTTCTCAATGGGGATCAGTGATTCCAGAGAAGCAAGCTTTGAGAATAGAAAAGCTAACTCGTGGCGTATTGGAATACGATGCCAAGCTTTATTCGCGTTAAGCCTAGTCAACCATTAGAAAAGGTGCCTTTTTTGTGTTTTCAGGAAAGAAGACCGTGAGCGAGCGACTTTTGGGCATTCAGGCCGATCCAAATTTATTGCGAACGGCTAAAGCCTTATCAAGATTAAGTGCTGAATGCTCATCGACTATTCGCCAGCTTTACCGTGCTGGTTTGCAAGAGAAAGCAAACTGCCGGCAGCTTGTTACTACCTTAGAGCTAATAGACACTGCCATGAAAGATATAGACACACTTAAAGCGGTATCTCACATCCTTGATGCTCTCACGGCGGATATCCAATTTCACCATCTTAACTTTGATGTACAGCTTGCCATGCGCGTCCGTGAACAGTTTTTAAAACAGAAGAGCGATGCTTAATAACGAAGAAAGTGCTTTAACGCCTTAGTTGGTAGCGTAAGACAAGACCTTTCCGGCTAAGCGGACGTTTTCGTCTGGGCAAATATGGCCGACTCGCTGGCGGCATGCTAAAAGGCGCGGGGAAACTCTTTCGTCCATTAGACATCTCCCTTCAAGGCGCAGGCCTTGCTTCCACCATATCCCAAGGTAACAGCACGCAAATCGGTGCCACCGCTGGCGACATGGCAGGGGGCTTGGGTGGTGCAGCCGCTGGCGGGTTAGCCGGAGCCGCCATTGGTTCCGTCGTGCCCATTATCGGCACCGCTATTGGGGGAATCGTCGGCTCTATTGCAGGTGGCATGGGCGGTGGTTTCCTAGGGGAGAGTGCAGGGGAATGGATCGGCAGCAAAATTGGCGGATGGTTTGAAGACGACAAAACCGACCAACCCGCACCAGAAGCCATCGCCCAGCAAAGCCAACAGCTCCAAAACAACAACAAAAGCATGACCTTCGCGCCAATCATCCACCTAACGCCAACAGGCAACCCAGCCTACGACCAACAAATCAGCGACCAAGTAATAGAAAGACTCAAGGCCGAATTTGCACAAGGCATGATGGGCAATATGGACGTCGCCACAAGAGCCGATGGGAGCTTTGACGGATAAGCTGGGGAGTTAGGTAAAAGCCTTTGCATGCACAGTGTTAGAGGTGTCAAAAAATAAGAGACCCGCTTAATTGAGTTAATATAAAAAAATGTTGACGACTCCGTCACTTTAGTGCGAAATACACATTGTGTGTAGGTAACTAGTTCCATCGTTTTTGTCTGTTATGTAGCTAGTTACCCTAAGTTTTGCCAGTTTATTTGCCCATATAGTGCATATTAGATTGACCATGGAGTACGTGATATGAGTAATTTCTTAAAAGGAATGGGAAGCATTTTTAACCTTTTCCCTGAAACAGATTACATGGCAATGGTGCCCAAAGAGGGTGAGCTATTAGAGCTTTCTGCTCGTGACGTTAGAGTGACAATGAATGAGGCTTACGAAAGCTTAGCCCAACAATATGGTTATTCTGTAGCACCTTCTAAAAAAGTTGTAGTTCTCAATGAAAGAAAATCCAGATAAAAGCTCTCATACAGAAAGAGATACTAAAGCTGCCTTGCTTGATTTGCTTGAGAAACAAAATCCTGAAATTGGGGAGATGATCGAAAAGGATCCTGCCTTAAAGGGAGATTTGCTAAAGAATGAAGAGTTACTGTCTCGTTTAGCGTTCTCTATTCAGACTCGCAGTACAATGGTTCGATCCGGTCCCTTTCCTCCTGCCGAAGAAATGATTTTGGTAGAGGAAAAGCATGCAGGATATATTGCCCACTTAATGGCTGTTCACAAACAATCCATTGACACAAGGAGTGATTTGTCTAATAAAGCAATGAACTTCAAATTTTACGAGCGAATTGTAAGTCAGTTGTCTGGCCTTACATTAGGCATTTTATCTTTAGTATTGGCTGGATATCTGGGAATTAATGGGCATGATGTGCTGGGAGGTGTTATTGGTGGCACAACTGTAATCGCTTTGGTAACAGTTTTTGTAACAGGTAGGGAATATAAGCCAAAATCATCAAAAAAGAATCAATCTCTAGCTAAAGATAATCAACCGCCAACTGAGAAAGACGATTCGACAGATGTTTAAAGATCACGTAGTCGTTCAGCAGGTGGTTGTAGTTACGGTTTCGCTACCGTAACCCTGCTAGTAGTTACATTTCCTCAAGAACGGAGCCCTGCATGGAATACACCGCTGATTATTTCCTAAATGACATATATGATCTTGAATCTGTGGGTATGCTCTCAGACTTAGCTTTGAGTCCTAGCCTTCTTACATATTTCATTATGTTTGATGAGGGTGACCGTAAAAACGCATTGGCTTATATAGTCTCAGTGCTGGATGAATGCTATAAAGCTGGCCATTTGAGAATTGCAATTTCACATAATGATCAGGAGCTATATGGGTATGCCATGCTCTTCGTGCATCCAGATCCTAAATTTCCAAAGTATCTCCACAAAATATACGTAAAAGAAGAGTTCCGTGGGCATGGTATAGGTGGGCAAATACTAACATCTCTTGCAGAAAATGAACCCATGATCTCTTTGCTCTGTCCTTCGGACAAAGTAGCCTTCTATGAGAAGTACGGTTTTCACTTCACGCAACCCTTTGAGGTTCCAGAGGGTGATAATTTTATCTTGTCTAAAGGACTATATTCAGAGTTGTGTGTCATGAACAACTACAATGAAGCTCTTGGTGCTCCAATCTTTCTCCTCAATGATAAAGATATTAAGAATATTGTTGGTATATAAAATATAACAAGGCACTGTAGCCGCTGCACTGAAATCTTCGTTTTGCTAAGTGCGGCGTTATTTGAAAATTTATCCCATTGACCCGTACCCAATCTTGATCTAACATTCTCCTTGCACTGGCAAATTCCAGTGCTCGGGATTAGTACCCCGTCTTACACAGCGGCCTAAAACACGCAGAGCGTGTTTTTTTGTGGCCAAGATTTGCCTGTTATGGTGGGTCTTTGTTGGGCTAGCTTCGGCTAGGCCGTTCCTGTGGCGGTAGTACTAACCTGATTTAGATCCACCACCTTACTGAGATTAGTACCTCACGAGGTGGCCAACATCATACACAGGAGGCCAAACATGGCTACGGACATTATCTCAAGCATTGATGCACCCGTTGTTCAAATCATCAACGACCAAATCACTACCACCTCGACCGATCTTGCCAAGTGCTTTGGCAAACGTCACTCAGACGTATTACGTCGTGTAGAAAAGCTTGAATGCAGTGCTGAATTCAACGAACGCAATTTTGCGTTGGTTGAATATGAAGATGGAAAAGGCGAATCTCGCCCTATGTATCGCATCACCCGCGACGGCTTCGTCTTCTTGGCCATGGGCTTCACCGGCGCAAAAGCCGCCCAGTTCAAAGAAGCCTACATCAACGCCTTTAATCAAATGGAAAAGCACCAAATAGAAAAACAGCTCAACGAGCAAAAACACCTCCCCGCGACCACCGACAGCACCGCCGTCGCAGAAACCGACAGCTATTCCCTCCAAGGAAGGCAACTGCTCAACAACATCGTCAAATCCATGCAGATACAAAGCGACCCCGTCGTCGTTCCCTCAAAAGAACTCATCGACCTAATCCAAGCCGTCCGTTTGCACCAAACGCAAATAGCCCAACTAACTCTCTCACTCAGACAAGCCTACTGGGTAAACGACAACATCGACCGTATGAAAGACTACGCCCAACGCAGCTTCGTCGACTTTTAAGCAACAAACAACTAAAGCCTACATAAGTGGGCTTTAGTTGTTGTTTTTATTGGGGTAAAGGGATAGATTTTGGGGATTGGTTAGATGGAATTGATTGTCTTTTGAATGTAAATTAGTACTGCTTTACAAAGAATGGAGTCAGGTTATGGATAATTGCAGAAAAGCTTATGTTTCTAGTAAGTTATTGGAACAAATTCTAGAAGGTATTCTTAAGCATAAACGTTTAAATGAACTTCTTCCTTGGTATAAAGAGTTATGGTCTTTACCGGGTAGAGAGATTATTCCGTGTATGGAATGCCCATACTGTTATGATTATATATTTTATAATGAAACGCTGACGGATCTAAGTGGCGAGCGTGAAATTGACCGTGATAGTTTAAGGGAAAAACTTCATGTTTGGAAAAAAACAAAAAAGCGTGATGATGCTTTGTATGCCATAAATAATGGCGAGTCGATTTTTAACTATTCTGAATACGAAGCTGAAAGAGAAGTTATATATTTCGATCAGAATATGCTATCTGATTATGATCAAAAAAAAATAGTTTTTGATCAGGTTAGTGAACTTAAAAAAAAGTATGATTTTTGTTATAGTCCTTCTCATTTAGAAGAAATTAATAAAATAATAAATGAAATGGATGTTGATAGGTTACTTTCAAAAGTATCGAAACTAACTGATAATATATTTGTTCTACCTCGTGTAGATGGTTATTATTTTGTAAAGGAAGAACCTAAATATGGATTTCAACGTGTTAGAGCATATCCGGGTAGCACAGAAGCAATTGAAGCACTTAAAGTAATATCATCATCCGATAGAGAAATATTTTTAGATAAATATAATGATGAAATTCACAAAAAAGATATCGGTAATAGTGTAGATATATTCAACTCGTTAAGCGATGAAGCGTTTCAAGAATTGTTATTTTATACGCATTCAAGCTTTAAAAATAAAAATGATATAAAAGAACATTTTAAGCGTGATGATTTGTTGCATGCGATTTATACGCTTTACAATTCATTAGATTTATTGTCATATAAAGTTGATACAAAGGAACGAACGATTAAAAGTAGTGTTCATGATATAGAACATATTTTATCTGCAACGAAATCAAATTATTTCGTAACTAAAGATAAAAAATTATATCATCGTACAAGGCAAATATATGGATTTTTGGGTATTAAAACAATAGTGCTGAATCATAATGACTACATTGAAGTACTAACATCAAATAAAAATCTCTCTTAACTTCTTAAGAACCAAACACCCCCAAGCCCATCCTTCGATGGGCTTTTTCGTTTCTGTTCCCCACAAAATCAAGGAATCCCTATGCCTCAAATGATGTCTCTCGGTGGCTTTGTCTTTTCGCTCAGCGAGGGCACGCCTTACGAAGGGCTGCAACGCACGAGCGATGGCGGTTGGGTTGCGGTGTCCCGTTATGGGCAAAAGCCGCTCAGCCAGAACACAGGCCAACAGCTCGAAAATATCACCCTAACAGGGACGTGGTTTCACTCCCAAGGTATGAGCCACCTTACCGCCTTGCGCACTTTGCAAAACAAACGTCAACCGCTGGTGCTGGCGGATGGCTACGGTAACAACTTAGGTCAGTGGACCATTAAACGCCTGCAAGAAAAACAAGACAGGATCATCGACGACGGCACGGCCTTTGTCCTTGGTTTCACCATCGAATTAGAGGAATACGCCAATGACGACCCTTCGTAGCCGCGACGGCGACACCATTTCCAACATTCTTTGGATCACCCTAAAACGCAACGACGACGAGGCGGAAGAAGCCCTGTTCGAACTCAACCCCGGCTTAGAACAATACGGGCCAGTGCTGCCCGCTGGCGTCGTGATCGAGATCCCCACATTGCCTGAAAAGGCCGCAGAAAAGGTCATTAACATATGGGACTAGACAATCCATCCAACTACTTACCCCGCGTGCGCGTCAGCGGAGCGGGTGAGGGCATCATCAATGCTCGGCTCACCTCGTGGGAACGCATCGACGCCGCTGGCACACAAAGCGACCAACTCACCTTGCACAT
This sequence comes from Marinomonas rhizomae, assembly GCF_003315485.1. Taxonomy (GTDB): domain Bacteria; phylum Pseudomonadota; class Gammaproteobacteria; order Pseudomonadales; family Marinomonadaceae; genus Marinomonas; species Marinomonas rhizomae. The sequence goes on from NZ_QNSE01000015.1 coordinate 22,114, forward strand.
CGACACTACAGGGCAAACGGGCTTGCCGAAAGAGGGCGCAGTGCTCACATGGCGAGAAGGCTACGGCGATAACCTGATCGACAAAGGCCAGTTCAAAATCACCCGCATCGTGCCGAAACTGTTTCCGCCCAGCATTACCATCGTCGCCACCGCCGCACCCTTTCAGGTGGAAGACACCACCGGCTTTAAAGAGCGTCGCACTCGCACCTTCGAAAACACCACACTGGCCGCCTTGTTTCGGGAGATCGTCACCGCCCACGGATTCAGCCCACGGGTGGCCAAAGAGTTTGAACACAGCCAGATCGACCACCTAGACCAAATCGACGAGACCGACAGCGCCTTTTTAGCCCGACTCGCAAGAGAACGCGACGCCATCGCCAAACCCGTCAACGACCTGTACGTACTCGCCAAACGGGGCCAAGTCAAAACCATCACAGGGCAAGCCATCCCGCCCGTCGTCGTCGGATTGCCCGTGCAAAACGCCCCAAGCAACCAACACCGCTTTACCAACTGCCAAATGGACAACCCAAGCCGCAGTCGCTTCAATGGCGTGAAAGCCAACTGGACAGATAACAACACAGGCCAGAAGCCACCATAGAAGTAGGCGAAACCCCGTACAAAAAACTCCGCCAAACCTACCAAACCCCAACCGACGCCATCGCCGCCAGCCAAAGCGAACTCACCAAACTAAAACGCCAAGGCGCCAGCGTCACCCTAGACACACTTATTTACTAGGTATGGGCAACCCAGACCTAGTCGCCGAAGGCATCCTCACCCTAAACGACACCTTCCCACCCGAAATGAAAGGCAACTGGTCCATCGACAAAGTCACCGCACGAGGCGATGGGAAAGCAGGGTATAGGTGTGTCGTGGTGGCGAGTGAGGTGGTTTGAGTTAGGGGTGATTGGAAAAAGTGTACTTTGTACTGGTGGTATCAAAGAAAGTCTTTTAGTATCGAGTGATAAGTGTTCATGCTATGGAAATATCCAGCTATGTATAAATATCTAAGCGCGTGAACGCACGATTCAAAGGCTATTTTTCTAATTAAATATTGAGGGTTGTATGGGATGCTATTTTTGTGGTGGAGAAGTAACTGGAGTAGAGCATATTCCACCAAGAAGTTTTTTCCCTAAGGGAAAAAGAAGTGAACTTATAACAGTTGATTCTTGTGATATCCACAATCAAAAAAAATCTAAAGAAGATGAATATATTCGTTCCATTTTATTACATTCAATAAAACTTGACGAAAAAAAAGAAGTAGAAGAGTTAAGAAATACAGAAATAAGAGCGCTTAAAAGATCTGTGGAGCGTGCATTTGAAAGAGGGATAACTAAAGATCAAGCAAAAGAAGTTATGGACATTATTGAAAAATACGAGGATGACCCAATTGCTGGTGCAAAAGCATTTAGCGAGATTGAATCCAAAGGTATTATGAATTTAGGATTGATGGGGCTCTTGAATAAAGATACAAGAGAGGAAATTATTATTGGCAGAGACGGTGAAAATATTGTAACTGCTTCATTTATCTACGATCAAAATCGTCTCAATTCATTTATGGAGTGTTTGGCTAGAGGGATTTTCTTTCATGACCTTGGAAAACGCTGGGAAGGAAGGATTAATATCTTACCACATACATTTTTGAAAGAAGATGCGGCTCAAAGAGATAAAGAATTAAGTAATGAATTTTTACAATATTTTGATTTATCAAAAGCTAAAGGTGCCCAACAAGAGTATTTTTGCTATGAAGGCGCAAATAGAATGAATCCTATGACTTCAAAGGTAGACTGTATATATTATAATTTTAGTCTTTTTAACACTTTTTATTTCACAGCTATATTTCCTTTTTCAGAATTTGGGATCTGATAAAAATTAGCATCTAATCTTCATCGATCCAAAATAACTACGCCAAAGCTACGACAACCCAACCACCGCCCAACAAGCCTGCCAGACGACCTCATCAAAAGCCAAAGACAAGGCACCAGCGTCACCCTCGACGCTCTTATTTACTAGGTATGGGCAACCCAAACCTCGTCGCCGAAGGCATCCTCACCCTAAACGACACCTTCCCACCCGAAATGAAAGGCAACTGGTCCATCGACAAAGTCACCGCACGAGGCGACGGGAAAGCAGGGTACAGGTGTGTAGTTGTTGCTAGTGAGGTTGTTTAGCGGTAAGTGCCAGCCGTTTCTTCTTTTTCTTTCTCTCTCATATGTGTATATTTCTTGTAAAGATACTAAGGAGGGGTTCAATGGATGCGGTTAGTTATTACTGTTTAGACCGAAATAGAAAAAAGGCTGTGATCTCACTAAAAGGAATACTTCAAGGAATAGCAGCAGATCAGCAGCTAAACGAAGTTGAAGTGCTATTTTTAGATGTTTGGCTAAAATCACAAGAGCACTTACGAGACGATCCCGATGCGATTGACCTTATTGATGCTGTTGACGATATTCTTGCCGATGGCATTGTCACTGAAGAAGAAATAGAAGATCTAAAATGCCTAGTGAACGACATTGTTGAGTTTAAGGACTTTCCTAGGCAAAAAGACATTGATCGTGTCAATGAATTCTTAGGTGTTCTATCTGGCGTTGTTGCTGATGATGTTCTGAACTACGAAGAAATGTCATCACTAATCGAATGGCTAAACTCCAACGATGATCTATTCGATTCTTTCCCTATCAACTTAGTTGTGAAGCAACTCGATCAACTTAATAATTCTGTCGCAGAGCAGTCGTCTCCAGATGACTTGTTAAATTTCCTTAAACAAGTATCAGGCGCTAAATTTAGTGAAACAGGCAGCGCCGACGTTCACCCTTTATCTTTCATTGAAGACATGCTAGAAGCCATGACACATCATAATTCAACCATATGTGTGTCTGGAGAGTTCGATTTTGGTAGCCGTGATGATGTTATGGAAGTGGCAACTGCAAGAGGCTATAGAGTTACTGGTTCAATCAGTAAAAAGACAGACTATTTAATTTTTGGCTCCAAGGTTTCTCCTAACTGGGGGTCGTCCAATTTTGGCGGCAAAATTGAAAAAGCAGTAAAGCTTCGTCTTGAAGGTCACCCGATTAAAATTGTATCTGAAAGTCAGTGGTTGGGTTTTCTTTAAATTATCCAAGTGTATTTAATTTTTATATTAAGTTCTATTATGAAGTATAAAGAAAGTAATCTAGATAGAAGTCTAAAAAAATGGTTTATAAATGATAACGACCATAATCTTTTGAGAGTAATAAAATTGACAGAAGGAAATATGAGGGGGCTTTCATCATTTTCAATGTCATTTGATTATCCTATTACAGCAATTTCTGGAAAAAATGGTTCGGGGAAATCGACTATTTTAGCTTTGGTTTGCTGCGCGTTCCATAATTCTAGTAATGGTTTTAAACTTCCTAATAGAAAGCAACCATATTATACTTTTGCAGATTTTTTTGTTCAACATGCAGAAGATATTCCTCCAGAAGGTCTACAGGTTTTTTATGGTATTGCCCATAATAATTGGAAAAAAACGGATATTAATTCGAGTAAAAAAGGGGTTAGGTTTCAAAAAAGAGTGAAAAAAAAAGGTGGAAAATGGAACAATTACGATCAGCGCATTAAAAGAGAAGTTGTCTTTTTAGGCATAGATCGGATAGTTCCTCATAGCGAAAAAAGTCAATCTAAAAGCTATTCGAAGTCCTTTTTAAATCTTGGTGATAACGGATGGGAGAATGATGTAAAAGAAATAGTTGGAAATATAATTGGAAAAAAATATGACGATTTCAAATATGTTTCTTACTCGAAGTATAGACTTCCTTTAGTTACTTCTAATGGGAAACGGTACTCTGGTTTTAATATGGGGGCTGGTGAAAACGCATTGTTTGAAATGTTTTCAGTGATTTTTTCTGTGTCAGAAGGAGCGCTTGTTGTAATTGATGAAATAGAACTTGGACTGCACTCTGAAGCACAAAAGAAATTTATTAGACATTTAAAAGAAGTTTGTAAGAAGCGAAAAATTCAAATCGTTTGTACTACGCATTCTAAAGATATATTTAATGAGCTTCCTGATGAAGCAAGAATGTTTATTGAAAATATAAATGGAAAAACGATAGTGACTGATTCTATTTCATCAGATTTTGCATTTTCAAAATTAAGCGCGGAAAATCAATGTGAAATTAGCTTGTTAGTTGAAGATGTAGTTGCAAAGAAACTATTGCTTAATGTTTTACCAAGTTCAATAAGATCAAGAGTAAGTGTTGAAGTTATTGGTTCTGCCACTTCGCTTTCTCGTCAGCTGGCAGCAAATTATACAAGAGAGAAGAGAGAAAAAATTGTAGTGGTTTTTGATGGTGACCAAGTTAGAAAAGAAAAAAGTAACTTAGAATATGGCCATAAAATGGCTGAAACTAAAGATAAATTAGAAGACGTTAAGGTTTGGATGAGAAGTAATATCGAATATTTGCCTGGTGATACTTGGCCAGAATCTTGGATAATACAAACGTGCTCGGAAACGATAGATATTCTTTCTAGCCATCTTCGTGTAGGTGAGGATGAACTGACGGATATAATTGAACAAGGATTAGGAGCTGGAAAGCATAATGAATTTAATGAAATAGGAAACCTTGTTGGCCTCGATGAACAAGAGGTGTTAAATAGATTTTGTGCAACTATAAGTCAGGCGCATCACTTTCATTTTAGAGATATTATCAATTCGATTGAGAATAAATTAGATGGAAATTAAATTTTTATAATATTATTTAGATCTTTGTTTGTTGGAATTTTATGAATTATAGATTAATTGCTATTGAAGTTGGTGATTTGCTTAAATATGATCAAACGATAAATAAAATTGATCGTGTTGGACAGGCCATTTTTCCTTTTGATAAAGAGTGCTTTCCAAATGACTCAATTACATCGTCGCGGGCTAAAATAGTTTACGATTGGATTCTTTCTTTAGCAAAGTACAGAATAGAAAATGAGAAAAGAAATGAACTTCTTATTTCATTCTGTAGAAAGCTTTGTTCAGGGAGCCATGACTATGAACTTGAAAGAATCCTAGAAAGTAATGGCTTAAATTCAACTTCGGTGAATAGAGAAATAATATCTAACTTTATGTCCCACTCTTTTCATGCTGAAATTGTTTTACATTCCAAAAAATTATTTATACAAGGTCATTATTTTCATGCAGTTTTTGAAGCATGCAAGGTCTACAATAAAAAAGTTCAAGAAAAGGCACAATCAGAGAAAGATGGCCAAAATCTAATGCTAGATGTATGGGGTGCAGATAATGGAGTTTTAAAAATAACTCCTTGTCAAACAGAGACTGATAGAAATACTCAAAATGGCATAAAGTTTCTATCTGCTGGTCTTATGCAAGCTATTCGTAATCCAACAGCTCATGAACCAGCTATTGATTGGCCTGTTAATAAACAGGATTGCTTAGATTTGTTAGGTTTTTTATCCTATTTATTTAGACAATTAGACAAGTCTACTTATTATAAGGCATAAGAGTTGTATTGACCCCATCCGCATCTTGATCTAACATTCTACTTGCACTGGCAAAATCCAGTGCCGGGATTCGAACCCCGTTTATACCGTAGCGGCCTAAAACACGCACCGCGTGTTTTTTTGTGGCCGGAGTCCGCCTGTTATGGTGGGTCTTTGTTGGGCAACCTTCGGGTTGGCCGTTCCTACGGGCGGTAGTTCGAACCTGATTTAGATCCACCACCTTATTGAGATTCGAACCTCACGAGGTGGTCAAAACTTTGACCGTAGGAGGCCAAGTATGGCTATGCAACTGATTCCGCTTCACACTCGCTCTATCAACGAGCAAACCCTCGATACCGTAAATGCCCGTGATCTTCACACCTTTCTTGAGCTAGGTCGCGATTTTTCCAATTGGATAAAAGCTCGCATTGCTCAATATGGCTTTGAAGAAGGTGAAGATTTTACGGTTATTTCCCGCTCGCCAAAATTGGCGAGCGGGAATCGTGGTGCAACGAAAGAGTATTTCGTCACCCTAGACATGGCAAAAGAACTGGCCATGGTTGAACGCAACGAGAAGGGCAAGCAAGCCCGCCGCTACTTCATTGACTGCGAAAAACAACTCCACGAACAAAAACACCTTCCCGCCACCACGCCCAACACAGCAACCCTCGAAACAGGCCTTCACGAGAAAGAAAAATACCAACTCCTCAACGACATGATCAAATCCCTAAAACTCGACAGCAACCCCGTCGTCATCCCCTCCATAGAAATGGTCAACATGATCCATGCCATCCGCATGTACCAACAACAAATAGCCCAACTCCGCACACCAGACTGGGTAAACGACAACGTCGACCGCGTCAAAGACTACGCCCAGCGCAGCTTCACGGATTTCTAAATTTATAGCTCGTTTTCGTTATTTAGTGACAGGTTTGTGGGGCCTTATTGATATATACGTAGTTTTTTAAAGTCGTTTTTGATTTTTGTATGAGCTATCCGAGAAGTCAAAAATAATGGCGTCCCATGCCAACCTACATTTGTTTGAATAAATGCGCGTTATTTCGACTTACTGGTAATACTCTATCAATTCCTTTGAGTAAAACGTTTAAGTAACCGTTTTCGTCTTTGAGCACTTGTTTTATATGACTAACCTGAATGATAACTGAGCGATGAATGCGCCAGAACTCATTAGGGTCTAGTTCTTCTAACAATTGTTTGATCGATTTTTTAATTAAAAAGCTACCTTGCTCAGTCACTACCGTGGTGTATTTATCCTCCGCAATGAAGCAGCTCACATCACTGACTTTAATGACATGGATACCATTTCCCAGAGAAGCATTAATCCATTGCAGTGACTGATGTGTATGTTGGGGGAGTAACTTAGTCAATTGTTTGGCGTCAAGCTCATATTTGACTGTTGTTTGCGAACGTTTCTTTAATCGCTGAATGCACTCTAGTAAACGCTTTTCATCTACAGGCTTTAATAAATAATCCAAAGCTTCATGTTCGAACGCAGCGACCGCATGTTCATCATATGCGGTAACAAATACCAGATTACCACTATAGCCCGATTCACGGAGTGCTTTGGCCGTTTCAATCCCGCTAATTCCGGGCATTTTTATGTCCATAAAAATAGTGTGAATATTAAGTTCATTCGCGACATTCAACGCTTCAACGCCGGAGCCGACCGCGATAGTTTGGTCAATATCTTCCCAAAGCTCTTGCAATAGCTTCTGTAGGTGAAAACGTAATAATGGTTCATCATCTACCACCATAACATGTACCAACTTTTCTGATTTAGTGTCCGGCATTTCCCATTCCTAACATGGCAGAAGGTTGCAAGCTCAATGGCCAACTAAGTTGAACTTGGCAACCTGAAATCTGTTTATGTTCATTTAATACATTATTGATCTCAAAACGAGCGTGCTCCCCATAAATCAAGAGCAGCCTTTGGCGAATATTTTTTAAAGCTATACCATGCTTATTGTCTGTAGTATCGGATTCTTGCCAGTTCGGCTTTAATCCAGCACCCGTATCACGAATGGAGACATAGCAGTTTTCATCATCAATACGCACAGAGACGGCAATGAATCCTCCTTCTAAACTTGGTTCAATGCCGTGGACAATCGCATTTTCAACCAATGGTTGTAGTAAGAATGGAGGGCACTCGGCCTTTTCTATAGCTCCAGGTTTTTGTATTTGAAAATTTAGACGATTCCCCATTCGCACCTTTTGAATAGATAGATACGCGGCGACTAGGTCCAATTCTTCAACTAATTTAATACGCGGCTGTTTTATCTTGCTCATAGAAACTCTTAGCAAGCTGGTTAAATCGTCTAGCATGCGTTTGGCATCATTAGGCCGAATGTCAATTAAGACCAGAATGTTAGCAAGCGTATTGAATAGAAAATGCGGCTCAATTTGAGATTGCAGCATTTGGTAATTAGATTCTGCCAGTTGTTTTTCTTGCATGAGCGCTTTCATTTTCTGCTCTTGCAGCTCTTGCTCTTTTCGACTGAGTCTATGAGCATTATAAAAAATGTAAGTTACCAGCATGCTAAAAAGCACTTTTAAAAGCAGGTCTGACCAAGACGCATTCAGCACAGCATCAACGGAGTCATAAACTTGGTATAGTAAATAGCACATACCAATAATAACGCCGCCTAAGTAGCCTAATATTGTCGCCTTAAGGATAGATAACTTATCTTTTAAATAATAAAGACTCAGCCGAATACAGGAAAAACAGGCTGCACCAAATACCAAAGATATTTGCAAGGTCATCCAGAACTCACCCGCTTTGGTGATCCAGATAACCACGGCAATCAAGGTACAATAAATCAGTACGGTTAAAGTGTCTTTGAGTAATTCATGACGGTGCCAAAACGTCTTAAAAGGAAGTTTATGCATAAGCTATTTCTCGTTTGTATTTTACTAACTTATAACTGCCCATCACGAAAAACCATAGCATGCACCCAACCCCAAAAATGCCTCCCAAATACTCTAACATAGGTGCGGCTGTTAACACTCCTACACAGCCAAACACAAGAGCGATACTTCTTAATAAAGGCGTAAGTGAGCAATGTATATTCAAACTGAGCCCCATTGCAATCAACCAAAGGCCACCAACAATTTCATTACCACCACCCATACCATTAATCAGCATTTGTAGGTTGTACCATTGCGAAATAGCCAGTTCTTGATGTTGACCCATAAGCTCCAGAAGCATATGAGTCCCCACGTTGGCTAACATGCCCGTAACAATGGTAATACCAGCCCAGAGATACCCTAAAATTAAGGCAAAGGACCGAAAAAAACCTGTTACTAGGTGTGTTTTTATACTGATTTGAAAGCCAATTAATGCCAAACCAAATAGAATATAAATAACAAAGTACCATACATAAAGTAAGGTTGAATAAGAGGCTATAAATTCCAACTGAGGTAGGACTGCTTGTGCAGTATCCCCATATGATACATAGGAAAGTAAGGCTACATAAACAATCATACCCACTAGAAAGCTAAGCCCAGCGATCCAACTCGTTGTGCCGGTTAATAAGTTATTTTTCATCTTGGTGCGCCTATTGTTATTCATTGTTTAAAACTGATAAAAAACAGAGAACGCGCCACTCCAGTAATTCGAGCGCTTAACGATTGGACTATCAGCGATTGCTTCTCCTAAATGGTCATACGCTACTCTTGTCGCAAGATGCCATTTAGTTGTAATCGGGTAAACATGCGTTAACGAAAGGTTGGTATTCGTTACGGCTTCACCTTTGTAAGCTGAAAAACGGCTATTGCTTTCTTTGGAACTTACGCCGTAATAATAGTCCACCAATTCATCAGATTGATGTTGTATCGCTGCAGCAGGGATGAATGTTCCTAATCTGGTTTGAAGCTTTTTAGAGAGCATAAGTTTAGCTTCATAGCCTTCGTGAGTATTAGATACATCCGTTGATATAGCCGTTGTTATGTCTACAATGGGAGTGTAATGAGTCCATTGTAGTGCTAATTCGGTCGCGTCATCACGTTTGTCAAAATGTTTTAGAAGGCTGTTATCCTCTTTATCAAAGACCGACTCTCGCATTAGAAATACACTGCTAAATTGATCGTTTGTTCCTATTTTCTTCGTTAAACCTATTCCCTCTGGTCCCACGATGAACATACCGTACTGAACATTCAAATACGGGTGAATTTTGACATCATTGTCTTCGCCAATGACATGATTTTGTTCGCCTAATAATGAAAGCCCAAGGTTGGCATTTAACTCGGTTGCATTGGCAAACAGGCTAACACTTGCTAACAGAATAGGGGCACTCCATTTAGTTGTTGTTACTAAGGTACGCATTTTCATCTCTTTACTCTTTTTTCTTTGTTGATAGGTATTTTTAAAGAATGCACTTCAAAAGTGCGGGCTAAAGATCACATAAAATAAACTGGGCGAAATGATCAGGTGACGAAAGGTCGTATTAAGAGATAAGTGGAAAAATACGGGGATCTAATGGCTAATAGAATTCGGGAGAAGATGAAAAACAGCTTAATTTTCACCTTCCCCCTAATAAATTTTGTAGAAGGCATCCTCACCCTAAACGACATCTTCCCATCGGAAATAAAAGGCAATTGGAGCATAGACAAAGTCAGCGCACGAGGTGTCAGCAAAGCAGGGTGTCGGTGTACTGTGGTGGCAAGCGAGGTGGTTTGAGGTTTTGTTGTGCTACTTTGGTAGTATGTGGTTTTTTTTAATTTATGGTGCCATTATGGCACCTAATATTATAGATTTGGTGTATCACCCGCCAAGGAGAAAGCGATGACGACATCTCATATACAAGAAAATGTGCGGCTCGTTGCCAGAGCGCCTAAAGAGGTTCAAGAGATCATTATTAACGCGGCGGAGCTATCCGGTGCTTCAATGTCTCAGTTTATGATTGATGCCGCCTTAGATAAGGCAAAGGAAGTGGTAGAGCGTAATAGACTATTAAAATTGTCGATGGAAGGAGCGGATCGATTTTTTGAAGCATTAGATAATCCGCCAGAAATTCAACATCTTGATGACGCTTATGAAGCGCTAAAGGGTTATGAGAATGGCGCTGTCACTTTTAAAAGAAAGCCATAATCGAAAACGCTTTAATTGCGGCAATGAGCGAATTAACAAATTTCTAAAAGAGTCTGCGAATAGTGCGGCAAAGCGAAATCTATCTAGGACATTTGTTTTAGAGGGGAGCGATGAAACAGACATTGTGGGCTATTACTCGCTCAGTAATATCGAGGTCAAAGTTCCTGTTCCTCATAAACTGTACAAGAAATACCCCAACCCATTGCCCGGCGTAACATTAGCCAGGATGTGAGTGGATGAAGGTTGCCAAGGGCAGGACATCGCCAAGATAATGGTAGTCGATGCAATGAGGCGAACATTGCTGATAAACGAGAACATGGGCGTCGTTGGACTGTTTGTCGACGCCAAAGACGATGATCTCGTTACATTTTATCAACATTGTGGCTTTATCTTCCTTCAGAAGGAAGAACTCACCGCCAAATTTTGGATGCCGATCGACTCCATTGTAGCCTTCTTCAAAGATCGAAAATAACCGAATTTGGGGAAGGCAGTCGAGATGGGATTTGGTCTATTACTGTGAACGGGAATTGGTGTATTACTTTCGAATTTGTTGATGGTAATGCTTACATTCTCAACTATGAGGATTATCACTAATGAGTATGTACAACCCTCCGCACCCAGGTGAATTTATTTACGATGTTTATCTTGAACCTGCGGGTTTTAGTTGCCGCTTTTTAGCTAAGCAATTGGATGTCGCTTCGTCCACGTTAAGTCGTGTGCTGAAAGGGCAGAGCGCTGTGTCACCTGAAATGGCATTACGTTTGTCTAAAGCGCTTGGTAGAACACCAGAAAGCTGGCTGGCCATGCAAGATGCCTACGATCTTTGGCAGGCTAAGCAACATCTAAATTTAGCCAATGTTCATCCTGTTAATTTTGCAGTGGCTTAGACCAAGCTGTCCGTACTTTCCTAACAAAAAAAGCAACTGCAAATAGCACGACTAGCTTTTTTAATTTAGCTTTCTAATCTGGGGAAGTCAGACTGGGTAAACGACAACATCACCCGCGTCAAAGACTTCGCCCAATGCAACTTTGTCGACTTCTAAGTGGTAAGCAGTTAAGTGGGCTTTGGTTGTTTTTTAGATTGGTAGGAAACGAGAAAGTCTTTTAGTATCAGTTGATGTGTAAACGCGGATGCGTATTATTAAACTGTAGGCCATCAAGGGGAATGATTTGAGTAATCTGAAAACGGTAGAATTAAAGGCGTTTATTCCTTCAAAAGACTTTGACACGTCAAAGAGTTTCTATTCAGAAATAGGTTTTACAAAAGCCTCTGATGAAGGTGGAGTTGCCTATTTTCACTCTGGTAGCTGTAGTTTTTTACTCCAAGATTTTTATGACAAATCTTTAGCCGAAAATCTGATGATGCACCTGCTTGTCGAAGATATCGAATCTTGGCATGATCAGATTACAAAATCGGGTGTGGCAGATAAATATCATGTTAATGTCTCGGATATCACTAAACAGCCGTGGGGTATGCTAGATTTCGTTGTTCATGATCCAAGCGGTGTATTGTGGCGGTTTGGTCAAAATATATAGCCTAACAAACATGTCAACCGGATGACTTTTTGTTCCACTCTTTTGTGAATGTCGCTGGGCTATATTTTTTCATAAAAGCTCTACACAAAAAATTGCGCGGTTACATGGGCGTTAAGTTTAGAGTCTGACAAAAAATAACCCTTAATCCTCCCAAACCCATCCTTCCGATGGGCTTTTTCGTTTCTTTCCTTCCATTTTTATCTAAGTAGTATTCATGCGTCAAATAAGGAAAGCCATAAACTGTCGCACAAAAAGGAACCGACAATGACGAACTCCATACCAATGATTTTACCAAGTAAAACCGTCTCAAAAAATGCTTTTTTACTTTTGGCAGATAATTTGCATTAGTTATCACTAGCAAGCATTAGGCTAATGAAAAAGACAACTACTGCTTGAGTAAAGCAATGGTTCGGCTAAGCAAATTAGTATAAATGACCCGCTTGTTATCCCAATAGAGAGGATGAGTCAAAGCCAGCCATCATCAGCTTTCAGGTGAAATGATTACGGCTCTAATTTTCAACCTTGTCGGTTCATAGTATTAAAAATTTGTTGCTAGGCAGTTAAGGTGCTGAAATTAGCTAAACAGTTCAAAAATATAGTAATTAAATGGGTTAATGAGCAAAAAAGATGCATTTGATAAAGGTTATTTACAGACTTAGATAGTGGCGATTTGATGTGGGTAAGTTTTCAGGATGTTAAGTAAATCGTAAATATTTAGACTTGTAAGTAATAATTTTTATCTTTATGCTAAATAAACGTTAAGTCGTTCTTCAATAACGATTTACGCATTGTGTTTAACAACAGAGAGCCATTATGGTCACAAAACTCGAAGTTAAAAATTTGTACAAAATTTTTGGAGAACATCCCAAGAAAGCATTAAAGATGCTTGAACAAGGTATAAACAAAGACGAAATTTTTAAAAAAACGGGTCAGACAGTCGGTGTTAAGAATGCCAGCTTGGCAATCGAAGAGGGTGAAATATTTGTTGTAATGGGCCTCTCTGGTTCAGGTAAATCTACACTGGTCCGCTTGTTAAATCGCCTTATTGAACCTACCCAAGGCCAGGTGCTAATTGATGGCCATGATATTACTAAAGTAGATGATAAAGCCTTACGCGATGTTCGTCGTAGTAAAATCAGTATGGTTTTCCAGTCCTTTGCTTTAATGCCTCACATGAATGTGCTTGATAATACGGCTTTTGGTTTAGAGCTTTCCGGTGTTGATGTACAAGAACGTCACGAAAAAGCGCGTGATGCATTGGCTCAAGTTGGTTTGGAGTCTCACGCAAACAGTTACCCTGACGAATTGTCTGGTGGTATGCAGCAGCGCGTTGGCCTTGCTAGAGCATTGACCAATAACCCTGATATTCTACTTATGGATGAGGCATTTTCAGCCCTCGATCCACTTATCCGAACGGAAATGCAAGATGAATTAGTTCGTTTGCAGTCTGAGCACCAGCGTACGGTTGTGTTTATTTCACATGACCTTGATGAAGCTATGCGCATTGGTGATCGCATTGCCATCATGCAAGGTGGTGAAGTGGTTCAGGTCGGTACACCGGATGATATTTTGCATAATCCTGCCAATGACTATGTTCGTTCCTTCTTCAAAGGCGTTGATGTCAGTAATGTTTTCTGCGCCAAAGATATTGCTTCTAAGTCAAGTCTTACTCTTATTAAGAAAGACTCTAGTGAGGGGCTAATAAGCGGTTTGAAGTTATTAAACGAGAATGAACGCGATTATGGCTATGTCATTGATAAAAGTAAGCGCTTTTTAGGGGTGGTATCTGCTAGTTCATTGCACGATGTGATTAAGAATAAGCAAACGCTTGCTGAAGCTATTATTGATGAAGTTCAACCCATTGCTGCAGATACTTCTATCGGGGATATTATTTCGATTGTGGCTCATTCTCCGTGTGCTGTGCCAGTTATTGATGATCAGCAGAAGTACGTTGGTGTTATCAGTAAAGCGCGTTTACTAGAAACATTGGATAGGGAGGCTACTGTATGAGTACCGAATCAAATCCTTGGGCAACGGCGTCAGATGATACGGGTGCTGCGGAATCGACAGCTAGCAATCCTTGGGGAGGAGCATCGACACCAAGTTCTGATGCTACTTCTCTGTCTGCCAGCGGGACTCCTGTTGAGCAAACTGATTTTAGTTTACTTCACCCTTTTCAGGAAGTCTGGGTCCCTCTTGATAGCTGGATCGAAACAGGCGTTAATTGGGTAGTGACGCACTTTCGTCCTTTCTTTACTGCAGTCAAAGCTCCTGTAGATGCAACTTTGACAGCGATAGACAGTACATTCAATGCCGCACCGCCGCTTCTGGTTATTGTTCTGTTTGGTTTGATTGCTTGGCAATTGTCTGGACGACGTTTAGCTATTGGGTCTGTTGCTGGTCTGATCACGCTTGGCGCTATTGGTGCTTGGCAAGAATCGATGACGACGTTGGCGTTGGTTATAACATCTGTGTTGTTCTGTATTTTATTGGGGATTCCTACGGGGATTGCGATGGCGCGGAGCGATCGCACAGCAAAAGTGATTCGCCCAGTCTTAGATATTATGCAGACCACACCCGCTTTCGTGTATTTGGTCCCCATTGTTATGCTTTTCGGTATTGGTAATGTGCCAGGGGTTATTGTGACCATTATCTTTGCTGTTGCGCCCGTTATTCGTTTAACCAATCTTGGTATTCGACAAGTTCCTAGTGACTTAATAGAAGCCGCGAACTCGTTTGGTGCGGATAAGAAACAGATGTTGTTCAAAGTTCAGCTACCACTTGCTATGCCGACGATCATGGCGGGGGTTAACCAAACCTTAATGCTTGGTTTGTCTATGGTGGTTATTGCATCGATGATTTCGGTCGGTGGCTTAGGTTTGATGGTGTTACGAGGCATTGGACGTTTAGATATTGGTCTCGCGACCATTGGTGGCATTGGTATTGTTATTCTAGCTGTTATTTTAGATCGCATGACTCAGTCACTGGGACAAGATGCTCGTCAGCGTGGCACACGTCATTGGTATGAAACTGGACCAATTGGCTTACTGCTCGCTTTTAAAAAATGAAAATCAAAACGGTTACACAACATTCATTCAAAGGAGATGTTCCAATGAAAAAGGTAGTTACACTAACTTCACTTGCTGCACTGTTTAGTGGTGCTGTTTTAGCGGATGGCCACTTGCCCGGCGAAGGCGTAAAAGTCACTGCAGTACAAAGCCCAATTGCAGAAGAGACATTTCAAACAGTTGTTGTTAATAAAGCACTAGAAAAATTAGGCTACAATGTACAGCCAATTAAAGAAGTAGACTACAGCGCAGGCTATACTTCTGTAGCCAATGGCGATGCTCAGTACCTCGCGGTGAACTGGTACCCACTTCATAATGCTATGTATAAAAATGCTGGTGGTGACAATAAATTTTACCGTGGTGGCAACTACATACAAGGTGCCGCGCAAGGTTACCTGATTGATAAGAAAACCGCAGACAAGTATAAAATTACCAACATTGCAGATTTCAAAAAGCCAGAAATCGCCGCTTTATTTGATACGAATGGTGATGGTAAAGCTGACTTAACTGGCTGTCAGGCTGGTTGGGGTTGTGAGGGGGTGATTGAGCATCAGCTAGATGCGTTCGGGTTGCGTGATAAAATTACTCATAATCAAGGCCAATACGCGGCGATTATTTCTGACACCATTGCTCGTTTCAATGAAGGTGGATCCATCTTTTATTACACTTGGACGCCTTACTGGGTATCGGGCAAACTTGTTCCAGGTCGTGACGTTGTATGGTTAGAAGTGCCTTATTCGTCTAATCCAAACGGTACTGACACGGCTTTACCGAATGGTAAAAACTACGGTTTTGATATCAATAGTGAGCGAATTGTTGCGAACAAGGCGTTTGCTGAAGCTAACCCTGCCGCTAAAAAATTATTCGAGATCATGAAATTACCGATTAATGCGGTAAGTGCTGAGAACATGCTAATTGCCGATGGTGAGGATTCTCAGCGTGAAATTGCTATTCATGCTGATAATTGGATCAGTGCCAATCAGTCGACGTTTGATGGCTGGATCTCTGAAGCCAAGAAAGCGGCGAAATAAAAACGTTTTGCTAGTCAGGTTTTGACGCTTCTAGGTTATAAAATATGAGCGTCTTAACGCGCTAGTGATAGTAAAAATCCTCGCCACTCGGCGGGGATTTTTTATAATCAGTACTGTTTACAGAAGGATTCCAAAATCAGTTTACTTTAGCGTTCCTTCCATTAATGAATTCTTCTGATTTACAAAGGGCTGCATGGTTTCAGCTAGAGCCTGTAAATTATAAAAGTGATTGGATTGGGTTAAATATAGAATCAGAACAGAAATTCAAAGCATTCTGGACAAGCAATGACATGGCAGAATGGTTTGGAAGAAAGACATAAGGTTCTAAAAAGATAAAACCCCAGAAAAGCTGAGGTTGATCCGTAACCTTAGCCTACATAAAGTAGGCGTCAGGCTGCTATTTAAACATCTTAAACATTCGATGATTATTAGGCGGCATTTTTATTAATGTCACTTTGCTCCCATTTTGAATAGAGAGAGCTAAGCTTGCTGTTCCAACGGATGAATACTGTTGAGCCAGGCGCTAAGTCAGGTTGCTCTGTCGCAATATTTTTACTGACGACTTTTTCACCAGATGGAATGGTGATGCTACAGGTTAGGCTTTCACCAAGAAAGACAGATTCATTCACTGTGCCTGATAGCTGATTAAATCCGGCCATTAATGGTTCTTTCTCGGCTTGTTCTGGAGTAAGTATATGAAGGTTTTCTGGCCTAATCATTAAGACTGCTTTTTGGTCGATTGGCACTTCATGTACATTCTCTACTTCAATGTGCTGCTTATTTAGCATTGCTGAAGCGCTTCCCGTTACACTTACTTTTAAGAAATTTGAATTGCCCAAAAATGAAGCAACAAAGGCATTGGGCGGTTTACGGTATAAATCTTTACCTGTTCCCAAGCCAACGATTTCACCTTCTTTAAAAATGGCAATTCGTTCTGACAATCGCATGGCTTCATCTTGGTCATGGGTGACGTATACGATGGTTATGCCAAGCCTTTTATGCAGTAAGCGAAGTTCATCCTGCAGCTCTTCTCTTAATTTTTTGTCTAGTGCGCCTAAGGGTTCATCCATTAATAGTATCTCTGGCTCGTAAACTAAAGCTCTAGCAATGGCAACTCGTTGCTTTTGCCCGCCAGACAGCATAGATGGGCGACGATCCGCGAAAGCTTCGAGCTGAACGAGTTTTAGTATTTCATCCACTTTTTGGTCGCGCTCATCTTTTGCCACCTTACGAATATCAAGCGGGAAACCGATATTGTCTCTCACTGTCATATGTGGGAACAATGAATAGTGCTGAAAGACCATACCAATACCTCGCTTATGGGAGGGGATGTGGATTAGGGATGCGTCATTCAATAGTATTTCGCCAGATGTTGGCGTTTCAAAACCTGCAATCATGGAAAGCGTAGTGCTTTTTCCTGATCCACTGGAGCCTAGAAAGGTTAAAAACTCGCCTTTTTTTATGTCCAGATTAATGTGATCAACAGCAGTGAATTTCCCATATTCTTTATTTAATTCTCGTAAACAAACTAAAGGGGATTGAGTCATTGAATTTGTCTGTAAGCTCATAAGGTGTCTCCTAACGATGATTACTTTGTTTACGAACAAAGCTGGCAATAATCATGATGAACAATGAAAGTAGAATCAGTAGTGTGGATGCAACGGCAATCACGGGCGTTAGATCTTGTCGAAGGGTTGACCACATTTTGACTGGAAGCGTTTGTAGATTTGGGCTGGCCATCATCACACTAATCACAACCTCATCCCATGAAACCAAAAATGAGAATAAGGCAGCAGAAATTACCCCAGGTTTAATGACCGGAAATGTCACTTTTAGTATTGCTTGAATTCGATGTGCACCGCAGATGACAGCGGCGTCTTCGATGGACTTATCAAACAATCGCAGTGAGTTAATAATTGAAATAATGGCGAAGGGTAGAGCAATGATCACATGGCTCGTCACGAAGGCAAATAAAGTTCCAGTGAGCCCTAAGTTGAGAAAGGTCCCATAGACGGCTACTGCGATAATAACCACTGGAACGACCATTGGCAGCGTGAAGAATGTATATAGATAGTCTCTTCCCCGAAATTTACCTCTAACCAGTGCGAAAGACGCTGGTATGGCGAGCAGTGTCGCTATGATTGAGGTAAGACTTGCTACTTGTAAGCTTGTCCAAGCTGATTCTATCCACTGTGGATTATCGAAAAATCGTTCGTACCATTTTAGCGTCCAAGACGGTGGTGGAAATACGAGCCATTGAGACGATCCGAATGACAAAGCCATAATGAAGAAAATAGGCAGTGCTAAAAATGCGGCAATAACCCCCGTAATGACGTAAAGAGAAGATTTAAGTTTCCAACCAAGTGAACCATGGGAAAGTAACATAGCTAGGCTCCAGTATTCGAAGAAACGGGTGAATCTGTTTGAACTTTTAAATAGAGATAAAACAGGACGAGTGTGATCAGAATTAGAAACACAGCGGATGCACTTGCCATGCCCCAGTTCAAGAAGTTTTGTATTTGTTGAACGATGAATTCGGGCAGCATCATATCGCTCACTCCTCCAAGCAATGCTGGCGTAACGTAGTAGCCTAATGACATCACAAAAACCATTAACGCCCCGGAGAAAAGTCCTGGTTTACACAATGGTAAGAAAACACGGAAAAACACGGTTCGAGCAGAAGCACCGCAAATAGAGGCTGCTTGTAACACCATAGGATCAATTGCCGACATACAGGCTTGCAAAGGCAAAACAATAAAAGGAACCATGATATAGCTCATGCCAATAATGACGCCTGTGAGGTTGTGAACCATTTCTAGCGGCTGATCGATGATGCCAATCGCCATCAATGTTTTATTAATAATGCCTGATGACTGTAGTAGAACCAGCCAGGAGTAGGTTCTTGCCAATAAACTCGTCCACATGGAAAGTAGGATAATGCTAATTAAAAATCGTCCCCAGCCTTTTGGCATTAAGGTAATACACCAAGACAAAGGAAACCCAATGAGCAAAGAGATTACCGTCACGAGAGTGCCAACAAGAAAGGTGTTAAATAGCACTTGCATGTATGTAGATGTGGCTAATAATTGCGCATAGTTTTGTAGCCCAAACGTTGGCTCGGTTAAGCTGCGAAGTAGCAGGCTTGCCAAAGGCATTAGAAAAAACAGAAACAAGAATAGAATGATTGGAAATAACAATGTGATGTTGTTCCATTTCTTTCTTGAAGAAATTATAAGCATCGTGAAAATCCCCTAAAGTTAGAGGATGGTGGGTGAGCACCATCCAGAAGAAGGTTAAATTAGAGTGAGGATTTATCTGTTATTGTAATAACCAATTATTCCAGCGTTGGGCAATTTGAGGGCCATTCTTTGCCCAGTATTGATAGTTTAGGGAGACCTGATCTGCTGTGTAGTTTGTTGGCAGGTAAGCCGATAAGCCTTTATCTAATAATGCTTCACTTTTTGTATTGATAGGCGAATAGGCTGTGATGGTTGCAAAATCCGCTTGTCCTTGAGGGCTAGATGAATACGCTAGGAATTTCATTGCGGCCTCTTTATTTTTCGCGCCTTTTGGAACGACTAGAAAATCAGACATGACTAAATTTTGCTTCCAGCTGTTGCCTATCGGTAAACCGTCAGCTTGCAGTGAGAATATACGCCCGTTCCAGAATTGACCCATTGAAACTTCACCAGATGCGATAAGCTGCTGAGACTGAGCCCCGCCTCCCCACCAAACGATATCTTTTTTAATGGTATCGAGTTTTTTAAAGGCACGATCTAGATCAAGAGGATATAAGTTGGTTGCTGAAACGCCATCAGCTAATAACGCTAACTCTAATACGCCTGGGCTTGGCCATTTATATAATGCTCGCTTACCCGGGTAGGTTTTTGTGTCAAAGAGGGCGTTCCAGTCTTGGGGTTCTTCAGATGAAATCTTGTTCTTGTTGTAGGCTAAAATAAATGAGAAATAGAAAGAGCCGATGCCATAATCTGAGACGAAGCGAGGGTCAATATTCGATTTATCAATGACTGAAAAATCTAACGGCTCCAGAAGCCCCTCCGCTGCTGCGCGATAAGCAAAGTCAGCTTCAACATCGACGATGTCCCACTGAACATTACCACTTTCAACCATGGCTTTTAGTTTTCCATAATCTGTTGGACCATCTTGAATAACTTTAATACCCGTTTTACCTGTGAAGGGAAGTGCCCAAGCTTCGGTTTGGGCATCTTGCGTAGAGCCTCCCCAGCTCACAAAGTTGATGGACTCCTGAGCATAAACATTGGCAATGCTAGTACTGCATAACGCTGCGATAGCTAAGTTTTTTAGGTTGGATCTCATTGTAGGTATTCCTCTTATTATTTTTTTGCTACTGATTTATGGCGGTAGGATTGCGTATTGTCATTGAACAAAAAACAATCTCATAATTACGATAATATGGTATACCATATTATATGCAAGTATATTTTTGCCTTTTTAAAGATTTAATGGGAATGAAAATACGGATGTAGCCAATATAGAAGGGCTCTAGGATTTTATGGCTGGATTATGGCGTTCTAATAAGAACTGGTAATTGACTATCGATGTAATAAATAGAAAGGTTTGGTAGACATTTATTGATAAAGTTCTACCAAACAAGAGAGAAGAGTTTAAGAAGCTAGGGTTTATTTGAGTCCATTCATGATAAGTATGTTTGCACTTGCGCAATCGCTTCGATGTTTTTTAGCTTCTTGATATTCTGGTGAATGGTAGCACTCTAGCGCTTTATCATAGCTTTCGAATTCAAATACTACCGCTCTATCTGGCGGAGTATTAAACCCTTCGATAATGGTAATATCTTCACCTCGGGAAAGTAGCTTAGCGCCATATTTCTGCAGCGCAGCAGGGGCGAGAGCTAAGTAATCTTGATACTTCGCTTTATCATTGATGTTTACAAATGCAACCCAGTACCCCTTCATATTTTATTCTCCTGCTGTTACTAAATGTTAAAGTAAACCTTGTTCTGTTAATACGGTCCGCGCAATCCGGAAACATTCCACACCTTGTGGTACGCCACAATAAATCGCAATCGCATGAATGATGGCGCGTATTTCTTCAACGCTGACACCATTATTTATGGCACCTTTCAGATGCAGTTCCCATTCATCCATTTTGCCTAGCGCAGCGATCATCGACAGATTCATCATAGAGCGTGTTTTTGGTTCTATGGCGTCGTCACCCCAGCCAAACCCCCAACACCACTCAGTCATGGCTTCTTGAAAGGGGCGGTTAAATTCGTCAGCTTTTGCTAAATTGTTTTCAACGTATTCTGACCCCAATGTTTCTTTGCGCTTGCTTATTCCTAGTTCAAATAATTCTTTATTCATTTTTCGGCCCCTTTTTCAGTTTGCATGGCAATATCATAAGCTTCTTGCAAATGGCGTATGCAGATTTCACCTGCTTTTTCGGCATTTTTTTCTTCCATTGCTTTAACGATATCAAATAGGTCTTTTGGGCCTGATGTTTTGCGCCCTGTTGAGCTAAGTGTTAGAGCTCTTAATCTTGAAATTCGTGAATTTAACTGTTCTACGAGGTCCCATGACACGTGTTTCTCCGCCGTTTTGAAGATAAGCTCGTAAAAGTCTTTTGTCATTTTTAAGCCTGTTTTTACATCATTGTTTAGCAAGTAGTTGGCAATATCATCATGTAGTAAATATAGCTTTTTAATTATTTCGGGCGTGGCTTTTTGGCTACACGCCTTTACGGCTGAGCATTCAAGTAAGGTCCGGATTTCATAAATTTCTTTTACTTCAGCGTTACTAATTGAAGCCACAATAAAGCCAGAATTTGGTACTCCAACTACAAGTCTTTCACTTTCTAAATGACGAATACATTCCCTAACGATGGTTCTGCTAACCCCCATGCTTTCGCACAGCGTTCGTTCTACTAGCCTATCGCCAGGTTTTAATAGGTTATTTGTAATGGCTTCTCTCAAAGACTCCAGCGCATTTTCCTTTAGTGTTTTAGGGCGCTCAACTTTTTGCATCCAGTGTTCCTCTAATAATGACCTAACCAATTATTTCACAATAGTAGCACATTTATTGTTGCACCTAATAAGATAGTATGTTTAATATTGTGTCATATGGTATACCATATGACAAATTAAAAATTGCATTGTAGGAATGGGTATGACTTTAGAAATCCGCAAAATTGTTAGTTTTGAAGAAGAGACATTGGTTGAAGGCTTCAAAGAAGCAGGCAAGCCTTTACGTATGTTTGCCGTTGCCGCTGTCATTAATAATCCATGGGCTGGAAGGTATGTTGAAGATTTAAAACCGATTGTTTTGGAATACGGCCCACAGCTTGGAAAGCTATTAACCGATAGGATTTGCGAATTAGCAGGTGGCGCAGACAAAATAGAAGCTTTTGGTAAAGCGGCTCTTGTTGGTTTAAATGGCGAGATAGAGCATGCTTCTGCTCTGATTCATACCTTGCACTTTGGGAATTTTTATCGAGAAGCAGTAGAGGCGAAATCCTTCTTGTCTTTCACGAATACTCGAGGCCCAGCAAATGCCGCTATTTCTGTTCCCATGATGGACAAAAACGATGGTGGCAAGCGATCTCATTACTTGACACTTCAATTCAATATTAATGATGCCCCAAGCGCAGATGAAATCGTGATTGTGTTAGGTGGTGCAACAGGCGGTAGACCACATCACCGTATTGGAGATCGTTATCAGGAACTGAAGGAGCTAGGGCATGATATTGAAAACCCTGCAGCGGTTTAAATCTCCGACGGGGCTTTCCTATGTGAAATTAGGACAAGGCCCTTCTCTTGTCCTAATTCATGGAGTAGGGCTTAGGCTAGAAGCTTGGGTTAATCAATTTGAAGCTTTGTCTAAAAACTATACCGTCTATGCTGTCGATATGCCTGGTCATGGAGAGAGTCGCCTGATGAAAGAATGTACTGATATCTCTAAATATACAGATGTAATCGCGCGCTGGATAAAAATAGAGTTAAAGTCACCTGTTGTGATTGCAGGGCACTCTATGGGGTCGATGATTGCGTTGAACTTCGCTATTCGTTATTCAGAGCTTTGTAATGGCGTGATCGCGCTTAACTCCGTTTATCGTCGATCTGTAGAGGCAAAAAAAGCCGTTCTAGCGAGAGTTCAGCAAATCAAGAGCGATATTACTGCTCAGAATGTAACTGGTCCAGTTGCTCGTTGGTTTGACTACCCGGCTCAAGGTAACGATGTGGTTTATGCGGATTTGTGCTGCCAGTGGTTGAGTCAAGCACCATTAGATGGTTATCGACAGGCCTATGAAGTGTTTTGTCTGAATGATGGCCCAGAAGAAAATAATTTAAAGCAGCTTAATGTGCCTGCGATGTTTATTACTAGTCGTGATGATCCAAATTCACTTCCTTCGATGTCGGAGGAGATGGCTAATATTTGTCCTCAGGGTCAGTCGTATATCGTTGAAAACGCACGGCACATGGCACCTTTGACTCACTCAAATGAAATAAACCCCAAGATGATTGATTTTGCGTCTCGCTGTTTTAGTCAATCAAAGGAGATGTCTTATGAGTAATTTTGACGTACGTGAACTACGAAATGCTTTTGGTTCTTTTATGACTGGAGTAACCATTGTTACGGCAGTCAGTAAAACTGGGGAAAAGGTTGGTTTTACGGCCAATTCATTTACTTCTGTATCTATGGATCCGCCTTTGTTATTGGTTTGCCCTGCGGTGCGTTTGTCGAGTTATGACATATTTGAGTCGTGTGATCACTTCGCTGTTAGTGTGTTAGCGGAAGATCAGCAACATGCTTCTAATACTTTTGCAGGCTCTAAAGATGATAGGTTTGCTGAAGTTGAGTGGCACGTAGATGAATTCGGAACGCCTCTTATTGATGGGGCAGTAGCGCATTTTTCTTGCTCTTCTTTTCAAAAAGTTGAAGCGGGAGATCATTTATTGTTAATGGGCAAGGTAGAGCAGTTCTCAAGCAATGAAAAGTTTGGGCTCGGTTATGCAAAGGGCGGTTATTTTAGCTTAGGCATGGAGCATAAAGCGGAAGAAATAGCACACGATCAATGTGCACAAGTCGGGGCTTTACTTGAATGCAATGGCAAGTTGCTACTTAGGAAATCTGACGAAGGGTTTAGTTTGCCGCAAGGTAAAATGCAGCCGGACATGTCTTCTCTTCAAACCTTAAAGAGCATGCTTACTTCTTTAGACCTAACTGCAGAAGTAGGCCAGGTTTTTTCTGTGTATGAAAAGTCCACTTCTGGTAATTTTGTAGCCTTTTATCGTGCAGAAAGCACGATAGAAAAAGATATCGAAGGGTATGAATACGTTGCAATAGAGGCGTTGTCTGATGTGGTTTTTGCTTCTTCAGATATAACGTCTATGGTCAATCGATTTGTTCATGAAAAAAGTAATGGTGTATTCCGTTTATATGTCGGTAATGAATTAGAAGGAGATGTACGATGAAGTTTTCACTTTTTGCTCATATGGAGCGTGTTGACGAACATCAACATCAGAAAGATCTTTATGATGAATTTATGTCACTTTGTAAAATGGCTGACGAAGGCGGGATGACAACGGTTTGGACGGGAGAGCATCATGGAATGGACTTTACCATAGCGCCTAATCCCTTTTTGAACTTGATTGATATTTCTCACCAAACCCAGAATATTCGCTTGGGTACAGGTACTGTCGTAGCGCCATATTGGCACCCAATTAAACTGGCGGGTGAAGCGGCAATGACCGATATCATTACGAAAGGTCGCCTTGAATTAGGTATTGCTCGCGGCGCTTACTCTTTCGAATATGAACGTATGGTTCCCGGTGGTATGGATGCTTGGAGTGCTGGCGAATGTTTACGAGAAATAGTGCCGGCTATTAAGGGCTTATGGAAAGGGAATCACACACAAGAAAGCAAACATTTTAACTTTCCTAAAACCACATCGTCACCAAAACCACTTACAGAAGATGGTCCTCCAATTTGGATCGCTGCGCGTGATATCAATAGCCATGAGTTTGCCATTAGTCATGATTGCAATGTGCAAGTGACTCCCTTATGGCAAGGTTTAGAAGAGGTTGAAGGATTAATCGAGAAATACAACGAAGCTTGCGCCAAATTTGATCGTCGCACCAAAATCATGATTTTGCAGCATGCTTATGTCGCAAAAGATGAGGTTGAAGCAGACAAGGCAGCGGCTAAACTGCATGAATTTTATTGCTACTTTGGCGCTTGGTTTAAGAATGAACGCCCAATCAATCAAGGTTTAATACAGCCTCTTACTCAAGAAGAAATTGATAACCACCCGTTTTACAAAAAAGAAACGATTAAAAACGATCTTATGATAGGCACATCAGAACAGATTATTGAGCGTTTAAAGCACTATGAGTCGCTTGGTTATGATGAGTTTGCATACTGGTCTGATTCCGGTATGAGTCGTGAGGAAAAAGAAACCTCACTGCGCCGCTTTATTGATGAAGTAATGCCCGCTTTTAATTAAGGAACAGTTCCATGTCTAATAATACATTACCGCATTATAAGTTGCTTATTGACGGTGTCTGGACTGATGGTGCCAGTGCTCGTTCAATGACAACGATAAACCCTGCAACAGGTGAAGCGTGGGCCAGTTTTGCTATGGCTGAGGCCGAAGACGTTGATCGTGCCGTTAAAGCGGCACGTCACGCGCTTTCTAAGAAAGAATGGGGAGGGTTAACGCCAACACAACGCGGCGTTTTAATGCATAAATTGGCCGATCTGTTAGAGCAAAATTCGGAAGCATTAGGTGAAATAGAAACCACGGACAGTGGTAAATTGGCTGCAGAAACCAAAAGCCAAGCCAAATACGTCGCTAGCTATTACCGTTACTACGCAGGTTTAGCTGATAAAATAGAAGGGCATACTTTACCGATCGATAAGCCGGACATGCATGTCTTTACCAAGCCTGAACCAATTGGTGTTGTAGCCGCCGTTGTGCCTTGGAATGCCCAAATGTTTTTAACCGCGACCAAGCTTGCCCCCGCTTTAGCGGCAGGTTGCAGTGTGATTATCAAGGCTTCCGAAATTGCTCCAATTGCTATTTTAGAATTTGCGAAGTTGATTGAAAAAGCTGGTTTTCCAAGTGGTGTTGTGTCAGTCATTACCGGTGATGCTGAGGGGTGTGCGATTCCGTTGACATCTCATCCTGATATTGATCGTCTTGCTTTTACTGGTGGTCCAGAAACAGCAAAACATGTGATCAGAAACACAGCAAATAACTTTGCCGTGACGTCATTAGAGTTAGGTGGCAAGTCGCCAATTCTAGTGTTTGATGATGCTAATATTGAAAGTGCTGCTAATGGCATTATTGCTGGTAATTTTGGCGCGTCTGGCCAGTCTTGTGTTGCTGGTTCTAGAGTCTATATTCAGCGAGAAATTTACTCAGAAGTCATCGCTCGCTTGTTGGAAAAAACAGCGGCTATTGTGGTGGGAAATCCATTAGATGCTTCGAGTCACATTGGTCCTTTGTGCACATTGGCACAAGTTGAAGGTATTGAGCGAGCTTTAGAAAAAGCCAAAAAGCAAGGCGGTAAGATTTTAGCTGGTGGAGTGCGCCTGAACGATCTTGGGTCTGATTATTACTTTGCTCCAACGATTGTGGAGTGCCCAGTGCACGATGTTGAAACATTGCACGTCGAACTTTTTGGCCCTGTATTATCGATAGCCTGCTTTGATACAGAAGGCGAAGCTATTGCATTAGCTAATGATTCTGAGTTTGGACTTGGGTCCGGTGTCTTTACTGAAAATTTAGCGCGTGCAATGCGTGTCTCACAGCAAATTCAGTCTGGTATCTGTTGGGTTAATACGTATCGAGCAGTATCTCCAATGGCTCCTTTTGGTGGTGTTAACCAATCAGGTTATGGTCGTGAAGCGGGTATTCAAGCCATTCAAGATTACATCAGGGTACGAACTACTTGGATTAGTACATCAAGCGAACCTATGGGAAATCCCTTTGTAATGCGATAAATAATACAGGTTACCTGTGCCTTTTAATTATCTTTCATTTGCATTTTTTAGTATGTGAGTGGGAACGTTAATTTGCTTCCCTCAGCAGGAAGTGAGTGTTTTTTTAACCAAAATTTAAAGTAATTGGTTAGGGAAGATTTTTAAAGAAAAGCGCTGTAACAGCCTAAACCAATAAAAATAAACTCAAATAATATATTTGAAGGCTTATGCTTAGGAGTTGTAATGAAACCAAGCAGTACAGAACACGAAACGAGTCATCATAAAATGTATAACATCATGTCCTACGGCTCCATTTTCATGGTCGGGGCATTCGTACTTTTTTCAATTTTAAATGTAGAGTTATCTAATAATATAGCGAATGGAATCAATCTTTGGATCCAAACTAATATGAGTTGGTATTACATTGCGGTTGTCTGCTTTGTGCTATTTTTCTCAATTTGGGTCGCTTTTAGCCGCTATGGAAATATTCGCCTTGGCAAAGATGACGAGAAACCTGAGTTTGGTTTTACCACCTGGTTCTCAATGTTATTCAGTTGTGCCATTGGTACTGGGTTATTGTTCTGGAGTATTGCTGAGCCTATTACCTATTTACAGGGTAATCCGTTTTTGGATATGGAACAGATACAGCCTGATACGCTAGAAGCAGCACGAGTTGCATTGCGTATAACCATGTTTCATTGGGGGCTTCACGGTTGGGCTGTTTATATTTTAGTGGGACTTTGTTTGGCGTATTTTTGCTATCGAAGAGGACTGCCACTTACTGTTCGATCTGGATTATATCCGTTATTGGGCGATAGAATTTATGGACCTATTGGGCATGCTGTCGACTTTCTAGCCATATTCAGCACGCTTTTTGGAACGGCTACGACGTTAGGTCTTGGTGTGTCACAAATGAACGCCGGACTAAACTACCTTTTTGGTATCGAAATTTCTTCTACATCTCAGGTGATATTAATTGTCATAGTATCGATTATAGCGACTATTTCCGCTATTTCAGGGGTCGGTAGAGGCATTCGAATATTGAGTATTTGGAATATTCGATTAAGCGTTCTTGTCATTGCGTTTTTCGTTCTCGCTGGGCCAACCGTATTTTTGTTAAAAATGACGGTTTCAGGTCTAGGTGACTACTTTTCCAACTTTATTCCTATGGGGTTTTGGGTTGATACCGATCCTAATCGCCAATGGCAGAGCTGGTGGACAATGTTCTATTGGGGCTGGTGGTTGTCTTGGGGCCCATTAGTAGGGATGTTTATTGCGCGTATTTCACGTGGCCGCACTATCCGTCAGTTCCTATTAACGGCTTTAGTTATTCCGCCATTAGGTGGTTTTATTTGGATTATTGTATTTGGTGGAACGGCTCTTCATATTCAAGTGCTTGGTGATGGTTCTTTAGCCAGCGTTGTGAATGACAATATGACGTTAGCTCTGTACAGCACTATTGAAGCGATCAATGTGCCATCTTTAACGAATTTGGTGGCAGGTCTTACGACCTTCTTGATTGTTACTTGGTTTGTTACGTCTGCAGATTCTGGAACCTTGGTGATTTGTACGATTATTTCATTGGGTGATAAAAATCCACCAAGGTTATTGCGTGTGGTCTGGGGGCTTGGATTAGGTGCTGTGTCTGCTATTTTGCTAATAGCGGGAGGGCTTGACTCATTAAAGACTGCATCAATTATCGCGGCATTACCTTTTTCTGTCGTTTTGTTATTTATGTGTTGGGCGCTGGTAAAAGGTTTGCGCGATGAAGCAAATGGCATTTGTTATAACCAACAAGATCTTGCTGGTGGTGAACCTAAAAACAGTGGACATCAATACAAACCAAACTCTGTTTCTTCAAACGAAGCAACCGCTTTGAATTAAGTAATAGGTTGGGAAAGTTTCTAAGTGGAGCAAATATGTTAGAGCAAAAATTAAATGACCCTTCGTTACTTAAACAGGCAGGGTTTATAAATGGTCAGTGGGTGAATGCTAAGGATGGGAAAACTTTTGAGGTGTTTAACCCGGCAGTCGGAGAGGTTATTGCGAATGTTGCTGATTTAGGGACTAAAGAAACATTGCAAGCTATTGAAGCGGCGCAAGTGGCTTTTGACGATTGGAAAGTGGTGCCAGCAAAGCAGCGTTCTTCTCTTTTGCGTCGTTGGTTTGAACTGGTTCTGGACCATCAGGAAGATCTCGCTGTAATCATGACATTCGAGCAAGGGAAAGTGATTGCAGAGTCCCGAGGTGAGATCGCTTATGGTGCTTCTTATATTGAGTGGTTTGCCGAAGAAGCAAAACGTATTTATGGTGATGTTCTTCCTAGTACTTCGGCGGATAGACGTTCGTTGGTGATAAAGCAGCCAGTGGGTGTTGTGGGGGCGATTACACCTTGGAATTTCCCCAATGCCATGATCACTCGTAAAGTTGCTCCAGCGCTTGCTGCTGGTTGTACTATTGTATTGAAACCTGCGGCTGAAACGCCTTTGTCGGCATTAGCTTTAGCCGAATTAGGGCGTCGAGCAGGCATCCCAGCTGGGGTTTTTAATGTGGTTGTTGGAACGGATGCGAAAGCTATTGGTGCGGAACTGACCTCCAGTTCAATAGTGAAAAAAATCACCTTCACCGGCTCTACCGCGGTAGGTAAATTGTTAATGGAGCAATCTGCCAAAACAGTCAAAAAAACGTCGATGGAGCTTGGTGGTAATGCACCAGTCTTAATATTTGAAGACGCAGACTTGGACAAAGCGGTCGAAGGTGCCTTGGTTGCAAAGTTCCGTAATGCTGGTCAAACTTGCATTTGTGCTAATCGTATATTGGTACAGGACTCTATTTATGAAGAGTTTATAAGTCGTTTTACTGCCCGTGTGTCAGAGTTCGTATTAGGTGATGGCGTATCTTCTACAAGTACAATGGGGCCTTTAATTTCTAGGAAGGCGGTGGCTGGAGTCACCTCTTTAGTGGATGATGCCGTGAGTCAGGGAGCGAAAATTTGTATTGGCGGAAGTGCATCGAATAATGGCGATCATTTTTTTCAGCCAACTGTGCTTAGGGACCTGAATACGTCCATGCGATTGGCTAAGGAAGAGGTGTTTGGTCCTGTCGCCCCGGTGTTTATGTTCAGTTCAGAAAAAGAAGCGGTCGATATGGCCAATGATACTGAGTTTGGGCTTGCTGCTTATATGTACACAAAAGACCACTCACGTATTTGGCGAGTAGGGGAAGCGCTAGAGTACGGAATGGTGGGCATTAATGAAACCGCTATCAGCTCTGAGATGATCCCATTCGGTGGAGTAAAGGAATCGGGGCAAGGGCGCGAAGGCTCGAAATATGGCCTAGAAGATTATTTAGAGGTTAAATATTTTTGTCTAGGTGACATCTAGTTAGTACTATCGGCATCTCTGGAGGGTTGTCAGGGATGCCGATTTTTAGCTGGCTCATTACATCGGAGTTGACAGCAAATTTAGTGACAAAAATGAATCATAATGCGGTCAAATTTAATCCATGCACTCGCCGTGTAACCCTGTCTTTGTTAGATCAAAATGATTTTACCTATTCTCGTGCGCCACTCTTTCCCCCAAAAATAACCATCTAATATCCAGTAAATATGCAAACTTAACATTTAGGGTTTTATCCTAGCGTCATGTCCTTATTGTTATAAGTAACATGCTAAGAGGAGGTTTGGTATTCATGCCATCCTTGGATTAAAAGGAGCACATTATGAGTAAGACATTAATTATTGGAGCAAGCGGTCAAATTGGTCAGTTGGTAACAAAAACACTTGTTGAGACAGAAGAGTCTGCTCGTGCTTTGGTGAGAGATAAAAATAAGCTAGACTGTTCTGATAACAGTGAATTGGAGGTTATTGAGGCGAACTTAGAAGGGGATTTTAGCCAGGCTTTTGATGGTGTTGATAATGTTATTTTTGTGGCTGGTTCAGGTGGTTCAACAGGTGCAGATAAAACCTTGTTAATTGATTTATGGGCGGCAAAAAAAGCTGTGGATTACGCAAAGGCTGCCAATATTAAGAAATTTATTATGGTAAGCAGCATTGGTGCAGATGATCCTGAAGCGATAGAGTCTGACATCAAACCCTATTTAGTTGCTAAGCACATGGCCGATCAATATTTAATAGCATCTGGCGTGCCTTTTACCATTGTTCGCCCTGGTCCCTTAACGAATGATCAAGGCCAAGGGAAAATAACCATTAAACGACCAAGTAGCCGAGAAGAAATGGCGATTCCCCGAGCGGATGTTGCCAAATCGATTCTATTTATCCTGAGTAAGGATGATTTGAACGGTAAGGTATTCGAGTTATTTGGTGGTACATACGATGTAGATAACGTTCTCGTCTAAAAAAGCGGTTAATGAATCTATAGTGAAGCGAGCCTCAATGTTTTTATGCATTGAGGCGCTTTTAGTTTGTCTATTTTATTAAGTAAGTAGTAAAGTTTCTCGGTTTAGAAGCGCTAAAAGGGCTGAGCTTCTTTATCTTGCTTGTTTGGCGTTTTTTGTTGTTCGGCTTGAATACGTTTGTAGATTTCTTCTCGATGAACGGTTATTTTTTGCGGGGCTTTAATGCCAATGCGAACTTGAGTTCCTTGTACGCCTAAGACGGTGATTTCCGTCTCATCTCCAATATTAATAGTTTCACCAGGGTGTCGAGTAATGACTAGCATAATTCCCATCCTTTGGTTGTTGCCGACATTGCTAAAATACAGTTTATATTGTTTATTTGTCAACAACTTAAATTGTTTTATTTTTGGAAGGGGGTAGCATAGCAATTTTGTGAAAAATGCATATTGTGAAAGCCTAAAATACTATCTGGGCTTGGGTGACAACACCGATAATAGTAAGGTTATTAGGAGCTTCAATTGGCCGATAGTTTGGATTAAGTGGCGTTAGGTAAGTGCAGCCTGCGTCTATGACTAATTGTTTGAATGTCACGTCTTGGCTGTCTGGTAGTTTAGTAATGATCAAATCACCATTCTTTGCGGTTAAACAGGGTTCCACAAGAATGAAATAGCCTTCTGGTACGCTTAACCCAGAAGCTGACATCATGCTATTCCCCACAACATTTAGCCAAAATGATGACGCTGAAGCGGATTCCGGGACTTCTAAATAGTCTAAATTTTGTTTTTCTAGCTCAGATAAAGTCGGCCATTGGGCTGCTTGCTGAGAGCTAATAATAGGGCGAAAATTTGCTGTTGATGCGCTCTTCTTGTTGGTATACGTAGAAGCGCTTTCTCTCACTTCACTCGTTACTCCTAGTAAAAGCCATTCCGCATCACAGTGTAATGTTTTGGCTAAGTTGAGTAGCTTGCGCGGATTTTGCGTTCTGCCGTCTTCAATCTTTTGCAGCGATTGTTGCGAAATACCAATACGCTTGGCTAACTCCGCTTGAGTTAGGCTTAGCTCGATTCTTTTTTGTTTAACGCGTTCAGCAATGGTCATAAATGAATAATTACAACTTTATCTGTATTTGACAAACAGTAAAAGCTGTCAATAAATACAACAAAAACTGTTAAATAGGGAGTGTCAGCTATTGCAAAAGCAGTCGAAATTGTAGGGAGCCATACTGCAATCGCACAAATTTTAGGGGTGAAACAGGCTCATGTCTGCAATTGGATAAATACCCACCAACATTCACCGGCAAACTATATACGACGTATTTGTTTAGCAACAAAAGGGCGGTGTAGTGAAACAGGTTTGCTTAAAGACCATGAGCTCTAGCCTGAGGTTTGTTGTCGCGGTTGATCTCTCACTTTTACAAAAATGCACTAGTTTATTTGTGCTCTTTGAACCATACTGTACAAATATACAGCATGGTGCTTTTTTATGCGTGTTTCTTATCTTGGTACTTCTGAGTCTGCTGCTTTCATTGCGGCCAATAGTGTTCGAATCCCATTATATCCTGAGTCCGCGATCCTTTCTGATGTCAGTGGGCCAAAGGGTGATCAGGCTATAGATTTGCATACTTTGTGCGCTTCCAATCCTGCGGCTATTTTTTTTGTGCGCGCACAAGGTGAGCCGATGGAAAGAGAAGGAATACAAGCTGGTGATGTACTGGAGGTTAATCGATCATTGACGGCGCGTCATGGGGATACAGTTCTTGCGTTTGTGCAAGGGAAAATGGCGATAGTAACGTTGGAATTAAACCCAGATGTTCTACTTCAGCCAAAAAATAAAGCCTATGCAGCAACAGCAATGTCTCTCCCCGAAGAGAAAACATCTGCCTTAGAAGTTTTTGGTGTTGTTACGAGTGTTGTACGTTAATTAGAGCGAAGTTAACTAGAATAAAAAAAACGCCTTTTATTACTTAATAATGAAAGGCGTTATTGGCCATCCGGCCTAGTATTTTACCGTCACCTCAGAGCCTTCTGAGATGACGGTCTGGTCACCCGTCGCTCGGTTGTTCTCCCGGCGGTATTTGAGTTTTGTCTTCTAGGTTACTGTCTAGACTTTTGTTGCCAGCCAAAGGGCGAATGTGCCCATTGTCGCGATAGAAGCCGATGTCTTTTAAATAGTGATCGTCAAGATGACGAAATACTTGGTTGGTGCGACGAGCTTCAAAGTACTCTTTAGCGGCGTTGAATAGGGCGATGATACTCATAATTGTTCTCCAAAATATACATTTGATAGTGTGTTTTGGCGGAACTTACGGGGTGATTTCTTACAGAGGTGACCGCGTAAATTCCGCGGTCAATGGTGTATTACACAGACATTGAACGCGTGGACAAAGTTTTTCGTACTCGATTATTACAGCGAGTAGCCATGGAGGAAGTAGAATGATTTAGCGTATAAGTTGTCATTTTGCTTCTCCTTAACTTTGAGGTTTATCGATTGCGTATATGAATTGTGTAATATTTGCTCTTTTTTAAGAGCTCTTTTATTAGGACTTTTTTCATGACTTATGTCAATCGCTTATATTGAAATAACTTTTCTTTTTTTGAAATTACAAATACCTTTTCTCAGGTTTTTAAAAACAGTTTGTTTATATCGGTATTGTAGGTACTTTTTACTGTACAATTCCTCGCGATTTTCCAGTCCTCTTTTTGTAGTTAATTAAGTAGTAAGTGAGCTCATGGCGACGAAAGCAACAGTGTATAAAGCATCGGTTCAAGTGTCTGATATGGACAGGAACCATTATCAAAGTTATGAATTAACCTTGGCATTACATCCTTCTGAAACTGAAGAACGCATGATGGTGCGTTTAGCGGCGTTTGCTTTATTGGCTGATGAAAAAGAAGGCGGTGAGCAGTTAAGCTTCACCAAAGGTATTAGTACAGAAGACGAGCCAGATCTTTGGCAAAAAAATTACTCAGATGAAATTTTGCTTTGGGTAGAGCTAGGTCAACCAGATGAGAAGCGTTTACGCAAAGCTTGTGGCCGAGCTAAGGAAGTAATTGTCGTTAATTACAATGACAAGTCGGATATTTGGTGGGAGCAAAACAAAGGCAAAAATAGCCGTTTTGATAACATGCGAGTATTACGCTTTCCAGAAGCACAAGTCGAGGCGTTGGCTAAGATTTGTACTCGATCTATGCAATTGAACGTGACAATTCAAGATAGCGAAATGTGGATTTCTGGTGAGTTAGGTGAATGCGCGATGACACCAATGTGGCGAGGCGAGCAATAAGCTCACCTCGCTTGAGATCATCGAGTTTGTTTTACTAGGCTTTATGCAAGGTGCGTTGAAATAATGCTACGGCTTTACTATAGCATTCTAAGGCGAGAGCTGGATCGTAACGATCGCCTTCATCACGCATAAAAGCATGCTGACCGTTGAATTCATGCCAAGTGAATAGACGGTCAGTATCAATTAATTGCTGGTAAATCTTCTGACGGCCTTCCGTTGATACATGTGGGTCTTGTTTGCCCCACACCATTGTTAGCTCCCCTTGAATGTCTTTTGTGCGAGTGAAGGAATCATTACCTTCGTCACACGGAATTGTATTCGAATGAATGTCGGTGGCATACAAACAGAAAGACGCTTGGATACGAGGGTTTAGTGCTGCACGATATGCCAAATGACCGCCTAAGCAAACGCCCATGGTGCCAAATTGCCCAGTGCAATAATCTTGCTGCTCGAAATATTCCAGCATGGCTACCGTATCGCTGTCGTGAGCTTCTAAGGTTTTGGTGAATTTATCTGCGTTACCTTTGTCTTTGCCTTCATCGTCATAGCCTAGCACTGTGCCGATCGGGTTAAGTTCATGAAACACTTCTGGCACAATAACCACAAAGCCATGTCCTGCCATAATGGCGGCTGAGCGAGCAATTGGCGTGGTTTGTTGGAATATTTCAGAATAAAAAAAGATGCAAGGAAAGCGACCCTCTGCTTGGGGGCGATAAACCGTGCAGCGCATAAGGCCAGTTGGCGTGTTAATATCTTGATCGTGACGTTGAATGATCATGGTTTTCCTTAAAGCGATGTGTCATTTTCCTACATGATATTCGACCCAACCGCGATGAGCCAGCCGCAAAGCTCCTAAATAGACATAAAAACTTTCAAATATAGGCAAAAGCCAAACTTAACCAACGAGTAGAAAAAATCCGTGCGAATTTTATTGATTAGTGCATACGAAGCCAGTAGCCACAAAGCTTGGGCAAATACTTTAATGAATGGTTTGGGTCATCATGAATGGACCTATTTGTCTTTGCCTGCTCGGCATTTTGCGTGGCGGATTCGTGGTAATGCCATGAGCTTTGCGTTTGATCCAAAATTCAAGCCGATACTGGAAAAGCCCTATGATTTGGTCATTGCCACATCGATGACAGACTGTGTTGGCTTGAAAGCCTTTTGTCCAGATCTACAGCATGTACCTTGGTTGTTGTATTTCCATGAAAATCAATTCGCCTATCCTGCGAGTGATAAACAGCAGGGCTTGATCGAAATGCAGATGGTAACTTTGTATAGCGCTTTGGCGGCTGATATGTGTGTCTTTAATAGCCAATTCAATCAGGCAACCTTCTTTTCTGGTGCTCGGGCCTTATTAAAAAAACTGCCTGATTATGTCTCGCCAGACTGGTTAAATGACACACAAGCTAAAGCCTTAGTGCTTCCTGTTCCTTTGGATATGCCTGTCCTTGATGAGTTTCTGGTTTCTACTGAAAAGAGTGCTAACTTAAATATACAAGATGAACCAGTGAAGTTAGTTTGGTCTGCACGTTGGGAATTCGATAAAGGACCAGATCGACTGTTGGCTATTTTAGAGGAGTTGGAATCTCGTCAGCTAAATTATGAAATTGCAATTCTTGGTGAACAATTTCGCTCCACTCCAAAAGAATTTGATCAAATCCAAGCCAAATTCTCTCACCGAATTACGCAGTTTGGCTTTGCTCCAAGTCGGGCAGATTATCTGGGCTTTCTTGCTTCATCGGATGTTGTGCTTTCTACCGCCTTGCATGAATTTCAAGGTCTTGCTGTATTAGAAGCCGTTGCTTTGGGGTGTGTGCCTGTGCTGCCAGATAGACAGGTTTACCCGCAGTTGTTCGCTAATCAGCAAAATAAAGACCAATATCTTTATCAAGGTGATTTGGACAGTATTCAACAGGAGGCAAAACGGGCGGTGGACTTAATTCAATTTGTGGTTGCCAACGATGTTAAAGCGCCAGATGTTAGTCAGTACCATGTTAGGAATTTACTAACAAAGTATGATGAGCTGATTGAACAATACTCTTAATCACTTCTTTTATGTATAGACAACTCGATTTCCCTTATACACCGTTAGGCGCTTCTGCCTTCCGTTAATTTATAGCTTTCTTTTGATCCATAAAAGCGCAAAATACTTTATGTTGCGCTTATTTTGTGCGATATTCTCGCTGTTGGTGTTTAAAAATAAAAACAAATTAACTTTAATCCTGAGTGATAAGGGCCACTTTACGTTACTTTTATATGTATATACATGTTGGTACGTATGTTGCTTTTTAATCTTATGATTAATAACCCTCTCATAGGAAGTCTTCATATGAATGTTACAGATTCAAAGCCCGGAGTTGTGTCTCCGCTGTCTCTTCTTAAGCTCATTGCTTATAGCTGCATTGGTCTTTTTGTTTTTTTTATTCCGATAAATATTGGTGGAAAAGAAACCATCCCGCTCGATCATATAGTGTCTTGGCTTCGTAATGATCACGGTCAAATGGCTGAGGTTTATGCTATTTTAGTTGTCTTGGCTGGTGGCGCTTATCCTTTTATTTCCGGTAACTGGAGAACAAGTAAAACGCAAACAGTGCTGTCCCTTTTTAAGGTGTTGGGTGTTGTGACTGCCGTAATGGCGTTCTTCTCAGTTGGGCCTGCTTTTTTGTTCGAAAAAGACATGTTGCCTTTCTTGTTTAGCAAGTTAGTGGTGCCAGTTGGTTTAATTGTACCTATTGGTGCGGTGTTTCTTGCGTTTTTAATTGGTTACGGCTTGCTTGAATTTGCGGGTGTGCTGTTGCAGCCTATTATGAAGCCTTTGTTTAAAACGCCAGGTAAGTCAGCAATTGATGCGGTTGCGTCTTTTGTGGGGAGTTACTCTATTGGCCTGCTGATTACCAATCGAGTTTATAAATCCGGCCAATATTCCGCAAAAGAAGCAGCGATTATTGCGACTGGCTTCTCCACTGTTTCTGCGACTTTTATGGTCATTGTGGCGAAGACATTGGGTTTGATGGAGGTTTGGAACGTATTTTTCTGGGCAACCTTGTTGATCACTTTTGTGGTTACAGCGATTACTGTTCGAATTTTCCCACTTAGCAAAATGGATGATACGGCAGTCAGTCGAGAAGTGGAGGAGTTCAAGCATTCTCGCGTCAAACAAGCCGCATTAGAAGGGTTGGAAGTTGCGAACAACGCGGCACCTATCGGGCGTAATATCCTACAAAACATCAAAGAAGGCATGTTAATGGCAATGAGTATCTTGCCTTCTATCATGTCTGTCGGTTTGTGTGGTTTGTTATTGGCGAAATACACACCAGTGTTTGAATGGATTGGTTACCTGTTTTACCCATTCGCGTGGATCGCACAATTGCCTGATCCAATGATGGTTGCCACCGCATCTGCGACAGGTTTGGCAGAAATGTTCTTGCCTGCCTTGATCGCAGCGAAAAGCGTATTTGTTGTTAAGTTTGTGGTTGGTGTAGTGTCTATTTCATCCATACTGTTTTTCTCTGCGTCGATTCCTTGTATCTTGTCGACCGAGATCCCATTGAACATCAAGCAAATGCTGATTGTTTGGTATCAACGTGTGGCCCTTACTATTCTGATTGCCTCGCCAGTGGCATTTTGGGCTGAGCAGTTTGTTTAGCAAGCAATAAAACGTCTTTCTATTAGCACCAAGTTGCTATGAAAAAATGAAATCAAACACGCTGATTTGGTGCTTTTTATCCAATCTAGCGTGTTTGATTTTTCCGTTCAAATGTCGATTTTCTTCAATTAATGCCGATTCTCACTCGCTAACATTAAGCTTCAAATTTATTTTTTTGGAGCCTTTCTGATGTTAAAACGTATCAATTATTTTGCCGCAGCACCACAGGCTATAGAGCTATTACTAAAACAAGAAGAG
Source organism: Marinomonas rhizomae (assembly GCF_003315485.1). Lineage (GTDB taxonomy): Bacteria > Pseudomonadota > Gammaproteobacteria > Pseudomonadales > Marinomonadaceae > Marinomonas > Marinomonas rhizomae. Next base: position 60,847 of record NZ_QNSE01000015.1, read on the forward strand.
ATCTTAGGCAAGCAATTCGAAGAGATACCAAGCCTAGGTAAAACTATCTTGGAGTTAGTAAAGCTTCGAGTGTCTCAGATAAACCAATGTGCTTTTTGCTTGGATATGCATAGCACGCAAGCATTAGAGATGGGTGAAACGCACGAGCGAATGATAGCTTTGAATGCATGGCGAGATTCGCCACTGTTTTCTCAGCAAGAACGTCAGGCTTTGGCTTTATCAGAACATCTTATTGCTGGCTATTCTGTGGAAGATGAATATTATGAAGAAATGCTGGCCAGTTTTGGTGAATCTGGACTGACCTATTTAACCATTGCAATTAATGCTATTTCTAGCTGGAATAGGGTTGTAAAAGTCTTTAAACCTGAGGTTGGAAGTTTTCGCTGAAAAATTGTGTTTGTTCACTAATCAGTTAGAGGATTAATATGCCATCGCCCTTGTTGTTTGATATCCATTTTCCTCAAGGGCCACTTTCTCTATGGGTGCAGGCTATTTGGTCAGCCCAAGTTCCAGTGAATCAACAAACTGTTAAGCGTCGTTTATTTGCCGATGCGGGCAGTGGAATTTTGTTCAATCTTGGAGAGCCATTACTTGTTGATAATGAGGTTTGGCATGACCCTGTGGTGTTTCAATCAACCAATAAACAGGCCCATTTTATTCATTTACCAGCTGGCGCAGATTTAGCTGGTGTGCGTTTTCAGCCAGGAATGGGGAGCGTCTTTCAAACGGAGTTGGCAAAGCTTGAGAGTACTGTTAGGCCATTACAGACATCTGAATTTATTCAATCTTTAATGGTGTTGTTAGAAAATGGTCTGACTGTTCAAGACCGTATTAGCTTACTGTCTAACGCCTTTGATCAAGTGGTTTCTAATATGGTCCATATACACGACCCTGTTGTTAAGGCCATAGAGCTGCTGCAGCAATCTTCCCGAGTGGATTTGTTGGAGACGCTGCCTCTTAGTCAGCGGCAGATAGAGCGTCAGTTTCAGCGTCGCCTGAGCATGTCACCGAAATACTTTCAGAGGTTAAGGAGAGTGCGGGCGGTTTTGTTAGCCTTGAGGGAAGAAAAAAATCATTTTAGGCTGGCCGAGCTGGCTATTGAATATGGTTTCTCCGACCAAGCGCACATGACACGTGAGTGCCAATTAATTGCAGGCATTACCCCAAAACGTTATATGAAAAGTAAGCAATAGCCTTAGCTTGTTGATTTTTGATGGTGCCAATCGCTAAGTTTACTTATCATTAGTAAATGATAAGTAAACTCCAATATAAATCCATCTACCTTCCTGTATTCCTTATACTATGGCTGGGACTTTTTCTTGACAGCACGGCTTTGGCTGAGCAGGTTCAATATAATCAATGGATCACCAATGGCTTGGTGTTGTTGGTTTTCGCGTGGGTGTATTCTCGCGTCACGAGCAAAATCAAAAAATTGATGCAGTACGGCATTGTGCTGGCGCTTCTGGGTGAGGTGGTGTTTTCTATCTTGCTTGGAATGTATGAGTATCGTCTTGAAAATGTTCCGGTTTACGTGCCTCTTGGACATAGCCTTATTTATGCCGCTGTGTTTTATATCCAAAAAGAAAAGATTATTCAGCGTAATAAAGCGCGTGTCATTTCGATTTTGTATTGGGCAATGATTGGCTATTCAAGCCTTTGGTTGTTGTTCGATCAGGATGTATTTGGCTTTTTTTGTATGTTGGTGATTGTACTGCTGCTAAGAAAGAAAACTGGTAATGAGCTGTTTTTTCTTATCATGTTTTTCATGGTGGTGTATTTGGAATTGCTGGGAACCTATTATCAATGCTGGTTTTGGCCTGATACTTGGTTCGGTAAGGTGCCTTTCATTGCGAGCAGCAATCCGCCGAGTGGCATTAGCGTATTCTACTTTGGTTTTGATGTCGGTTGTTTGTGGATGTATAAAAAGCTTAATCGCCAAAAATGGAACCGAATGAAGATATTTAGACAAATCAGGTCTTCATAGACAAATCAGGTATTCATAGACAAAAAAGAGTCACGTTATTGGCGTGACTCTTTTTTTGTCTATGCTTTGCTTTAACGCTTATAGGTCGGCTTCAATGACAGCCACAAGCGCGTCATCTTTAGGTGTCACATCAGGTGAGAAACGCACAACCTTGCCTGCTTTGGTAATAAGGAATTTCTCGAAGTTCCAGACCACTTCCGGAGCTTTGGTCGCTTCGATTTTATGACCAGCCAACATAGTTTCCATAGCGTCACGGTTTGGTGTAACTGGGGCCGCTTTGATCAGACCTTGGTATAAAGGATGCTTATTTTCACCAGTAACCACAATCTTGCTAAACATCGGGAAAGTTACATCGTAAGTTAGGCTACAAAACTGTTGAATCTCCTCATTGCTACCAGGTTCTTGCCCCGCGAAATCGTTGGCAGGGAAACCAAGAATCTCCAAACCTCGCTCATTGTATTTTTTGTACAAGGCTTCAAGACCTTCGTACTGTGGTGTTAAGCCACATTTGGAAGCCACGTTAACGACCAAGACCGTTTTGCCTTGGTAAACAGATAGGTCAACGTTTTCCCCTTGGATGTTATTAACAGTTAAATCTAATACGTGACTCATGGAAACCTCTCATAGATGATAAAAACCAATTTGAAAATCGATTTAAGCGTAGCGTTTAATGCTTGGTTGAAATGTGAAGCAATTGCATAAATTTATGTTATGCCTGGTTTGGGCTTTTTAAAGGGCCGCCTTGGTCTAATAATAATTCACGTAATTTGCAGAACACCTCTGGCGATTGACGAACTCCGTCGTGTTCGTAGCTATTGGTAAGCCAGACTTGTGTGTTAGCAACTTGTTGGGCGGTTTTTAATGACAGCTCACGAGGCACGTACATGTCGTTGTGATACACAGCGGCGACAACGGGCACTTTGTTCTCGGCAAGCTTAGCCAGATCGTAAAGTGGTGCGTAGTCTTGGTAACCAGCTAGCGCATTAGCGGCTTCAGCAAAAGAGCGCAGCGACGTTATTTGCTCGAACATCCATGGATAAATCATTTCGCCTGTTAGCATCAAAGGCGAATGGGGCTTGTCGAGCTCACTAAATTGCTCACGCAGTTGTTGTGCTGCCCAACTGGTGCTTTCGTTGGGGCGGCCATAAATACTTTCATGAATCACCGCGAAAAGAGGACCTTCGTGATAACTGGTGATGTTCATGACTTGCTCTAAAAATACATCGCTAAGTCGAGTTTTATCACTGCCAGCAAAGGCTTCATCCACTAACCAATGTACTTGATCAATACCTGGCCCCATTCCCAATAGAATTCCGATGCTTTGGAAACGTTCTAGAGTAAGTTGGTCACCATCAGGTAAAAATATTTTTTCATCGGTTAAGCATTTTGCAATCTTTGCCATAACCTTGGCATCTTCTGGGTAGCGAGCATAATAGACTTGGTTTTTTTCGATCACCCGTTGATACGTTAGCTGATAAACTTCCTGCGCCGATTCTTCCAATCCAGCCAGTCCACCCGTTATATAGCACGCCGCTAGCCCTTCTGGTGCTTGAGACAAATAAGTCAGAGTGATAAAGCCACCGTAGCTTTGTCCTAATGTTTCGAATAAACGGCCACCATAAATCGTCTTACGTAAGTACTCACAGTCGGCTACTATGCTGTCGGCACGGAATTTAAGTAGGTAATCACGGCCTTCTTCGGCAGACAATTTACTGATTAGATTGGTATCAATTCGACTGCTGCGACCTGTACCACGTTGATCGATCAAAATAATACGGTGTGTTTTTAATGCTTCTGCCATCCAAGGCGGTGAAGATGGCATTGGGCGAGGGGACTTGCCACCAGGGCCACCTTGTAGAAAAAGCAACAAAGGCAATTCATCATCGGCGCGGTTTATGTCAACCACCTCACGGGCAAATAGCGTAATCATTGAGCTGTTATCAATATTTTCATTAGAGTGCTTGTTTGCGGGACGCCAATCCAATGGAACTTCTAGTTCGTGATTAGTAACGAGCATCCCTTTCATTTTGTACTCTTGACTGACTGCGTTCATATTTCCTCGTCACCTTAGCGTAGCGATTTTAAGTACTGGTCACTTTAGCACTGCCAGACATTTGAATTCGAACATTTTATCCATGGGGGTTGATTATTAAGGTGTTTTAGAATCTTTGAAAACAATACAGGCCCTCTTGTCGTATTGTTTCCTAGACTTGTAATTGTTATTTTTAGTGGCAATCTATTACTTTAAGCAAAATGATTAGATATGCTTATGGATGACACGGTCCATATTAGATTTACGACAAGACAGCCTACGGAGTGCCTTTATATGAAAACACTAGATTTTTACCCTACAACAGAAATTGATGAATTGGCTTGGCCTGAAGAAAACTACGACCTTACAATCGATTCTCCTGCGTTGCTTTTTTTCACGGATTTTCAAAACAACAAACCTTTGGTCGTTGAGTCCACATCATCAGTATTGAATGTCAAAGAGCTTATGCAAAAAGAGCATGTGAGATTGAAATTTGTCATTGATGATAAAAAGCATTTTATTGGTGTGGTGAGTGCTGATGATCTAATCGAACGAAAAATCGTTCAAAAAGTATCGGAAGGTTTAGAAAGAGCTGAGATTGTTGTCGCTGAACTCATGACAGCTAAAAAGAACCTAAAAGCATTAGATTGGCAAGATATCTCCACGGCTACCATTTCTGATGTAATCCGCGCTCTAAAAAATGACGGTGAACGTCACTGCCTTGTTATTGATCGTGAAAATCACAAAATCCGAGGCATTTTCTCAGCCAGTGATATTTCACGCAGACTTCGTCTTAACATCGATATTCAAGAAAAAACCAGCTTCTCTAAAGTATTTACCGCAACACTGTAAAAACAAATTAAGACAGTTTTTTTTATTTAGTGATAAGAAGAGCCTCAAGTGAGGCTCTTCTTATATGTAATGCTAAGCAATCCAAATCTGTTGCACGTTGACAAACTCGCGGATGCCTTGCGGGCCAAGTTCGCGGCCATAACCGGATTTACCTATTCCTCCTGACGGTAACCTAGGATCACTTTTTACAATGCCATTGACGGCAATTTGACCAGACTCAAGGGTTAGAATCGCTTGATCTATGGCGGTTTGGCTGCGAGTCCAAATACTCGCACCTAAGCCGTATTCTGTGTCGTTTGCCAGTTCCAGCGCTTGATCAATCGTATCAATTGGCGTCACGCTGAGAACGGGTCCAAAGGTCTCTTCTTCAAATACTGTCATGCCCGGTTTTACATCGACCAATAACGTTGGTGGATAAAAGAAGCCTGAGCGAGAGGGCAAATCGCCGCCTGTTAAACAGCGAGCACCCGCGTTGATGCTTTGGGATACTTGGCGATGCAGTTGATCTCGTAAGTCTTCTCTTGCTAGTGGCCCTAGATTATTACTCTCGTCTCTTGGATCGCCACATTTAAGATTACTAAAGCGCTCTCGTAGGGCATTACAGACTTCGTTATAAACCGACCTTTCGACAAACAAGCGTTTTACTGAGATACACGATTGTCCCGCATTGACCATACGTGACAGAGTAATTATATCGAGTGCTTTTTCCAAATCTGCATCGGCCATCAAAATACAAGGATCGGAACCACCCAGTTCTAATACCGCTGGTTTTAATCCCGCTGCTGCTTGTGAGGCAATGAATTGTCCTGCCTTACTGGAGCCAGTAAAAGACACCGCTTTCACTTTTGGGTGATCGATCATTTTACTCGCCACTGCGTTTGTTACTGCCAAGTTGGTGACCACGTTTTCAGGTACGCCAGCTTGATAAAAACATTCGACCAATGTATTTGCTGTAGCAGGTACATTGGGGTCGGCTTTTAGTACACAAGTGTTGCCCGCCATTAATGCCGGTGCCAGAAAACGCAATGCCAACCAAACCGGTGCGTTCCAAGGCAAGATACCTAGAACTGTGCCTAGAGGAGGGTATTGTACATAACTGTGACTTGCGTCTGATTCTAGCGTTTCAGGTGTCAGGAATGCTTCGCCGTTGTCGGCGTAATACTCAGCACACCACGCGCTTTTCTCGACTTCGGCAATGCCTTCTTTAACCGGCTTTCCCATTTCCAGTGCCATTAAATCGGCGAGCTCGTTTTTGTTCTCTCGTAGTGAAGCTGCAACGGCTTTCAATATGGCAGCGCGTTTTTGGAAGCTTGTGGCTTTCCAGCCAGCAAAACCTGCTGCCACCTTATCAATGGCGGAGTGCGCTTCGTCTAGCGTCAAAGCGGTACAAGGAGGTAAGGCTTGCCCAGTCGTTGGATTAATGCATTCAAGCCTTGCTGTTTCTAATTTGGCTGCTGTAAACATAGTCACCTCCTATTAGCTGGCCGCTTTTTCGGCTTGCTTGGTGTTCGGTTTTGTTTTCTTGACTTCCTCTTTAACTGGTACGCTGCTGGGCAGCTCGATCGCTTTCTTTTCCTGAGGTTTAGTCTCTGCAAATTTAATCGTGAAGTCACGGTCCATGCTGAAGAAAGATCGGCAGCCGTCTTCGGTAATTTCGATGGTATCGGAAATACCACAGGTTTTATCGCCTTCAATGCCCCACATCCATGGAATCATGTGGAAGGTCATGCCCGGTTTTAATACCGCAGAATTGCCTTGTTTCAAGCTGATGATATAGCCTTCATCCCAGCTTGGAGGGAAAGCAATGCCGATCGAATAGCCTGAACGGGTAATCAAACTTGCCCCCACTTGGTTGTCCATAATGATATTACGCACCATATTATCTACGTCTGACACTGTCATTCCCGGTTGTACCACACGGTGAATTTCATTGAGCGCGCGTTTCATGATTTCCTGAGATTGATACATGGCATCGGATAACTCGCCAAGAATCACGGTGCGCATCATGGCGGTGTGATAACGGCGATAACAACCACCGACTTCTAAGAAGACATGCTCGCCAGCTTGTACTGTGCGCCCTTCGAAGGTGGCGTGACCAATCATGGTTCTTGGGCCTGATGTGACATATGGCATCACGGCTGGTGTTTCACCACCAGCACGGAACATAGCCGCGGCGATTTCCGCACCTATCTCATTCTCTGTAATGCCGGGACGACAAATCTCGATGCCAGCTTTCATGCCAGCTTCTGTGGCGAGCGCCGCTCGACGCATCACCATAATTTCTTCTTGAGATTTGCAGATTCGACCTTCTTCGACAATGCCAAAACAGTCCATCAATTTGGCATCTCGCAAGGTGGTGTGAATGCAATCCTGCTGATAAGCGGGGAAAAAGTAACTATTACGCTCATAACCAATGCGTTTATTGCCTAAACCAAATTCACGTAACGCATCCACCAGCATTTGAATCGCATCGCCCGTATCAGGGTAAGGTCGAGTGACCTCTACCCAAGTGCGAGCAAAGATATTGGATTCTTCCAATGCACGAGTGATCATAAATGGCTCTTTTTCGAGCGGAATTACCAACGCCTGAAAAAAGGAATAGCCGGTCGTTTGGTAATCCGTTAAATAAGCAATATTTTCCGGATCGGTGATGACAATCGCATCCAAACGCCGTTCGGCAATGCGAGCTCGTAATTCACCTAAACGACGCTGATACTCAGCGAAAGTAAATGTCATATCATCGCGTTCAATCATGCGGCTTCCTCCATTACAAAACGTACAGCGCTTTTTAAAATATCTAAGCCTTCAGCTAGATCGGCTTCTGGAATGGTCAAGGGTGGAATAATCTTTAATACTCGACCGCCACTGCCGCAAGCACCAAGCATCAGGCCCTTATGGAAACAACGTTGTACGACTTTCGCTGCCACTTCGCCACTGCCCATATCCAAACCAAGAATTAAACCTTTGCCGCGCAGTTCTTTGGCGCTGTTCTCGCTTACTAAGGGTTCTAATGCGTTACGTACGGTTTTGACTTTATCGATGACTTCTTTCATCAGTTTATCGTCTTCAAAGTAGCTCAAGGCAACTTCACCCGCGACAAACGACAAATTCTGTCCACGGAAGGTGCCAGTGTGTTCGCCTGGTGACCAATGTTTGTCCAAATCGGGATGCACTAAGTTCATTGCCATCGGAGTACCTGCGCCACCAATACCTTTTGCCAAGGTAATAATGTCTGGCGTAATGCCCATATCATCAAAACTGAAATACGACCCAGTACGGCCACAGCCCACTTGAATATCATCGACGATCAGTACAGAGCCAAATTCTTTGGCGAGCTTCTCTAATTTCTGCATCCACTCTTTGCTGGCGACATTAACACCGCCTTCCGCTTGAATCGTTTCAACCATGAAAGCCGCTGGTGGTTTGATGCCACTGGATGGATCACGATACTGATTCGCCAATGCATCTAATGCCGTCAGTGACGATTCTTGGTCGTGTTCTTGATCGAATAATTCGTGGCTGACATGCAGTAAGGGAACGCCGGAAGCTTGACGGAAATATTCGTTTGCAGTCGCCGCTAAGGCGCCAAGCGTCATGCCGTGAAAGCCTTGGCTAAAGGCAACAATGTTGTGTCTGCCTGTCGCGTTACGTGCCAGCTTCATTGCTGCTTCTACTGCGTTGGTACCTGTTGGTCCCATGAATTGCATGTGATGAGGCATGTTTCTAGGAACAAGAATGACATCGGTAAACTTCTGCATAAAATTGGCTTTGGCTTGAGTTTGCATATCCAAACTGTGAAGCACGCCATCTTTTTGCATGTAATCGATCATCGCTTCTTTCATGTGTGGGTTGTTATGACCAAAGTTAAGCACCCCAGCGCCAGCGAAGAAATCAATATATTCCTTACCATCTTCGTCAATCTGACGAGAGTTTTTTGCCGTAACAAAAACCGTAGGGTACGTGCGAGCGTAAGCTCGAATGTTGGATTCTCGTTGTTCGAAAATACTCATATCGTCTCCTTATGAATTAACTATTCATTTGCTGTTTTGGTTGTGCTGTTTGGTTTATTGCTTTGGTAGTGATTCATCGCTAAGGCCTGCGAGTTGGCAAAACCAACGGCAGACATCGGCAATCAATCGATCATTGAAATCGTAATGTGGACTGTGGCAAGCCACGTTGTGTCCTTCGCCATCGTCGCTGCCAATCAGGGCAAATGCACCGGGAATGGCTTGCAAATAGTAGCTAAAGTCTTCCGACGCCATGATGGGGAGAGCTTGTCTGTGATTGAAGGATTCCTCTCCATAAAGCGACTGCCACAGCTGACGAGCGTTGGTTGCTTGATCTTTGTGGTTAATAGTCGCTTGATAGCGCATGTCATGTTGTACCACCGATTCCACGCCATAAGCTGCTGCAGTATGCGTCGCTATATCGGTAATCTGTTGGTTAATTAGCTTGCGGGTTGCTTCGTCAGGCACACGAATACTGCCGCTTAACATCGCTGTTTCAGGAATCACTGTTGGCGCGGTTCCCCCATGGATTTGCGTCACGCTGATCACCGCTGTTGCTTGTGGTGCAATGCGTCGACTGACAATTTGCTGTAACGCCACATTTACCGCGCTGGCGGCTAACAAAGGATCAGCGCACAATTCGGGTTGACTGGCGTGACCACCACGACCTTTGAAAGTGATACTAAAGGTGCCGTTTCCGCACATTACAATATCATCAGGGCAAGCTATCGTGCCGTAAGGAAGGGCAGGCCAGTTGTGCCAACCGTAAATCGCACCAATGTTTTCCAATGCGCCATCTTTGATCATTTCTCGAGCGCCATGAAAACCTTCTTCAGCAGGTTGAAAGATCAATACCACAGGTTGAGGGAGTTCAGCTTCAAACTGTTTCAACCAGCGTGCAGTTGCCAACAAAGTGGCAGTATGACCATCGTGACCGCAAGCGTGCATGCAGCCGTGATTAACTGATTGCCATTCTTTGCCTGTTTGCTCGTCAATGGGTAAAGCATCCATATCACCACGCAAGCCAATTGCCGAGCCTTCGGCGTCTTTGTTCAACCATGCGATAGTGCCGGTATCAGCGCAAGCCCGCCATGGGATGCCCAATTCATCGAGTTGACTTCGTACTAATTGTGCTGTGTTTTTCTCTTGCCAGCTGAGCTCGGGATGAGCGTGTAATTTTTTACGTAATTTTTCAGCGAAGAGAATATTTTCTTGCCATCGTTTTTTCATCTGCGCCTCCCTGAAAAGAGCTGTTTAAACTTTTTAAATAAGAAATCTTCATACAGTAGTAATTAAATATTTATAGGGTTGCAAGTGGTAGAAATTAAAAAAATGTCAAGAAAAAGAAAAATAAGCAGGGAAATAAGCGTAAATAAATCAAAAAAAACGCTCAAAACAAACACATAGGGAAATATGAAAATAAAATCAAAAAAACTAAAATTCACATTTCAATCAATGAAATAGATGCTTTATTTGTGCTCTAAAAATGTGCCTAATCGCCCTAAAAATAAGCGTTTAGCTGTCAAATTAATTGTTTTTAATAGATGTCATGTCTAATGATTAGTAATGTAAGTTAATTAGTTTAAAATAATTACATATCTAATTATTTATGTTGAAAGGTTATTTTATAGTTATGTTTTCTGTGAAAAATAACTGGTTTTCGAGTGGGTTGTTATTGAATTTAAAATTGAAGATGAGGTTGTGATTTAATCGCTATAGAAATGCCAGCCTATTTATTAATAGGCTGGCACGGTTTTATATATTGGATTAGGTTTTATATTTTATAACTATTTAAAATGGGTAATGCTGTTTTGGGTCTTCTACCGTAATCCAACGCGAATCGGTAAATTCTGCTATCCCTGCTTTCCCACCAAAACGACCATACCCAGAATCACTAACGCCACCAAATGGCATCTGAGGCTCATCGCCTACGGTGGGTCCATTGATATGGCAAATACCACTGTTTATAGCATTCGCACAGGCGAGCGCACGATTGATATCCTGTGAAAATACCGCCGCTGATAATCCATACTCACTGTCATTGGCGACCTTAATCGCTTCTTCATCCCCATTGACGCGAATGATGGATTTCACCGGCCCAAAACTTTCTTCTGTATAAATGCGCATCGATTGATTAACACCATCCAATAGGGTTGCAGAGAACATGGCGCCATCGTTTTCACCGCCACACACCAACTTAGCCCCTTTTGAAACCGCATCATCGATTAATGCCTGCATTTTATCTGACACTTCAGGATTGACGAGAGAACCTAACACCACGGCTTCTCTGGGGTTTCCCCATGGTAATGTCGATGCACGAGCCACTAATTTCGCGACAAAATCATCAGCAATGCTGGCATCGACAATAACACGCTCGGTAGACATACAGATTTGCCCTTGGTTCATGAACGCACCAAAAATAGCGGCATTGACCGCCCCCTCTATGTCCGCATCCGATAAGACGAGAAGAGGCGCTTTACCACCGAGCTCTAGCAAAGCGGGTTTCAAGTTTTCACCAGCAAGACGGCCAATAATACGACCAACCGGACTCGACCCAGTGAAATTAACATGGCGTACTTCTGGTGCCTCAATTAACGCTTTAACAATGCTTGCCGCCTCACTTGGGTCATTCGAAAGAAGATTGACAACACCAGCAGGAAATCCAGCTTCTAAGAAGCAGTCGATAATCAAACGATGGGTAAGAGGACAAAATTCTGAACTTTTTAGAATGACGGTATTACCGCATGCCAAAGGAGTCGCAATGGCTCTAGCCCCTAGAATAATAGGGGCATTCCATGGAGCGATGGCCAAGCAAACACCTTTCGGTTTATTTACCGACATGGCTAACGTGCCAGGTTTATTAGATGGGATGACTTCTCCGCCCATTTGTGTGGTCAAGGCGGCCGCTTCACGAATGTGCCCTGCAGCTAGCATGACGTTAAAACCAGCCCAAGGCCCTGTCGCTCCCGTTTCAGTGATCATAGCGGCAATAAATTCATCTTGCTTAGCCTCCATAATATCGGCGGCTTTATTCAGTAGATTACGGCGTTCTGTCGGTCCTGTTTGCGCCCACGCAGGGAAAGCCTTGTTGGCAGCATTGGTAATCGCATTGACATCATCAATCGTCGCGGCGGCGGAGGTAGAAGCGATGGCTCCCGTCACTGGGTCTAAACGGTTATATTCTTTGTGGTCACTGGATGCTTGATCATTACCGCCAATGCTTAATAAAACAGTCATAGTCTTTTCCTTTTTATAAGTTCAATTCTTCAATGGTAACGGAGGCTTCTAGCCCTCCATCAGTAGCAATGTTATTTCCATTTACCCAACGAGCGGCATCTGAGCAAAGGAACAAGATAACCGGTGCGATATCCGCCGCTGTGCCAGCACGACCAACCCGATCAACGTCAGAATTAACACGTTGATCACCGAGTACTTGACGGAACTGTGTCAAAATAGGCGTTTCTACAGGGCCTGGTGACACGGCATTAACACGAATATGGCGAGATTTAAAAATAGGTTGGTGCGCCGCCAGCATGGTCCAAACCAAGAGTATTTCCTTGGAAATCGGGTAGCCAAGCTCATTGGGAATAGAAAAGTCTTGTAACAATTGTGTTGAATCTGGGAAGCCATCTAACTTGGCGATTGCGGAGGCCCGCTGGGTGTTTTGCCTCCAACCAAATCCGGCCATTGAAGCAACGTTAATAATGCTTCCGCCACTGCGAATTTTTGTTGCCAGACCTTCTGATAAGGCTTTCAAACCAAAAAAATTAATCGCGAGTGTAATCGCTGCGCCACCTGTTCCAGAAACACCTGCTACATTACAAAGCGCGTCTATGCTGTCAGGCAGCGCACTGATAATTTGGTCGACACCGGCTTGGTTTGAAATATCGCCTTGTAAAAAAGTCCCTATGTTGTGAGTAGGTTTCACAACATCAATGCCGATAACGTCTGCGCCCATTTGGGCGGCCAGCTCTGCCGTACGTTGACCGATTCCACTGGCGACACCAGTCACTACGATGGTTTTACCGAATAACATAACGATCTCCTTATTTGTTTTTGGAATGAGAATCAGGTATCAAGCCAGTCACTTGATAGCCCACCGGTACCAAGGTGATACCTAAACGAGTTTCAATGGCCTCCCAAATGCCTTTGGGAAGAAATAACGAACACAACATCGCCACCGCGCCTAAGCCAACGAGGTACCAAACACCAGTCGCGGCAAACCATGTTTCCACCGAAAAAAACAGTAAGGCCCCTAGAATGGCCCCTTCAAATCGACCTAATCCGCCCACTAACACCATGAAGATCATGTAAGCTGTCCATTGCACTGAGAAATAGGTTTTGGGTTGGAAAGAGGAAGCTTGGGCTAACCATAAAGCGCCAGCGAGTGCCGTGCCGAATGCGGCAAAAATGAAGAACCATTTTTTTACCTTCTCTGCATCAACGCCGATTGAGTCGGCCGCTTCTTCATTGTCTCGTATGGCTTGCATTGCAATACCGGCTTTTGAGCGCAACAAGTAGAACAAGCCCAGTAATAGGCCAGACATACTCACCAATGCCGCGAAGTAAATGAGGAGTCGACGGTTTCCGATGGTGTACTGATTGAGTGCTATCAATGAAATGCCCGTTTCGCCTTGAATTAACGGATCGAGATTCACCAATAGATGCCCAATGGAAGCGAGCACCCACATGCCTATTGCAAATTCACCGGCTTTAAGGCGTAGCATAAAAGTCGAAATGGGCCAGCTAAGCAAGCCAACCAAACACGCGGCGGCTAGCAGAGCAACAAACGGGGATATGCCCATGTTGGTGATGCGGATCGTGGCATACGCACCTAAGCCAAAAAACAGTTGCTGGCCAATCGATATCAAACCACCAAATCCGGCCAACGTATTCCACATGGCCGCCATAATGATGTAAATGAACAGCACGGTCAGGCGTTCCATGACATTATTAGAGGCAAACGATGGCAATAGAATGAGTGCAATGAAGACAGCAGCCACAACATAAAGCGTCATTTTTGAATAAGCGTTAGAACGTTTTATCTTCATGCTGCGTTTTCCCCTTTGTTGCGTTTCGCGAACCAGTGCTTGAGAGAAAAAACATCACGATTGAAATAAATCCGAGCAAACAAAAAGATCAAGAACATAAAATGCCCCCCCAGCAAAAAGCCCTGAGGATGGATAAGGGCACCGATACTTTGTGCGATCGCAAGAATAATCCCACCTAAAAACACGCCCCATAGTGAGCTTGCTCCGCCAATGATGGTGGCTTCAAAGGCAAACAAGAGTTGCGGGCCGCCAGCGTAAGCATCAAAGGTGCCTCTCAGCCCAAGCGCCGTTCCTGAGATCGCTACCGTCATCATGGCGATGGCGGCAGAAATAGCTGCGATTTTTCGCGCATCAATGCCCACCAGCCCAGCTGTATCTGGGTCAAACGCTGTGGCCCTTATTTGACGGCCAAGTGGTGTAAATCTCAGGACAAGGTCTAGGCCACCAATGACGACAATAGCGGTTATCAAAACAATAACGGGCAGTTTACCGATCCATAAACCGAATATTTCGTAAGATTCCCAACTTAAATCCCCAAGGTAAGGAGACAAAGAGCGAGTATTGGCCCCAAATTGTTGGAACAACAGGTTATCAATCACAATGGCCAGACCAAACGTGGTTAGTACGGGCAAGAGCTCACCGCCTTTTGTCGCTCGCTCCAAAATTACGCGTTGTAGCAAGAGTCCGATGATTGCCATGATAGGAAGAATCATCAGTACACTGATAAAGGGGGAAAGAGCCAATGCATCGGTGATTTCCCACACTAGGTAAGCACTCAAAATAGCCAAGGATCCATGCGCTAAATTGATGATGCGCATTACTTGAAACATAAACGCAAGCCCACAAGCGACTAAAGCATAATAGCCTCCGAGTAAAATGGCTTGAACAAGACTATTCATCATTATGACGCCTCCTGTTTGCTTGATGGATGCAGCCCAAAATAAGCTTGAGTAATTTCTTCTTTGTTTGTATCGCTGGTGAGTTTGTCGAGAACGACTCGGCCTTCTAGCATGCAAATCGTCCGCTTCGAAAAACGCATGGCTCGCTCTAAATCTTGCTCGACAAGTAAAATGGTGGTGCCCGCGTCTTTGAGACTTTCCATCGAGTCGTAGACTTGATCCACCACCAGAGGTGATAACCCCAGACTGACTTCGTCCAAAATCAGAAAATCAGGGTTTGACATGAGTGCACGCCCAATGGCTGTCGCTTGTTGTTCACCACCCGATAAATTCCCCGTTTCGGCATGGCGACGCTTGACCAGATTTGGAAACGTCGAAAAGATACGCTCGATATTCCAATCGCCTGAGCGTTTAACCGTGGAACCCAGTAACAAATTTTCTTCCACCGTCATATCGGAAAACAAACGACGCCCTTCTGGCACCAATGACAAACCTTGTTGTACACGACGACTGGATGAGGTATTCGTAATCTCTTGTTGCTTGAAGAGCAAACGGCCAGAGTGAATTGGCAACGCGCCTGCGATGGCTCTTAGCAAGGTGGATTTTCCAGCACCATTGGCACCGATAAGTGACACTATATCCCCTTTAGCAATCTCCATAGACACGCCTTGCACGGCGCGAAACTGTCCGTAGCGTACATCTAAATTACTCACCGACAGCATGATCTGTTCCTCCCATATAGGCTTTCATTACCTGTTTATTGGACATCACGTCATCAGGGTGGCCTTGAGCAATGATCTGGCCACTGTCCATACAGATGAGCGTCTTCGCAACCCGAAGTAAAATGTGAACAATGTGCTCTATCCAGACAATGCCAATGCCGCGCTCACGCAACGTTAAAATGGTATCAACGAGCTGCAAGGCTTCGGCATCGGTTAAACCGCCACCAATTTCATCAAGAAAAAGTAACTTTGGTTGGGTGGCTAACGCTCGAGCGAGCTCTAGTCGTTTACGGTCTAGCAAACCAATACTGTCGGCTTCGCGGTTGGCTAATGACAACATACCGCACAGTTTTATGGATTCGAGTGCAATGTCATAGGCTGTCTCGCGGCTACTTGTGGCCGAATGAATCGCCGCCACGAAGACATTTTCAAAGACAGTGATTCCAGAAAAGGGTTTTGGAATTTGGTGTGTTCTCACCAGTCCTTGCTTTGCTCTTTCTCGAGCGGGTATTCGGGTAATGTCTTCATTATTAAGTGTAATCTGGCCGCTAGTTGGAGCCTGAGCGCCAGATAACACGCTGAGTAAGGTCGACTTTCCTGCGCCATTAGGCCCAACGATGCCAATGGCATCGTTGGTATCCATAGAAAAATCAATCCCATTCAACACTTGCACGCTTCCGAAAGACTTATGAATCCCCGTTGCCTGTAATTGTGAATATGGCGTTAATATCACGTTTTTGCTCCTATTTAGTGTTGTATTGAAGCAAGTTGTGAGTGACAGGAACGTTTGGATCGGTGACGTTTTCGGTGATCACATAATCAAGCTTGAATTGCCCTGTGCCTTTGACCCATTGCGCGCCAACAATCGGACCGGATGCGACGTTCGGAACAGGACCAGAGGTGAAATCCACTTGGCCACCAATCGTTGTGACATTGAGTTGACTGATAGCATCACGAACGGCTGTACGAGAAAGTGGATCATTAGCCTGTTTTAATGCTTCGGTTCCCGCGTCAAGCAGCGATAATGTGGCCCCCAGTTGTTGCGTCCATTGCTCGCCGGTTTCTGTTTCCCACATGTCGGCTAATTGCTCGCCGTTTAACCCTGTTAATGGGGATGTATATGGGAAGGTTTTATGCCAATAAGCGGCTGACGCAATTTTCGGCCCCAGCGAACCTAACACTTCAATATCAGAGGGGAATAAGCCTGTTTTAGCGATTTGAATGATTTTGATTTGGCGATGTAAACCTTGCTGCGCAGATTGTCGCCAAAACGCCGCAAAGTCAGGCGGAATCGGAAAAGAGTTAATAATTTCAACGCCTTCTCGTTTAAATAAAGCTATTTGGCTAGAAAAGTCAGAGGTGCCCGTTTCATATGCACCTGGGTCGATGACGGTGTACCCTGCTTTTGCAAGGCGTGGGGCAAGAACAGCACGAATGGCATTGCCATCCGCATCATTAGGATACATAACGCCCACTTTTTTATTGGTATCGATGAGAGACCACTGAGAAATATACGTTTTATAAAACTCACCAGCGCCAAAACCAAAATGGTATGTCCATTCGAATGGACTTTCTTCACCTGGTTTGGCCCCTCGACCGTAATACCAAGCCTCCCAAGGCATCACGGTGGACATAAATGGAATGCCTGCGGCTTCACTGGCATCAGCAACAGGGTTGATAACTTCAGGAGTCGAGATTGCCAACATTAAGTCGACATCTTGGTTAATTAATTCCTTTGCTAATTGCGAGGCGCGGGCTGGGTCAGATTGACTATCACGGTCAATAATTTCAACTTGATAGTGTTTGCCCTCTACGGTCATGCCATTTGCTAAGGCTTGACGAGCTTGTTTTAAAACAAAGCCGTCCGTTTTACCGAAACTGGCTAATGGGCCAGTTCTAGGGCTGATGAAACCAATGCGAATAGTGTCATCACCTGCGGCCGCATAGACCTGACCAGACATCATGACGCCACCTGCAATGGCTGTACAAAACACTAATTTGGCCAAATTTGGCGCGAACGGGGCTAGTAGACGTACTTTCATAAGAACCTCTTGTTATTTTTGTGGTTTTCATTGGTAGGAGTTGAGTACTAGGGTGGTGCGACAGTGATCCAGCGAACTTCGGTAAATTCATCAACGCAAGCGTCGCTACCAAAGCGACCATAGCCACTCGACTTTAATCCGCCAAAAGGCATCGCTGGGTCGTCTTTTACGGTGGATGAGTTGATATGACACATACCAGATTCCAGCTGATTAGCTAGGCTTCTAGCGAGTGTTAAGTCACGGGTAAAAATGGCAGAAGCCAGACCATATTCGCAATTATTGGCGACGGTAATGGCCTCTTGTGGAGAATCTACCCGATAAATTCCGGCAATGGGTCCAAAGCACTCTTCTGAATAAATTCGCATCATAGGAGTGATATGGTCTAGCAAAGTCGCGTCAATAAATTGGCCTCTGCGCTGTGTACCTGATATGAGCGTCGCCCCCTTGTCGAGAGCATCTTCAATCAGTGCGGATAACCGTGACGCGATAGAAGGGCTTGCTACGGGCCCAAGTTTAACGCCTTTTCGACGAGGGTCTCCTGACACTAGGTCAGCAACCATCTCTTTTAGTATGCCAATAAACTCGTCTGCAATAACTTGTTCAACAATAATTCGATCCGTCGCCATACAGATTTGGCCTTGATTTAAAAAAGCGCCGTAAACCGCTTCGCGTGCAGCCTGCTGTAAGTCGGCGTCTTTTAAAACAATTAGCGGCGATTTACCGCCCAACTCCAAAAGACAGCGTTTGAGGTGTTGTGCTGCTAGACCTGCAATGATTTTCCCAATACGTGTTGAGCCAGTGAAATTCACCCGTCGTATTGACGGGTTAGCAATGAGGCTCGCGATGACTTCTTCAGAATGTTCTGGCGCATTCGTCATGACAGAAATCACGCCTTTTGGAACGCCGGCTTCGTGTAGCACTTCCGCTATTAGAGAATGTGTTGCTGGCGAGAGTTCAGACGCTTTCAGAATAACACTGTTACCAAAGGCCAGCGGAAAGACCACGGAGCGCATGGCCAACACAATGGGAGCATTCCAAGGTGCAATGGCCAGACACACTCCAACAGGTTGACGAACAGTATAGGAATCGGATGTTTCATCTATGGGCGAGTTAGAAGGGTATTTCAGTGCCAGAGCAACTGCGGCTTCAATCGCCTCTCCTGCTACTTTGATATTGAAATCCACCCAGTCACCCACCGCACCAATCTCTTTAAGCATCAACTGTGCAAAACGATCTCGGTATTTAGGCATCAGTCGTTTCGCACGGCGTAAAATTTCGGCGCGCTCTGTGACCTCGGTGGTAGACCATTTTGAAAAATTAGCAGCGGCGACAGCCGCCATGTGTTCCGCATCTTCTAAGCGACCGGAGGCGGCACGAGACGCCACTAGATCCGTGCTTGGGTCTAACCTTTCAAAATAGTCACCCGCCATCGCGGGCGTATATTCACCGCCAATGAATAAATTCACTTTTGGCGTTATTGATAGGTCTATGTTGTTGTAATTGATGCTCAAAATTTCACCTTGCCGTATTGGTTTTGTTATCGGTCGATGAGTAACGTTTAAAAGATTAACAGCTATGTTTTCTATAAACATGTTAAATTATGGCTTAATGTTGTTAAAATATGGCTTATTTTGTGGTTTTTTGAGGAAAAGCGATGCTGACAAATATAATTGGCTCGATGGTTCGGTTTGAGTCTATTCAGCCTGGTTTGCAATCTAGGATTTTTAGTACCGGAAATGATAACTTTTCTGATTTTAATTTAATCGGCATCGTTCAGCGTGGCGACGCCACAGTATCGATGGAAGAAATGCACCAGGTCACAGAGTCGTCTATTTTTTGTATTCCTCACAAAAAACAGGCCAAGGTATTGGTTCCTGCAGGGAGTCAGGTTTGGCTGTTAGGCTATCGTGATGAGCTTATTTCTTTGGTCACTGGCTCTGATCTAGACAGTACAAAGCTCGAAACCTTGATGCGGCAGTTTACCATCACCGCTTGCTCAAAAGATGACATCGACAACGAGTTTTTACCGCTTTTACGCTTATTGAAGACGGAAATATCTACCTCGACTAAACGTTCTAGAACCGTGATTTGTTCGATCATTCGTATTTTACTGATCGGCATATATCGCCTCAGTAATATCGAGTCTATTCGACTAACGCACTCCCCCGATGAATTAGTATTACAACAATTTCGACAGCTCGTAGAAGTCGAGTATCGCAATAGAAGAGCGGTTTCTTATTATTGTCAGGAATTGATTATGACCTACGATCGACTGCATGCCATCTGCCAACGCAATCTGAAAAAATCTCCGTTACAGCTGATTAATCACCGCGTTTTAATTGAAGCCACGTCAAGATTAAAAAAATCCACAGGGTCCATACAAGCCATCGCAAATGATTTGGGCTACAACGACGGGAGTCAGTTCAGTCACTTCTTTAAAAAGGAAACGGGAATTTCACCCAGTCAATTTAAGCGTCATTACACAGAAAAAGGTGTCGTTAATAGAGACGCAAACACGCCTGATTTTTCGGATTGGCCTTAAGGGCCATATGCATTGTTATTGTTAGCGCACACTTGATTCATTTATGTACCAAGTGCCATCTTTATAATGAATACCAATGGTGATCAGCGCTTCGCGTTTTTCATAAATGCCTTTCCACACGAATCGATAGCAGTTGTCATAGTTACCATTATGGTAGCCTTTTAACGTACCAAAATACTCGTAACCCATATGCTTGCCATTTCTGGCGTGCATCTGTTTGATATCCTGCTCAAAACGTTCGGGAGAGAAATCGATCAGATCTTCTCTTTCGTAATGTTTTATAAATAGCTCATAGTTGCCAGTATCATCGGCTTTCAGCATTTCCTTGAGGAATTTTTCTGCGATGGCTCTTTCTGCTTTGAGTTCTGGCACATTGGAGTCCTTATGGTTTGTGTGACGCTTTAATGTTCTAACGGCTGACATATCTATCTTAAAAGCTTGTTCAAAGAACAGTTGAAAACGTATATAAAGCCGTTATTTACAGTTGTTGATAGTAAATCATGTTGTACGTAAATGCAGCATCTCAGACGCTCCTAGGTCGCTTGATTGTTTATAAGTAGGTAATTCACTTACTGGGGAAGTAATCATCGCATGGTTATTCCCAAGTATTGTTAAACGTCATATTTTTCAAAAATACATCAATGAATTTCTGTACAGCGGGCAGTTTTTCCCTGTTCTTGCAGCTGTAAAGGTAAAAGTTGCGGTAAATAATAGGATCGCAAATCGGTATTATTACCAGCCCGTTTTGTTTCACCGATTCTATGGCGTAAGGCAAGCAAATGGTAACGCCTAAACCATTTGCAACCATACTTAAGGCTGTTGACATGAAGTTAACCTGATGTTTTGGGCTAATGACATATTCAGAAGGCTCACGCAACAAATTATCAATGATAAGCTCAGTGAAAGACCCGCGAAGAGTTATTAAATCTAGGCTGGCAAGGTCTTGCCATCTAATATTGGTTTCTTGCGCGATTGGATGATCTGGCGGCAGTGCCAAATGAAAAGGATGTGAGAATATTAGCTGTTTATTAAGGTTAGAGAGTAATTTTCTTTCTGGCCCAATACCTATATCGGCCTCACCTAAGTTGACAATTTCTTGTACGCTTTCCACACCACAATCAATTAGACTCACTTCAACCTGAGGAAACATTTTGCTATACAAAGCAATAATCCTAGGCAGTTCTGCCGATGCTAATTGCTGAACAACGGCTATTCTGACTTTGCCATAGTGAAGTTTTTTTAGCCCCCTTACTTCATTGGTCAAGGCATCCATTTCATCTAGCATACGGATAACGGCAGGAAGAATATTTCTACCGGCTTCGGACGTTTCTAATTTTCTGGTCGATCGATCAAACAAGCCTAATTCTAAGTTGAGCTCTAGTTCTTTGATGATACTACTTAGCGCTGATTGAGTGATGTGCAGATTTTCTGCCGCCTTAGTAAAGCTTCCTTCTTGATGAACGGCTAAAAATGCTCGTAATTGTCTGAGTGTCACATTCATTAGATTATCCTATATATTTATTAATATAATCTGTTTGCCTAATAAATGGATACATTTTAGTATTTTTTTCATCAAGATAACCATATCCAAAATAAAAAATAGAAGGGTTTATGAGCTCCAAAAAGACATTTTTATCCGTTGACAGTCGTAGCGACTTTTCAATTCACAACCTACCTTACGGCGTTTTCAGTAGCGATACATTGAACCCTAGGGTAGGGGTTGCTATAGGCCACCAAATTTTAGATTTGAGCCAGCTTGAAGAAGCAGGGCTTCTTCCTACTTCAGATAACTCTGTTTTTAATAGTGACACACTTAACCCGTTTATTTCTCTCGGAAAAGAGGTCTGGCATGCAACACGAATTCGCCTTCAAGACCTTTTAGATTTGGATAATCCAGAATTACGCGATAATAGAGTGCTGCGTGATAACGCAATAGTTAACCAAGCGGATGTACAAATGCATTTGCCGATTCATGTTGCTTCTTATACCGATTTTTATTCTTCTCGTGAGCATGCCTTTAATGTGGGCAGTATGTTTAGAGACCCTGAAAATGCCTTAATGCCTAATTGGAGTGAGTTGCCTGTTGGCTATAACGGCCGTGCAAGTTCTGTTGTCGTTAGTGGTACAGATATAGTGCGCCCAAGTGGGCAAATTAAAGTGCCTGATTCAGAACGCCCCATTTTTTCTAGCTCTCGGAAATTAGACTTTGAGCTAGAAACCGCATTTATTATCGGGCGTCCAAATGCTATGGGTAAGCCTGTTTCTGTTGAGAACGCTCACGAGCACATATTTGGCATGGTGCTTCTTAATGATTGGTCAGCACGCGATATCCAACAATGGGAATACGTTCCACTTGGCCCGTTTAATTCAAAGACATTTGCTTCTTCAATTTCTCCTTGGGTGGTGACGCTTGAAGCTTTAGAGCCATTCCGCTGTTCCGCACCTAAGCAAGAACCTCTTCCGCTGCCTTATTTACGCGAGAAGCGTAATAACAATTTTGATATCAACCTTGAAGTGTCTTTTGATATTGCAGGCCATGAAACGGTTATTAGTAAAACTAATTTCAAATACATGTATTGGACAATGCCCCAGCAATTGGCACACCACACTGTCAGTGGCTGCAATATGCAAGTCGGCGATTTATTAGGCTCAGGCACTATTTCAGGGAAAGAGAAAGATAGCCGTGGCAGCTTGTTGGAGCTGACTTGGAATATGACGGAACCTCTTACCTTGAGCAATGGTGAGTCACGATGCTTTATTGAAGATGGAGATGGCATCGTCATGCGAGGATACGCTCAAAAAGATGAGGTGCGAGTAGGGTTTGGTGAAGTGCGTGGAAAAGTTCTCCCCGCTAACGAGTTTCATTTTTAAGGCGAATATTATGATTAAACTTTATAGCTATTTTAGAAGCTCAGCAGCATATCGGGTGCGTATCGCTTTAAACCTTAAAGCACTGCCATACGAGTCTATTCCTGTTCATTTGTTAAATAATGGAGGGGAGCAACACTCTGCTCATTATGAATCAATAAACCCAATAAAACTGGTGCCGTCTCTAGTGGATAGCGAGCAAATTTTTACGCAATCGCTTGCCATAATGGAGTACCTTGAAGAAGCCTACCCTGATACAACATCGCTTCTGCCTGAGGAGGTTAATGTACGAGCTAATATTCGTGCTATTAGCCAAATGATTGCGTGTGATATTCATCCGGTAAATAATTTAAGAGTACTTCAATACTTAAATAAGCAATTAGACATCGATGAAACGCATCGTAATGATTGGTACAGGCATTGGATTACTGTGGGTTTTGATGCATTGGAAAAAGTCTTAGCGAAGCAGCCTGGAAAGTTCTGTATTGGTGATACGCCAACCATGGCGGATTGTTGCCTCATTCCTCAAATTTATAATGCCAAACGTTTTAATGTTCATCTTGATGACTATCCGCATATTCTGTCGGTTGAGGCCTCTTGTAAAGAGCTCCCAGCGTTTATTCAGGCTGAACCAGAAAAACAACCCGATATGGCTTAATAATAAAGGACAATCTTATGACATTTAAAATAGAGCAAATCCACCATGTTGCCTATCGTTGCAATGATGCAAAAGAAACGGTGGAGTGGTATACGAAAAACCTAAATATGGATTTTATTTTAGCGTTTGCTGAAAACCAAGTTCCTTCAACCAAAGCGCCAGATCCTTATATGCATATTTTTTTAGATGCAGGTAATGGCAATGTATTGGCCTTTTTTGAACTTCCTACCCAGCCTAAAATGGGGCGGGATGAAAATACCCCAACATGGGTGCAGCATATTGCTCTACGTGTTCATGATCGAGACGCGCTTTTAGCTGCCAAAATACATCTTGAAGAAAACAATATTGATGTACTGGGCGTTACTAATCACGGGATATTTCATTCGATTTATTTTTTTGACCCAAATGGCCATCGAATTGAACTGACATACGACGATGCCGGCGCTAAAGCAAAAATTGCCCAAATTACAGAACAAACAAAATACGAAATGCTTGATGAATGGACGAAAACGAAACGTGCTCCTAAGCATACCGCTTTTCTTCATGCTGAAGAGTTCGAAGCTAACAAAGCGAATTAAAGTATTGTCACTAAATCATCAATTAGTACAACAAGATAAATGATATAACAATGGTTGTTAAAGGCCATGGTAACTAGGCTCCAAAATAAAATAGGAAAGATATTTCCTGCTATTTCTTAGTAGTGGAAATAATAAAAACAAAAACGTCATTGAGGAAAGAGTTATGTTTAAAACTATGCGCTCCATCTTATTAGCCGGTACCGCAGCGGCTGTCATTAATACACCCGTTTCAGCACAGACAGTGCTAAATGTAAGTACTTGGTTATCCCCTACACATGTACAAAATACCGTAGTGTGGCCAACTTGGGGGAAGTGGGTTGAAGAAGCTACCGAAGGGCGAGTTACCGTTAATATTGAGTACAGTTCCAACAATCCAGCCCAACTTTTTGAGGTTGTTGAAGACAGTGTTGCGGATGCCTCTTTTAGTTTTAATGGTTTTGTTCCTGGTCGCTTTGAGATGCAACAAATCGCTGAACTTCCTGGACTTGGTGCTAATGCAGAAGCGGCTTCTTTAGCTTACTGGCGCACTTATCAAAAATACCTCAAAGCGGCGAATGAATTTGATGGCCTAGAGGTCATTGGTTTATTTACTCATGGGCCTGGTGTGATGCATACCCGCTTTCCTGTCAGTAGCTTAGACGACTTAAAAGGCAAAAAAATCCGTATCGGAGGAGGAGTGCAAGCCGAAATTGGTAAACGACTTGAGGTGATTCCTGTCGCTGCGCCTGGAAACAAAGTTTACGAGCTTTTGCAAACAGGAGTTGTTGATGGTGTGTTTATGCCAATGGTTGAACAACAAGGTATGCGTTTAGTTGAAATTGCTCCTTATGTCACAGTACTACCTACAGGTATGTACATGGGAGCCTTCTCTATGTTTATTAGTCCTGACTTTATGGATTCCATAGATGAAAAGGATGCCGAGGCAATTCGCAAAGTATCAGGAGAACGTTTGTCTTTAATGGCCGGCGCGGCTTGGGATAAAGCAGATATTAGAGCGAAGACGTTTTCAGAAGAAAATGGAGGCAAAGTTAATTTGCTCAGTTACGGTGATCAAATGTCATTAGACTACCTAAAAGTGACAGATGGTATTGATCAAACCTGGTTGAATGACGTAAAAGATAAGGGAATTGATGCACAAGCAGCATTGGATTTTCTTCGAATAGAAGCTCAAATGTACACAGCTAAACAAAAAGAGACCGGAGCTAATTAATGTCTTTTATCTCATGGTTGAACGCAAACTATGAGGAGAGAGGGCCAATGAAATGGTTGGCCTTCTTTTTTGAGCTAATAGCGGCAGCCACTCTATTTGCTCTTATGATCCTCACGTGTGTTGATGTAGTTGGTCGTTATTTTTTTAATCACCCCGTAATCGGAGCCACAGAATTAACGGAGGTTGGCTTAGCCATTGTTATTTTTTCTGTTATGCCTGTTGTTACATGGCAAGGTTCGCACATAGTCGTCGATTTGATTGATGCGTTTATCAAGAAAACGTACTTACGGGTGTTGGCATTCGTTTCATCTATGGTTATTTTATCTTCATTATATTTTATATCTTTTAGAATATGGGATGTTGGATCTCGTATGTTAAGACGTAATATCACTACTGAATTTTTAAGTATTGAAACGGGTCTTATTGTTAAATATATTGCGGTACTAAGCTTTTTGACCGGAATAAGTGCTCTCCTTTATTTTTTATTTTTAGTCTTTACATCAAAAAATTCAGGAGAAGATAAATGACTTTAATTCTAATAAGTTTTGCCGTTCTCTTAATAATGATAATGCTGTTAAGGATTCCAATTGCCTTCGCTATGGCTTTAGTGGGTTTCTTTGGTTTTGCCATTTTAAGTGGCCTAACGTGGGAAAATATAGGGAATTTTAGGTGGAGTATTCCACTTTCAATGGCTTCTAATCGTATTATTGATACAGCGCAAGATTATGGTCTTTCAATCATTCCATTGTTCATTTTAATGGGGAACTTGATTACAAGATCTGGCCTTTCAAAACAGCTATATACTGCTTCGTATGCATTTCTTTGTCATAAAAAAGGTGGCTTAGCAATGGCAACTATTGCTGCCTGTGGTGGTTTTTCCGCTGTTAGCGGCTCTAGTCTTGCTACTGCGGCAACCATGGCAAAAGTCGCGATGCCGCCTATGCGAAAATATGGCTATAGTGATGCATTAGCAACAGCCTCTATTGCTTCTGGTGGCACATTAGGCATCTTAATACCGCCAAGTGTCATGTTGATTGTGTACGGATTATTAACCGAAACGAGTATTCGTGAATTGTTCGCAGCGGGTCTTATTCCAGGTATATTAGGGGTTTTTCTATATCTTGGCGCGGTTAAGTATGTTGTTTGGCGTGATCCAAATGCAGGACCTTCTGCTGAAGCAATGAGCTGGTCTGAAAGATTGCATGCTCTAAAAGGCGTGCGTGATATTTTGGGCTTGTTCATACTGGTGATGGGTGGGATTTATCTAGGTATATTTACGCCGACAGAAGCGGCAGGAATTGGCGCTGGTGGAGCTCTGGTTATTGCATTATTACGTCGCAGTCTGAGTTTATCTTCTTTGTTCAAAACACTGGCGGATAGCGCTCGAACATCGGCAACATTATTTGTGATTATTATAGGCGCATTAATATTTTCAGATTTTATTAACCGTGCAGGATTACCAGCAATGATGGTGGATTTTGTCCTATCACTAAATATTGCTCCTATTTTAGTAATCTTCGTTATTTTAATGATTTACATTA
Source organism: Marinomonas rhizomae (assembly GCF_003315485.1). Lineage (GTDB taxonomy): Bacteria > Pseudomonadota > Gammaproteobacteria > Pseudomonadales > Marinomonadaceae > Marinomonas > Marinomonas rhizomae. The sequence continues at coordinate 87,833 of NZ_QNSE01000015.1, forward strand.
TTTTAGGTATGGTATTAGAGAGTTTTTCCATGCTCCTTCTTACAATACCTGTCTTTTTCCCCATCGTTTCTGAGCTAGGCTATAGTTTGGTTTGGTTTGGTATTGTTGCTGTTATCGTCGTTGAGATTAGCTTAATAACGCCGCCTGTCGGGATGAATGTTTTTGTATTAAGTAGCATCATTAAAGATGTTAAAACGGGGACTATTTTTAAAGGTATATTGCCTTTTTGGACCGCAGATATTATTCGCTTACTTCTCGTGGTGTTGATCGTTCAGCTCTCAACATGGCTACCAAATATGATTTATTAAGTAAATGTTCTTTTCAAATATCTAACTCTCACTATAAAGTCAGCACGGCTTCATGCTGACTTTCGTTAGTTGAAACAAAGTACTTATTTCACGATGCCCAATTCCAAACATTTCCCTTCCATAGCTTTTGCGTCTTCTGAATCGTGAGTGACAAGCAGTGCGGGTATATTGGCTTGCCGTATTTCATTGAGCACAAAGGCTCTCACATCGCGTCTTAGAGCTGGATCAAGTTTGCTGAAAGGTTCGTCTAGCAGTAGGTAGTCGGGCCTGGCAAGTAAGGTGCGAAGCAGGGCGACGCGAGCCTGTTGGCCGCCAGAGAGCTCTTTTGGCAGTGCACTGGCTTTGTCGGGAATGTCGAGCTTTTTCAGCGCGCTTTCTGCCATGGCTATGCGCTCTAGTTTGTTGATATCAGTAGGAATCGCGAAGAGCAGGTTTTCAATAATGCTCATATGCGGGAACAGCAAGGGCATTTGCTGTAACAAGCCGACTTTACGTTCCTGAATGGATTTCGTATGCAAAGTCTCATTGTTCAAAAAGGCCTCGCCAGAGGTGAGTAGATTAGGTGATAAAGAGCCGCTTAAAAAATGCAGCAGGCTTGATTTGCCAATACCGCTTGGCCCCATGATAGACAAGACTTGTCCATTGTCGATTTTAAAGCTTAAATCTTTGATAAGTATCTTGTTTTTTGAAGACAAGGTAAACGCATTGACACTGAGCACTTTTAACTCCTTCTACTTATTTTGCTTAATAGATTACCCAAAGCGAATCGCCATTTTGTCCAGCGTGGAGGGATAAATTGCGCGAGCCAAAATACCAAGATGGGAAACAAGGCTTGCAACATTGCCATGCTACCCACTTGTTTTCTGTTGCCCGAGGCGGCTTGTGCTACTGCTTCAGTGGTTAAGGTGCTGTAACGTCCTTCGCCGGCAATGAGTGTGGGTAAATACTGGGCGATACTGACGGAAAAGCCAATGGCAAAAGCGGTGAATAATGCAGGTTTCAGCATGGCAATTTTTACTCGGATATAATTTTGCCAAGGTCGATGATTCAGTCGATTTGCTTGTCGCAAATATTCCTCCTCATAGGCCAAATACGGGCCTTTCAATGTTAAGTAAACATAAGGCAAAACATACATTAGGTGCAGGGCAACAATAGCGCAGAGATCACCGTTGAGATCCAGGTAAATAAGTAGCACATGTAGGCCAAATAAAAAGCCAATTTGTGGTAATAAAATGGGGATGTAAATCAGCCAGTCGAAAACATGCGTTTTGTCGGTTTGGGACGATCTCGCGATATCGTGGCGTTTGGTTTCCAGCATGACAACACTAATCACGCCAGCTAAGAGCGTAGTAATGAATGCAATTGTTAGAGTGTTTAAAGTGAGCTCAATCAGCAAGGGTGTTGCACGATCGAGGTTATCCCATGTCCACTGAGTGGGGAGGGCGTCAGGGAAGCGCCAGCGTCTAGCAAGCGACCAAATAGGTAGCAGGGCTAGAGCAATAAAAGCATTCAGTAGGGTGAGCAAGCCCAACAACACGCCCATTCGAAGCATGCTGTCTGTTAAACCACAGCGTTTACCATTGCTACGCTCTGCGCGAGTTAGCTTGCTGAGCAGGAGGTGTGATATTTCCCAGCCAACTAATACAAAAACAATGACTAACATGAGCGAAATTGCACCAGCACTCGCCATCAAACGCATGGATAAATCCGGATCATTGAACCAGCGCAGCAAGGTCACCGCCAGAGTAGATGGCGTATTAGGACCAATCACCAAGGCCAAATCGACTACCGTCAAACTAAAGGCAATAACAATAAAAATAGGTAGGCGAATGATAGGGTAAAGCTGTGGAATTAGCACCTTGCGCCATAGGGTAAAACGGCAATATCCAAGAGCTTGGCCGACTTGTAAGCTTTCTCGTGCTTTAATGCTTTTCATCGTAGCGAGCATGACAAACAAGAGGTAAGGCATCTCTTTGATAACTAGAGCGATAATCAAGGATATGCCATAAGGGTCTTGCACGGTAATCCAGTTGGGCGGCCGGTCAAACCCTGTCAACCAAGGGCTAAATAACCGCACTAGCCAACCAGACGGACTTAATAGAAACAATAATCCAATGGCTATCGCAGCATGAGGGATCGCTAGGATTGGCGATAATAGAGCTTCGATTTTGTGAAAAAAAGGTCGTTGATAACCCCAAGCCAGCAGTGATAGTGAAAACCATAGGGCAAGTACAGGTGCTACGATGCCTGTTATCAGAGTGAGTTTTAAGCTGGCGTAGAATTCCCCTTGGGCAAATAAATTGCGCCAAGGGATTAGAGAAATATTGTATTCACCAAGAGGTGGAAAGTACTGAAAGGCAGGAAGCAAAGTGCCGACCAAGCCAATGACAATAGGGAAGACCAGTAGTAGGGTGATGATTCCCGTGATCCATTTAGCGTGTTTTAACGGCATCTTACTTCTTATTAAGTTATAAATGATCGCTTGAGTCTACTTTTTACAAAGTGTTGGCGAGCGCAGTAGTGTGATTATTGCGCGTAACGCTTACGCCACTCAGTTTCCAATGCACCCACCCAACTACTGTGTGGCTCTGGTAAGGTTTGCCCTAGTTCTTCAATGCTTAATGTGGCGATACCACGTGGTAAGGCATCGAACTTAGCTTGCTCCGCCACAGGTAGTTTTGCGTAAGATAAAACACTTAAGTCACCCCAAATAGTTGGTGTTTGCTTTTTGATTTGCGCTTCTGGTGACAACATAAAGTTGGCAACCACTTGTGCGCCCGCTGTTGCGCCGCTGTTGTAGGGAATCGCCAGAAAATGTGTATTACCAATGGTGCCGTTCGTGAAAACATAAGAGCGCACCGTGTCTGGCAAATTGCCTTTGTCTATTTGAACGGATGCTGCGGAAATATCAAAACTTAATGCCACGTCAATTTCTTGGTCATCTAACAAACGCATCATTTCTTCCGAGCTAGATGGGAAGGTTTGGCCGTTGCGCCAGGCTACTTTGTGTAGTTGATCTAAATATGACCACAAAGGCGCAGTGATCTTTTCGAAATCTACATTGTCAGCAGGTTGCGAAAGCGCTTTTCGATCAGCAGTTAATTCGTACAAAGCTTGTTTTAAAAAGGTTGAGCCAAGGTATTGTGGTGGTTCAGGGTACGTAATTCGACCTGGATTGGCTTTGGCGTAAGTAAGTAAATCGGGAATAGATTTAGGTGGGTTGGTTAAGGTTGCTTTGTCATGCATAAAGATGACTTGTGCCATGCCCCAAGGCGATTCCATGCCATCGACTGATGTACCGAAATCTTGAGTTAAGCTTTGGCGAGCCTTTTCGTCCACGTAAGTTATGTAGTTTGGTAGCGCTTGGCTGAATGGACCAAATAACAAATTGTTGTCTTTCATAGCGCGAAAGTTTTCACCATTGAGCCAAATGAGATCGATTGAACCATTGGTGTTTTTGCCTGCGGCTTTTTCAGCCAATACTCGGTTCACCGCATCAGAAGTGTCAGTCAATTTCACTTGTTTAAGTGTTACATCGTACTCTTGCTTGATTCGATCGGCTGCCCATTGAATATAATCGTTAATGTTGTTGGCGCCACCCCAAGCGTTGAAGTAGACGGTTTGTCCTTTTGCTTGTTGAAGCGTGTCTTGCCAGTGTTGCGGGACTGAGTCGGCGGCCGCTGAAAAATTTGATAAAGCTAGGGTGGCCGCGATGGAAGCGGCAACAAACGATTTTCTCATTCCTTTCTCCTGATGTTTTTGTTTTCAATTAATCACTCTCTGTCTCTCCCCTTGTCAGGGGGGAGAGCTAAGTACAACTTTCCCTCCTCTTCTGCCTTTCAAGGGGAGATACCATCTTTCAAAGCAAGCCTTTTTTAGTCATTTAGACTATTTGAGGCTTGTATTCGCTTTGATGTTTCACAACACCAAAACAA
>NZ_QNSE01000016.1 GCF_003315485.1 Marinomonas rhizomae
TTGTTTTGGTGTTGTGAAACATCAAAGCGAATACAAGCCTCAAATAGTCTAAATGACTAAAAAAGGCTTGCTTTGAAAGATGGTATCTCCCCTTGAATAAATGGGAGGGAACCGAGTTTGCGATCCTCAAAGGTTCGCTTTGATCTGGCAGACAACTTCGCCACCTTCAAACACGCACAACTCCCCTTCTTCCATCTGTTGCCAAGTTTCATCATGGGTTAATGGCTGAGTAGCAATCATGGTGACGACATCTTTGTCGGTGGTGACTTCTTTGAAATCAATAATGACATCTTCGTCCGACAAGGTCGCTTTTTTAAAGGGTGCTCGGCGGGTAATCCAATGCAATTTGGTAGTACAAAAACAATATAAGCGTACGCCATCAGAAAGCATCATGTTAAACACGCCCATGGCTTTAAGCTGCAAAGCTAACTCCGAAAGCACGGCAGATACATCATCCAAAGCAGGCTCTTGCTCACCAAAACGGGTTTGTAGTTGCTCAACAATCCAGCAAAACGCTCGCTCTGAATCCGTACTGCCCAATGGGTGATAATGCTCTATTGGTAATGAACCTGATGACTCTAATTGACCATTATGAGCGTAAGTCCAAGTTTTCCCCCAAAACAAGCGATTAAAAGGATGTGTGTTTAATAGACTGACTGCACCGACATTCGCTTGCCGAATATGGCTAATCACTATGTCACATTTTAATGACGTGTTACTGATGACTTCCGCCATATCTGAATCAGCGCTAGGCCTTGGATCATGAATCGCCCACACATCACCATCACGATACATGGCCATTCCCCAACCATCTTTATGAGGGCCTGTACGTCCGCCACGAGCACGCAAACCAGAAAAGCTAAAACATATATCCGTTGGCACATTGGCGCTCATGCCTAATAACTCACACATCGTCTAGGTTATCTCTCTTAATCGATTTATTTTTCTTTATACGACGATATAAAAATATACCGCCAGCTATCACTAAAATGCCACCTACATTCAATGCGACATACAGGATCCATTCATTCTTTGAAAGGTTACTCGCTTCATCTAATACCATGTCGGTTGTCGATTCGACGGTAGACTCTTCCTTTACATCAACTTCAGAGCGAGTGCTTTCTTCTACCTCGCTCACCACAGAAACAGAGGGTGGAACCAACACTGGCATTACATCCTTGCTAGAGGATGCGACTGGAATAAGGATTTTCCCCAATGAAGCCACATCTTCTAACCCAACCGATGGCACTTCATTTCCTTGTCGATTGAAATGCCAAATAGGCGTCCAATATTCAAAACGCAACCCCGTTTGAGTAAAGCCAATTAAATGCGCACGGACTTTAACATTATCGTTTGCTGACACCGGAATGATTTTTTCCCAATAACCTTGACCTACTAGTGGCATCTCCTCAATTTCTGTAGTGCCATTGCGATAGGTGAATTCAAGTTTTACGTTAGAACGTAACATGTTCAATTTAAGATTCACTGGTTTAGCGGAAAAGGCGACTAAATTACCGCTCGGATTGGTTCCTTCAAAATTTATAGCAGGATGTACGGTAAAAAACTGACTTAGTTGACGAGTGAAGGTTTTTCCGTCGATCCGACTTATTAATTCATAATTTCCGGGCTCAACAATCCCCTCTAAACGTTGTTTAAACTGATCATTCGCTCTGTCCATTTGATGAGATAAAACGGTTTCTTTTTGCTCTCCACTTAAACGTACTAGTGTTTGCTCAACACTGAGCAAATTCAATATTTTGTCATCTTTTATGATGCTGTCTTTTTGGAATAAAGCGACGGTAGAGTATATAGGCTCATTCTGAAATATCACTGGCGCAATCTGCGTTGCTTTAGCGCTTAAATCCGTAATCACTCTTATGCTACTTCGTTCAAGATCAACATTATTAACTTGCCATGCTCCGGAATCAGGCGATCGAACTGTAACTAGGGTGTAATGGTTTGATGCAGACACCAACACATTTTTATTACTCACCAAAGACAAAAGAGTGCCATCTGGTTTTATAATATGGGGCTGTATTCCATTCTCGTGGAACACGACTAATGTCAGCTCTTTGATCGCGTCGTCTACAACAAAACGATTGCCGTCAAATGGCAACTCATTCGAAGGAGAAGCTTGAGTAAAAATACGATCAAAGGTATCTAATAAATCTTCAGGAATCGCAACCTCAGTGTGTGTTGCATTAGTGCGAAGCGAAAGTGATTCAAGCAAGGCTTTATCGGTGTAACCCGTCATCGAAATAGTATGAAGATGGATTCCACGCTCTTCTAGGTTGGCAGTTAGCTCGTTGAGGATGCGGTCACGTGAAGCCTTATTGACAGCGTCATCTAAGCTGATATCCACCATGCCATCGGTCACCAAGATCCAATGACGATTAAAACCAGGCTCTAGATTACCTGAGTCTGGCGTGTCTAAGAGCAGCTTCACAATGGCTTCTAAATCGGTTTTGAGGTCTTGCGTAACATAGCTGTCGACATAGCTGGCCAATTTTACTTTGTTGGCTTTGTTCACAATAGCTTCAGGCAGAAGAACCCTCGGCTTTTCACCAAACAACCAAATACCCAACGTGGCTTTTTCTTCAGGGGCAAGATTTGAAATCAACCGTAATGCCTCAGAGGTTAGCTTATCAGGATCACTGATTAACATACTGCCAGAGGCGTCCACAATAACGCGGAATTGAGTATCCGCTTGGCTTGATGGCATCCAGAAGAATAAAACAGCCACTAACAACACAGTATTTATTTTCAACCACTTCACGCTTGCGAACTCCTTGAACAACTTTACTTTGCTGAAATTAGCGACCATTCGTCGTACTCAAGTTATTTCATACGGCTCCGGCATACCATGTACCCATTTGATTATATGAGTTTCCCAATCTTCTTCGTCAACGGAATTTTCACTCACCGCATAATGGCGAACTGTCAGCCCTTGACGAAGCATTTCTTTATCACTACCAACCACCAAAGGATGCCAATCTGGCAATATTTTGGTTTCATGTAAAACACGATAACTGCAGGTATCAGGTAACCAATGAAACTCATCAATCTGATCTGGCGTTAACGTAATACAAGTTGATACTTTATCTTGCCTAGTGTCGTAGACCTTACACTGACAGGAAGTCACATTGAGTTGATGACAAGACAAATTGGTATAAAAAACCTCTTCTGTTTCATCATCTTGCAACTTTTGCAGACAACATTTCCCACAACCATCACAAATGGATTCCCACTCAGTTTGAGACATCTGCTCTAATGGTGTGGTTTTCCAAAAAGGTTCGTAACGCTTTGCAATCATTCTCTAAATCCAGATAGTTAATAAACCGCTTCTGTTGGTGTTTTATACAAATCCAACAAATAGTCATCTTTCGCCGGTGGCAATTGCAAATAGAAACCTTTTTCTCGAATACCTTCAATTACTTTTTCAGGTCTTGCTCGAGCTAACTTACTTTCATTGGTTAATAACATAGTCATCGCACTAATGCCTTTACCAAATCGAGACATTAATTCTTCAGGAATATCTTTCAGTCCCTTGCTTTTTTCAACATACAAGTACATTCCATCATGCTTGCTAGAACGAAATACTTCTACGATTAAATGCTGTTTCATATTTTACCCTTGGCGCTGTAACGCCATATTAGGACTTTTTAAATGTTTCTAGAACTGGATCAACAATTACGTCGCGTCGCCAGCCAGTTAATGCAGGATTCTGCCAATCAATTTCAGAACCATCATACAAATGACGCACTAAAGGGTCTAACAGCTTACGCTTCATCATGGCTTCTGGTGCGATTTTCAATGCTTCTGCTTTTTCACGAACAAAAGACTTAATCCCCTTAGTTAATTCTCCCGCCTGAGAGGGCAAAGGCACCTCCAACGGCAACTGATATTCATCAGGTGACAATTCATTTACCAAGGCAACGTTTTGCAAAATAACATCACCATACAAGCGGTGCTGACGCCCCGTTAACTCTTCCGCTTCAGAAACCGCTTTATGGTGTGTTGGTAAGGTTTTCGCTAGCGACCAAAGAGTACGATCTTTTAAGATCTGCCCTTTTGGAACGTCTTCTTTACGAGCCTGCTCATCGCGCCAAATAAACAGCAAACGCAATAGGGTTAAACCCGCTGGAGACAAACGCCACGCTGTTTTAACACCATCCCAATTTTGCTTTGGGTCAGAGTTCATCTGATATTGCCATTTCAATGAATCACAATCTTCCATTACCCATTCGAGCATATTTTTTGCTTCTAAACGGGCAATTTGCATTGGGTAAACTTTGGCTAAGTAGACAACATCAAGTGCAGCATAACGTTTTTGCGCATCGGTTAACGGACGCTGAACCCAGTCAGAACGGGTCTCATCTTTTGCCACTTCAATCTGCAAATATTCATGAATCAATTTCACATAACTCAGCGACCATTGGGCGCTAGCATAGGCTTCACCAATTTGAGTATCGTAAAAAGGAGCTGGCAACACACCTAGCAAACGGTCAAAAACATCCAAATCTTCAGAACAAGCATGAAAGACCTTCATTACTGAAGGGTTCACCATCAGATTACGAAGAGGCTCCCATTCATCAATATTCAACGGATCAATCAGTACGGCTTTCTCGCCTTCACTAATTTGAATAAGCCCCGTAATTGGAAAATAGGTTGTACGACGAATGAATTCTGTGTCGACCGCAATAACCGGCAAATCAGCCCAGTAATCACACCAACTCACCAGCGACTCATTATCCGCAACCCATACAATATTCAGAGCATCATCTTGATCATTCATACTAGAGCTTCTTCCGTCCCTCTAGCGCTAAAGCCAGAGTGTTTCCATCAACATATTCCAATTCGCCACCCATAGGTACACCATGGGCAATACGACTGACATTGATGTTCAATGTTTTTAATTTTTCAGCAATATAGTGGCAAGTTGCCTCGCCTTCTACTGTTGAGTTAGTAGCAATTATCGCTTCTTCCACTTTATTATGCTGAACCAACGCCTCCAAACGATCTAAGCCCAATTCTTCAGGGCCAATACCATCAATAGGAGACAAATGCCCTAGCAAAACAAAATAACGCCCAGAAAAACTTCCAGCAGATTCAATTGCAACAACGTCTGCTGGAGTTTCGACAATACATAAATGCTTTGAGTCGCGATCTGGATCTGTACAAAGTTGGCACTCAGCCTCTTCGGTCAAAGTGCGGCAACTTGAACAGCGGCCAACTTTATCAAGCGCCTCTCGCAATGCATTTGCCAGCCTATCCGCCCCTTGATGATCACGTTCCAATAAGTACAACGCCATTTTTTGAGCTGATCTTGGCCCAACACCCGGCAGACAACGTAATGATTCAATCAATTCTTTAATTAAGGGACTAAACAAAGCTCACTCCTAAAAAGGCATTTTAAAGCCGGGTGGCAAAGACATACCTGCCGTTGCCGAAGCCATTTTATCTTTTTGAGTCACTTCGATATTACGCACAGCATCATTGACAGCCGCCGCGATCAAATCTTCTAACATCTCTTTGTCGTCACCAACCAAAGAATCATCAATAGACACGCGCTTCACGTCATGACGGCCTGTCATTAAGATTTTCACAAGGCCAGCACCCGCTTGACCTTCTACTTCCATGTTAGCGATTTCTTCTTGCGCTTTCTGCATATTTTCTTGCATCTGCTGCGCTTGGCGCATCATGTTACCCATACCACCTTTAAACATAACTTTTGCTCTCCAATTTAAGCTTTAACTTTAACCGTATCGTAAACCAGCTGTGCGCCCATCGTTGCCGACAAAGCCTGCACAACTGGATGTGAATTCAAATGTGTAATCGCCACCTGTAAGGCTTCTGCTCGTTTACTGGCAGCAAACTCTTCTGCAGTCACCCCCGTGGTGTCCTCCACTGTATCTATAATTAAGGGCACCGTCATCCCGAAGAAATCACTCAACGCACCTTGTATCTGCTCGTAACGCACCTGGTTTAGCATGTGCCCATATTCTAAAGGCACCTCAAGGCGAACGCCTTGATCACTTGCATCTACCAAGCTGGAATTCATTAAAATATTTTGCACTAAACCTGTCAAAGGCAAACGCGGAGCCACCAGCCACCAAAGCTTCATAGTTAGCTCATTATAATGACTCATCTCAGGTAATGGCATACCCAATGCAGGCTGTGAAATGGTATCCGGCACTTTGGCTAGACGCATATCTGGTTCTTTGCTTTCTTCTTCGACGGTTGAAGAGTCAATAGGTTCCGCACCTAACGCATCAACCAATTCCGCGGCAGGATTAAATGGATCGACGATATCAGCAATAGCGCGTTCTTCCGCTTCGTCATCATCTTCATCATTCTCGTCACTGTCATCTGACGAGTCTTCTGCGAACCTCTCTTGTGCAACGACAAAAGGTTTAGCGTCATTTTCTGACGTACTCACCGTGTTAGCCTGAATACCTGACTCTTGCAAATTAGCCGGCTCTACCGTTTCGTCATTATGCGCGCTCGTAGACTCAACATTGATCGAGGCAAGATCTTCAACATGCTGTTGATGCGGTTCAACCTGAACACTGTCCACGACACCCTCTGTAGTAGTGGCATTTTCAACAACATCTTGCTCAACAAGAGCGGATTCTGCAGCAACAGACTGAGGAGCCTCTTCCCAAGGCGGATGCTCAGCCGGCACCGTCAGCGGGGCCATTTCTTCTTGTGCCCGCTCAGGCTCTGCTTGCTCAACGATTACTGTTTTTTTTTCCGGCGCCACCTGTGAAGAGGGGCTGCTTTCTGCCATTTGATTCAGTGTTTCAACTGACGATACTGGTGCCGCCTCTGTTTGAACATCCACCACTGGCGGCGCATTATGGCTAACGGTCATTGGCGGTGCAGGACGAAAGGCAATCAGCCTTAGCATCAACATTTCAAACCCCGCACGAGCTGAATGCGCCAAATGTAAATCACGACGGCCAATCAATAAGCTCTGATACATAATTTGTATTTCTTCAGAACTTACACTTGCTGCAATGGCTTGAATACGCACCAAGTCACCAAGCTGATCCATTAATGCGCCTGGCACTTGCTGTTCTATCGCCACACGATGTAATACATCCAACAAGCTGCCACAAATCGCCGTAAAATCTGGTTGATAATCAGCAAGCTGCTCTATTCTATTCAATACTTGCGCAGCGTTTTTAGACGCAACGCTTTCTAATAAATCCAATACTTGCGCTTGATTCACTAAGCCCAACATTGCCGTAACACCAGTTTCCGAGATCTTTCCATTACCAAAAGCAATCGCTTGATCCGTCAAACTCAAGGCATCACGCATACTGCCATTTGCCGCTTGGCCAATTTGCCACAACGCAGGCTGATCAAAGTTGACGTCTTCTGTAGTGAGCACGGTTTGCAAATAATCCACCACTCGTTGTGGGGACATATTTTTAAGATTGAATTGCAAACAACGGGAAAGAATCGTCACAGGGAGTTTCTGTGGATCTGTCGTCGCTAGCAAAAATTTGACGTGTGCTGGCGGCTCTTCAAGGGTTTTTAATAACGCATTAAAGGAATGAGTCGACAACATGTGCACTTCATCTATCAAATAGACTTTAAAGCGGCCACGAGTTGGCGCATATTGCACATTTTCTAATAATTCGCGGGTATCTTCTACCTTGGTACGAGATGCAGCATCCACTTCGATCAGATCAACAAAACGACCTTCAGCAATTTCTCGACAACTATCACAAGTTCCACAAGGCTCTGGGGAAATACCATTGGTTTCACAGTTCAAGCATTTGGCGAAAATACGCGCGATAGTGGTTTTACCGACACCGCGTGTCCCGGTAAACAAATAGGCGTGATGTAAGCGCTGTTGGCGTAAAGCATTCACCAACGCTTGAAGTACATGGTCTTGCCCAGCCATTTCAAGGAAAGTCTGTGGGCGCCATTTACGTGCTAAAACTTGATAACTCATGATAGATACTGGCTGATAAAAAGCGATTTTTTATTGTACGGCAGTACGAGCAATTTCGAAACCACTCTTAGTGCACAGGACAGTAGGTAATTAGGGGAAATAACAAAAAACTTCGCTATAAAGATCAATAGCTTAAATTTACAACATTTTTTTGTCGATCTATCACCTGAAAAACCAAATGATAGATCCTACAAAAAACAGCTTACTAATTCGCTTTGGCTTCGCGGACTTTACGCTGACGCTCTTTTTCTAGCGTTTTTTCAAGGCGATGTTTTTCAACCGCATCCAATACTTCTGCACCAATATGCTCTTCACCTCGAGAACGAGCAAGCTGAACTTGGCGCTCGCGCTCAATAAAGCGTTGGCGCTGCTCGTCGGTAAATTTATCAACACAATGAACACAACTTACACCTTGAATGTAATGCTCGCTTTGCTTTTCTTCCTCAGTAATCGGCATACGACACGCATGACATTGGTCGTATTCGCCTTTTTGTAGGTCGTGATTTACAGACACACGATTATCAAAAACGAAACATTCACCTTCCCACATGGTTTCTTCTTTTGGCACTTCTTCCAAGTACTTCAAAATACCGCCTTCGAGGTGATATACCTCTTCGAAACCTTGCTCTAACATGTAAGCCGTAGATTTTTCACAACGAATCCCACCAGTACAGAACATAGCAACTTTCTTCTGTTTTGCCGGATCCATATTTTCTTTCACGTATGCTGGGAACTCACGAAAGGTATCTGTCTTCGGGTTTACAGCATTTTTGAATGTACCGATTTGTACTTCATAATCGTTACGAGTGTCGACCAACACCACATCAGGGTCAGAAATCAAAGCATTCCATTCGTCCGGCTTAACATAAGTGCCCACCACGCGTTTGGGGTCAATGCCTTCCACCCCCATGGTAACGATTTCTTTTTTAAGCTTCACTTTCGTGCGATAAAAAGGCATATCTTCATCATAAGACTCTTTGGTGACTATCTTATCCAGACCTGGTTGCTGATCTAACCAAGTCAGCATGCTATCAATACCTTCACGAGAACCAGCTACCGTACCATTAATACCTTCACTTGCGAGCAGCAAGGTACCGCGAATACCATTATCTTCTAAAGTTTTCTGAAGTGGTTCACGAAGGGACTCAAAATGAGGTAAGGCAACAAATTTATAAAGGGCACACACAACGACTTTAGACATGACTTTCTCCTATGCGATCTGGAACGTAAAACCAGAGCAATTAAACAAGCCGCGAATTATAAAGATTTATAAACCATTTTTCGAGACTAAATCCCAAAAAGCCACATAAAAACAGGAGTAAATTTATTGCTCAGGATCAAGTGCAGAGCCTGTGGTGTTGTTGACACGAAACCAGCCAGCAATACTGTGTCGCGTTCGCTTCGCCACCATCACTTCATGATAAAAGCACTCACTCAAAAACACTGCCAAGCGCCCTTTTTTTGGGAAAAACCGCCCCACTTCGATAGCAGGGTCATGTTCATCGTAGACAATCAATTCACCGCCATCACTGTTTTGCCAATCTTCGTTCAAATACAATACCGTCGACAAAATACGGTTACTCTCACCCTTAAATGCATCAATATGCTTTTCATAAAAAGCACCTTCTTCATAACGAGCAAAGTGAGCCTCATAATCAAACAACCCCAAGAACAAATGACGATTGAGTGCAACACGAAATTCAGCCATCATTTTTAAAAAATCGGTACGAATAGGCTTATCTGGGTCAATCCACTGAATATAATCACGTCGAGCATCTAAAACAATTTGATGATCCTTCTTTCGACCAATACCCGCCTGCAGCATGACCGCATTTTGTATGCTTTCTGCCTCATCCATTAATGCTTGAGTAAAATCCGTTGAAAAAAAATCGTCTTGTATACTCCAACCTTTAGTTTGTAAGTCCATTAATAAATTCGCAAATGGCTCTTCTCGACTAAAAGCAGGAATAGAGTTTTCAACATATAAACTTTTAGCAGGCAGCACTTTAATAGACATAGATGGGTTCGTCACTTATAAAAAGATCACTTGTAAAAAGACAAAATTACGAGAGCGGGTATGATACTGTAGCCAAAGACACAACACACCAAGATTTCACCTGATAGATTTGAAATAAAATGACCCAAACCTTTCAATTACGAGACTACCAAATTCAAGCCGTTGAGGCGTCTTTGAGGCACTTTCGTAATAGCGACGACCCAGCCGTTATTGTACTTCCAACAGGCGCCGGAAAAAGCTTAGTAATAGCAGAGCTTAGTCGATTAGCCAAGGGGCGAGTTATCTGTCTAGCACACGTGAAAGAACTAGTGGAACAAAACCACGCTAAATTTTTGGCGACAGGCGCATCAGCGGGGATTTTTTCCGCTGGGCTAAGCCAGAAAACCAGCACAGAAAAAACCACCTTCGCTAGCATCCAATCGCTATCTGCAAATCTTAATAATTTTAACGAACCAGCAAGCTTGATCATTATTGATGAATGCCATCGTGTCGGCATGGAAGAAAGTGGCCAATACAACAAAACTATCGAACACTTTAAAACCCTAAACCCAAAGGTAAAAATTCTCGGCTTGACCGCCACACCCTACCGCCTAGGTAGCGGCTGGATCTACCAAAATCATTATCATGGCTACACACGCACCTGCACCAATTCATTATTCAAGAAATGTATTTTTGAGTTGCCACTCCAACACATGGTGAAAAAAGGCTATTTGACGCCACCAATACATTACGACGCGGCGATCGCCCATTATGATTTCAGCTTACTAACCGAGAGCTTGGACGGCGAGCAAAACACCGACGACATAGCATTAAATGAACTGATCCATAAACACCCAAGAGTCACCGAAGCCGTTACCGAACAGATATTACAACTTAGCCAAGATCGCCAAGGCGTAATGATCTTTGCCGCCACCATCGATCACGCCAAAGAAATCGTCAGCTACTTACCAGCAGATAAAACCGCTTTAATAACAGGTAAAACCAAGCTCAAACAACGTGACTCATTAATCACCGCCTTTAAAAATAAAGAAATCAAATACCTTGTTAATGTTTCAGTATTAACCACAGGCTTTGATGCGCCACACGTAGACGTAATTGCCATATTACGACCCACACAATCAATCAGTTTATTTCAACAAATTGTCGGACGCGGTTTACGCTTAAGTCCCGGCAAAAAAGACTGCTTAGTCTTGGATTATACGAATAATGGCTACAATATCTTTCAGCCCGAAATTGGTGAAAAGCGCCCAACACAAGACTCTGTTGCCGTACAAATCCACTGTCCTGCGTGCGACTTTGCCAATACGTTCTGGGGAAGAAAAGACACCGAAGGGAACATTCTTGAGCATTTTGGCCGCCGCTGTCACGGCCTAGTTGAAACAGAGCATGGTGAAACACAGTGTACACATCGCTTTCGCTTTAAACGCTGCCCTCACTGTAATGAAGAAAATGACATCGCCGCACGACAATGCCAACATTGCACAGAAAAGCTGATTGATCCAGATGACTTACTACGAAGCGCACTTAACCTAAAAAATAATAAGGTGTTACGCTGCTCCGCCATTACGCCAGAAATAAACATCAAAGAAAAAAGCATTAAGATCACCTATCATGATGAAGACGGCCTAACACTGGCAGAGACATTTCGGTTTAATTTCAAGAAATCACGACAGGCATTTAATAACTTATTCGCTCGAAGAATTGCCGACGGAAGCCAAACAATTGAATTTGATAAACTAGAGGAAGTGAAACCCTTTCTACCTTACCTTCCTGCACCTGACTTCGTCATTGCTAAAAAGCAAAAGCAACATTGGCAGGTCACCGAACGATTATTCGATTACCAAGGGCCTTATCGAAAAGCCAACCAACTTAGCTAAAATCATTAGCCTTTGGCTTTTAACGCATTACGATAAGACATTTCAAACGGCAGGTTCATTCGCTTCAGATGATCGATCGCAACCTGCCCAAGAACCCCTTTAGGCACTCCTGTTAATAAAACAAACCAATAGTTAGAAATCATATTTTCCGCAAAGATACTGGCCGTTTTATCATCAACTCCCACTTGCTTGAAACGCTTAACAATACCTTCTGAAATCACCGCCATTTGATTGGTATGAAAACCGCCCTTTGCCAAACTATCCAATAATACTTGGCGAGTAAATTCAGCATATTCATCGTAGAAATCAAATAAGACTTGAGCCATCTGCAAAAGATAATCGATCGGAGAGGAACTGACTTTTTGAGAAGCAACCGCAGCACGCAGCGCCACATCCATCTCATCAAAAAAGATATCTTTAACCAAGGAAAGTTTATCGGGAAAGTGAACAAACAAGGTCCCCACAGCAATACCAGCTTGATCACTTAGATAACGAGTACTGGTTGCCTCAATGCCTTGCGTCAAAAATGCCTGCTTAGCAATAGTTTTGATTTTAGATCGAGTATTGGCTTTTTGTTGCTGACGAAGACTCACCTGAACATTCCCCTAAGTAAGATATTAAGAGAGTCTATCTTGTCTGATTTTCAAAGACGAGTGTAATTTAATGCATAGCAGATTAACGCATGGAGCTTAGATCTGGCATTGGAGGGCGAGATAGTGAATCAGAAAGGTCCGCCATAAAAGATACGACTCGTTCAGCATTTACACCAAAATCACCTTTCCCTACACGAGAACAAGAACGCATATCCACTCTCACTTTGTCCGCATCAATTTCTGTAATACGAATAATCACATCATCTCGGAAACCGAAAATCGGCGTGCGAGCAGTCGCCTCAATAATCCCGGCTCCAGAATACGTAGCCACCACATCCCAGCCACGCGCTTCAACAAGCTTTTCAATCGCAGAGTAAACGGCTGACGTATTTTTAGAGAAAAATAACGGCTGGACTTCAGGATAATATTTGCGCTGAATGGGAGCCCATTCACTATTGTAACTCAGATCATTTTCTTGAGATTTTCGAATAAAATTAACATTGAGAAAGGTAGGAGGAACAACCGTATCGGTTGTAATGTCGTTTATCTCCGGCAAATTGGCACGCTGCAAATAAAAGCCAATCCACATACTGCTGTACACTAATGACACAATCAACACTAAAAAGAAAAACCTTTGACACGCTATATTTCGCTCTTTCCAGCAAACACCTAGTGACACGGCAGCTAGTAAAGACAAAATCAAAGAAGCCAATACACTTTTTCGAAGCATAGAAAAACCTGTAATTGGCTCAAAAATCCCAACACGAACACCAGCAATAGATATAAATGCAATACAACCAACCAACATGAGAAGAATGTATAAAACCGGTGAGATATAACGACTCATAGACAACTCATAGCGAAAAAATAATATCTCACACCTTATCGCGACTTGATGATAACGAACAGAAGCAATAAGCCTGTTTTATCGCATTCCTTTGTATTTGCATATTTTATGTAAGGTTTTCTACAAAATGCCGAAATAAGGGCCATTTTCATTAACAATTTGAAACATTTAACCTAATTAATGACGCTCGCTTTCACTCTACTAAAAGGGTAATGAAAAGCTGAATTCGCTTTATGAGAACACTAGACATTTAAAACAAAAGATCGATAATTGCCCAGTTAAAAATAGAGCATAACGATATGACGGCTACCCACCAAAAGCATTGCGTTGATATACTGCGCGAACAATGTAAAGCAAACTCCACGAGACCCTTCATAGCAAGAGGCGCCAATGCCATCCGCTGCACTCACTGCTTAATGGCAGAATTTGCCTGCTTTTGCGATCGACGAGAGAGCCAAACCTCCCCTATCGAATTTATTCTGCTTTTTCATCGTGATGAAATTCACAAGCCCACTAACAGCGGCAGACTGATTGCAGATTTATTTCCAAACGACACTCAAGCCTACATATGGAGCAGAACCGAACCCCAGCAAACTCTACTAGACCACATAGAAAGAAAGCGCGGCAATTGCACGATATTATTCCCCAACACCGAAACCGCAAAAGCACAGAATAGAAAACTAAGAAAGACCACCCCATCAAACGATAGAGGCGACGAGAAGCACACCTTTATTATTTTGGATGGAACATGGAAACAGGCTAGTAAAATGTTTCATCAAAGTGAGTGGCTAAGAGACATTCCACACTTTGAAATAAACACTGAAGTTCAGCGTTCTTTTCTCGTTAGGCACTCGAGCCATCAAATTCAATTTGCCACCGCCGAAGTTACGGCTATGCTACTTGACACGCTAGGCCATGACGAACACAGTCAGCGATTACTTAACTACTATCAAGTGTTCAATGAACACTGCTTAATTAGCCGAAAGCGTGGCAACAGCGACATCTTTTGAAAGTAAATTACAAAAGAGTCTTCTCCATCAGGACTCTCTAAACAACAAATTCACCCAACCGTTGGAATGAAACTGTGCCGCTTGCTTTTTCTTTTTACCTACCAAGACAGGGCCATTATCTAAGAATAAAAATGCTTTCCAAGTACGCTTAAAAACACCCCAATTAAGTTCAAAAATCAGCTCATTATGGCAACAAAAAAAGACGGTCGTATCATCTCCCCAATTAGAGAAATGCCCTAACACTCCATCAGGTAGGGACGCCTGATCACTATCCCACGCTTTTTCCCACTGAAGCTTACCCTCTGGGGCCTGCGCACTGCTTTTCTTCAACCAATCCCGATCCGAAAAATGATCGGGATGTATTTGCTCATCACTAATATAATCACGCCAAATCTGCCCAGCACGCTGCTCACTTAACAAACGAATTTGCTGCAAGTCTTCCTGCTCAACTTTGGGATCATTACGTTTAAAAATCCAACTCTTTGAAAACTGTTCTAACGATTGGTACAAAGAAATTTCCTTAAATATAGTCTTAACTAAATAGATATAAATAATGATGAAAAAAACTAACCTAACAAGTGAGAAAGGATCGTTTGTTCAATCGGTCAAGCTTAACTAATATTATCATTGTTGTAATAAAACAACATTTATCAAATCAGAAAATCAGGAGAACACTATGGACTCTCAACAACAATACGAAGCACTATTAGCAAAATGGGGCTACGCAGACACCACAGTTGAAGATCACGCTCGCCGTCAAAGACGTGCTCGTCGTGTTAAAGCGGTTGTTGCTTTCTTTAAGACTACTGTAAAAGCAATCAAGAAAGTAAGCGCTCGTCCTCAGCAACTTGGTCAAGCAAGCCACTAAGCCTTACAAGAATAAGCCCATAATAATTGGGTGTTAGTCTATCGTAAATAGATCTTTTTAAGGGGAGAAAAATAATAAAACTCCCTCCCTTCCTTAACGCCCCCCAAATTCGCTATCATCAATACTCATTCACAACAAAATATGTTCTTTATGACTTACTCTTACAAAGCAATAATCTTTGATTGCGATGGTGTCATTGTCGACACAGAAAACATATCCAATACTATTTTAAAATCCATGCTAAGTGAGTGTGGCCTAGAACTCGACGACGAGACTTTGCACGCAAAATTCACCGGATTCACCAACAAAGAAAACCTAATCAACGCCGAAAAATTACTCGGCAAGCCATTACCAGAAAACTTTGATGACGATTATAGACAACGTTTTCACGCCACCATCGAAGCGGACCTAGAACCTATTAACGGTGTGCGAGATTTACTCGGCAAAATAACAACACCTATTGCAATGGCGACCAATGCACGCCGCCAAGAAATGAACTTCAAACTAGACAAGATCCAATTGTCTGAACAATTTTCTACCCGTTTTTGTGTCGAAGACGTGGAAAACGGCAAGCCAGCCCCAGACCTTTACTTAAAAGCTGCAAAAGCACTAAATGTCGACCCAAAAGATTGTTTAGTTATTGAAGACTCTATCGCAGGAATTACAGCAGGACGAGCAGCTGGCATGCGAGTGCTCGCGTTTAGTGAAACTCTTGATGAAAAAATGCAAGCGGCAGCAGGCGCAACCGAATGCTTTAAAACTATGAAGGAACTAGAAGGCTTATTAGGTCTTTAATAAACCCTCTAACTCTTTGAAGCTAACTGAGCCTGCGCAATAAAAAACTCAGTTAGACATAGCCTGCAATTGTTTTAGCAGACTCTTTGGCAAGTCTTTAATAGTCAATGTGCCTGAGTCTGCATCAAACACAATCGACTCCGCCAACAAATCACTATCAAAACTTATTGTCAAAGCACGAGAGCTGCCTGACAAACGAGTCAATTTTTTTAGCGCTGCTTTTTCGACGAAAATTTCTTTTTCCATCTTAAAACTATCTGAATCCGCAATTTCTAAGAACTTATTGGCCTGTTCCACAGAGAATCGAGATTCAACCTGAGAAGCAATTTCTTTAATCGCCAGAGGCTCACGGTCTTGTGCTTTCGCCTGGCAATGTTCTGAAACGACCTTTTTAAACTCATTCGCTTGTTTAGAAGGCAAACCTTCCGATTGGCAAAACGCCGCCGTTAAATCCACCAGTTTACGTGTTTCTTTTGCTGCGACTTTAGGTTCGTCACACCCAATAAACTGAGTAAAATATTCACTCTCGAATTTAGGCGCACGACCAAAGCGAAATGAAATATAACGACCTTCATCGCCAGCTTGCCACGCCGTCAAATTGATACGCAGCGACATGTGTAGCTTTTCCATCTCAATTTGTTCGATTTGTGACAAACTAAGATCGGCTCCAAGGCCAATGCCTTTTTTGCGTTTTAACATCACTATGTATAAAAAATGCGTATCGTGAAGTTCGTAATGATTAAACCACAACAAACCACCTTCAGCCTCTTCAACAGGTTCTAAATACTTCAGATACTCAGCAGCGCAATCTTTGGTAAAACCAGCAAAATCGACAAAGGTGTCGTTTTTGAAATGCTTAAATAGCAAAGCGGGTAATTGCGCCCCCTCCTCACTTCCCTGAGGGTTAACAAAGCGCCCAGTATTCATACCTGAACGATTAAATAGATTCGTTACCTGGGCAGATAATGCTTCGGCCTGCCCATCAACAGGGTTCTCATTTGGACGCGCAATAAGTATCGCTTTGCGCTCGCCTTCATGCTTTTGAATCTCATGCACAATTAAGTTGCTAATAGACACCAGCTACCTCTTACGTTTAATATGGATGATTACGATCAATTTTTAACCCATCGACTTACTGAAGGATCTTCCCAAACCCAAACGCTATGATAAAACCAAAAACCACCAAAAGAGACACACGAGAAGAACTTGAGTCTCTGGTAGATCAATTTATCAAGAAAAACGGAACAATCCAGCAAGTCGACATGGGTGAATCCGGTTTAGTTGATGGTAAGTATAACACGAGCCACATAGGCTTTAACGAGCCAAAACAAGACCGCACGCCATTAAATCACGTTGTAGCCGCTATCCAACAGCGAAAACACAACAAATCTCCAGCAGTCACAACCCCAAAGAAGCGGCCTAAGAAAAAAATCATCTATGATGACTTTGGTGACCCTCTTCGCTGGGTCTGGGAAGAATAAGAAGATAAAAAGAGTCTTCTATTACTATGGCTTTGAATTACTGAGCCGATGCTGCAATAATGCCTCCACATCGTTTTAAACCAAATTAGGGAGTTATCATGTCTATTCGATATCTACACGCCATGATAAGAACAGATAAACCAGAAGAAAGTCATACATTCTATACAGAAGGGCTAGGTCTGATTCAAACAAGACGTATAGACAGTGAAAAAGGCCAATTTTCACTTATCTATTACGCAACTGAAAAAGGCGCACCAGAAGTTGAACTAACTCATAACTGGAGTGATCGCGCGTACACTGGCGGAGACCAATTCGGTCACCTGGCCTTTGAAGTCGATAATATTTACCAAGTATGTGAAAAGCTACAATCTATGGGCGTGACCATTTTACGACCACCACGCGATGGCCATATGGCCTTTATTAAAGACCCAAACGGTATTTCAATCGAACTATTACAAAAAGATGGGTCTCTTGAAAGCGCCGAACCATGGGCTTCTATGGAAAATACAGGTAGCTGGTAGTTACATAAGTTTACAAAACGTCCGTTTGCTTAAAGAAAGATACAAATATACGGTAGTTATCTAGCCAAGTATTTTCTAAGCTAAAAGAGTCAAAACTTATAAGGTAGCAATAGGGTCATGAAGACACTCATTAAAACCATCGCATTTACAGGAACATTACTTCTCTACGGCCAGTTTGCTGCCGCTGAAAGTCTATATGCTTCAAATGTACAGTCACGCCTGACAGATGTGGACAGAGATGGCGTTATTGATGCACGTGACCTTTGCCCTGATACATCGGAAGGGGCTGCGGTAGACAACTACGGCTGTCCTAACCAAACAACAAAACTCCTGTCTGTAGAATTAAACATTCTATTTGATAGTGGCAAAGCTGACATCAAACCTCGCTTTTATTCAGAATTGAAAGGCTTGGCAAAGTTCTTACAAGATCACCCTTCAAGCACAGTGGTAATCGAAGGACACACAGATAGCCAAGGCTCTGCAGAGCTAAATCGCGATTTGTCTCAGCAACGCGCTTCAGCCATTGCCGATGTTCTTGTAGACAGCTTTAGGATCAAAGCAGATCGTGTCAAAGGTATTGGTTACGGTGCCGCTCGACCTATCGCTGACAACGACACAGAAAGCGGTCGTAAGCTCAACCGCCGAGTGGTTGCGGAAGTCTTCGCTAAAGAACAATTTGCCAACGAACGCTGGACAATCTACAGCGTGGACAAAAATGCCAGCACAGCGCTGAACAACAGAAACTAAGCGCTTAGCAAATAGAACACCCGAAAAGCCAGTCATGATAAATGACTGGCTTTTTTTGGTTTGGGGATTGGGAGTTATTAACATTCTGGTTTTAATTATGAGAAATGATCAATCTAAACACAGATAAAGTTGGTGATATAAAAACTACTCTCCCTAGAGCCCACCGACACATTTAGAACATAAGCCTCGCTCACCAAAAAGCGATAAACAGGATTAAATAATAAATGACGCGACACAGGACAGAATATTTCAGGACGACATCATCAAACAGATGGTATCGAATGATTGGGTACAAGGCTCAGGCGAAGGTTATCATCAAGAATCTGCTCTTTATGAAGCGGATGTATTAGCCTTTGTTAAGAGTCGCAACCCAAAAAATTGGATAAGTTCTGTCAAATCTTTTCTGTCGATTCAGATCGCTATTTTTTTAGAGGCATTACTTGCACAACTAAAAAAGACTGATGAAAATTGAGTAGTTGCAAGACCGCGAACTAAAAATGGCCTAGCGAAAGTGCCAAGCCATTTTGTTTACTGAGGTGAAGTTATCTAGTTAACCTTTTAATAACGCGGGATTCTTAATCCATTTAACCAAGGTGAAACTACAACATAGGATAATCAAGGTTGCTGGTAGGCCGCCAAGGTTCGATAAGGACTTAACGCCCGCCACGCCTACGGTGCTGACCATAATCCAAGCGACCAAACCTATGATGGTTCCCCATAACACCTTAATTGGCAATCCCGTTCCTTCTTGTGAGTCAGCATTGAAGTTTTTCACACACAAATCACCAATGGCGTCGGTACTGGAATCGGCGGCGGTTACATAAGAGATAAAAGCAATAAATACTAAAATCAATGACGTTATTGAACCAAGCGGCAACTCACCAAAGATATGGTAAAGCAATTGCTCTATGCCACCATCATTCAATATAGCATACAAACCACCGTTGCTAGTTTGGTCCATAAAGATGGCCGCGCCAGAGAACACAGAAATCCATAACAACACAAACAAACTTGGGTAGATGACGTTTACCTGGATAAACTCACGTACGGTATAGCCACGAGCAATCTTACCTAGGAACATCGCGGTAATGGGAGCCCAAGCGAACCAAACCGCCCAGTAGAATACGCTCCACCATTGTGGCCATGGATCACTGGCCGCTTGCCCAGTAAATAAGCTGAGACGGAAGAAGTTTTGCAAGAAAGCACCAAGACCTTCCACGCCAATACCTAACATATAAAGCGTTGGACCAAAGATCAGAGTAAAAGCAAACAATCCAATCAATAACCAAAAGTTGACCATGGATAAACGCGCGATGCCTTTGATCAAACCACGTGCAGCAGACAACACAAAGGTCAGCACTATCACGCCGATAATAATGCCCAGAGTCAGCGCATTACGTTCTATTGGCAAATATTGACTAGCACCACCCAGAAGGGTTAACGCGCCAGTACCTAACGATGATGCCATACCAACCACTAACGAATACAACGCCAGCGCATCGATTACATCACCCATACGACCAGTCACGTATTTACCGAAAACGGGGCGTAATGAACTACTGATGGAATATGGAAGCTTTAGATTGTGGAACACTAAGGCAAAAATTAATGCTGGAACAGCATAAATAGAATAAGGCGTTGGCCCCCAATGCAAAAACATCGCAGAAAAAGCAAACAAGACAGCATTTGGACTATTACCCTCTATGCCCCAGCTTTCTGGCGGTGAATGTAAATGGTAAAGCGGTTCAGCTGTTGTCCAGAACAACACCCCAACTGCTAAGGTTGTACATAATACAATCATAAACCAGCGAGATTTACTGAGCTTTGGCGTGGCACTTTCGCCACCAATTCTGACATTTCCCAGTTTAGAAAAATAAGTAATGACAACCAGCACTAACAGATAAAAACTACCTAGGCTAAATAACCAAGAAAAGTGCGACAGTACGAAGTTATTGGCTATTTTGGTGTATTGTGTAAAGAGATCCAAATCCACCAAACTGAATATTAATGCACCAACCAAAATAATAAAGGTTGGAAAAAAGACCAGCGGTCTTAGTGACTTAAACATGAAATAATATCCTCAAAAAGATAATCGATTAAACACCCGTTCGTTTGATGGTTTCTTCAAACTCTTTGCTGAAAACCAGCTCGTCGTCATGAAAGGCTTGCCACGTACTAGTGACATAAAAATAATCATGGTCACAGCGCATGTGATAGACGCCTTTCAAACCTGTCCACCAGCCTTCTCGACCCATAGTTAAATCAAACACCAGCTTAGATTCTGCTGTAAGCGGATCCTCAGGGTGAATCGTCTGCCACTGACTCATGGACATATCAATGTCAGTGTCACAAGAGTTGTAATGCTGTCGACCAAAATCGTCATGTGTTTCCAGCGTTACCAAACCCGTTTTGTAATCCTGATGAACCACGCGCTCACTGTTAGTGGGGCGTAATGTTTCACCATCAATTGCCACAGGCGTACCCAACGCAGGCGGCAGCACTTCCGTCACTAGACTTGTTCTATGAGGTACCTTGATATTGCTCAGTGTCGACTCTAAAGTAACCGTAGCATGATCGGCAGATGGCCAAATGAGCGGCCAACAAGCCGTCGATATAGAAATTCGTAAGCGGTGGCCTGCTGGCACCTTGTAGGCAACATGATTAATAGGAATGGCGACCTGATACAGCTCATCAGGCGTTAGCGGCTCAACAAACTCGTGGCTATCACGATGTGTTAGATTTAGCACACCAACACTAATACGCGTCACAGCACCATCTGGATGAACATCGCATACTCGCACGGCTAGGTTTGCTGCGGGCTTATCGCTGCGAATGGCTAGATTCGCGATCACTTGCCCTGCAATCGCTAAATCGTCCCCTAAAGGCAAGGTGTCAAAACAGAGTGAGCCGGCGTCATCCGCTCGCTGATCCGCAGGCTGTTCCATCTCTAGACGAATCCCAACACACAAACGTCCACCATTTAGGCCAACGGTCTGAGGTGAACAAACTTTCTGTGCTATAGCATTGTCTTGCTGTGTTTCGAGCAATTGTCCGTTCGATGGAAAAAAGGTTTTCCACTCGGTTTGAGGCGATGGCCAAACAGGCTCTGAAATCCATTGTCCAGAACGTTGGTCATAATCTGACTGAGGACGAACACTGTCTTGCATGTAGTAGCTTAATTCCGGTTCATCATCGATGCCGTTTTCAATGCCTTTTAGCCAGCGATCCCACCAACGCACAGATTCTTTTACATAGTCCATCTTAGGATTTGGATACGCGATATTGGGATATTTATGTGCCCAAGGGCCAACTAGCCCCTTACAAGGCACATCAAGATTTTCGAGCAGGCTAAATACAGTATTACGATAATTATCAGCCCAACCACTCATCGCATAAACAGGAATTTTAATATCACCGTAGTTTTCGCATATGGAGCCATGTTTCCAATAGTCATTGCGTACTTGCTCGGTGAGCCAAGGTTTTGCCAAAAATGGCATCTGGTTTAAACGATCTAACCACTGTTCTTTCCAACCATCGCCAACTAACTTAGCATCTGGTGCTCGGCCTTGCGCATACGCCCAGAAAAACGATGCCCAATCGAGGTTATCGTTCAGCAAACAGCCTCCCATATAATGCACATCTGTAGCATAACGATCATCGGTTGAGCATTGGGTAATAATGGCTTTTAGTGCCGGCGGATTAAGTGCTGCGACTTGCAGCGAATTAAACCCACCCCATGAAATCCCCACCATACCGACGTCACCACTACACCAAGGCTGTTCCGCCAACCAAGCGATAATATCGAAACCATCTTGCAACTCTTGCTCGGTGTATTCGTCCGTTGTATGTCCTTCTGATTCCCCACAGCCTCGCAGATCAACGCGGATACAGGCATAGCCTTGCTCAGCAGTTTGCGCCATGGTTATTTCATCTCGAACGATCGTGCCATCGTTTTTTCGATATGGTAAAAATTCCAAAATAGCAGGGACGGGTTTGTCATTAGCATCGCTTGGCAACCAAGCGCGATAAGCCAGCTTAGTGCCATCAGGTAATGGCAACATAGCATGATGTATATGTTTGACGTTTTGCATACAATCCTTTCGTTTTATTTGTGTTTTATATCCATATTAGGAGGCTTGAATTGTAAGTAAAACGCTATTTTGTTAGGCTACCTTGAACTAAAAGTTCAGGGTTAATATTTACATGCCGATAAATAACCGAACAATTCCTTCTTTAAGCAGCCTTATTTTGTTTGAAGCATCGGCTCGTCTTGGCACGCTAACCAGCGCCGCTAATGAGCTATGTGTTTCCCCAACCGCTGTCAGTAAACAAATCAAACAACTAGAGAGCTTCCTTAACACCAAATTATTTATCCGTAAAAAAACGGGGCTGGAATTAACCCAAAAGGGGCAAATTTATTTAAAAAGTGTCAGTCAAGCTCTGACGTTATTGGCAGAAGAATCCCAAAAAATGGATGATAAAGTCTCTCCTCTCCCTCTGAATTTAGAAATTGGCACCTGCTTCAGCCATTTTTGGTTAATCCCTCATTTAGATGACTTCCGAGATAAATACCCAGACATCATGCTCAATATCAGCATTAATAATGAGCGCAATATGAGTGAAGTGAAAAGTGATGAATATGATGTCGCGTTTTATTACTCCTCCTTAAAAACGTCCTCCAAGAACAATTTTTTACTGTTTAACGAGCGCATGCTATTAGTGTGTAGCCCTAGCTTTCTAACAAAACGCCCTGAGTGTCAAAATCTAGACAACATCTGGCAGCAGCCTCTGCTAGGACTAAAAGATGCACCTGATTTTTGGGAAAACTGGCGTACATGGGCGGCGCATACAGGAATAAATTATCAAGAGCCATTAAACCAAATTCAGATGGAGGATCAGATTGCTGTCGTTCATGCCGCCCAAAATGGCTTAGGCATTGCTCTCGCCTGGGATTGGCATATTAAAGACCTAATAACAGAAGGCAGCTTAGTTGCGCTTACTCCACCCATAGAATGCAACAACAACGCATTTTTCCTGACGCGAACAGAAAACGCCAACCAATATAGCTCCGAATCTTTTATCAACTGGGTTATGGAATTGGTGGCCAACCAAAATCACAGCAAAGTCTAACGCCTCGCACTTCACTCTACCGATACCATGATGATTTTGCCTGGCTATTATTTAAAGACGATGGCTTTTTCTATTTGTTACACTGTCAGAAATAACACCAAATAAGAGAGAGTTGTATGGCTAGTATTGGTTTTTTAGGTTTAGGCATCATGGGTAAGGCGATGGCGGCGAATTTA
The DNA here is from genome assembly GCF_003315485.1 of Marinomonas rhizomae. Classification (GTDB taxonomy): domain Bacteria; phylum Pseudomonadota; class Gammaproteobacteria; order Pseudomonadales; family Marinomonadaceae; genus Marinomonas; species Marinomonas rhizomae. Next base: position 24,029 of record NZ_QNSE01000016.1, read on the forward strand.
GTTAAGGCTGGATTCGATGTGACGGTATGGAATCGAAATTCAGCCAAGTGCGCTGAGTTAGTAGCCTTGGGAGCTCGCCAAGGTACAACACCAAAAGACGTCGCGGCTAGCTGTGATATCACCTTTGCGATGGTGTCTGACCCTGAAGCCGCGTTGGCGCTTTGCCAAGGTCCAAACGGCGTTATGGCAGGAATGGGCGCTGGTCGTGGTTATGTTGATATGTCTACCGTAGACGACAACACCTCAAAAACCATTGCCGGTTTAATTACCCAAGTAGGCGGACGATTTTTAGAAGCACCGGTTTCCGGTACAAAAAAACCCGCTGAAGATGGTACTTTGATCATTCTAGCCGCAGGCGATCAATCTCTTTATGACGATGTTAAACCCGCGTTTGAAGTGATGGGAAAAATGTCACCGTATCTTGGCGACGTCGGCCAAGGCGCTAACATGAAACTCGTGGTCAATATGATGATGGGCGGCATGTTAAGCATTTTCAGCGAAGGCATGTCTTTGGGACAAAAAGCTGGTTTAGACGGTCAGCAGATTTTAGACATAGTCGATGCTGGCGCTATGGCGAATCCGATGTTTAAAGGCAAAGGCGCCATGTTATTGAATGAAAACTACACCACCAGTTTTCCCCTTAAACACATGCAAAAAGATTTGCGCCTTGCCGTTGCCCTAGGCGATCAACTTGAGCAACCTTTGCCAACCGCCGCGATTGCCAATGAAGCCTTTAAACAAGCGATAAAAGCAGGCTTTGCGGAGGAAGACATTGCCGCGGTTTATAAAGTGATAAAGTAATGACTGTTTAAGGATAAGAGAGAAGATAGACTGGCATTCAAATGCCTGTCTATCTTCCCTCTCCTATTTTTCTTTTCCTGATTAGAGAGCGGCAACCGAAAAATCAAGCCGTTAAAATATCAATACCTTTATCTCTCAATTCATTGAACGCACTTTCTGGCAGACCTGAGTCGGTGATAATGGTATCAATTCGCTCCATATCCAATGCATGAAAGGCGGCAATTTTCCCATATTTAGAGGTGTCGGAAACCAGACAAACAGTTTTCGATGATTTGGCAATAGCATGCTTAACAATGACTTTATCTTCATTCGGCGTAGATAGCCCTTTTAAATTCCAAGACGAGGTCGAGATAAAGGCAATATCAATGTTCATGCTTAATAAAAAATCAGCTACTTTTGATCCAACGGTAGACTGGTTCTGTCGGTCGATTTTTCCACCTGTATGGTAAATATCGTTAGCCGAATTCGCCATTAAGTAAGCCGATATAGCAAAGTCGTTAGTGATAATGAGCAGGTCATTTCTTTGGGTTATTTGGTGAGCAATTTCTAACGTTGTGGTGCCTGCATCAAGGTATATCGTCATATTTGGAGCAATGATACTCGATGCCAACTTGCCAATTTGCTCTTTCTCAGCGGCAAACTGGGTGATTTTAATATCATGCGAGAGCTCAATATGAATGTTCCTTGCTAGCTGCACACCTCCAGAAACTGAACTAACTTTGCCAATAGCCTCAAGTTTTTCAATGTCTCGACGAATAGTCATATGAGACACATTAAATAAATCAACTAACTCTGAAATACTCACTACTTCTTGATTCTTTAATAATGTCAGGATCTTTCTTTGCCGCTCTACTGGAATCATCTTTCCGCCGTTCAATTCACAAAATTACTTCCACTGCAGCTTAACAAAAAAAAATCGCTATGTGAATTTATGTGAAAAAATATCGATACAATCCATGAAAGCATTAGTTTTCACGCTATTCATCACTATAGCAACACAGCGCATAGACAAAAAACACAAAAACCTTTCATAATATGTGTTAATTATTGTTGAAATATGTGAAATAAAGCGTTTTAATCATTACCATCGATTATAAAATCACAAATCTGAACATAAACTAACAATAATTCAGTAGGTATTGTATGACAAATAAAGCGAAATCCGTCGGCGTGATCGGACTAGGCTCAATGGGCATGGGCGCGGCCAAGTCTTGTATCAACGCAGGATTAGACGTCTATGGTTTTGACTTAAACCCTAAGGCACTAGAAGAGCTAAACCTTGCCGGTGCTAAAGCAGTTGCCAGTAGTGCTTTAGATTTTACCGATCAACTAGACGCCGTCTTGGTACTTGTCGTAAACGCAAAACAAGTTAACTCCGTATTATTTGATAGCGGCTTAACCGCTTTACTAAAACCACAAACTGCTGTCATGGTATCCGCAACTATTTCCGCTGAAGATGCGAAAGCCATTCACCAAAAGCTCTCTCAACACCAATTATTGATGCTCGATGCGCCCGTGTCTGGCGGTGCAGCGAAAGCGGCAACAGGTGACATGACTGTCATGGCATCCGGATCAGTAGAAGCCTTCGAGAAACTACAGCCTGTCCTAGATGCGACAGCGGCTAAAGTATACAACATTGGCGAAGAGATTGGCCTTGGTGCGACGGTTAAAATCATTCATCAATTGCTCGCTGGTGTACATATTGCCGCTGGTGCAGAAGCGATGGCGCTTGCTGCTCGTGCAAACATCCCGCTTGATCTTATGTATGACGTTGTCACCAATGCCGCAGGCAACTCTTGGATGTTTGAAAACCGCATGAAACATGTTGTCGATGGCGACTATTCACCTAAATCTATGGTGGATATTTTTGTTAAAGACTTAAACCTTGTTGCAGATACTGCCAAAGAATTGAAGTTCCCTCTTCCTTTATCTAGCACCGCTTTACATATGTTCCTTTCTGCTAGTAACGCAGGTTTCGGCCAAGAAGATGACAGCGCGGTTATCAAGATCTTTGATGGCATCAATTTACCAGGCGTGGAGAAGTAATATGTTATTAGGTGTTATTGCTGACGACTTTACTGGTGCTACCGATATTGCAGGTTTTCTTGTTGAAAATGGCATGCGTACTATTCAAGTGAACGGTATTCCTTCGGCAAATATGGAGATAAATGCAGACGCAGTTGTCGTGAGTCTAAAGTCGCGCTCATGCCCGACCGAACAAGCGATTGAACAGTCTGTTGCGGCTCTGAAATGGCTTCAAGCACAAGGCTGTCAGCAATTCTATTTTAAATACTGCTCAACCTTTGATAGCACTGCTAAAGGCAACATCGGTCCAGTAACGGATGCGCTTTTGGATGTATTGGGCGAAGACTTTACTATTGTCTGCCCTGCCCTTCCAGTTAACGGACGCACGGTTTTTAACGGCCACCTTTTTGTGCTTGGTCAGCTACTCAGTGAATCGGGTATGCGCAACCATCCAGTCACCCCAATGACGAATTCTAATCTTATGGATTTGATGGACGCGCAATCTAAAGGCAAAACAGGGCTGATTAATTATCAAAGTATTGAGCAAGGCGCAGACGCCATTATTGGTGAATTCGCTGAGCTAAAAGCACAAGGGAAACGTTACGCAGTCGTTGATGCTTTTAAAGCAGAACACCTTAACGAAATTGGCAAAGCCGCTCGCTCATTGAAATTAGTCACTGGCGGTTCAGGGTTAGCTGCAGGTATTGCAAAAAACTGGGATGAACATTTACAAGACCAAACCCAAGCAAAACAAGCAGGTCACCCAGCCAAAGCACCAACTGTCATATTTTCAGGCTCATGTTCTGTTATGACAAACAAGCAAGTTGAGCTTTATAAAGCCAAAGCGCCTTTCTTTGCCCTTGATATTGAGCAGTGTATGAGCAATGAAAACTATGTCAACGACGTGTTTGACTGGGTTATCAGCCATACTAACGAGTCATTGGCTCCTATCGTTTATGCCACGGCAGACGCTGAAAAACTCAAAACGATTCAGCAGCAATACGGCGCAGAGACGTCCAGCCAAGCAGTTGAAACTCTCTTTAGTTTGCTGGCTATCAAGCTGCAAGATTCCGGCATACGTAATTTTATCGTTGCAGGTGGCGAGACATCAGGCGTTGTAACTCAAAGCCTAAAAGTCGATAGCTTTCACATCGGCCCTCAAATTGCCCCTGGCGTGCCTTGGGTAAAAGCCATCAATCAAGATTTATCACTTGCGCTTAAATCTGGCAATTTTGGCGATGAGCACTTTTTCACTACCGCTCAGGGGTACTTTTAATGAATGAAGCTGAATTGAGACAACAGATGGTCGACTTAGCTCGCTCTATGTTCGATCGTGGCTACGCAACAGGTGGTGCCGGTAACTTATCGTTGAAACTACCTAATGGTCATTTCTTAGCAACACCGACAGGTTCATCTTTTGGTCGCTTAGTTGCAGAAGACCTGTCTGTCGTTGATAAAAACGGTAACCACCTATCTGGTAAACGACCTTCAAAAGAAGTGGCTTTTCATTTAGCCATTTATGAGAAAGATCCAAACTGCAACGCTATTGTGCATTTGCACTCTACTTATTTAACGGCACTTTCTTGTCTAGAGAATTTAGATCCTAATAACGCCATCAAAGCATTTACGCCTTACTACGTGATGCGAGTCGGTGAGCTTCCGGTCGTTCCTTACTATCGTCCAGGCTCCCCACATATTGCTGAAGACCTTGCAAAACTGGCAGGCAAATATCGAGCATTTTTACTAGCTAATCATGGGCCAATCATTACTGGCAGCGATTTTTTAGACGCTGTTGATAATGCAGAAGAGCTAGAAGAAACCGCTAAATTGTTCTTTTTATTAGCAAACAAACCTACCCGTTATTTAACCGATGACGAAGTAACTGATCTAAAAGGGAGAGGCAAATAATGGCTAAATTTGCAGCAAATCTAACCATGTTATTTACCGATGTGCCGTTCTTAGAACGCTTTGAACGAGCACACAATGCTGGCTTTAAAGCTGTTGAATATCTATTTCCTTATGCTTTTGACGTCGATGTTTTAGCGTCTAAATTAGAGCAATATGGATTTGAACAGGCTTTGTTTAACATGCCTCCTGGCAACTGGGATGCAGGTGAACGAGGCTTTGCAGCTATTCCAGGCCATGAAAAAGAATTCCAACAAAGTGTAGAAACCGCTTTAACCTACGCAAAAGCACTTAACTGCAAAAAAGTACATGCGATGTCTGGCATTGTTGATCAAAACTTCACCCGTGAAGAACATATCAACACATTCATAAATAACATTCGCTTTGCCGCAGACGAATTTGCTACGCACGGTATCGAGCTCATGATTGAGCCACTGAATAACCGTGATGTTCCTAACTATTTTATTGCTCATCAAAGAGAAGCTGCCGAGCTAATAAGGCAAGTAGATCGACCAAACGTCAAACTACAGCTCGACATCTATCACGCTCAAATTATGGATGGTGATCTAACCCACCTAATTCAAGATCTTGCCGATGTCACCGGTCATATTCAAATTGCATCTGTCCCTAAAAGACATGAACCATCTGAAGGTGAAATCAACTATCCGCATCTATTCAACATATTGGACGAGTCTGGATATAAGGGTTGGATTGGCTGTGAATACAACCCAAAAAACACCACAGAAAGTGGCTTAGCTTGGGTAAAACCTTATTTATAAAAAATCAAAATAAAAAGTATAAGGATAAAAATATGAATATTATCATTACTGGCGGAGCTGGTTTTTTAGGTACTGAACTATTAAAAAATTTATTGGAAAACTTCCCTACAATAAACAGTATTAAAATCATTGATAGAGTTTCATTAAATCCAGACTTGATAACAAGTAACAAAATCCAATCTATTATTGCTGATATTACCGTTGCAGAAGAAGTTGAAAAGATCATTGATAAAGAAACAACTCATGTTTTTCATCTTGCGGCAATCGTATCAAGCCATGCAGAAGAAGATTTTGAACTTGGTATGTTGGTTAATTTAAAAGCGACTCAACTTTTATTGGATCGTTGCCGCGAAGCCAACACAAATATTCGCTTTGTTTTTTCAAGCTCTCTTGCTGTATTCGGCGGACAACTACCAGAAAAAATCGATTACATGACAGCGATGCAACCTAGTTCATCTTATGGCACTCAAAAAGCCATCTGTGAATTATTAGTGAATGACTATGCGCGAAAAGGCTTTGTTGATGCTGTATCTGTGCGCTTACCTACCATTTGCATACGCCCAGGAGCACCAAATAAAGCAGCGTCTTCTTTTGTTAGTGGCATCATTCGCGAGCCCCTAAAGCATGAGAAAACCAACTGTCCAGTAGATCTAAATCTACCGCTGTGGGTATCCAGCCCAAACACTGTCATTAAAAATATTGTTCATGCCAGCCAGATCAATACAGATCGTTTAGAGGGATTTAGAACCATTAACCTACCCGGCTTACAAACATCACCAAAAGAAATGATTGAGTGCCTTTCCAGCGAACATGGCGAATCTTATCTTGATTTTATTTCTTATGAAAAAGACTCAAAGATCGAAAAAATCGTTTCAAGTTGGCCAAGATCCATTAATAACGAAAAAGAGTTATCTCTAGGTTTTATAAAAGATAACAACTTCAATTCGATATTCAGTGAATATGTAGAGTCAGTAAAATAAAAAACAATCTCTAATAAAAATAAAGGAAATAAAACCATGCTACCTATATCTGTAATCGGCTTAATAATAGCTGTATTCGTTTTAATATTTTTAGTATTAAGAACGAGAGTTCATGTATTAATTGCCATGCTAATTGCAGCATGCATTGCCGGTTTAATCGGTGGATTGAGTGTTGATGAAACCATGTCAGCCATCAGTAAAGGATTTGGTGGAACATTAGGCGGTATCGGTATTGTTATCGGTTTGGGCGTCATGATGGGAGCGATTTTAGAAACCTCTGGTGCCGGTGAATCGATTGCCTATCACTTCATCAAATGGCTAGGGAAGAAAAAAGAGGAAATGGCTTTAGCTATTACAGGCTACATCGTCAGTATTCCTGTTTTTGTGGACAGCGCACTGATAATTTTGTATCCGATTGCTAAGTCTTTAGCAAAAAAATCCGATCGTTCTATCTTAACCTTAACAGTAGCGCTTGCTGGTGGTTTGGTTGTTGCCCATCACTGTATTCCACCAACACCTGGCCCATTGGGCGTAGCAAGTATCTTTAATGTCGACTTAGCTTCTATGCTTGGTTTTGGTCTGTTAATCGCCATTCCTTGTGTATACGGTATTGTTTTGTATGCTCGCTGGTTGGAAAAACACTTCCCTGAATTTTCAGTTTCACCAACTTTAGCCGCTGATGACGATCTTAAGAAAATCCATGATGATTACATGGCTTCTAAGGAGTCTAAAGAACTTCCTTCGCTGATTAAATCAATCATGCCGATTGTGGTTCCAATTGTCTTAATTTTAATTAAGTCACTTATGAGTCTTGCCGAGAAACAATTTGGTATGGAAGGCTTATCTACTAGCATCGTTGGTGTTGCTTTTAACTTCCTTGGTAATCCTATTATTGCGCTTTCAATCAGTACATTACTTGCTGTGTATACGCTAACGCCTTATTTGGATAAAGAGACAACAACCCGAAAACTAGAAGAAGGCATATCTACTTGTGGCATCATTCTTTTGGTAACGGGTGCAGGTGGAGCATTAGGCAGCGTATTGCGTGAATCTGGCGCAGGTGCAGAAATTGCTAACCAAATTGCTGCTCTTTCTATATCGCCAATCATGATCCCATTCATTATTGCGACCTTAGTTAGAATTATCCAAGGAAGTGGCACGGTGTCGATGATTACTGCAGCCTCTATCTCAGCGCCAGTACTAGCAGAAATGCAAGGTGTTAACATGCTGTTTGCTGCGTCTGCCGCAACTATGGGTAGTTTGTTCGCTGGTTACTTTAATGACAGCCTATTCCACATTGTTAACCGTTTGATGGGCGTTACTGAAGTGAAAAAGCAATTGGTAATCTGGACAGTTCCAACAACGATAGCTTGGGCTATTGGCGGATCACTTATCATGATCTTGAACCTAATATTCGGCAGCCTAGGAAACATCTACGATCCTGTACTACCGTTACTCGTATTAGCTGGTTGTATCTTGTTTGTGAAAAGCCAAAGCAAGTCACAAATCAAGACAGCTTAATAGATATAATTAAATAAGCATCAAAGGGCCGACAGTGAAATGTCGGCCCTTTTTTTATTAAGTTTCCAGTCAAAAATTCATGTAAAAATACTGACTACACATTACTTTTTATAACAACGAACGCAATCCTCAGTTTACCTTAAAGCCTCTTACATATCTCTACACATAAGAAATAGATTAAAAACAATGCGCACCAAAAAAAGGCAAAACTGACAGTGCAAGCACAAATTAGATGCGTCCATTCATTTCACAAAACCTTATCTTAGATATTTTTTATCATTTAAAAACAATAACTTAAAAAAAATATTTTTTTATGTTGCATTTAATCCTTAAATTGATCTACATTAAAAATGTACTTTTTATTAAATATACATTTATAGATTATGAAATCATCCAAAATAAAAATGAACATTGACGATTTGCAAGCAGGATTCCGTAAAAAGCAATTTACGCCTTTGGACATTGCTAAATTTGCCTTGGAAAAAGCCAAACAGCATCCAGAAGTGTTTATACAGATATGCGAAACAGAAGCATTGCTACAAGCTCAGCAATCCACTCAACGCTGGCTAGATCACGCCCCAATAAGTGAGCTAGATGGCATTCCATTTGGCGTAAAGGACTTATTTGATATTGAGGGCTATATCACCACTAGAGGTTCAAAACTTTTCACTGATCCAGCCAATTCAACGGCTCCTCAGGTTTCAGAGTTGCTTAAGTTTGGGGCTGTATTAATTGGCAAAACAAATTTGAGTGAATTTGCTTATTCTGGATTAGGCCTCAATCCTCACTTTGGAACTCCTACACAAAAAGTAGACAACAGAGACTATATTACTGGTGGGTCATCTTGTGGATCTGCCGCTGCCGTTATGAAAGGGATTGTATCTTTTGCCCTGGGTACTGATACGGCCGGTTCTATTCGTATTCCATCGTCATACTGTGGGCTGGTGGGGTTTCGAGCATCAAGTTCACGTTACGACAATTCTAACATTGCCCCCTTATCTCCATCTTTAGACACAACCGGACCTATTTGCGCTTCACTCAAAGATGTTTGTTACATCGACAATCTACTAAACCAAAACACGACATCCGTACCACAAAATACGCAATTCAAGCTGGTATTTGACAAGAAGTTCTGCAACCAACTTGCGATGGATGAAGCTACAAAAAACGCTTTCTTTACCTCCATTGAGGCACTAAGAAAACATGGCATAAAGGTAGAAAACCATAGGGTAAACACACTTAACCAAACGCTTGAATTAGTGAATCGTATAGGCTGGCTAGGAAGCATCGAAGCCTATGTCACCTACGAAGACCTTATTAAGCAGTCATTATCATCCATCGACCCCTTGGTTGCCCAGCGCTTAAAAAACTCTAACCGTATCGAAGCCGCAGATGTATCTCGCTTATATCAGCAAAGGGAAACCTTAAAGAGACAACTGGCTAAAGAGTTAAAAGGCAGCACGCTACTGATGCCAACAACACTGACAACAGCTCCGCTGCTATCGGATATTACTCAGTCAGTAGAGTCATTCAATGAACATAATCTTAAAGCACTTCGCTTAACCATGATTGGAAGCTACTTAGATTGCCCAGGCATTGCGCTACCTAATGGCTTAAATTCCAACGGTTTACCAACAAGTTTACTGCTTTCGCAGTGCTCCGGTAATGATACCGAGCTCCTTCGTCATGCCATGACGATAGAACCTTTCATTACCTCACTTTTTAATCAAGCAAGAGGAAATAACAATGGCTAAAGAAATCTTATGCGCTATCGGTGTTGATGTTGATGCAGTTGCGGGCTGGCTCGGGTCATATGGAGGAGAAGACTCTCCAGACGACATTTCTCGCGGTTTATTCGCAGGGGAAGTCGGTGCACCACGACTACTCAAACTCTTTAAAGAACAAGAGCTACGAACTACTTGGTTTATTCCAGGCCATTCCGTAGAAACATTTCCAGAGCAAATGAAAGCGGTGGTTCAAGCCGGTCATGAAATTGGTATACATGGCTACAGTCATGAAAATCCAATCGCCATGACACCAGAACAAGAAGAGATTGTATTAGACAAATCCATTGAGCTTATTACCAAGTTGTCTGGTAAACGTCCAACAGGCTATGTCGCTCCATGGTGGGAGTTCAGCAATGTTACAAATGAATTGCTACTTAAGAAAGGCATCAAGTATGACCACAGCTTAATGCATAACGATTTTCATCCCTATTACGTTCGTGTTGGTGATAAGTGGACAAAAATTGACTACAGCAAACACCCTGACGAATGGATGAAACCGCTTGTTCGTGGCGAGGAAACAAACTTGGTTGAAATTCCTGCGAACTGGTATTTGGATGACCTCCCGCCAATGATGTTTGTGAAAAAATCGCCCAACAGTCATGGCTTTGTTAGCCCTCGACACCTCGGTGAAATGTGGCAAGACCAATTTGATTGGGTCTACAGAGAAAATGATTATGCCGCCTTTACCATGACGGTTCACCCTGATGTTTCTGGTCGCCCGCAAGTTCTCTTAATGCTTGAGCGCCTAATTAGTCATATGAAAAGCCATGAGGGCGTCCGCTTTGTCACTTTCGACGAGATCGCTGACGATTTCCTAAAACGCAACCCAAGAAAATAATAAAATCGGAGCAATCACTATGGACACATTAGGAACACAAAAAGAAGAATCCATACAAGAGCACAAAAAAGCGAAGTGGATTCCAAATAAACTCACCCGTAAAGATGTAAAATTCGCCACTTGGATCGCCTTCATTGCTTGGGTACTCGCCGTATATGATTTCATTCTATTTGGCACCCTCCTTCCTCAGATGGGAAATGAATACGGATGGTCAGAAATAGAACAAGCTAAAATAGCCACTTGGGTTGCCGTTGGCGGCGCTATTGTTGCCTTTGCAATTGGTCCGATTGTAGATCGAATGGGAAGGAAGCCAGGGCTGATATTCACTGTCGGTGGTGCTGGACTATGTTCTTTGTTCACCGCGTTTGGCGCTGGTTTAGGGAAAGGCCCACTAACCATCATTCGATCGGTGGCAGGTCTTGGTTATGCAGAACAAACTGTCAATGCAACATATCTCACAGAAATGTATGCGGCTGTCGATGACCCGGAACTGCAGAAGAAAAAAGGCTTCATTTATAGCTTAGTTCAAGGTGGCTGGCCTATCGGCGCTCTCATCGCAGCAGGCATTACCGCTATTTTACTACCAATAGTCGGTTGGCAAGGTAATTTCATATTTGCGGCTATTCCTTCTTTTATTTTGATCTTTTTTGCACTCAAATTAAAAGAAACACCTCAATTCCAAGTACATAAGCGTATCCGTGAATTGCGTGAAGCGGGAGATGATACTTCTGCAAAAAGCCTCGCTATAGAGCACAAAGTGGACTATGCAGAACATGAAAGCGCTGGTATTGCTGCCGCTTTTAAAGGCACGTCTTTGCGCGCTACGTTGGTTCTTGGTGGCGCCGTGTTGCTGAATTGGTTTGCCATTCAAGTCTTTAGTGTCCTTGGTACGACAGTCTTAACGCGCGTTCACGATGTGTCATTTGAGAACTCCTTGATCATCTTGGTCGCTTCTAACTTATTAGGTTACCTTGGGTACATGAGCCACGGTTGGCTAGGCGATAAAATTGGTCGTCGAAACACCATCGCAATTGGCTGGGCTCTTGGCGGCATTGCCTTTACCGGCATGCTTTACGGACCAAGTAATCAGCTAGCCGTTGTCGCTTTATACGGATTAGGCTTGTTTTTCTTAATAGGCCCCTATGCGGCGGCGCTTTTCTTCATTAGTGAAAGCTTTCCAACGTCAATCAGAGCGACAGCGGGTGCCATCGTTAATGCAATGGGGCCAATCGGCGCTATTTTCGCAAGCCTTGGTTCGACTGCTATTTTAAGTAGCGGTGGTGATTGGCAAACATCAGCTTTCCTATTCGGCTCTATACCTTGCTTCTTATCCGGTCTTCTCATTCTTTTTGCACGCCATGTTGATCCAGCAAGCGTGAAATAACTCCCCTTCACCCATGCCACTCTTTAGAGTGGCTTTCAAAGGACTTTTATATGACAAAAAATACAACACAAGTAGCGCTTATTAGTGGTGCTGCCAGTGGCATTGGCCTAGCTCTGACAAAACTGTATTGCGAGCAAGGTATCAAAGTAGTCGCGGGCTATTTTGAGAAAGATCCACACTCCCCTGAAGCCGCCGCCAAAACACTTGGTGACGCTGCAGAGAATGCCCTGTGGCTACCCTTAGACGTGTCCTCAAAAGAATCTGTCTTAGATTTTGTCAACACCGCAGTCACGCAATACGGGGAAATTAACATAGTCGTTGCAAATGCAGGTCTTTTGCGAAGTGCTCCCATCGACAAAATGAGTGATGAGCAATGGTACGAAATGATAGATGTCGATTTAACGGGGGTTTTTCGCTTGTTTAGAGATGCTAGCCCGCATCTGGTCGATGGTGCCAGTTTAGTTGCTATTTCATCTATTGCGGGTGGCGTATACGGCTGGCATGACCATGTTCACTATGCCTCTGCAAAAGCGGGAGTTCCAGGAATTTGCCGAAGTCTTGCTGTCGAGCTAGCCCATAGAAACATTCGCTGTAATGCCGTCATCCCTGGATTAATTGAAACCCCTCAGTCATTAGACAAAGAAAACTCCTTAGGACCAGATGGCCTCGCAAAAGCGGCGAAATCTATCCCGCTTGGCCGCGTTGGTCGTCCCGATGAAGTCGCCAACCTTATCGAATTCTTAACATCTGAAAAATCGTCCTACATAACTGGCCAATCACTGATCGTAGATGGCGGACTGACGGTTAAATGGCCTGAGTAATGGAGAGTATCATGACATTAGAAAATCAACGCGCGGTAGTTAGTGGTGCTGGCAGCGGTATAGGTAAAGCCATCGCGATTGAATTCGCGAAGGCTGGCGCCAAATTAGTTCTGACGGACATAAACCCAGCCACACTGATTGCGTCGGCAGAATTATGTAAGCAAGAAGGCGCCGAGGTTATTACAGTGATCAGTGACATCAGTACACCAACTGGCGCTATTGCCGGTGTAAACCGTTGCGTCATGGAATTTGAAGGCATCGATATTTTGGTCAACAATGCTGGAATTTTAACTCAAGCCCCTTGTGAAGATATATCGTTAAAAATGTGGGATGACATGATTAACATCGATCTACGAAGTGTTTTTTTGGCCTCTCAAGCGGCTATTCCACATATGAAGAAACAACAGCATGGGCGCATTATCAATATTTCGTCTCAATTAGGCATCAAAGGCGGCGCTGAACTTTGTCATTATGTCGCAGCAAAAGCGGGCGTCATTGGCTTAACCAAATCGCTTGCCATTGAATGTGCTTCTCATGGCGTATTGGTCAATGCTATTGCGCCAGGTCCAATTGAAACCCCTCTTGTCGATGGCATCAGCAGTGCATGGAAAGCGGCGAAAGCAAAAGAGCTACCACTAGGGCGCTTTGGTAAAGCCGAAGAAATTGCGCCAACGGCATTACTCCTTGCCAGCTCACCGAGTGGAAACCTTTTTGTCGGCCAAACTCTAGGACCTAATTCGGGCGATGTAATGCCCTAAACGCTAACGCTGGGAGGTGCCCTTACACCCCCCAGCCTAACTTACTTCTACGGAGTGTATTATATGTGCGGATTATGTGGCATTTTTGCAGAGCCAGACCTTTGGAACCAAGATCCCCATTCAGATACTCACAGTCTTCGACGTAATCGACTTATTCAAATTCAATATTTACAAACTATTTTGTCGCCTAAACGACTAACAATCCGTGACATACATGGTACGAATTATCTACTCGAAGACCTAAAAGGCAATCAAGTGCTCTTTTCAAATTTACATGAGCTGTGGCGCAGTATTGAGTCTTTTATCGGCGAAGCGTTAGACCCACTCGATCCAAACCTTTACAAGCACCTATCCATGGAGTTAGAGAAATGACCACATCCGACGTTAGAATTCCTGTACATATTCTCACTGGTTTTCTCGGCAGTGGCAAAACAACACTACTACGAGAATATCTACAACACGATGATACGTCTCAAACGGCACTCATCATCAACGAAGTCGGCGATATTGGAATAGATCATCATTTAACTCAACACTTAGATGGCGGAACCGTGCTTCTAGAAAATGGCTGCTTATGTTGCCAAGTACGAGAAGACCTTAAACAGACACTATTGAACTTGCTATCCAACGACATCAATCACTCTCTTCGCCAAATCATTATAGAAACCACAGGCTTAGCCAACCCTTCCCCTATATTGTCCACCCTCTTCCACGATAATGAGCTAGCCAGCAAGGTACGTAAGGGTAAAATCATCGCGACTATTGATACTCTGGAAAGCGTAAAAAACGTCGAAGACATCACAGAATGGAGTAATCAGGTAAGCAGTGCAGACACTCTGATTTTTACCAAAGCAGATGAAAGTTCAGAGGAAAATTGCTCTTTGCTAAAAGAAAAATGCCGAACAATTAATCCTTTCGCGGATCATTTTATAAAAGCAACATCAGAGAACACCTTAAGACTCGCCCTTAATACTCCACTCAATTCCATGCTGTTTTTACCTTTTTCAACAAAAGGCACAGGAAAACCAGCCCTAAAACAAACGAGTCACAGCGAGATTCACACACAAGCTATTTTGGTGGGGAGCGTGAACTGGCAGCGTTTCTCTATTTGGCTTTCTATGTTGCTCTATCGCTATAATGATCAGATACTTAGAGTTAAAGGCCTATTACTTGATGCAAATACAGGAAACTATGTTTTACTCAATGCAGTCAGAAAAGTATTAGCACCGCTTGAAATACTCGACAAAGAATCACTCAGCTCCGCTAAATTAGGGCTTGTTTTTATTACCCGAGACATTGACCCAGAAGATATCACTCGTTCCTTTAATGCATTCGAGATATCGCTAAACTAAGACCACACAGAGAGATATCATGCCAACAGGAAAAACCACACTTCGAGTTTTAGGAACGTCTGTTACCTTGATCGACAAGATCCGGGAACAAGCACAAAAAGACCTCAACATTGACATTGAATTTATCGTACGAAGTGTGCAAGACGCCCAACGAATCGCTGTGATGCAACCCGAAAGCTATGACATTTACGATCAGTGGTTCCACAATGTCGACTTTGTTTGGCCCGCTCAGTCTATACAGCCTATAGACGTTGATAGAATAGACCAGTGGGACCTCGTCAACTCGCTCCCTAAAACCGGACGAGTTTTGCCATCGCAACCCTTAGCACAAGGGTCAGAACCCTCGGGAAGATTATATGTTCAACATGACGGCTCGCTAGGCTCAACCCCCAGTAAACAAATTAGCATGCTGCCGCTCGCCCACAACGTGGACAGCTTTGCTTATAACGAAGCATTACTTCCTCCTGAACTTCGGGAACAAGAAGAAAGCTGGCAATGGCTGCTCGCTCCGCAAATGAAAGGAAAGGCGGCTTTTCAAAATGATGCGGCAATGGGGACTATTGATGCCGCCATTGCTATCAACGCATCAGGCTTAGCCGAGTTTAAAGACCCCTCTAATTTGGCTTTAGCAGAAATTGATTTACTCATTCACATACTAAAAACGAAAAGAGACGCAGGTCAATTCGTTGAGTTTTGGAAAGATCATGACCAATCGATTAAATTACTTAAATCCAAACGCTCTTACATCCAAAGCATTTGGGCACCGATTTATTACCGCAACCACTGCAACATCGCAGGTTTCAAGATGGCCAGCCCAAAAGAAGGTTATCGGGCATGGTGTGGCGGACTATCGGTTTCTAAATGCGCAACAGGACATAAATTAGACGACGTATATAAATACCTAAACTGGTGGCTCTCTGGTTGGCCAGGTTCTGTCATTGCAAGACAAGGCTATTACATCTCAAATACTGACAGTGTCAAAAACTATTTATCCGAAGAAGAGTGGCAGTTTTGGTATGAAGGAAAACCAGCCCTTAAAGACCTAAATGGTATAGATGATCAACCTCTCATCCCCAAAGGCAGCAAACGCTCAGGAGGCAGTTATGAACAACGCATGTCAAATATTGCTGTCTGGAACTCCGTCATGGACGAACATAATTATCTAGTACGAAAATGGCGAGAACTTACAAAAGACGAATAATAATATCCTCCCTTGCGCATCGGAAGGCCAAAACCGCTTTACGCAAGGGCTCACCAATAATAGCACCCTATACTTTAACCAAATAACGAGGTAGTTCAGGATCAGGCAAAACAGAGACGACTTTTAATCGTTGCAACGAGCGTTTTTGTGCATTCAGTAAATGCCCTTTCAAACTGTCTGCTGCCGCTTTTATGTTATCTTGCAACAACAACTCTAAGACTAATTTATGCTCTTTTAACGCGGCCACATCCATGGACAAGTTCAAGCTTGAAAAAAACACCTTATTCAAAACAACAGAACTTCGACAATGATTTAGTACATCTAGCAATTTAGCGTTATCAATATTTTTAAGCAGTACCCCATGAAGAAAATCTTCCACTAATGCAATATCCTCAATAGACATGTCTTGTCCATTAAGCATTTCCTCATGTTTAGCAATCATCGTTGAAATAAGTAATTTATCCACGAATGGTGACGACACGATAAGGGCAGAAGGCTCTAAATAGGCTCTTATTTCATAATCATCTTTGATTTGTCGCGCGGTCAGCGGCCCTGCCAACCAAGAAGAGTAAGGTTCCTTTTCAACCACCCCTCGATCACGTAAACGCAATAAAGCTTCGCGGATCACCATTTTACTGACACCATAGTGTTCAGCGGCACGCCCTTCTTCCACTTTATAATGACCAAACACCATACAAGTGGAGATTTGTTCGAACAAATCCTCAAAAATCTTTTCGCTTAAATTGCGATTATCAACTTCCTGGTCAGACTCCAGCCCTAAATCATTTTTATTGACAGCTCGTCGAATCGGCTCAATATTGCTTGTTTCAGTATTTCCAACAATGAAACCACGTCCATCAAAACGGCTAATCCTCCCCTTTTCACTTAATAATGTAAGTGCTTTACGTACAGGTACGCGACTTGTGCCAAACAACTCACCTAGCGGACCTTCTAAAAGCACCACTCCTTGGGAAAGTAAGCCAGACTGAATCGCGTCATCCAGAACCTGATAAATTAATTCGTACCGAAGTTTTCCTTTCAAATCAATACTCTCAAAAACGTTTTAAGCATAACAATACTATATTAAGGCCTATTTAACTGAGGAAATAATTCCAAAGAACTTTTCTATAAAATGATTAAACATACTTCCCTGCACAAAAGCCACTCGCCCACGCCCATTGGAAATTATAACCACCAAGCCAGCCGGTAACGTCGAGTACTTCACCTATAAAGTAGAGTCCTTTTTGTTTTTGCGATTCGAAAGTTTTCGACGACACTTCATTTGTATTCACACCACCTAGAGTCACTTCTGCAGTACGATAACCTTCGGTTCCATTAGGAGCGATGTCAAAGTTGGCAAGATAATGAAACAGGCTGTCGATTTGATCGTTGGATGTTTGTGCGCTTCGCTCGGTTAACCAAGGGAATTCTATTTTAATTAGCTCTACCAATCGCTTTGGTAATAAATTTGATAAGAAGCCTTCATAGCTTTTTTTCGGAGTGCTGCGACGAACGTCAAGTAAGTCGTCTAATGACAAGGTTGGGGCGATATTTATAGCAAGCGCTTCGCCCGGCTGCCAAAAATTGGTAATTTGTAAAATAGATGGACCACTGACACCTCGATGGGTAAACAACATTGGTTCTTGGAATGTGACGTCATTTGCGGTTGCAGAAACCTCGCAAGCAATACCTGACAATTCAGCTAGCTGTGCTTTTCGATCTGGCTGTATTGTAATAGGAACCAAGCTAGCACGAGTAGGTAAAATACCGTGCCCAACTTGTTTAGCAATTTCGTAACCAAAGCCTGTTGCGCCCATGGTTGGAATCGACAACCCGCCTGTGGCAACTACGAGGGATTCACAAGCAAAGTCCCCTTGGTTAGTTTTAACTACAGTCTGCCCGTCTTGAAAATCAATATGATGAATTTTAGTGTTTAACTTTAATTCTGCGCCAGACCATTCAAGCTCTGTCAGCAATATATCGAGCAAGTCTTTTGCCGAATGTTCACAAAATAATTGCCCCGGTGTTTTCTCGACATAATCCAGACCGTGACGATCCACTAGATCAACAAAGTCTTGCGACGAAAAACGACGTAATGCAGAGATGCAAAAATGTGGATTGTCAGATAGAAAATGTTTAGGGGCGGCATCCATGTTAGTAAAGTTACAGCGACCTCCACCAGACATCAGAATTTTCTTACCTGCTTTATTTGAGTGATCTAACACCACCACGCTCTTACCTCGGTAGCCTGCTGTTGCAGCACACATTAAACCAGACGCTCCAGCACCAATTACGATCACATCAACTTTATCCACAACCATCCCCACTACTTTAATTATGGCTGCATTATAGTGTCTAAGACATTTATTACCATCGAATCCAGTGAGTTTTGTTTCAAATACATACAAAAACCGAATCGAAAAATCTTGTCCACAGAAACCGTTAAGAAGGCTGTGGGAATCACAAAAAAAACTTTATTTTTCAATCAACTAAATAAAATCAAACATTATTTTAAATATTTTGAATATTCATAATTCAGGTCAAGTTTAATAATTTTCCTAAAAAAGCAAACTTTTTTTGGAAAAGACTCTATACAAAATAACTGTTTGAATATACAGTACTGTATAAATAAACAGTAAAGATATTTTAAGGATACGGATATGATCAAGCTATTAACCCCTATTCATAAAGTGGCACTTCTGGGTGTTATCGCCTTGGCTTTGTATGCACCAGCAAAAGATCTTATTGAGATTGCACAAACACATTTTGCAAAAGAAACGATTCATATTATTGACGCCTCTTTTGGCACGAATATGCCGTGGCAAGAATCAAACTCTTCATATGTCAAAGTGAATCAAAATGCACAAACAAGCTTAGCCCGCTCTCAAATTATCTACACAAAATTACGCTTCACCAATCCAACATCTGAGCCACAAACTTACCGTAAAATTTGGTTAAACTTCTCTCACGCTAATGGCGATCAGGAATACACAACAGATTACACCTTATACAACACAGAAACACGTCAGCGTCTGATTGGACAATCTGTTCAATTGGGAGCAAATAGTAGTGTGGATGTGGTTGCGGCTTATCGATTCATTCCTAGTTATAAGAATAAATCGCCTATTAGCATGAGTGTTTCTTGGGAAGGTCAAAACCTTCTAAGAGATAGAGCTTGTGAATATGACCTAAACAATACAGCAGGTAATACCTTTCAATATCAGTGTGGAAATTAAATCACACTGATATTGTAAAAAATGAGCAAATACATCCATTGATAATCGTTTTCATTTCTAATATTATGCTTGCACAAAATAATATTGGAGCTTCAGACATGAAACGATTGTTAACACCCATCGCAATATGCGTGACAGGCGCATTACTTACAGCTTGCGGACCCGCTAACGTAAAACAAGAATCAAATGCTATTACAGCAAGTTCCGTTGTCGTCCATTATGCTGATATTGCAGAAGCTGTTTACGGCGATTCTTTAATAACAGCGAAAGCACTTCGCTCCTCTATTGATACCTTCCTAGCGAACCCAACTGAAGCAAACTTGAAAGCCGCTCGCGTAGCGTGGATTGCTGCTCGTGTTCCTTACCAACAAAGTGAAGTGTATCGCTTTGGTAACCCAATCGTGGATGAATGGGAAGGTAAAGTTAACGCTTGGCCATTAGATGAAGGCTTAATCGATTATGTTGCAGTTGACAGCTATGGCACAGAATCCGATCTAAACCCTCTTTATGCTGCAAATGTTATCGCTTCAACAAGCTTAACAATTGGTGGCGTAAAAGTAGATACAACCGATATTACTCCTGAACTGATTGCTGACAGTCTTCAAGAAGCCGATGGCGTAGAAGCTAACGTTGCCAGTGGCTACCATGCAATTGAGTTTTTATTATGGGGACAAGACCTAAACGGCACCAACCCTGGCGCAGGTGAACGCTCTGCTACAGACTTCGACCTAAATAATTGTACAAACGGTAATTGTGATCGTCGCCGTGACTATTTAGCAGCCGCTACTGATTTGCTCATTTCTGATTTAGAAGAAATGGCAAATAACTGGAAGCAAGGTGGCGCTGCACGTACGGCACTATTAGAACAATCACCAGAGCAAGGTCTTTCCACTATTCTTACAGGTATGGGAAGCTTAGCGTACGGTGAACTAGGCGGCGAAAGAACCAAACTTGGCTTAATGCTGCACGATCCAGAAGAAGAGCATGACTGTTTCTCTGATAATACCCATTGGTCACATTACTATGACGCCAAAGGCATCAAAAATGCATACCTAGGTGAATACAAGCGTGTTGATGGTAGCTGGGTAAAAGGCGCATCTCTATCTAATCTAGTAGCAAAGCAAAACCCACAGCTAGATTCAGAAATGAAACAGAAGCTTAACAAAACTGAAGACGCCGCTCAGGCTATGGTAGATGCCGCAGAAAAAGGTCAAACTTTTGATGTTCTAATTGCCATGAATAACACAAAAGGTAACCAGCTAGTACAAACTTTTGTTGATTCATTGGTAAACGAAACGCGTACCACTGAAGAAGTCATTCATGAGCTAAATCTTGAAGGCATTGCTCTTGAAGGGTCCGATAGTTTGGATAACCCAAGCGCAGTATTTGAATAGAACAGAGTAATCTGCCACCTATAATAAACAACAAATGAGATACCAAGGAAGATGTGTCATTTAGTCAGTTAATGGTATTTGTCTATTTATGACTGCAAATGTAAAAAATGGTATTTTTTTAGTAGCTGGCGTTTACGCCAGCTTTTTTTGTTTTCAGAACAAAGCTATTGCCAGTGATTATTCAAGCCCCCTTCCCGGTATCAAGATTGAAGAGAAGTTCGATTTTTATATTGGTGAAGGTGTTTTTCAAAAATTTTGGGTACCTGCACCCTCTTCAACCACGGCCAGTGATGGTCTTGGTCCACTATTTAATACTCGCTCCTGCAATAATTGCCATGTCAATAATGGGCGAGGACATGCTCCGGAAGCGAATGTAAGTGGCGTGTCCGTCCCTTCTTTTTTAATTAGACTAGGAAAGTCTTATCCTGCTTACAACAATAAGACGAATAAAATTTACCCACACATTGGCGACAAACGCTATGGCCATCAGCTGCAAGGTCAAAGCTCTCCTGGAATTTCGCCTGAAGGTGATTATTACCTCACTTACAGCACAAAGATTGAAACACTAAAAGATGGCACTAAGATCGAACTAAGAAAACCCAACCTCCATTGGAATACGCTTCATTATGGCGATTTCGAATCAAGCACTGGCTTTTCTATGCTTGTGTCGCCAGCTTTAGTTGGAATGGGTTTATTGGATAACATTCCAGACAAAACGATTATTTCTGCTGCCGACCCGGATGATAAAAACAAGGATGGCATTAGCGGCCGTGTAAGCTGGGTGTTCAGCGGGAAAGAAAGAGCGATTGGACGATTTGGCTATAAGGCATCCGCCACAAGTGTCAGCGCTCAAAACCAATCAGCTTTTAATACAGATTTAGGCTTATCAACCCCCCTCAATACTAACCCATCAGGCGATTGCACCGAGTTTCAGCACGATTGCATGCAAAGCCCAAATGGAAATAGCCCACACCTAGATCATTTAGAAGTTGATAAACAACAAGCAAGATTGGTCGACCTTTTTGTCTCATTGTCTTCGCCTCCGGCAATGCGTAATCTAACCAGCAGCACTTTTTTAGAGGGTAAACGCTTGTTTGAAGATGGCAGCTGTGCGAGTTGCCACACTCCTAAAATGAAGACTGGGAGTCATTCAAATTTCGCAGCATTAAACAATCGCACTTTTTACCCTTTTACGGATATGCTACTACACGATATGGGGCCAGAGCTTGCTAGTGGATTCCCCAGCTTTTCGGCCAGTCCTAGTGAATGGCGAACAGCACCTCTTTGGGGGATAGGCTTATCTGAAAAAACTTCAGGCCGCGTTAGCTTTCTGCATGATGGCCGGGCTCAAACTATTGAAGAAGCCATTCTCTGGCATGGCGGCGAAGCCAAACGCAGCCAAAAATATTACAAGAACCTTAACAAAGAACAACGCAAGAAACTCATCTACTTTTTGGAGTCGCTGTAATGAAATATTTTCCTAAGCTAATCGCTCTCGCCATTAGCGCCTCTACCCCTCTACTTGTCTCTGCAGGACAATGGGAAGGCCCATTAAATGGCATTGTGAACAATGTGGTAAAGCAAGGCTACGAGTCATATGCCAGCTCATCAAAAACATTACTAGAACGCACCAATACTCTCTGCGCCTCACCTTCCCAAGCAACACTGCATGACGCACAAGAAGCCTTCCAAGCCAATGCGTTAGATTGGCAGCAGGTGCAATGGTTAAACTTTGGACCAGTTACCTATTTCATGCGCTACTACGCCTTTGAATATTGGCCAGACAAAAAAGGCGTAACCCAACGCCAACTAAGAACGCTAGTGCAAGGCGATCCAGCAGTTATGGATGCACCAAAATTTTGGACATCCGCTAGTATTGCTGTACGCGGACTAACAGCAATAGAGAGTCTGCTTTACCACCCTGATTTCGAGCCAGTAAAATCTGCCGAACATTGCCGCTTACTTGAAAAGGTAACAGACCATCATCTAGAAAGCTCTGTTGCTGTTGCTAAACAGTGGCAAAATGGAAAGGCGCAAGATTGGGTATTTGACGAAGAAGGCACAGGCTTTGACCCTGAAAAAGTTGCCTTAGAGCTGTTTCTACAACAATGGATTGAGCATATGTCAGCGGTTAAAGACGCTAAGCTCGAAACCCCTATTGGCTATAATGGTCGAGAAAACCTGAAGCTTGCTGAGTTTTATCGAAGCGATCTATCCCTGAAAGCTATACAAAAGAACTTACAGTCTTACCGTGAAATTTATCATCTAGGCTCACCGTCTTTATATGAGCTAGCAAAACAAACCAACCCTGCCCTAGCAGATCAATTTGATGAGCAACTCACACAGAATATAAAGTTGGCCCTTCAATTACCAAGTGACTTCTTCCATACAAACCATACACAAGAAGAACGCATCTCGCTGGCAAAACCACTCGTAAAATCTATCTCTAACAGCCAATCTTACTTATCAAGCATGGTCACTCAACTAGGTTTCCAAATTGGCTTTAATAGTAGAGACGGAGACTAACTTACGATGCTTTCAAGACGGTCTTTCCTTGCAATAAGTAGTGCTTTAAGCGGTGCGGTCATGACCGCACCGTCATGGGCAACATTAACCCAACAGGATGCAAGTAAAAAACTGTACGCCTCCGCTTACTCTTTGAATCAGCAAGAGCACTTTTTTGGTTTATTCGATGACAAAGGAGACATTGTGTGGAGCTCTCAACTGCTAGACAGAGCCCATGCCCCAGTCGTCCACCCAAGCCAGAGCATTGTCGGTATCGTTGCCCGAAGACCTGGTTTTTTTATGGATTTTTTCGATGTATCCACCCATAAAAGAATTATCCGCATTGAGCCGAGTAAAGAATATCATTTTTATGGTCACGCTCTTTTCACCTCAGACGGCAACCATTTAATCACTCAAGAAAACCACTACCCTTCAGGTCAAGGCAAAATATTTGTACGCGAATGGCCAAGCGGTCATGTGATTAAATCCTTTAGTAGTAATGGCATTGGCCCCCATGAATCCGTACTTTTGAATGACCAAGTGCTAGTCATTGCTAACGGCGGACTTAAGACACACCCGGATAACGACCGAAAAATCTTAAACTTAGAGACCATGAAGCCAAACGTTACTTATCTAAGCCTAAAAGATGGCACTATTCTAAACCAGTCCTCTAATAGCGGTGAATTACATCAATTGAGCATCCGACACCTTGATGTAAACCAACATGGAAGGGTGGCTTTAGGCTTTCAATATCAAGGTGAAATGTGGGATCAAGTTCCACTGGTTGCCCTATCTCGTATTGATCAGCCAGAATTAGAATACTTACCCATTCCAGAGGAAGTAAGAGTTCGCTTTAAACAGTACTGTGGAAGTGTTTGCTTCGACAGTTCAGGTGAGATTCTTGCTATTAGCACCCCCAGAGGCGGATTAGTTGCTTATTGGCACGTGGATTCAAAAACCTTCTTAGGTATAGAAAACTGCCGAGATGTTTGCGGCCTAGTTGCTACAGATAAGCCTCATGAGTTTTTATTAACCAGCGGCATCGGCTCTCAGCTCAAAAACAATCCTGTACAAAACGTCAGCAAACTGATTAAAAAACACCCTAAGCTACACTGGGACAATCATTTACGCCAAATTAACACATGATTTTTTAACTTAAATCACAAACTGGCATAGTCAAATTATTGATTTTTAGGTACTGTCTATTGGAAGTCGCAAATAACTGCGACTTCTTTTTTCGCATTATGAAGTTTATTAATGTTTATCAACTCTCTTAAAAGCTATTTTTTAGTAGATTCAGATCCCTCAATAAAGGGCAATGAAAAAGCCTTTCAGCAAAGCGCCCTACGAATTTTGCTCGCACTGACGATCTGTATTTTTGCAGTTTCAGAAATACACTACCTTATTATTCACAAAGACCTACCATTTCTCGGCATAAACAGTACGTATTTGTGCTTACTTGGAGGACTACTTTACTTCAGTAAAAAATACACAAAAATTACAGCGGTTTTATTTCTTATTACGCTAATCACCACAAGCTTTCTGCTTCTAACTTTAAGTGATGAGTTTCATGCTGAAAAATATGCTCTAGTATCGCTGTACTCGCTACCACTCATTACTCGCTTGCTGTTCAGCTTCAGAGCCTCTTTAGTCACAATGATTTTGAATATCTATCCTTTCTATCTCATGACAGGCAGTGAATCGAATAACGCTCAAATAGATATTGCGTCTTCTTTCTATTTTCAATTATTGACCTTCGTAACACTCAATATAGGCTTACCTCTAGCCGTTTCAAGAATCATTCAAACACTCGAAAACAATGCATCTCACATGAGATTGCTTTACCAAAAACTGAATGACAATTACGCAATGTATGAAGAATTTTTTGAAAATACAGGTACACCAACTCTACTTTGCGACCAACGAGGAAAAATTCTTAAAGGTAACCAACTGGTTCGCGAACTACTTACAGACTCCCCACAAAAAAACATATCTGATTCCACCATTACTGACTGGCTATCTCCCCTTGGTGATACTGGTCGTTTTTTTTGGCAATCAAATAAAGCCGAATGCACATTAAAACAAAAAACAAATATACATATTGAACTTCGTAGGGCCTCACTAACTCAGCACGGTTATTACGTTCTTCATCTACAAAACACCACACAGTTACGCGCAATACAGCAAGAACTCGAAAGCACGCAGCAAACTAACAGTCGTTTAGCGCATTTTGATCTATTGACGCTACTTCCTAATCACAGACACTTTTGCCGGCAGGTTAATCAACGCATCAATGAACAAGACAACCATTTAACGGGTGCGATGTTTATTATTCGTATTAGTCAATTCAAGTTACTCAACAAACAGTATGGCAAAGACAGCGCCAATAAAGTTATCCTGAATTTCTCAAAAACACTTCAAAAAAAGCTTTCCGAACACGCCATTATAGGTCGTTTACGCGGAGTGAAGTTCTCTTGTTTTGTTCCAGTAGGGCAAGCGTATTTAATCCAAAAAAATCTCTCAGCTCTAATTCACTCAGTACTTCCCAGTCAAATAACGGTCGATGGCGATAAATTAACGATGGATTATCAAGTCGGTGTGGCCTATTACCATACTGATGGCAGAACAGCAGAAGAATTATTAGAACATTGTGAAATGGCGCTGGAATACTCTACTAGCACAGATCGTTGCTCGTACTATAATCATGGCCTTGAGCACAAACTCATTGAAGAACATAAACTTGGGTTGAAGCTAAGTACCGCCATTAAAAATAAAAAAGTCGCACTTTGGTTGCAACCACAAGTATCACCCAACGGACAAATCTGTTCCTTTGAAGCACTCGCTAGATGGCAGTGTGACGGCAAGTTCGTCCCACCCACAACCTTCATTAAAATAGCTGAGAAACTGGGACTGCTCCCTCTTCTTGCGGAAAATTTAGTACTGGAACTCGTCACAACCCTAACCGAGTGGCAGAAAGAGCATATTCACACGCCTATTGCGTTCAATTTAGCAGGGCAAGAACTAATGAATGATTCATTCTTTGCTTTGCTAATGACTCTGATTGCCGATAACCCATGGCTAGGTAATATGCTGGAGCTTGAGATCACAGAAACCAGCCCAGTAATGACTCATCCACTAATACACAAGCGCTTAAGAAGCTTATCGCAATATGGCTATTCTATTGCCATTGACGATTTTGGCACAGGCCAAGCGTCACTAGGGCAGCTTGTAGACATCCCAGCAAACATCCTTAAAATTGATCGTCGCTTTGTTTCACCATTACCTGGTGATCAGCGCCATGTAGATATAGTGAAATCTACTATACAGCTTGCGGAATCTCTCGATATGAAAGTCATAGCGGAAGGAATAGAGACTAAAGAACAAGCCACTCTATTAGCTTCCTTAGGATGCCAAACGTTACAAGGATATTATTTTGGCAAACCATCTCCTATGTCCGACTGGACAGAAAGCAATAACGCCAAGGCAAAAGAACTGCGCATGGTCTATTAAGATCAAACCAATAAGAGATCAACATTTCAAAGAACACCAGACCCCAGTCACTAAAAAGCCAGAGTTCAAATTGAACTCTGGCTTTTTTATAGAAATTATTCACTAACGATGAGAAAGTTTAAAACGCCATGTTCATCGCAACAGAAACAACATTTGCTGAGGATTCATAATCTGCGCTAATTTTACCACGTCCAGAATCCTCCTCACCTGTCGCCGTAAAGTTACGATTAACCGATACATCGTCAATCATTACATGCGTAAAGGCAAAAGTGGCCGATGTCATATCATTGAAGTCATACGTTCCACCAATAGAAATCCATTTACGGTCGCCATCTGGCGTCCGTGCAGAACGGTACTCATCAGTGACAGGTGAATTATCCATGGCCACACCTGTACGCAACGTTAATTTGTCTGAGTAAGCATAAGTTAAGCCTGCAGAATACATCCACTGGTCTTCGAAACCAAAGGTTAGCACTGAGTTGGACTGATTACTTTCAAAATTAATATTAATACCATCCATCGCGCCCCAGCCAGTGCGAATAGCAGTAAGGCCTAATACTAATTTGGATGTCAGATCCTGCTCTAAGCTCAGAGACAAAACAGAAGGAAACGTAATAGAGTCAGTAACATCAGCGTCAACCAAGTTACGTGATTGCAAAAAAGCTAAAGCGGCTGAACTGCCTGTATACTTAACATCCCCCTCAAAATCAAAATCCACTTCGCTACGGTAACCCAAACCGACTCGAGTCCCCTTTCTTGGCTCTACCATTACACCTAAAGCATAACCGTAACCAACATCGTCTGCCTCTATACGACCAATCCCTTCACTATTTGCCGCAGCAGTTGTACCAACAGCCGACTCCAAGACCACTTCTGCACGATGCACTTGGACACTAGCACCAACAGATACCCAATCACTCATACGATGCGCAAGAGAAAAGCTTAAAGCAATATCTTGAATACCTGTCTCAGTAGCATGAAAGCGCCCTTTCCAGTCTTGCCCATAGTCACCCGATAGACCAAAAGGGACGTTTAATGAAATACCCGCTACAGTCTTTTCAGACAAAGGCTTAGCGATATAGAAAGATGGCACCAATGTATCATCAACAGAGTCGCTATTTACCGAGGAGCCCGGAAGAGCAATAGCTGTAGATGCTGGATCCGTTGTAGAAATATTTGTCACATCCATGCTTGGCATGACATAAGCACCCGATACATAGACGGTCGTTTCTTTGGCATTCACAAAGAGCGCAGGGTTCCAGAAGCTGGCAGAAATATCTTCGTTAGAAGCTGCGACACCTGCCAAGGCTTTACCTGAGGCTGTGGCGCTGTGATCATTTAAAGCAAAACCAGCCGAATAAGCTGACGACGCTGCCGCCACAGAGGCCGCAACAAAACTCGCTCTAAACAAGAATTTTGAGGAGGTAGTCATAAATAAGCTCCATTGTTATTTTTATTGGAAAATTTATTTTTAATTATTAAGTCAATTATACGCTTCAAGTATAGAAGCACATATCCTGATATTACCAGCAAGTATTTCTTAAGCAATACAATATTTACACAATATTAAGCCAAAAAAGGAAAAAATGTGCTGATCAGAACAGAAAGTTACACAATAAAAACAAGGAGAAGAGATTTTTTACGAAGAAATACAGCACTAAAATATGCACAAAATACATAAATTAATTAAATATTAGAAAGAGGGGTTGATAAGAGTTTTCTGGATAAAAAGATGGTGGGTGTGGAGAGGTTCGAACTCCCGACATTCGCCTTGTAAGGGCGACGCTCTCCCAACTGAGCTACACACCCATCATAGTGATGGTAACGCTTGCCAACTTACTTTCACACTAACGAAAGTAAATGGCGGAATGGACGGGACTCGAACCCGCGACCCCCTGCGTGACAGGCAGGTATTCTAACCAACTGAACTACCACTCCAACACAACTATTTTTAACGTCTCATCAGACGTATTTTTTTACATCGTAAAGATGTTGATGAAAAAATACTTAACAAGCATTTCAGCACTCAATGAAGGTCATTATAAGTTAATTACGATTAAAATCAATAACTTATTACAACATTTATCGATTCAAATAACACCATTAACAATAAGCATTATATAAATGACACTCTTCTTAAAAAGAAGAGTCACAAATAACTTAATCCTACTTAGGTTAAGGAAGTAAATTGAACTTCGCTCGACAACGGGCGCAGATAATACAACAATAAATTGATATGTCTAGCTTTCATTATTTTTTTTAGAAAAAGGTCTTCAAACTGCAATCTAAAAAGTCGTCCAAGAATGACACCAGTCCACGCTAGAGTTTGCACTTAGTAATCCTATAAGAACCTTATAGATTACCACCCTAAAGTGATAATCTTAAGATACGTAGAATCAGTTAAAGAGAGTGCATCGACCAGGTTTGATACTTATCTGCGCTAGTTTCACATGATTGTAGTGAAAGTGATCGCATTACATGAACGGGACTTCCGCCTCGGCCCTCTTTTTTATCAGTACTACTGACCGTAAGACAAAGCTTTGGGTTTGCCTTAGATGCAATTTTACCACTATCGGTTAACTCAAACTTTTGCGTGTCTTGGTTTGCACATTGCGCCAACCCTACACTCTCGCCAGCTTCTAATGATGATACTGACATGCAGACATCAAAATAAGATAAGTAAAATTTATCTTGATCGATGGATAAACGATCAAAACCCTGATCTTCAAGGATAGTACCTGTGTAATGGTAGCAAGTATGTGCTTGTAAGCCTTTATCTAAAGAGGCTGTGGCACCTTGTCCACCCGCAACATCAATACAGTACCCTCGTGTATCATCCAAATTATCAGCCAGCATGACCTCAACCGTTTCACTAGCCGCATTGGCATAAACAAGAAATGGGCTGCTGATCATAAACAGTATTGCTATCATTAATTTCTTAGTTTCCATTATCTGATCCTATTAAATTGTTATTTTTTTAGCACTTGCTATATGCTTTTCAAGTAATTCCAACAGCGAGCCAAACGCTGCTGAAATCAACTTGAACCAAGTTACTATTTTTTAAAATATAGCTGATGTTTACTTTATGTTTCTTACTAGCAATGTGTAATTCTTAGTCATGACCAAGTCCGTTGCATTTTCAGAAGCCATGTCATAATCCGAAGGGGTGCCTGACTTAGGATCGCTTCTTTGAGCCCCAGCGCCATGCCAATCATAATATTCTGTCGCTGAGGAGTTCTTTTTGCTAAGTGCCTTACTGAAGGAAATGTACGCGGCAGTATATTTAAAATCACCTTGAGTCGTACTACTCCAAACCCAACTTGGATCATTTATAGTATTGTCGCCAGACAGTGTAAAATAGCGCGTATCAATAGCAGGCCATGAACCAACCTCACCACCATATTTCACAATGCTCTGGAGCTCTTTAATATTGGGCATACGCCAATCCGAATAACCCGCTACTTCTGCATTTTCTGCATAAGACAAACTGTCTTGCCAGTTTCGACGAACATTGTCGTCTGCACTTTGCCACATCAGCCCTGTCGCTTTGTCCGTAACGGTGCCATCACCATTGGTGACAAAATCATTCACACCATAAACATTCTCTTCCCCTCGTACGCATCTTACGAAGTTACCTGGAGACTCAATGTTTTGATTTTTTGTCCCAAATTCATAACCAGTCTCATAAGCTTTAATATGGCCATCAGCAAAATTAAAGCCAAAAGCGGCATCTACATTTTGAGTATTATGAACAGGTCCTAATGTATATTTTGTACTAGACCAATACTGACCGATATAAGCCATTCTTTTATCATACTGAAAGTCGAAATAAGTAGTGTCCAAATAAGGCGTGTTCATACTTTCATCACGGGGATCAACAATTTCACCTCGGAAATCAGCAATAGAATAAAGCTCTTTGATTGAAGGCAAGCGCCAATCGTTGTAACCCGCTACCGTTAAGCCTTCACAGTAGCTAATAGCATCATCGTAAACATAGTGTTCATAGTCTGGCGTTTTCTGCCACATCATTCCCGTATTATTATCCGTAACCGTACTATTTCCATTGTCAGTATAGGATGGTTTCACTCCATCGTATTGAGCATCTTGACCATAAAATGCGCCTGATGATGAAGAGCAAGATATTTCAGAGCCATCATCATCGAAACAAGATTCCTGCATAGTATCCGTCAGTACAAAGCTAACCTTTTGTTCTTTGACCAATGCGCTTTCAGCGGTGCTTGTTTGGGCTCCCCCATTACTACAACCACTAATCGCTACTGCTACTAGTGATAAAGCGGGAAAAACGAGCTTTTGATTAAATGCGTTTTTTGAGCTTGATCTTCTCGCTCGGATTGGGAACTGGTTGATATCCATATAATATCTTCTCACCTCGAATGAATAGTTTGAGAGTTATAAAATAAAGGTATATAAAGTGTAGCTCGTCCAAAGCGCGCTATTTGGACTTTTTATTATAAAACTGTTTTAACTTTGAAAGGAGTTAAGTTCTTGTACTTGAATAAAAGTCACAGCTGGGAAATTAGCCTAATCGGATTGAGTCTGACATTATTCACTTTAACGCACCTTCTCACTAAGTCACATAAACACAAAACGGATTGGCTGCTATGCTTGTGGCTTTTTATCTTAAACATCCCGCTTATCCACTCCACCCTTGCTCACATAAACATCAACATTGAAACGTTGTTTTTCTTTAGCAACCCGACATTACACCTCTTAAATGGCCCAATTTTATACTGCTACACGCGAATGCTGATCAGCAAAGAAAAACGCGTTTTTAAAGGGGCTGAGTTATTACATTTTCTACCATTTGTGTTGTTCTACGTTTTATTCATAAGTATGCCTCCTTCAAGCTTAATGTTGCCTCAACCAGAAAGAAACCTGACAGTTGTTGGTGACGCGGTTATTGAAAACGACACCATGTCACTATTAGAAGGTTTACTATTTCATTTTGGCTTTATCAATGTACTGATTTTTATTGGCTACTCAATTGCCACCCTCATTACATTGCGTCAGCATCGAATTAATATTGCCGATTTTTTCTCGCAACATGACAGCCAAGTGAGTTTGCGGTGGATATATGCACTTCCAATCACATTTGTGATACTCGTGTTATTCAACGTCGTTTATGAAGCTCAATTTTCAGCAAGCGAGTACATTGACCCCATCACTCGACATATGCTTTCTTTCTCTATTTTCATCCTGTTACTTTGCTTTTTCGGCATCAAACAGAAACCTGTATTCCAGTTGGAACACAAGGCAATGAATGAGAATGAAATCATTGCAGAAACAAGCACTGATTCTGAGCTTTCACCTAATAAGCTTGAAGCAGTACGCCCCTCTACCATCAATAATGATTTCGTCACAGAAACGATTAACAATATGCAATTATACCTACAGCAAGAGAAGCCATTTCTGGACCCTGACTTCTCGGTGTATGCGTTAGCCGAGGCGCTCAACATACCTAGAAGAACACTCTCGTTAGTCATCAGCACTGGCCTTTCTAAAAATTTTTATCAGTACGTGAACGAGTTTCGAATCAATGAAGTAAAAAGGCTTCTTGAAAACCAAGATGATAAAATGACCATTATTGATCTTGCTTATCGGGCTGGGTTCAACTCAAAATCGAGCTTTAATAGCCTCTTCAAAAAGCACTGTGGCGTCACTCCATCACAGTATCGAAAAATGGTTAAGAAACCGGAAAACATATCCTGTTCACGAGAGAGCTAATATTTGACCTATCACCTATCTAGCACTTACTGACTCTTACCGAAGGAAATCACACACTAAATACCGCACAACACGCAATTTAAATCTTCCTAACCGAAATAGATAAGCGGATGCAATGAATTCCTTAGAACCCTTGCTTGACCCTTTACGTGAACGCTTGAGATGGAAGGTGACGCTATAAACGAAAGTGTAGAGTAATTGTACAGTCTTAAATGCTCATCTAGGAGCAGACAAGAAATCTATCAAGAAATGATTAAAAAGAACCATTAACAAACCATGATACTCACACATGGTCAATCTTCTACTGGAAGTGAATTCAATGATACTGAGCCGTGAGAGGAAACGGTTAAATCCACTAAACAAGACTAAATAAGCTTGCTTAGTGGTAGGAAGAACATACAAACGCCCCAGTTTCTTGACGTAAATACATTTTGCGAAAATCAAGTACAAACAACCCAGCTTTTCGCACTATCCTCAACAACCATCTAATAACCGGCTGCGTTTATACTTACTTCTTAAAAGTAGACAGATACTTATCCAAGGTCTCTTGGCTAGCGGCTTTAACAGTCATACCATTTGGACCTGCACCAATGTTAGTAAACTGTTTTGCTGGCTCGCCGTGTTTTTCAAAAAACGCCAGCTCTTCAGAACCATCTTCAAATACCCAAAGACGACCATCTTCTACTTTGGTTTTGAAGCCTTTAATATCAAATTCAGCACCAGAAGTGGCTGCTAGGTATTTGTCTAAAGACTCTTGACTCGCCGCCTTAACCGTCATTCCTTCTGGACCTGCGCCGATGTTAGTAAACTGCTTTGCTGGCTCGCCGTGCGCTTCAAAAAACGCCAATTCTTCAGAGCCATCTTCAAACACCCAAAGGCGACCATCTTCTATTTGTGTTTTAAATCCATCAATATCGTACTTGCCTACGGTAGACGTTTCTGTCGCTGTAGAAGCACAAGCGACCAAAGACGCGCCTAACAACATTGCAATAAGAAGTTTGCTTTTATTCATCATATAGTACCTTTACAAGTGGATTGTTTAAAATTGAATAACCCCATAATGAAAGATTCACATGACAAAAAGATGACAAAACTCAGTTTATATGCTTTTTTTCATATATATTTTTTTCCATATATTCTTCGTATATTTTAAAATCTAGATATGCAAAAATACTCCAGCATAATTAAGCCCCCAACAGCCTGATAGCACTACCGCTAGGAGCATCTTTTGAACCCAGTACAATTTTACAAATGCCTTGCCGACGAAACACGCTTGAGGTGTATTCTACTGATTCACCTAGAAAAGGAATTATGTGTATGTGAGCTTATGCAGGCCATCAATGAAAGCCAACCCAAGATTTCTCGCCACTTGGCTCAGTTACGACACTGCGAACTACTTACTGACCGACGTCAGGGGCAATGGGTTTTTTATAGTATCAATCAGGCTCTCCTCAAGTGGATACCTACTGTTTTGTCTGAGACACTCCAAAACAACCCGAATTTCTTAGCAGAAAACATTACAGCACTTGAAAAGATGGGAAATCGTCCACTACGAGCTCAATCATGCTGCTCATAATCATAAGAAACACGCCACGAAAATACGCTTTCCTTAGACTCTCAATCTCTATCACAGAACTCTAACCTACCGCATCATGACTACTATCGACACGGCGGGTTTGGAAGTTTTCAATATCAAAACGTATCCCAACAATAGGTTCATACAGATACACTAAAAAAACGCCAGTCAAACCATTGTCTTCTATTACGCATATAAATAATTAACAAGAAGCAAAGCCTATACTTGGGGCGGCATAATCCTCAGTATTTTTTCTTCAGGTCACCATACACATTGATTAGAGCACCGCAAATAATCAGCACCCCACCAGCCCAAGTGGTCATCACTGGAACCTCACTGAATACCAACCACCCCAATAGTACGGTAAACACTAACTGGATATAAGAATACGCAGAGGCAATCCCAGCCGATAGCGTTTGCATTGCCTTGGTTAAACCAAATTGACCCGCTTGTGTAAATACCCCAACGAAAATGAGCAATATCAAGACATCAAAACTGGGCATAACAAAATCCCCCCCTAATAATAAGACAGATAAGGGGAAAGCAATCATAGGGAAATACAAGATAATCACTGAGCTGTCTTCTGTTTTGCTCAAACGTCGGACAATAACATAAGCAATGGCACTGCCCATGGCACCTAACAAGGCGAGCGCTACACTCAAAGTCGGTAAACCTTGATGATGCACCGAAAGTAAATCTGCGCCAGCGATAAACAGCAGACCAGACAAACTCAGAAAAATACAGGCAATCGTATAGTTATTAACTCTCTCACCCAGAAACACCAAGGCCAATAAAGCCGTAAACACAGGATGTATATATTGTAGTAAAGTCGCCTCAGCCAAAGGTAAAGTTGCCAAGGCGTAGTACACACACATTAAAGCCAGCGTGCCGATGAAACCTCGAGCAAATAGCAGTTTTTTATTATGACCAAAAACCGCAATACCTTTACGCTTTACATCCGCATAGCTGATAACAAACGAAACCAAGCACCTTGCCGCGACAATTTCAAAAACAGGAATACCCTGCTCACTCACCAATTTCACTAGGGTCGCCATTAAGGCAAAACCTGCAGCGGACATCAAAACATAGCGAATACCAACAGGCACTTTATGGAAGGCAGAAAGGATCATTGAATTAGCGCATCACTGTACAATACGTACAGCCCCATGAAATAAGAAAAGAGCATAAGCATATAGCGAACAGGACTTTTTAGCGACCTAAGAATCTTTGGCTTAACCTGTTATATAACGGATGCTTCACAGAGAAGTGAAAACAATCTCGACCAAAAACATACAAAAACTGTGGATACAGGCACTTACGAAGAATAAATAAGGTTGATATAGTCGCTACCGAACTTTATTTTCCTTAAAATTATGGCCTAAACGTCAGTTTTATTTGGCATATACCCACTTCCCAATGAAAGGATCATTATGGACGAGTTGCTCTATATTGGCATTGCACACGCCAGCTTCATCGCTCTTTTTTTGTTTTCTAAAGAAAATAGATCACTTAGTGACAATATCTTAATGGGTTGGATTATCTTTCTCGCCTTGCCATTAGCAGGAAAGGCTATGAGCTGCGATATGCTACATATCTCTATACCTCTCCTGACGACAAATTTCATATACCCATTAACCTTTGGGCCTTTTCTTTGGCTCTATCTGAATAGTCTAATCGGAGGTTTACAAAGCTTCCAACTCAAACACCTAAGCCACTTTGCCCCTTTCCTTGTTCTTACATTTATACAACTGACCCTCACCAATGAGATCAGTTTTCCGCATACGAATCAGACATTAGACAATAACATTCAAAATATGCTGGTCGGCACCATCATTCTATGTTCTCTATTTAGTTATTCCACGGCCGCACTATGGCGTTTACATAAACACAGCAAAGAAGTGGTTAACCACTTTTCTACCTTATCAGGAAAAATTACGCTAAAGTGGCTAAATTACATCACCATCGCCTTTGTGATTAGCTATATTGTCCCTGCCATAGGACCTTTCTTCCCTTTCTCTGCCTTGATCTACTCACATGCTTTTGCCTTTACAATGTTTATTTTCATTCTGAGCTTTTTTGGCCTAAAGCAAACCCAAATATATCCACCCGACCCAGTCAGTGAAAACACAGAGATTGAAACAGAACAAATCTTATCTGTTAGTGAGAAGCCACCAGAAACATTAAGGTCAAATTCCACGGACCTGAAAAAAGATAGCGACACGACGAATCAAAACAAGTATGAACGTTCAGGGCTAGACGAGGAAAGAGCACGCCGATATGTTCAAAGACTTTTATCCTGTATGGCAAAGGAAAAACCCTACCTAGACGCAACATTAACAGTAGAAAAGCTTGCCAAGCAAATTGCGATTCCAAGGCACTACACCACCCAAATAATAAGTGAGCAGTTAAACAGAAATTTCTATCTATTTATAAATGAGTACCGCATCGAAAGCGTGAAACAAATCATGCAACAAGCTGAAAGCGAAAACATGAGTGTGCTAGAAATAGCTTATGTTTGTGGTTTTAATTCTAAGTCCACATTTAATACTGCCTTCAAAAAAATCACAAAAATGACGCCTTCACAGTATAGAAAATCATTAGTACGAAATTAGCGGATGATTTAAGTTACTGTTTTTAATCACCTTACCGCTGAATTAGCACATAAAAAAACCTTGCACTATATTTGCACAGTTCACAAAAAACAGTCCTAATCAGGTCGAGATGTTCGGGATTAGCGGTTCAAACGATTCCTTTCTAAACAGCAAGATAGTATCCCCCCATCTAAAGTGGGGGAACTCAATCAATACTATCCCCACTAAAAGTTTTTGATGCATAGAGCCACCTTTTATTAGGCAAAAGAGCCACTCTAATGCACTGCTATTTACTTCAACCACAGCCGCTAATTAACAGCACTTCTGTAGCTTGGTTGCCAGTTTTATTACTAAAGGAATCGTTATGACATTGTTTTCCCCTCGTTGGACCTTCGCTGGATTATCCGCGTTATTACTCACCTCCTCTTTAAGCGTTATGGCCGAAGGTCCCCCATCAGGACAAGAGCAGCCAATTCGTCCTGTTGGTGTCGTAACAATGGCGCTTGAAAGCACACCGGTTATTGTAAATTTACCGGGGCGAGCAGTCGCTTACGAACAAGCCGATATTCGCCCTCGAGTTGACGGTATTATCATCGAAAAACTGTATGAGCCAGGTACGATACTAGAAAAAGGCACCCCACTTTTTCAACTTGATGATTCCAGCTATCAAGCTGCAGTTGCCGCAGATGAAGCTGCTGTAGCAGAGGCAAAAGCCAATTTACCAGTCAAACAAGCGGCTTATGATAGAGCCAAAAAGCTAGAAGGTTCAGGTTACACATCAGACGATGTCGATACCGCTAAATCGGCACTGGCCTCTGCACAAGCCACTCTACAATCAGCAGAAGCTGCATTGAAATACACAAAAATACAATTAGGTTGGACAACTGTCACCGCGCCAATCAAAGGCATCGCAGATGTTGCCAGCCTATCATTAGGCGACTTAGTTACTTCAGCACAAACCGACTCAATGACAACTATCACAACCTTAGATCCTATTTTTGTTGATGTGCTATCCCCCGTTTCCGATGTGTTAAAATTCCGCCATCAAGTCTATCAAGGTGACATCAAGGTTGACCAAGAACTGTCAGCTAACCTCTTACTAGATGATGGGGTCGTTTATCGAGGAAAAGGCACGTTAATCACATCATCACCGACAGTATCCACTTCCACTGGATCCGTTAAAGTCCGCTTCCGCTTTGACAATCCAGATCATGTCATTCTTCCTGGTATGTTTGTTCGCGGTTCTATTGAGCTGGGTACCCAAGAAGCCTTCTTAGTACCTCAACGTGCCGGTAGCCATGAAGCGAATGGTAATTTGAGCATTTTCGTTGTCGATGATGACAATAAAGTCAAAGCCATTGAGGTAGAGACAATTGGACACTACAACAACAATTGGATTGTCAAATCAGGCTTATCTGCGGGCGAAAAAGTTATTGTGGATGGACAGAAAAGCCTTTCAGAGGGCACCTCTGTTAAAGCCATTAACGTCACAATCAATGATGATGGCACCATCACAAAAAGCACTCAAGTCAGTAATAAAACCCCGTCCAATACCTCTGCATTGGAAGAATAACCCATGACTCAATTTTTTATTCATAGACCCGTTTTTGCCTGGGTACTTGCCATCACCTTAATGATTGCAGGTGCTTTTGGCTTAAAAAGCTTAGCGATTTCTCAATACCCAGATGTTGCGCCAACTTCTGTCTCTATCAGCGCAACCTATTCCGGTGCATCCGGTCAAATCGTCGCAGATTCAGTAACCGCTGTTATCGAAGATGGCATGACCAACCTTGACGGCTTGCTGTATATGACATCCACGTCCAGCGAAGCAAGCTCCAGCATTTCCCTGACATTTGATAGCAGTGTTGACCCTGACATCGCTCAAGTACAAGTTCAAAACAAGCTTCAATTGGTTGAAGGAAGCCTACCTTCTAGTGTCACAAGTTCAGGAATTTCCGTAACTCGCTCCGATAGCTCGATGCTGCTTGTTGGCGGTTTAGTGTCGACCGATGGCAAATACTCTGATGTCGATCTAGGAAACATTTTCTCAGAGAAGATGCAAAAAACATTACAACGCTTAGAAGGTGTGGGTGACATCACTCTATTTGGCTCCGAATATGCCATGCGCATCTGGCTTGACCCAAATAGTCTTTATAAATATTCATTGACGCCCAGTGATGTATCAGATGCCATTTCGGCTCAAAACACCAATGTGACCGTTGGTTCGTTGGGAGCCATACCAAGCGTAAAAGGCCAACAAAACAAAATTTTATTAAAGACTCGCTCACAGTTAAGCTCTGTTGATGATTTCCGCAACATTATTTTGACCACGAACGACGACGGCTCTTCTGTCTTTCTTGGTGACGTTGCAAGAGTGGAATTAGGCAATGAGAGTTATACAGTTTTTTCTACCTATAATGGCAAAAACGCTGTTGGCTTTGGTGTAAACCTATCAACTGGGGCCAATGCCGTAGAAACATCTGAACGAGTTCACAGCACAGTAAGCACTTTGGCAAAAAGCCTACCTGAAGGCGTTGACGTTATTTACTCTTATGACACAACCCCCTTTATCGTTGATTCAATTACACAAATAGTAGAAACCCTAATCGAAGCCATTATTTTGGTTTTTATTGTTATTTTAGTTTTTTTGCAAAACTGGCGTGCAACATTGATCCCAACGCTGGTGGTTCCTATCGTATTACTCGGTACCTTCGGCATATTGGCGGTCACAGGATACTCTCTCAATACGCTCACCATGTTTGCTCTGGTGCTGGCCATTGGTCTGCTCGTCGATGACGCAATCGTCGTGGTTGAGAACGTTGAGCGAATTATGGAAGAAGAAAATCTAAGCCCTATGGCCGCGACTGAAAAAAGCATGAAAGAAATTTCATCGGCTTTGGTAGGAATCGTGATTGTCCTATCTTCTGTCTTTTTGCCTATGGCCTTTATGAGCGGATCGACAGGTATTATTTATCGTCAATTCTCTATCACCATCATTTCTGCCATGGTTTTATCTTTATTTGTTGCTCTTATACTAACACCAGCTATGTGTGCCTCTTTGTTAAAGCCCACACATGGACGCACTAAATTATGGCCAGCCCGTAAATTTAACGCAGGGTTTGATAATTTAAATACTCGCTATACCGGTGCAGTAGATAAATTATTAAAACGCCCTTTTCGTATGTTAGTTGTCGTCATCGGCATAGGTGCTGTCATGACTTTAGTCTATGAGCGACTTCCAACTAGCTTTGTACCAACAGAAGATCAGAGTATCTTAATGGCCGTTGTCACACTGCCTGATAACGCCACTCAAGCCCAAACACTCACAACAATCAATGCTATGCAAGACTATTTGTTAAAAGAAAATAGTGAGTATTTCGTAGGAGGCTTCTCACCTATCGGTTTTAGCTTTAATGGTACCGGTCAAAATAACGCCATGATGTTTATCAAGCTTAAAGAACTAGATGAGCGCCCCAACATGTCGGCCGCGCAACTGGCCGAAAAAGCTAACCAAGCGTTTTCAAATGGACGATATGGGCAGGTGCTGTTTTTGCAACCGCCCGCCATTCACGGTTTAGGATCATCAAACGGTTTTGAGATGTACTTGATTGATCGTGCCGGAAGCGGCCTAGCTGCTCTGCACGAAACGGCGACTCAATTAGCTGAAGATGCACAAGAGTCCGGTCTTGTAACAGGTATTCGAGGCTACGAAAACAGCACCTCTACACAATTAACAATGGACATCGATTCTCAAAAAGCCGAAGCCTCAGGACTGACGCTTTCAGAAATCAACTCCAATTTGTCTATTATTTTTGCTGGCAGCTACGTAAATGACTTTACATTAAACAGTAAGCAACGAGATGTGCGCTTAATGGGCGATCAAGAGTACCGTATGCAACCTGGAGATATTAACAGCTGGTATATGCGCAACAGCAGTGGCGAGATGGTGCCTATGGCAGCGTTCAGCACACAGACTTGGGGTAAAACCTATACCTCTATCTCTCATTATGGCGGAGACAATGCGATCAACCTTCAAGGGTCAGCTGCATTAGGTATTAGTTCCGGGGAGGCCATGGCTGAAATGGAGCGCCTTGTCGCAGAACTCGGAGGTGACTATGAATTGGCTTGGACAGGTTTGTCTTATCAAGAACAGATTGCCGGAAACCAAGAGCTGATTTTGTACATTCTCTCCGCTGTCGTGGTCTTTCTCGCATTGGCCGCATTATACGAGAGCTGGACCGTACCTTTGTCTGTCATGTTGGCGGTTCCTGTTAGTTTACTCGGTGCATTTTTAGCCACTTGGTATTTCGGACAGTCCAATGACGTTTACTTTAAAGTCGGCATGCTAACCACGATTGGACTCGCCGCACGAAATGCCATTTTGATTGTCGAATTTGCAGAAAGCATGAGAAGAGAAGGTCATGAGCTAGTCGGCGCCATTATCACAGCTTCAAAAATGCGTTTACGCCCTATTCTTATGACGACATTTGCTTTCGCGTTTGGTGTGTTACCTCTGGCAACCGCCGACGGCACTGGCGCTAATGCACAAAACTCGATCGGAACAGGCATGCTAGGTGGCATAATATTCTCAGCAATATTTGGCATCTTAATGGTCCCTGTCCTGTATTTAGCCGTGTTAAAAGCCGTAGCCATAACCAAGCAGTTAGGAAATAAGGAAACTACAAAATGATAAATATGATAAAACTCATGCCTTTCTTGCTGTTAACTGGCTGTGCTACGGTTGGCCCCAACTGGGAGTCTCCAACAACACCGCTGACATCAACTTTTGTCAGTGGTGATAACAAAAGCATCGATGAGGTGGCATATACACCGTGGTGGAGAGAATTTAACGACCCAATACTGACGGAACTTGTTGAAACAGGCTTCAGTCAAAATTTGGATATTCTCCAAGCCCGAGAGAGAATTCAAGAAGCCAATGCTGAGCTAAGAAAAACCGGTATAAATTCGGCGCTTGAAGGCTCTTTATCTTACAGTCGCCTTCGTTCTGGTGGTGAAAACCAAAGTACATCCATCAGCTCAACAACTGGCCTAAGTGCCAGTTATGTTATCGATCTTTTTGGCGGAGTGGAACGCGCACGTGAGGCAGCACTCGCCAATCTAGTCGCAGCACAAGCTGATGTCGGAACAGAGCGGTTAGCCTGGCTTGCAGAGGTAGTTGCGAACTACGCAGATGCGCGCTATTACCAGCAAGCGCTGGACCTAACACGTAATACCATTAGCACTCGAAATAGTACGCTTGAAGTAACGCAGAGAGAATACGATGCAGGCCTTTCTACTCTCTATGAACTGGCGGAAGCAGAAGCGGCGTTACAATCTGCTCAGGCAGAATTACCAAGTTACCAAGCACTGTTCCGAAGTAAAGTTTTTGCTATCGCCACACTGCTAGACCAACCAGCAAAACCCTTAATCGCTAAAATTGAAGAGTCTCAAAGCCAATTAAATCTACCAAGCGACCCCGCTATTGGGTTGCCTGCCGATCTATTACGTAATCGACCAGATATTCGATACCAAGAAGCCATTCTTCATCAAGAAGTCGCGGAAACCGGTGTTGATGAATCCTCACTTTACCCTTCTATCAGTTTAACTGGATCCGTATCCAATAAAGACTCTTTAGACAGCTGGAGTTTTGGACCATCCATTTCACTGGGCATATTTAATCGCGGTTATTTAAACGCTCAACGAGACGCTCAAGAGTCTGTCGCCAAGCAAGCAGAAATAGCTTGGCGTGCTAGTGTGCAAGACGCAGTTGAAGACGTTCAAGTGGCTCAATCAAATTTATCGCTATATCGTGAGCAAACGGAACTCTTAGTAAAAGCCGCTTCGTCTTACAGTAAAGCATTAAAGTTTGGCTATGATAATTATAAAAATGGTGCCATGACATTACTCGATCTACTCGATACAGTTCGCCTAGAAGCCAATGCACAAATCAGTGCAGCATACGCTTATAACACGAGCTTGCAAGAGTGGGCTTCCTTGCAAATTGCTATTGGCGCTGGCGCTGGTTTTTCAGATATACCGGAGCAAACAGCCGACAGTACAACGCAAGAGAACTAATCGAATCTAGCCAGTATAAAGAGGGTAAAGAGTGTCAATATTGATTGTCACTCTCTACCCTATTTTACAATGACGCTAACAAACCAAATAAACAGACGCCGCTTCAGCGTAACTCCAAAGATCAATTTTAAAGAGCTTAATGCCAGAGCCAGCAAACTCTCTGCTGAGCGTATTCGGATCTGTATTAAGTGTAAAGCTACGATAAAAACTGCGTAACATAGAAATTCAAGATGAGAAGTTAATTTTCTAAGGTGAGATTTAACGCTGTGTATAAGATGATATGTAAGAAAATACCACAGAAGAGATTTGCGAAGATTTAAAACAGAAAAACTAGTGGTGGGTGTAGAGAGGTATTCGCCTTGTAAGGGCAACGCTCTCCCAACTGAGTTACACCCCCATCATAGTGATGGTAACGCTTGCCAATTTACTTTCACACTAACGAAAGTAAATGGCGGAATGGACGGGACTCGAACCCGCGACCCCCTGCGTGACAGGCAGGTATTCTAACCAACTGAACTACCACTCCCGATCTCTTTTGCTCTGATGTTTGCTAACTATATAGATTGCAAACAATTCTCTTCACAAATGACAACGAGTGCATTTTAAATAAAAACTACTTTAAATCAACACTTTAATTAAAAAAAATAAAAATAACGGAGCTGATCACCCACAAACTCCGTTTATTGATAGCTTCAAGAGTAGAAAATACGCGACCTAGTCACTTAAACTTACGCCATGAAACTAAACGCTCTCTTTTAAAATAGAACAAATGAAAGCTCTACCTCTGTTGTTTCAAACAGCTGCCGATTTTGGCTAACACAACCGTCTTCATCCATAAGAGGTCAACTACCAACGGTCCCTATTCTTGACATGGGGTTTTCGTCAATTACGCCATTCGAGAATTTACAAAATTAAAAACTAATTTTTCCAATGCAATACGCTCCAGTTGTCTTGTTGTGCCTTTAAAAGCAAGCGCTCATCCGGGTTGATCACAACCGGGTGATCAACCAATTCCAATAAAGGAATATCGTTGCTTGAGTCAGAGTAAAATGTGCTATCTTTTAATGACGCCCCATTGCTGGCTAGCCACGAGCGCAAGCGAGTCACTTTGCCTTCCCTAAAGGTGGGCGTACCAAGAATTTCACCACTATACATCGACTGACCAGCCACTTCTTCTTCAACCAAATCGATTGCTAATACGTTTTCAATACCTAACAAGGCGGCGATTTCTTTGACCACAAAA
The DNA here is from genome assembly GCF_003315485.1 of Marinomonas rhizomae. Classification (GTDB taxonomy): domain Bacteria; phylum Pseudomonadota; class Gammaproteobacteria; order Pseudomonadales; family Marinomonadaceae; genus Marinomonas; species Marinomonas rhizomae. Next base: position 68,056 of record NZ_QNSE01000016.1, read on the forward strand.
GCAGGCGTAGCACTGATGATGAGCAAATCATGACCTTGTTCTTTGTAGTGTTTAACACGTGCTTGGCCCTGATGATAGACAACCGGTTTGATATAGGATTCAACAAATCTGGGCATCATTTTCTGAATATCACTGACTGGCAAATGGCGCAGAGCCCCAACAAAAAAGTCAACAAAATCATGGATATCTAACTTACCTGCCGAGTACTGATCCATGTACAGGCTTTCTTGCTCAACAAAGCGTTCATCCACCACACCTTCCGACAACAGAAAGCGGCCAAACAAAGTAACGCTGTCTGCGGCAATTAAGGTTTCATCCAGATCGAATATTTTTAGTGACATTAATTTTTTTCCTTACTCAAGAGCTCTGTAATAGAGGGTTTAGCTTTCATAAAAAGGACGGAGAAGTGATGACATATTGTTTCTCATCTTAACAACAGCCACATGACAGGCATTGCCAAAAATTGCACAAAACCTAAATAAACACGTGCAGTTGGATACCGCAAACCGCTTCGGACACTAGTAATCATTTTGTTCTTCAACGCATTCAAACTGTATTATGTTTGTATCGTCGTGTTTACTGCTTCAAAATATGCGTGTCGTAAACTTTAAGCCAACTTTGTTAAATTTCGAAGTCACTCTAGTGAAAGCTTCATAAAAAATGGTTTCCCTGAAATCGATTTGACTCCCTCACCCGATGAGCAAAGAAGTCATGTTATCAACACTAAAAAGAGTCGACTCAAATTAAGGTTTGATACCCTGAGCAAGCCGCGCTTCTACTTCTGCAATAACACCCGGCAAATCCGCAATGGTATCGATCATAAAGTGCGCTCCGGAGTCAGCAAATACTTGGCGAGCCTTGCTGCGTGCTGCTTCTAAACCTGCTTCATCTAAAGACTCAAACTCTGCCTGAGTTAAGCCTGCTTCATTTCCAGAAAGCAATAAAGCCACCGTCCACATGCCTCCGTTTAAGCCCTCAGCAATACCGGGAGCGGAATCATCCACCTTGATGCATTCGCTAACATTGGTCACGCCCAGCTCAATGACATTTTTTAATGCCATAAATGGCCCTGGACGTCCACCTTGAGGCAGGTCATCACTGGCCACCACGTAGTCTGGAGCAATGCCTATGTCCGCAGCCGTTGGCAACAATTTATCCAGCACTTCACGAGGGTAACCCGTACAAGAGCCCACTTTAATATTGCTGCTTCTTAGCTCTTTCAACACATCTACTGCGCCAGGAATGGCAATAGCATGATCACAGACTTTGGCTATTTGTAATGGCATAAATAACTTGTAGATGGTCACCACCTCTTCTTCCGTCATTGAGTGACCATGTTGAGCACGCCAGCGCGCATCGACCGCAGGGATTTTGCCCACTTCGCGAATGTGATCTATTTTACTGAGTCCCATTGGAACACGAGCTTCCGCTAGGCTCACATCAAAATCAAACCCGCTTTTAAAGGCTTCAACAAAAATAGACGTGGGTGCGAATGAACCAAAATCGAGCATCGTACCTGCCCAATCAAAAATAACGGCTTGAACCTTACTCATTATACATTCCTATCATTTATCGATTTAATAAACACACATTCAGGCCAGACTACCACTCGTCTGCGGTAAGCTGGCTGCCGTCATAACGACCTTTTTGCTAACCTTAAGCCCGTTGCCAATACATGGCTTTTTCGACCGCCACAATCAACTGCTCGATGTCTTGTGGGAAAACATGCCCAATGGTGCCAATACGGAAACAATCGGCATTCGATACCTTGCCAGGATAAATCACAAAACCTTGCTCTTTGAGCTTTTCATAGAAGGTTTTGAACTGGTAATCCTTATGATTAGGGGACAAAAACGAAGTGATAATCGGCGAATGCAGAGAGCGATCTAGTAAGCATTTAAAGCCTAATGCCTGCATTCCTTCTACTAAAATCGTTTGATTTTTTATATAGCGCTGGTGACGTTTAGCTACACCGCCCTCTTGGTCCAATTCACTCATTGCTTGGTCAAAGGCGCGAACCGTATGGGTTGGTGAGGTAAAGCGCCATTTACCATGATTGTCTTCCATGCATTTCCACTGGGCATATAGATCCAATGCCAATGAGCGCGCTCGACCTTGGCATTCTTCTAATGCCTGTTTGCGGGCGATCACCAAGCCAAAACCTGGTACACCTTGAATGCATTTATTGGCTGAGGAAATCAAGAAATCAATCCCCAAGCCTTGAACATCAATAGGAATGCCACCAAAAGAAGACATGGCATCGACAATCATGATGCGGCCTTTTTGTTTAACCACTTTTGTTACTGCTTCTAGAGGGTTCAACATGCCAGTGGTGGTTTCACAATGCACCATAGCCACATGAGTAATAGAAGCATCTGCTGCTAACAGAGCATCAATGGCCTGAGCATCTGGCACACCTTGCTCACCAAGCTCAATAACCTGAGTCGGAATCTTTAAATAGCCCGTAATTTCTGCAATACGTGCGCCATACGCGCCGTTGTCGACTACCAGCAATTTGCTGTTTTCATCCATCACGGACCCAAGCACCGACTCTACAGACGCGGTGCCACTGCCTTGCATCAGCACCGCCGTATAGTCAGTGTCAGCACCTGCTAGTGCCACGAGCCCCTTGCGAATTTTCTGCACGACTTCCAGGTTGTAATCATCATCCCAAGTACACCAATCTTTCAGCATGACTTCTTTGACAGAGTCAGAAGTTGAAAGCGGACCTGGCGTTAACAAAAAATACTCATTGTATTTGGTAGACATAATATGGCCTTTTTGATTTTGGTCTAGACCAGAATAGCACGACATTAACAACGCTTGTCAACCGTGTTTCTGGGCGTGACACATAAATATCATCCAATTGTGATATATTTCCCCTTGCTGATTAGGCCACCAACTCTTTCAAAACAACCAATAAGGAATACTTTGCAATACATTACAATTAAAGAAGGCGTTGCAAGCTTAATAGACAGAGGCGAGCTAACTGCCAATAAAAAGCTGCCCACTGAACGCGCTTTAGCCGAACAATTTCAAACCACTCGAGTCACACTGCGCGAAGCATTAACCACACTGGAAGCAGAAGGTAAGATTCACCGCGAAGACAGACGAGGCTGGTTTGTCTCACCGCCATCGATGATCTATGACCCAACATCCACTAATAACTTTAATGTAATGGCAAGCAAGTGCGGTTTTGTGCCCAGCTCAAAATTGATCCAAGCGAAGCAAGTAGGTGCTTCTCAGGAAGTGGCTGAATTGCTTAACGTGCCTGTGGACACGCAGGTCTATCGTATAGACAGACTAAGAATGCTGGATGACAGACCAGTGGTGGTCACATTTAACTATGTCATCATGGAAAACTTTCCCGGCCTATTGGAACACGACATTGAGTCTTCTTTGACCGATGTGTATCGGGATCAATATCAAAAACCCTACGCTAAAACGCACTTTCAAATCAAAACCTCCTCGTTACTTGGTGAAACCGCTCAGTTACTGCGCGCTTCCACTGGCAGTCCAGCGATGCTAGTCCAACGGGTTAACTATTGTGCAGAGGGAGTATTACTTGACTGTGATATTGAATTTTGGCGTCCCCATGCCATTAAGATTGAATCCACGGCATCGGTTATCACAACCACAAAGAATAATTAGCCTTTGACGCCATTGGACCTATATTAAAATGCAAATACCATCTCACCCATGGTGCGATGGCTTTCTTTCAAATCCCCCTCTACCGGTAGAAGCGACCACTAATCTACACATAGCCGCAGGCCAGCTAAAGCTTCAGATTGAATGCTTTAACGTCGCTTCTTTAAAGCAGCTACTGGAAGTAGATTATGAATTTCGGTGCCACAATGCCGTGACTATTAGCCTATCCATTGGTGATCAGAGATCTATATAAAGCCCTCTCCCCATCCACAGCCATGTAGTTTAAGCCATGTAAGTTTTTCTCCTCGATGTCACATCACTGAAACATTTGGCTGTTAAGTTGAATATCAACCTTGGTATATACCAGATGATTTTAAACCTGATGCATGGAGAAAGAAATGACACATAAGCCCCTACTTAAACGTCTGGCTGTTTTAGCAGGCATCACTACGGTTTCTATGGCAGCACACGCGGCAAAAACCGAGCTTACCGTCTACACAGCAATCGAAGCTGAAGATCTTAAGAAGTACGCTGCTCGTTTTAATGACGTTCACCCTGACATTAAAATCAACTGGGTTCGCGACTCTACGGGCATTGTTACCGCTAAATTGCTTGCGGAAAAAGACAACCCACAGGCTGATGTTGTTTGGGGCTTGGCTGCCACCAGCCTTATGCGTCTAAAAAATGAAAACATGCTAGCAAGCTACAAGCCAGCAGGTTATGACCAACTTTCTCCAAAATTCAGAGATAACGACGAAGCGCCAACCTGGACTGGGATGGACGCGTGGATTGCTGCCGTGTGTTACAACACAGTGGAATCTGAAAAACTTGGCCTACCAAAGCCAACGTCTTGGGCAGACCTAACAAAGCCGGTTTACCAAGGCCACATCATTATGCCTAACCCTAATTCTTCTGGTACAGGCTTCCTTGACGTCAGCAGCTGGCTACAAATATTTGGCGAAAAAGAAGGCTGGGAGTACATGGACGGCTTACACAAAAACATCAGCCGTTACACGCACTCTGGCTCTAAACCTTGTAAATTGGCAGCATCAGGCGAAACACCGATCGGTATTTCTTTTGCTTTCCGTGCGGCTAAATCCAAAGCATCTGGCGCACCTTTAGACCTAGTATTCCCTAAAGAAGGCTTAGGCTGGGAAATGGAAGCCACTGCCATCATCAAGGGCACCGATAAATTGAAAGCGGCACAAACCCTCGCCGATTGGGCCTCTTCAAAAGAAGCCAACGAACTGTACAACGAAGGTTACGCCGTCGTGGCGAGACCTGGTATTGCAAAACCTATTCAGTATTTTCCGAAAGACCCTGAGTCCCTCATGATCGACAACGATTTTGAATGGTCTGCAGGTGCTCGCGATGAAATTTTGGCTGAGTGGCAAAGCCGTTACGACAGCAAAAGTGAAGCAAAATAACCAATACCATCAAGTGGGGATAGGCTTTGTCCTATTCCCACTTTTTTGTGTTACACACTTTCCTATTCACCATCACCAGTATGTTTTGTCATAAGCCACTTATCTAGCGATCGCCGCGCACGATAAGCCACGATGCCAAAACGTATTTTTATTTACAAAGAGGGTTCCATGTCCAATCAAGCCTATTTAGAACTGCAAAACATTCATCAAATGTTTGGCACACACCAAGCACTGCAAGACGTTTCACTGAACATCCAAGAAGGCGAGTTTGTGTGTTTCTTAGGCCCATCTGGCTGTGGTAAAACAAGTCTGCTACGCATCATTGCTGGACTAGACATGCCCACTTCTGGAGAAATTTTTCAAGCAGGCAATAACATTACCCAAACACCGATTAAACACCGTGACTTTGGTATTGTGTTCCAATCCTATGCCCTATTCCCTAACTTGAACGTGGCAGACAACATTGCCTATGGCTTGGCTTCTCAACAATTCAGTCGCCAAGAAAAACACGCCCGCGTTCGTGAATTGTTGGCTACGGTAGGTTTATCTGGAAGCGAAGGTAAATACCCAGCACAGTTGTCCGGCGGGCAACAACAAAGAGTGGCGTTGGCTCGCGCCTTGGCCACTTCCCCAGGGCTATTGTTGTTAGACGAACCTCTCTCTGCACTCGATGCACGGGTACGCTCTCATCTTCGTCAAGAAATTAAACAACTGCAAGAGAAACTGGGTGTCACCACCATTATGGTGACCCACGATCAAGAAGAAGCCTTAACCATGGCGGACAAAATTGTCGTTATGAATCATGGCGTGATTGAGCAAATCGGCTCTCCTCAAAATGTCTATACGCACCCAAGCACACCTTTTGTGGCTGAGTTTGTTGGCGAGATGAACTTTTTCAAAGCCCAACACAGTGGCGCAGGAATGATGCAATCTGGCGCCTTGATTTTACAATGTAACCCAGGCACCGAAACCACCTTCGGTGACGATGTCCAGCTGGCTATCCGCCCTGAAGACATTCGTTTTAATTGTCGCGCGGACGCAGAAAACACCTTAGAAGCCAACGTATTGCATTTGGAGTTTCTCGGTTCCCGGGTGCGTTCTTTATTACAAATTGACTCCCATGAAACGCCTATTATTGCGGACATTTCCATGAACGAAATGTCTGGCTTAAATTTAGCTCAGGGCCAATCCATCCGCTGTCAGCTACCCGCTGATCGTTTACACATTTTTGGAGGCCAAGCATGAACCAATCTAACACTGCCACTACGGAACCGAGCCAACACAACACGGCACAGCGTCTGTTTTCTAACCTGTTTGGCCGCCGCAGCTTAGACGAATGGTCACTTGGCAGCGTGTTAATCATCGGTGTGCTGGCACTCTTTATCTGTGTCGTATTGCCCATTTACACACTGCTGTCAAAAAGTGTTGAGAACCGTGCCGGTGATTTCATCGCCCTGACCAACTTTTCACAGTTTTTTGCCACGCCTAGCCTTTATAACTCAATTAATAACTCGCTATTTATTGCTTTGTTATCAACGACGATTGTGACCAGTTTGTCTTTTTTGACGGCTTACGGCATTAGTCGCACACGCATTCCTTTTAAAGGTTTGTTTCGGACCATTTTAGTGCTTCCTATCTTGGCCCCTTCGCTGTTACCCGCCATCAGTTTGGTGTATTTGTTTGGTAATCAGGGCATCATCAAAGAATTGCTTATGGGAGAAAGTATTTATGGCCCCATAGGAATCATCATTGGTTCGTGTTTCTGGACCTTTCCCCATGCTCTGATGATTATGCTAACGGCGCTGGCCAATACTGACGCTCGCCTTTATGAGTCGGCCGAAGTATTAGGCGCCTCACCGATACGTACTTTTTTCACCGTCACCTTGCCGGCGGCTAAATACGGCATCATCAGCGTTGCCTTCGTGGTGTTCACTCTGGTTATTACCGACTTTGGTGTACCCAAAGTCATTGGTGGGCAATTTAACGTTCTCGCCACCGACATTTATAAACAAGTTATTGGGCAGCAGAACTTCGAAATGGGCGCCACGGTGAGTGTGATTTTGCTGCTGCCAGCCATTCTTACTTTTTTGACTGACCGCTGGTTACAGCGCAAGCAATCCGCGCTTCTGACATCAAAAGCCGTACCTTGGACAGCGCCAAAGCGTCAATGGTTAGACCGTGTGTTCTTAGGCCTTATGTTGCTTGTGTCATTCATTATTTTAAGCATTATTTTAATGGCCGTTTACGCCTCATTGGTGACTTTCTGGCCTTATAATTTGAGCTTATCTCTGAAGAACTACAACTTTGATCTAATGGATGGCGGCGGCTGGGCAGCCTATTGGAATTCGATTCAAATGGCCACTTTTACCGCCATTATTGGTACTGGCTTTATCTTCTTCCAATCCTATCTGGTGGCGAAACTACCTGGCTTTAAAGTCTTAAAATGGTTCTTCCACTTGTTTGCCATCTTGCCGTTGGCTGTGCCTGGCTTGGTACTGGGTTTGGCCTACATTTTCTTCTTTAACAGCCCCAATAACCCTCTCAATGGCATTTACGGCACCATGACCATATTAGTTGTCTGTACCATCAGCCACTTTTATACCGTATGTCACCTTACCGCGACCACAGCGTTAAAGCAGATTGATGGGGAATTCGAATCGGTGTCCGCTTCATTAAAAGTGCCGCAAATTAAAACCTTCTGGCGCGTTACCTTGCCGGTATGTATGCCTGCGGTGTTGGACATAGCAAGCTACTTGTTTGTTAATGCCATGACCACTGTGTCAGCGGTGGTGTTCTTGTATTCTTACAATACCAGCCTGGCGTCGGTTGCTGTGTTAAACATGGACGACGCAGGGGACATTGCCCCAGCGGCAGCGATGGCGGTAATGATTATGCTAACCTGTATGCTAGCGCGATTAGTACACTGGCTATTAGGAAATGTATTACTAAAAAACACCCAAACCTGGCGCAAGAAGTAGGAAAAACACTGTGAGCCTCACCGCGATCATCCTTGTGCTTATCTCCACTATTATGCACGCAGGTTGGAACTTTTTCGGCAAAAAGACCAGCCCTACCCTAGGTTTTTTCTTTCTCACCATGTTGGCAGGCGCGGTGAGCTTCTCACCTTTTGTATTCTATTATTGGCCCCTGGTGAAGGCGCTGGGGTCAGATATTTGGCTGTTGATTCTGATAACTGGGTGTTTTCAGTCCATCTACCTTTGGGGGTTGGTCGAAGCTTATAAAGCGGGCGACATGTCCATCGCCTACCCCATTGCGCGTTCTTCCCCATTAATCATCGTCGGCATTTCCAGCGTGTTTCTTGGTCAGCAGGCCGCTATTTCGGTGCAGGCGATCATTGGCATGGGGCTAATCATTATTGGCTGCCTGTTTATTCCACTGCCGAATTTTAAAGAATTAAAACTGGCGAACTACCAAAACCGCACCACGCTATTTGCTTTGGTGGCGGCTTTTGCCACCGCTGGTTATTCCCTCTTGGACAGCCAAGCCACTCAGTTAATGCGTATGCTAACCGATGCTTCTGGTGATGCCATAGCAACCGCCAGCGAAGTGGCTTTAGTCTATGTCACCTTACAGACAGCGGCGGCGGCTATTTGGATGCTGGGGTTTGTCTGCTACACCTCAAAACAACGCCGTGAGTTGAGCTTTCTTTGCCGTTATCAATGGCGGGCGGCCTTGTTTACCGGTGGCCTTATTACCGGCACTTATTGTCTGGTAATTTTGAGCATGGCGTTTGTCGATAATGTCAGTTATGTGGTCGCCTTACGCCAGTTTAGTATTCTATTGGGGGTCGCGTTTGCTGTTATTGGGTTTGGTGAGTCTCTCAAACTACCCAAAATCATCGGAGTTTCTATGACCTTTATTGGGCTGCTGGCCGTCGCCCTTGGTTAACGAATCATGCTTATGTTGACTGCACAAAGGGCTCTAGGAGCCGATTCTTTCTTTTCTTAGACTGTCATCGGCGACTTTTATTTGTTCGCATCTAAATCTTTTCTATCGGATAATTATTCGATAAAAATAATCAAAAATAATTAATTTGGAATGTCGCAGTTATGAATAAACTTATTTTAATAATGATCGATGGTATTAGTGCAAAACAATTCCACAAGATGCGAGATAAGCTACCACATTTAAATCGATTAGCTCAGCAAGGGACTCAAGTGTCCTCACTCACCCCCGAAGTATGCGGTACCTCTTACCCCGGAAGAACCTCAATGATTGTTGGGCGCCCACCGAGTGAGCACGGAATTTATGGCAATAAGATCTGGGATGGCAACGTATTTAGATGGTCCAATCCCTATGACGTGCGCACTGAAACCATTGCATCATTGACCCATGAGGCTGGGGGGAAGGTATTCAATATGGGGTTTGGAATGGTACGGCCGGAAGATTGCAGCGTATATCTAAGCCCTTGGTGGGTTGATGATGTCATGATCCGCGGCCGCGATGATCAAGCCCATGAAGCAAATAAGTATTGGACAATGAAAGGAAAAAATCTAGATCCTGAGCAGAGGCTCGATCAAGTCGGTTTATCAAAAGACGACATAGTTAACCCAATGGACAACCGTAGCCGAATGCTGGAGTTAGGTAGCTTGGCGGATTTTCAGCTAATAGAAATGGCTGCTAAGCTGATTGAATCCGGACAAACTCCAAATTTATTATTGCTGGAAATTGCCGTTACTGACTATTATTTGCATCAATTTGGTACAGATAATCCGAATACAGAGCTTTCGTTGCGTATTGCAGATGCTCAAGTAGGCACCTTGATTGAACGTTTACGCAATGCAGGGCAGCTTGAACAATATAATTTTGCAATTATGAGTGATCATGGGCATACACTGATGGAAGAAGCGATACATTGCGATCTGTTGCTGCCTGAAGGAACGCGTTGGTCTAGCGAAGGCAGCATGCTTTTCGTTCATCCACGGTCAGCAGCAGAAGCAACTGAAGTCACCAAAAGATTGCTAGCTGAAGGCATGGAGCTTTGGAGCGAGCCATTACTACCGGATGATTTAAAATCTGAGATGTTAGTTTTTAGCTGTCCAGAAGGACAGTATATTAGTTTCGAGACAGATTTAAAAAGCACAGGTAAGGTACGTGGTATTTCTAAATATCGCTCGAATCATGGAATGCGTCCAGGGACTGAAGAGGATTATCGGTTCTGCATTTTTTCAGGTCCAAATGTCCCACAACAAACAGTAGACTTTGCAGAGGCAATACAGATAGCGCCAACTATTGCCGCTATTCTGGGCGTGGAAACACCTTGGACTGCCACTTCAATCATTTAGTCTCAAAGATGACTTAAAAACCACCTAAACAAGTACATTGTCCCTTGTTTAGGTGGTTTAGCAAAACACGTAGCGCCAATCTACTGACGGCCAATAGGCTCTTCAAATTCACGAATCACCCTGCTCGATTGTGTCGCCACTGACTTAGTTTAAGTTAGGACAATAAGCTTTCTAAAAGCGGTTGATAGTGATCAATTTTATAGATAGTTCTGCCTTGTACTTTACCGTCATCATCGTAATGGCGCAGTTTAATCGCTGCTTTATGATGAGGGTTCGCCTCAAATTCAGCGACCTCTGACTCGTTCATTTTACCGCCTTGTAAATTGAACGAGTTGACAGATGCTGCAGACAGCTTGTCGTAATAATGATCATCTACCGTACATAGATAACGCTTAGCCGCCACATGTAAACGCACAGGTTCACTAATTTCTGGCGGATAGAAACGCTCTAGTATGATGGCGCCAGCATCTTCATGGTAGTTATCCATTCCATTTTCGAGTGCGTCCAATTCAAAATCGCCAATGAAGTGCCCAATATCGTGTAACAAGGCAGCAATGATAAGCTCATCGCTGGCACCGTCTTCATGCGCGCAGGCCGCTGATTGCTCCATGTGCTCAGCCATAGAAACGGACTCTCCTAAATAGGATTCAGGCCCTCTCGTTTCAAAAATTTGCAGTAGAAAAGGAACGATCGTTTGACGCGACAAACTTTCACGCTCAGCGGTATATTTACTCATATCAAAAGCTCAGCTCTAATTAAATTAAGAATCGGAAATATCATAATATAGCATAAATAATAGAAATCAATTTTAGCTCCGAAGAAAGTCAAAATAGAGACTAAAAAACCGTCAATTCATCAAGCCTGATGTTCAATATGAAATTTTTTAAGGTAAATCATAGCGTTTCGTTTTTCTGTAATCTCGCGGTGTTAAACTCGTAATGCGTTTAAAACTTTTGGAGAAATACAGTGGATCTTCGTAGCCGCATTGGTAGGCAATGCTGTCTATTCTATCGTCGGTCAATAGTAATTTTTTGCAGGCAAGATCGATTCTTTTTTGGTTAATGTACTGCTTGGGAGAGGTCTCGACTATCGAGCTAAACCAGCGACTAAAATGCGCCGTTGAGGTACCGTGAAGCGCCGCTAACTGAGGTATTTGAATGTCTTCAGTCAAGTGCTGCTCGATGTAGCTAAAAATCTTTTCAAGCCTGATATAGTGTGTCTCTATACCCTTTGAAACCTGACTTTTCTGAATAATAGGCGTTAACAGCTTATAGGCACTTGCGAGAGCTTGAAAGTATTTCTCGTTCACTTCAACGTCTGTATTTTGCCATTCGATAATATTTGAAATGGGCTGTTCGTTTGAATAATCTACAGGGTGCTTTGGCGGTTGGTAAAGCTGAAACACATCCGCCCCTGATGGCAATTCAAGGGTGAAAGCAAAGGCCCCAATTTCCATAGGCTTTATACATTGATAATGGCATTGTTGATTAAGAGGTAGTAAGGCGAGCGTATTCGGTAGCAGCTCGATACTGTGATTTTTCATTCTCACGACACCCTCTCCTGACAGTGTGTGAATTAACCAATTATAGGGTCTTTGGTAACTTGGGTAGAGCCAATTTGCATCAGGGCTTTGCCAATAAGAACGGATGATTTTCAAGTCTAAAGAATGAGCCGACAACATTATTTTATTCTCAGTAATCATAAAAAGACATATTTAATCCTTTTTTCTACTATTAATAAAGGGGCGCCCTTTTTAAAATGCTCAATCTTCTACTATCGTGCGTACAGCGCTTATTCTTTAATTTTAAACGGTATCTCTATGAATGATTTTCTAATTTATGAATCGAAGCGTTTTCATTACTTATGGCTACGTGATAATTGCCAATGCCATCCATGCAGACACGATAGCGGCCAAAGATTACATGAGACATGGTTACTCGATTCGAAAATAGCCATTTTGACGTCTGAAACAAGCAATGCTGGCGTGAAGGTCATTTGGGACACGCCTGATCAGCATGAGTCCTTCTATCCCCATGATTTTTTAATGGCTAATTGCTATGACAAATTCCCCACTTCGGGGGACAAGTTGCCACGTTGGGGAAGCGACTTTCAGATGACCAGTTATGATTATGCGCAAGTGCTAGAAGACGATGCCGTTAAGCTTTCTTGGTTAAATGATGTGATTAAATTTGGTATTGGGAAGTTACACAATGTACCGACTAACCCCAGTACGATATTAAACGTCGTCTCTGAATTTGGTTTTGTTCGAAGCACTAACTATGGGGACCTATTTGAAGTAGTCAGTGTGGAAAAAGCGGAAAACTTAGCCTTCACCCCACTACCTCTAAGCTTGCACACCGACAACCCTTACCGCGACCCTGTACCAACACTGCAGCTGTTGCATTGCTTAGTGAAAGCGGAAGTCGGCGGTGTCACCGCTTTGGCGGATGGGTTTAAAGCAGCAGAAATTTTACAAAAAGAACACCCTAAGGCATTTGAGCTGCTGTCTACTTACAAAGCTAAATTTAGATTTGCCAGCGACGACGCCATTCTTGAGCATTCTGGCTGTATGATAGAGACCGACAAACAAAACCAAATCATGGCTGTACGCATTAACAATCGATCTTGTGCGCCTATCAATGTGCCGTTCGACATCATGTCTAGCTTCTATGAAGCCTATCAATTGTTTGCTGCTATTTTACATAGCGACGCGTGCAAACTCACCACCACTTTAGAATCAGGCGAATTAATTATCTTTGATAACCAAAGGGTCTTACATGGTCGTGAAGTACAAGCGATTGGTGCGCGTCACTTGCAAGGCTGCTATGCAGATAGAGATGGCTTGAAGAGCACAGCCGCTACGCTAGTGAACAAGGTAGTTTAAACATGTGTGTTGGCTCAGATCTGACCGTCAGCCCTTTTTTTCGTACATGATAGTAAATTATTGTTTTAATAAAAATGCGACAGATTTATTGATCCTTCAAAAGAGAGGCGAATAAACTTTAACGAGTTAACTTACGAGAGCTCCCATTTACGGCACTAGGTTTTCATAATCGACTCTAGTGCCATTGTTCTTTCTTTTATTTAACGAGTGTTTATGAGTAAGCTAACTAGCTTCTTAAATATATATTTCTGGTATGGACCCAGTTTCCTAGACAGTTTCTAGCTCCGTAAAATATCGCTTTTCATATTGCTGCGGCGATAATCCATCATTTGATCCATGGTGTCGCTTTGGATTATAAAAGCACTCGATATAATCAAAAATCTCTGAGCGAGCATCGCTTCTTGTTTTGTAGGTTCGATTGCGTACTCTTTCTTTTTTTAACGATGAGAAAAAGCTTTCCGCAACGGCATTATCATGGCAGTTACCACGATGACTCATACTGGCTTCCAGATTATTATCTTTTAAGAAGGTTTGCCAATCTTTCGAGGTATATTGAGCGCCTTGATCTGAGTGTACCAGTACTTTTTTTGTGGGACGTCGCCGCCAAATCGCCATGAGTAAAGCATCAATAACGGACTCCGCTGTCGCTCTTGATCTCATTGACCACTCTACGATCAATCTAGAAAATAGATCAACAACGACGGTGACGTAAAGCCAGCCTTCTTTTGTCCGGATATACGTAAAATCAGTTACCCAGACTTGATCTGGCTCTGGGACAATAAACGCTCTATTTAGTGTATTTGGCGCTGTGTTACGCTCAGAGCCACTATAAAAAGCAGGGTGACGTTTGTAGCCTATGAGCGCTTTTAGACCCTCGCGGCGCATCACTCTTAGCACTCGATTCTTTCCACAAGACTTACCTTCTCCTTTTAGGCCTTTGGTGATGTTACGGTAGCCGCAAACACAACCACTCTCAAGCCAATGTGTTTTAATCGTAACGGCAAGTTGGTCATCTTCTTGTTCTCGTCGACTTTTTGGACAGTCCAGTCAAGCGTAAAACCGCTCCTATGGACTTGCAGCGTTCGACATAAAACAACAATAGAATAATTGTTGAGCCGTGATTTTATGAACGTGTACTTTTCTTTGACTCCCCGGCAAAGTACACGGCGGCCTCCTTTAGAATATCCCTCTCTTCGGTCACCCGTTTAAGTTCAGATTTGAGCCGTTGGATCTCTGACTGGGCGGAATCTTCCGCTTTTCTGCTCACTTCTGGTTTGCTGTATCGGGCAATCCAATCATGCATACTTTTGTAACTCACGCCACCACTTCTGCAATCTTATAGCCGCGCTCAGTGACTTGTTTAACCGCTTCAATTTTGAATTCATCGGTATAACGTTTTCCACTCATAATTCACCTCATTTTTACCTATTATTATATAGCTATGAGATGTCTACAAAAGTGGGTCCATACCACAGCCCCCTTCAGCACCACTACAAACATCGATTGACACAATTTCTAAATCACAACAACTTCAATTAGAAATCTACTTACACAAAATCTAGCGATAACACAAAGCAATAAACATTTCAGACTAGCTGAGAGGAAAAAGAACCAACAAGGTAAAATAAGGCACTTGAAAAGAAAAACTAGAGGATTTGTGACTTATTAGTACGAACTTCAAAATACACAAGAAATGTTTTTAAAATAAGGCAACAACAAATAGGAATTATCATTTATGGCACAGATCGGTCACACTAAGGTCACACAACATATTTCAAAAAAATATGGTCACAGATTGGTCACAAATATCATTAGAGATAAAGAAAGGAAAAAGTCTTGATAATCAAATATTTGAATGGAATTTACTGAAGATAAATAAATGGTGGGTGTGGAGAGGTTCGAACTCCCGACATTCGCCTTGTAAGGGCGACGCTCTCCCAACTGAGCTACACACCCATCATAGTGATGGTAACG
>NZ_QNSE01000017.1 GCF_003315485.1 Marinomonas rhizomae
TTTGAATCGCTCTAATTCTGTTTTCCCGACATAGGCCGTTGATGAGTTTCTGTCATAAACGTCGTCGTAGCCTTTTTGGTCACGGGCGCTCATGTTTGACGTTGAGTTATTATCCTCAATGGTGATGGTGGAAAGGTTAAATCCATCGTCGCTGTGTTCTGATTTCAATATGTAGCTGCCATTTTGATTTTGTTGAGCAACGAGGTTGGTGTTGGCCAATATTTTCGCCAGTGCGTCGTTTGGAGTGAAGTTACCGTTCAGTCCAGAGCTGCGTTTACCTGCGGTGAGCGCAGAGTTAATAGATAAACTGACGTCAGCAGCTAAAGCAAATTGATTGAGAACAGAATCTAAAGAGCCTGCAGGAATAGAATAAGTGCGTATATCTACTTTAGTTGTGCTATCTGCTGCTATAGCGGGAGTGACGCTATAAAGTGCGGTGTAAACGCTTAATGGTATAGCTAACATCAAAGGTTTGAAGGTGCTGTTCTTTTGCTGCTTCACTTGAAGTCCTCGGCTGAATGAGTGTCTATACCTTTCATACCGAATGAGAAGGGAAAACCCACAAAAGAAAATGAAAATAATTGTCATTTTCTTTTGTGGGTTTTATTTAGCTGGCTGTCACGCTGACCCAATAGGGGGTTAATTGGTAAATATTGATAGGCAAGGTGTCTTGTAATTGTTGCAATATTTGATCTGTATTATTCAGCGAAAACACACCCGTAACAGCCAATTGATTCAGTTCTGGTGCGACTCTTAATACGCCTTTTCTGTAGCGGCTTAGTTCGTGAATAAAGTCTGTGAGAGGCATGCGTTGTGCCATGAGCTTTCCTGTTACCCACCCAATAGTGTTTGGGTTTGTCGTGGAAATGTTGGGTGTATTGATGGCAGTAAAAGATAGGCTTTGTCCGGGCTTTATAGAGAGTGAGTTCTGCATTTTATTGCCAATTAGCTGTACGTCTTGACCAGAGAATAAACTGATTCTAGTGATGTCATCTGTGTGTCTGATGTTGAGTTGGCCTTGATGAAAAGAAATCATGCCTTCAGTGGTTTCGATCTGATAGGGCGTTGCTTGTGAGACGTCTAGAAAGAATTCGCCTTCATCGAGTTTGAATTGGTTTTGGGTTGGCATAGAGAGTGTTGTTTTTGTGTTCATAACCAGTCGGTTACTGCTGCCTAATGACAGGCTTTTTATTTCTCCTGTGCTGGTGGCGAGATTTTTGTAATTACTATGAGTCTTCATTATGTGGTTCTTGGTGTAGCTGCCAGCTAGTATGAATCCGCCTGCCGAGAGCCCAAGTATGCTTAGCATATGGCGGCGGGACATTTTACGACTACGGGCTATAATTCTAATGGCGTCTTTTGGAGCGTCATTAAAACCTTCTTGTGCCTGTATTAAGCATTGCCATGCTTTTTCATTGGCTGGGTCAGATGTGCGCCATGTATTGCAAGCGCGCTGATCTTTTTCTGAAGATGTGTCGGACCATAACCTTGCCATAAAGTTGGCAGCTTGATGGATTCGCTCTATGTCTATTTGGTTTGGTTGCATTATGTTATCTCTCTAGCATGGCAAGGGTGCAGGCTTGTAATGCTTTAGCGATGTATTTTTCGACAGATGAAATGGTGACGCCTAACTCAAGAGATATTTCTGAATAAGATAATCCTTCCAGCTTTCTGAGTAGAAATGCTTGGCGTGCCTTTTCTGGAACTTTGTGTAGCAAGGTATCTATGTGTATTAAGGTTTCCATGACTTCAAAACGTTTTTCCGGTGACGCATGATATTCTTCAGGAAGGTGGCTAATGGACTCTAAATACGCTTGTTCAATACGCCAGCGACGATATTGATCGACTACTAGTCCCTTAGCTATTCGGGTTAAATACTGACGTGCGTATTCCGTTGGTGGCACTTTTCCACTAACAAGGACTTTTAGATAAGTGTCTTGCATCAGGTCTGCGGCTTTATGGGAGCAATTGAGTCGTTTTCTAAGAAAGTTCGCTAGCCATCCTTGATGTGTTTCATACAGCTCGGTGAATTGGAGTTGCTTGTCTCTATTCATAGCGTCACTATTTAATAGTAATGGTTATCATTAATGATCACAGGGCTGAAGTGAATATGCAATAGATTTAAGAAAACTTAATGTTTGGTTGGGGTGGGTGTTTTTTGTGTATTTTCTGTGGTGGGGTCATTAAAAAACGGCCCCAATTTGGGGTCGTTTTAGATGGCGTTGCTTTGTTAGGAAAGTACTAGTCTTCCATTTGTGCGTTGTCGACGATGTGATTGTCGCCGATGTCCTTAGGTAAAATTAGATTCAGAGTGATTGCGACGATACCGCATAGGCTGATGCCTTGTAGGCTGAATTCACCGATACCAAATGCCATTCCACCGATACCGAAGACGAGAGTGACACCAACGATGATTAAGTTACGTGACTTATGAAGATCGACTTGATTCTTAATTAGAGTATTTAGTCCGACTGCCGCAATAGAGCCAAACAATAGAATCATAATGCCGCCCATTACAGGCAGTGGAATAGTTTGCAGAGCGGCGCCTAATTTACCAACCCAAGCAAGAATAATCGCCGCAATAGCTGCCCACGTCATAATGACTGGGTTAAATGCTTTGGTAAGCATGACAGCCCCCGTGACTTCACTGTAAGTCGTATTTGGTGGAGCGCCAACCATAGCAGCGGCTATGGTCGCGACACCATCACCAGTGATCGTGCGATGTAGGCCCGGTTTCTTAAGATAGTCTTTTCCAGTAACGTTGGAAATAGACAGTATGTCACCTACGTGTTCAACCGCCGGAGCAATCGCAACAGGCAGCATGAACAAGATTGCATTAATATTAAATTCTGGTGTGCTAAAGTTTGGCATAGCAAACCAAGCTGCATTGTATATAGGGTCAAAATTGACGATACCGAAGAATAAGCTGAGGATATAACCGACAATAATGCCGCCAAAAACGGGTAATAGTTTAAAAAGTCCTTTTGCGAACACACTAATTAGAATCGTAGTAAGTAAAGATGCAAGGGCAATCCATATAGAAATATTGGCATCAATGGCTTGTATGTCTCCAGCTTTACCGAGTGCCATATTGACGGCAACGGGTGCTAGCCCTAGACCAATTACCATAATAATTGGGCCGATAACAACCGGTGGTAATAGGGTATGAATAAAGCGAGCGCCTTTGAGGCGAATAATCCCACCTAGAACTACGTAGACAACCCCTGCTGCGATTAGGCCGCCCATGGTTGCTGGAATTCCCCATGTTTGAACGCCATACATAATGGGGGCGATGAAGGCAAACGAAGACGCAAGAAAGATTGGAACCGTGCGACGTGTGGTGAATTGAAATAAGAGTGTTCCCACACCTGCGCCGAAAAGCGCAACGTTGGGGTCTAGTCCTGTTAATAGCGGGACGAGCACTAAAGCGCCAAATGCAACAAAGAGCATTTGAATACCTAAGACGGCATTTTTCATAGGTAGAATCCTTGAATGGTTTAAGTGCAGGGATTTTATAGGCAAGTTGGTGTGAGTGCCAGAAGGAGGCAATCATTGTTGGGGTAATTCAGTCTATCAAGTTGTGTTTTTGCTTCTACGCCTTTCGTAATGATGCTCATTCCTGTGCTAAATACAATTAAGTGTTTTAATGTGAATAACTTAGCTGCTTATCCACACGAAGGCTTTAGTTTATTTATGGTGTGATGAAGTGAAAAATGGTTTGATTGGAAATGGCCTTTCGATCGACTGTAAGGTGATGTCCTAAATTTTCCATATAAATGTATTAAATATTTACTCTATCTGAACACTCGACTCAACTGTAATTCGCTACTATAGATATCAACTTTTTAGCTGATAGGGTCATCTTCTATGCTTCCTCATTGTTTTTCAGAATCCATGAAGGATTCCTACTTGATCGGGTCGCAGGTGTTGCGAAAATCCCGGAAAAAAAATGTGTCTAGTAACGTACAACGTTTAGCGAGCAGGTCGTTATTGGCGGTTGGTGTGTTGTTCAGTCTTACTGCTTGTGCCGCTCAATCACAGACCGCACCACCACAATCATCTCAGGCGATCGCTCAACCTAAGAAAGGCGAAGACTTTAGCTATGCTTGGTTAAAAGGTCACGCTCGTCAATTAGCCACTAAGCCTTATGAAAGTCATCAAGGTGAAATGCCTGAGAGCTTAAAAAGTTTGGACTGGGATGATTACCAAGAGATTCAATTTAACAAAGAAGCTTCATTGTGGCGTGATCAACCGTCAGAGTTTCGTACAGGGCTTTTCCATCTGGGGTTGGGTTTTGATACGCCTATTCATATGAATGAGCTTGAAAATGGTAAGTCGACACCAATTCCTTACATGCCTTCTGAATTTACTTATGGTAAGTCAGGAGTAGAGGGCGAAAAATTGCCAAAAGACCTTGGCTTTGCAGGTTTTAGAATGCAGTTTGCGACTGATTGGCAGCGCGATGTTGTTGCTTTTTTAGGTGCGAGCTATTTCCGCGCGGTTGGCAGTGAAATGCAGTATGGCCTTTCGGCTCGTGGCTTGGCGATCGATACGGCTATGCCTCACCCAGAAGAGTTTCCAACTTTCACCGATTTTTGGTTAGAGAAACCAAAACCAGGTTCTGATGTGGTTACAGTTTACGCGTTAATGGACTCTCCCAGTGTGACGGGTGCTTATCGCTTTGATATGACGCCAGGCGAACCGTTCAAAATGCGAGTGGATTCAGCTATCTATCCGCGTAAATCTGTTGAGCGTCTAGGTGTTGCACCAATGACCAGTATGTTTATGATCGGTGAAAATGACCGTCGAACTAATTATGACTGGCGCGCCGAAATTCATGACTCTGATGGGCTTGCAATGCAGACGGGTAATGGTGAATGGATCTGGCGTCCGCTCGGTAACCCTAAAAACTTACAATTCAACGCTTATAGCGATGACAACCCAAAAGGCTTTGGTTTATTGCAGCGTGATCGAAACTTCGACCACTATCAAGATGACGGTGTGTTCTATGAAAAACGCCCAAGTTTATGGATTGAACCGATTGGTAGCTGGGGGAAAGGTTCTGTGCAATTGGTAGAAATTCCAACGCTGGATGAAACCTTCGATAACATCGTGGCTTTCTGGAACCCTGCGGCGCCGGTTGAAGCGGGTCAAGAGCTTTTGTATAGCTACAATATGTATTGGGGAAGCCAGCCTCCTGTGCAATCTAATCGTGCTCGTGTCGTGGATACATTCACTGGTATTGGTGGCGTGATTGGTAAGAAACGCCAGTATTATAGCAAACGTTTTGTGGTTGATTTCGCGGGTGGCTCTTTATCAATGTTAGGCAATGATACCAAAGTGAAGGCGGTGATTACTTCTTCTGAAGGTAGAGTGGAAATCGAATCGGCTCGACCATTGCACTCGATTGATGGTTACCGTGCGATGTTTGATTTGGTGCCGCCGAAAGGCGAGCCTAAGCCGATTAATTTAACCGTACATTTGGAAGCCAACGGTCAGCCGCTGACTGAAACGTGGCAGTATCAGTGGACACCGCCAGCAGAAAAAGACAGAGAGCTTCACAATGCAGGTCATTTGAAGTAACTCTCTAAAGGTATTTGTTGTTCTTACCAATAAAAATGCCCGATGTTATGCGTCGGGCATTTTTAGTTGTTCAATAATTGCCTCTAAAAGTTTTAGCTTTTGCGATTATTTAGAAAGTCTCGGTAGGCATATCCGCTGCGTTTAATGGTTCTTTCTTGAGTCTGATAATTAACGTAAGTTAGACCAAAGCGCTTACTGTAACCTTCTGCCCATTCAAAATTATCCATCAAACTCCAAGCGAAATAACCGCGAATATCAACACCGCTCTCTATAGCTTGGTGCACAGCGGTTATATGGCCATCTAAATAACGCACACGTTGTTCGTCGTTCACCTCACCGTCAATGATTTGATCCGCACACGCGGCCCCATTTTCGGTAATATAAATAGGAGGTAAGGAATATTGTTGGTGCAGATTTACTAACAGTTCAGTAAAGGCGTGTGGGGCGATTTCCCAACCAATGTCTGTGTATTCAACTGCTTGGCTGTTTTTTACATTCTTAAATAGGTCATCAGTAGCGTAAGTATTGTGATTACAGGTGTAGAAGTTCAGGCCTAAGAAATCAATTGGTTGAGAAATAATGTCCATGTCACCAGGTAGAATCGTTGGCAAATATTGTGGGGCGACCGTTTTGAGCAATTGCGGATATTGCCCTTTCATTAGAGGTTCAATGAAAAACTGGTTGTCTAGCGTTTCTCGCATCAAACAAGCGAATTGATCTTCGACTTTTTCACTGGCTGCGTAGGAGCGGTTCATATTGAGAACAATGCCCACTTGAGACTTCGGCGCGTTTTTGCGAATTACTGGCAGTGCTAGACCATGCGCGAGTAAAATGTGGTGCGCAGCTTGTCTTCCGTATTCTGGCTTGCTTAATCCCGGTGCGTGTATGCCTAACTCATAACCCAATATCGCGGCACAGAAAGGTTCGTTAAAGGTTGCCCAGCTGTCCACCCATTCCGCTAATTCTTTGGTTACTAAATCAGCATAGTGTTTGAATTGGTAAGCAGTTTCTCGGTTCAGCCAGCCACCTTTGTCTTCCAGATATTGTGGGAGGTCCCAATGATAAAGCGTAACGAATACCGCTAAGCCTTCTGCTTTTAGCTTTTTAAGTAGGTTACGATAAAAGTTCAATCCGACTTGGTTGGCTTCGCCGTTTTGATCCATGACACGAGGCCATGCAATAGAGAGTCGATAGGCGTCTACACCAAGATCTTTAATCAACTGGATATCTTGTTCCCATCGGTGGTAATGGTCGCACGCGATTTCACCATTGTCTGCGTCTTTTACTTTTCCAGGTATTGCACAAAAAGTGTCCCAAATAGAAGGCAGTCTGTTATCCGTTATGGTTGCGCCTTCGATTTGAAAGGAGGCAGTGGCCACGCCAAAGATAAAGTTGGAACTAAGCATTTTTGAATTTGATGGTAAGGTAATTGACATGTTGTCCCCAGACTCTTTATTAGTTGCCTTTACAAAGGAATGTATTGTGCTCAAAGGTACTGGAGGACATAGAAAAGCGTCAACGATGAGAAGGGAGTTTTAGTTATTTAAGATTATTTAAGCGTCTTTTAAGTGTTTATTGGCGCCCGATGTAACGCATTGGCGTAAGGCTTCGACCTTGTGTTGTGTAAGCCTTGAAGCGACTTTCTAGCTCTTTTGGTAACATTTCTGCTGAGATACTCGTAAAATGATTTGCGTTATAAAAAGGCACTAGGTGTGTCAGTGCAAAGCAATAAGTAGGAGTTCCATCTAATACGGGGTGAAGGCTATTGATTAGATGACTACCAAGGCCAAGGTGTCGGTGGTTAGGTTCTGTCACCATGCCGGTGAGCAGTTGAGCGTTGGTCGTTTGCTTGAGCCTTAATGCACAAAGGATCTTGCCTTTCTGCCTTATTACCCAAATAGGGTCCGCTTTATTTGGTTTACCGCTTGGATAATGCTCTTGGTAAAATTTCTTCACCAAAGGAAACCAAAGCGAAGGAACTTTTTCAGGGATAGGATAGGATGTATTCATAGTTGAATGTATGTAATGACTTGGTGCCTGATAATAGCATAATCAGCTATTCTAAGAGTGTTGGGTCAATTGGGTTATTGATCGCGGGGGATTATTGTGCGGCAAAAAATAGCGTTGTGGTGCTTGGGTGTTTTTGCATTAACTGTCTCTGTAATTGGGCATGCGACAGAAGAGCAAGCGCAATTTGTTTATCAGCCAGAAGAATCATTTGCTCATTATATTGCACGTGCAGAGCAATATGTAAATGAGCGTAAGTTATGGATTAAGTCTGATGATAAACCGAGGGAACTCGCCGCGGTTCTGCCTTTTGAGTTGCTGCCCGATGCCGAGAGCTGCGCTGGGCGGGCGAGCATAGGTGTGTTGTTGTCGCATGGTTTGTCTGATTCTCCTTTTTCGATGCGAGACCCTGCGCATGCTCTACAAGCGGCGTGCTTTCAAGTGCGTGTCGTTTTATTGCCTGGCCATGGTACAAAATCAGAGGATCTTCTTGATGTCTCTCGTGATGACTGGCGAGCCACGTTTCGAAACGCCGCGAATGCGTTCAGTAAAGACGTTGATGTGATGTATGTCGGTGGTTTTTCTACCGGTGGTGCATTGGCTGCGGAATATGCTTGGCAGCACACAGAGCGAGTTGCTGGCGCTATTTTGTTTTCCCCTGTATTTAAGGTAAACAGTAGCATAGATTGGTTGTCACCTTGGTTGGCGATGGTGAAAGACTGGCTAGACAATTATCCGAGCGATGATTTTGCTAAATACGCGTCAATTCCTTTGCCTGCTATTGCTCAGGTGTATAAATTGTCTAAAGAAGTACGTAATTTAATACTGGATAACCCGAAAGAGTTGCCTGTGTTTATTGCCTTGTCTGCAGACGATCAGACGGTAGATGCGTCTATATCAGAAAGGGTTTTTGACGAGGGAATGATAGGAGCCAAGAGTCAAATGGTGCTTTACAGTAAAGATCAAATGAGTGCCAATACGGATCGTGTCAAGGTTTATAATACCAATTGGCCTGAGGCTAGAATACTAGGTTTGTCGCATATGGCGGTTCATGGTAATCCTGAAAATGCCTATTACGGAGCGGTTGGCGAGTACCGTATTTGTGGCTGGTATTTGTCTGATGAAGCCTTGTATCAAAAATGCCGAGAAGACAAAGATAATTGGTTTGGCGAAGGCTCTGACGCATTGACGAAAAATAGTCCTCATGCCGCTAGAGTATCTTGGAACCCGAATTTCAATGGATTAATGCAAGAAATGGCTTTTTTTATCAAGGCAAGCGCAAATAGATAAACAAAAGCTCTTTTTATAAAAGAGTTTACTCGGCAAACATGGCTTCAATAAGTATCAGGTATTGATCTGATGCTAGGAGCGAATGAGATAAGAGATGAAGTTGGAGAGTATTAATGCAAGCTGTTTTGGCCCTACTTAGTGATAATGAATTTCACTCTGGTGAAGAATTGGGGGCTGCATTAGGCGTGACCCGCGCCGCAGTTTGGAAAAAGCTTAAAAAGCTAGAGTCCATTGGTGTGACTGTTCATTCCGTGAAAGGTCGAGGTTATCGGTTACCGGCACCAGTTGAGTTGTTGTCTGAAAGTGCGCTGCGTAAAAGTGGTGTGCCCAATGATGTGGCTATTAAATTAGCGTTTGAGACCGAATCAACCAACGGCGATGCTAAGCAGTATATTTCTCAAGGTAAGTCATTGCCTGTGGTGATTTCGGTTGAACGTCAGACGCAAGGTAAAGGACGTCGTGGGCGTCAATGGGAGTCAGGTGTCGCAAAAAATATTACGTTTTCATTTGCATGGCGCTTTGATAACGGACCAAATGTAGTCGAAGGATTGAGCCTCGCAGTAGGTGTTGCGGTGGCGCGGGTATTGAAAAAGGTTGGTATTCCGAACCCAGGGCTGAAGTGGCCGAATGATGTACAGGTCGATGGGCAGAAAATTTGTGGCATTTTATTGGAGATGGTGGCAGATCAGGATGTTTGTCACGTGATTATCGGTGTCGGTCTTAATGTTGAAATGGATGATGGTTTTATGACTCTCGTCGATCAGCCTTGGACAGATCTTGTTTCTCGCCTTAAAGCTCGACCGAGTCGAAATGTTATTTTGGCTGAATTAACTAAAGAGCTGATCGATATTTGTCAGTTGTTTGAAGATGGCAATGGTATGAAGCACTTCCAATACCAGTGGCAGGCATACGATGTTTTATTTAATCAGACGGTTACTGTCAGTACGGTTTCTCAACAGCGTCAAGGTATTGCGCGAGGGATAGATCAAAAAGGTGCGTTGCTTCTAGAAGAAAATGGTGAGCTTGTGGCTCTTCATGGAGGAGAAATTAGTGTCCGTCGTGTCTAGGGTTTTAATTGTTGATGCCGGCAATACTAGTATCAAATTCACTGCATTTGAAGGTGAGCAAGTGTTGTGGGTTGAGCGTGGAGACGGTTGCCCGACAGAATCTGGTTTTGTGCCTGAGGTGATTTACTTTGCCAGTGTGAGGTCGAAAGAGCAGAGCGCGTTGTTGCACGCAGATATTCAAGCGGAATTTCCGCAAAGCGATTGGGTGACGTTGACGAGTCAGGCTTTTGCTTGCGGGGTAAGTAATGCTTATGTTGAGCCAGAGCGACTGGGGATTGATCGATGGCTTGGTGTGATTGCTGCCCATCACTTGGTAAAAAGTGATGTCGTTGTGGTGGATGCAGGAACTGCAATAAAAGTGGATGTGGTCAACAAAGAAGGGGTTCATCTCGGTGGATATATCGCCGCTGGGTTGGCGATGATGGAAGATGCGCTCCTGTCTAAAACCGCTAGAATTCGTTACGGCACTGATGAAGTCGTTACGGGTCAAGGTTTGCCTAACTCTACTGCTCGAGCCGTAGTCGAAGGTGGGCGCGAAATGGTATTGGGTTTTCTAGAGCGTATTTATCATCGTTATCCAGAATTTAAATGGGTTGTGACTGGAGGGGATGCACAAGAGTTGTTGGACTCCTTGGGTGTTTCATTGGAATGTCAGCCCAATCTTGTGGCATTGGGTGCAAGGCTAGTTGGCGATGAGCAGCTAAGAGGCAATAAATGAAGTGGCTATTTCTTTTTATAGTGCTGCTTAATGCGGCGTTTTTGAGTTGGCATAGTTTTGTTCAAGATAAGCAGGAAAAGAATCAAGAGCCCATCTATGGACCACCGGTCAGTGAGAAAATTCATTTGCTTTCAGAGCCGTCAGCAGTAACTGGGGAAGATTATGTTGCCGGAATGGCAACTAACGAAAGTCTTGAAGAAGCGCTCAGTAAGGTGGTCGATGAAGCTTATGAAGATTCGCCTGAATTATTTTGCCCACGCTTAGAGGCCGAGCGAGATGAGGACAAGAAACAGATTATTCAAGTGCTGAAAAGTTTTGATTGGGCTTACACAGATCGAGAAGTGACAGGGAAGCGGCCAAAATTTTGGCTTTATATTGCCGCGCCGGAAACGCCAGCCATTGCGGGGCGTATAGTAAAAGAGCTTGCTTCTAAATCCATTGATAGCTTTGTTATTAATCGTGCTGAAATGAAGAATCGAATTTCGCTGGGTTTGTACTCTTCAAAAGAGCGAGCAGAGCAGGCGAAAAAGCGCATACAAGATGTATCAGGATATGATGTTGATGTTTATGAGCATATGAGAAATGTCTCGCTTCAGCAGATTGATATTGCGCAGCCAGTGGATGAAAAAGACTGGGAACGGTTTATGGCACGCTTCGATCTTACCAAGATGATGATAAAAGTAGAAAAAAATCCTTGCTAGTGCTTGCAATTGGCAAGACGATTCATATAATGGCTCCCACCTTTTGGGGTGTTGCGTTGTAGCGCTGAGTAAGTGGAGGGGTTCCCGAGTGGCCAAAGGGAGCAGATTGTAAATCTGCCACGAAAGTTTCGGTGGTTCGAATCCACCTCCCTCCACCAATTGCGGGTATGGTATAGTGGCTATTACCTCAGCCTTCCAAGCTGAAGAGGCGGGTTCGATTCCCGCTACCCGCTCCAATGCTCATGTAGCTCAGTTGGTAGAGCACACCCTTGGTAAGGGTGAGGTCGGCAGTTCAAATCTGCTCATGAGCTCCAGCATTTCCAATGCAAAAGATAGGTGGTTTGACCGCCTTTTTTATTGTCTGTTTTTTGGGCAGATACCCTTGCTAGATTTAGCTTGTTCAGGTATCATCCTTCGCCCATACGAATGTAGGCCAATAGTTCAATTGGTAGAGCACCGGTTTCCAAAACCGGCTGTTGGGGGTTCGAGTCCCTCTTGGCCTGCCATCTTTCGTATCCTATTTCTTAGTTAGGGATCACCTGAAGTATGAGTTCGAGTACTGAAGCTCAAGCGTCTCGCGGAGATGTATTTAAGTGGGCAATTGTTGTTCTGCTAGTTGCGGTAGGCGTGATTGGTAATAACTATTATTCTGCTGAGTCACTATTGTATCGCTTAATCGCTATCTTGGTGTTGGCTGGTGTTGCTGGCTTTGTTGCGTTACAGACTGTGAAAGGTAAGGCTTTTTTTACTTTGGCAAAAGAAGCTAAAACTGAAATTCGCAGGGTTGTGTGGCCAACTAGGCAAGAAACCATGCAAACAACCTTAATAGTATTAGCGGTTGTTGTTTTTATGTCTCTCGTGCTATGGGGGGTGGATTCGTTCCTTGGTTGGATCGTTTCCTCGGTAATTAGTTAGGAGTTGCTCGTGACCAAACGATGGTATGTAGTACAAGCGTACTCAGGGTACGAAAAGCACGTAATGCGTTCGCTGATAGAGCGAGTGCAGGTTATGGGGCAGGAAGAAAATTTTGGTGACATCTTGGTGCCGACTGAAGAAATTGTCGAAATCCGAGATGGTAAAAAGCGCAAGAGTGAAAGAAAATTCTATCCAGGTTACGTGTTAGTGCAAATGGATATGAATGACGACTCTTGGCATTTAGTTAAAGGAACGTCGCGCGTGCTTGGCTTTATTGGTGGTACGGCTGATAAGCCTTCGCCAATAACAAGTCGCGAAGCGGATGCTATTCTGCAGCGTGTTAGTGATGGTGTTGATAAGCCTCGTCCTAAGACTTTGTTTGAAGTGGGTGAGGTCGTTCGTGTAAATGAAGGTCCGTTTGCTGATTTCAACGGTGTTGTGGAAGAAGTGGATTACGATAAAAGTCGAATCAAAGTGGCGGTGCTTATTTTTGGGCGCTCTACGCCAGTTGATTTGGAATTTAGTCAGGTTGAAAAAGCCTGATTTTGTTGAACGGGTAGCCTTCGGGCAGTGACCCAATTGGAGTTGAAAAATGGCTAAGAAAGTCCAAGCTTATATCAAGCTACAAGTTAAAGCGGGTCAAGCGAACCCAAGTCCACCAGTTGGTCCAGCATTGGGTCAGCACGGTGTGAACATTATGGAATTCTGTAAAGCGTTCAATGCGAAAACTCAAGGTGTTGAGCCGGGTCTTCCAACGCCAGTTATTATTACTGTATACAGTGATCGTAGTTTTACATTTGAAACTAAGTCTACTCCTGCCGCTGTTTTGCTTAAAAAAGCAGCTGGTTTGAAGAGTGGTTCCCCACGTCCTAACACTCAAAAAGTTGGTACGGTTACTCGTGCTCAACTAGAAGAGATTGTTACTGCTAAGCAGGCTGATTTGACTGCTTCTAGTATGGATGCAGCTGTACGTACCATTGCTGGTAGTGCACGCGCTATGGGTCTAGACGTTGAGGGTGTTAACTAATGACTAAATTAACTAAACGCGCTCGCTTGATCGCTGAAAAAGTAGAAGCAACTAAGTTGTACTCTGTAGAAGAAGCTGTTGCTCTATTGTCTGAGCTTTCTACTGTTAAGTTTAAAGAGTCTGTCGATGTGTCTGTTAACCTAGGCGTTGATCCGCGTAAATCTGATCAAGTTGTTCGTGGTTCTACAGTATTGCCTCACGGTGCAGGTAAAGATGTTCGTGTTGCTGTATTTGCGCAAGGTGCAAATGCAGAAGCTGCGAAAGAAGCTGGCGCAGATGTTGTTGGTTTCGAAGATTTAGCTGAGCAAGTTAAAGCCGGTAACCTTGATTTTGATGTGGTTATTGCATCTCCAGATGCGATGCGTATCGTTGGTCAGCTAGGTCAGGTTCTAGGTCCACGCGGTCTAATGCCTAACCCGAAAGTTGGCACAGTAACACCTGATGTTGCTACTGCAGTGCGAAATGCAAAAGCAGGTCAAGCTCGTTACCGTACAGATAAAAATGGTATCATTCATGCGGCTGTTGGCTCTATTGAGTTTGCTGCGGATGCTATCAAAGGTAACCTAGAAGCACTTTTGGCCGACTTGCGTCGTGCTAAACCTGCGTCTTCTAAGGGTGTTTACCTGAAAAAAGTGACCTTGTCTTCTACAATGGGACCTGGTCTACAAATTGATCTAGGCGCGCTTAGCTCTGCTAAGTAAGTACGTTTAGATCATGAGCTTTGGGGTCTGCCTTCATTAGTTTGTTGAGCAGGCCGTCAAAGACCGCAGGAACCTTATGGTTTAATAACAACGTTGAAAAATGTTTGTCCTGCGCAGATGGTGTGGCCCGATTCAGATATACTTGGATCTAACTCACCAGCAAGTACTTCGAGCAATCGAAGAGTTGGTAAAAACAAGAGGTAATTTACCTCTGCTAATCCAGGAGAAAACCAGTGGCATTAGGTCTAGAAGACAAAAAAGCCATTGTTGCCGAAGTTAGCGAAGTTGCCAAGACTGCGTTGTCTGCGGTTGTTGCTGATTCTCGCGGTGTTACCGTGGGCAGCATGACAGCACTACGTAAAGAAGCGCGTGAAGCTGGAGTTTATGTACGTGTAGTACGTAATACTTTGGCTCGCCGTGCAGTTGAAGGTACTGACTTCGAATGTCTAGCTGAGAGCTTTGTTGGTCCTACGCTAATTGCTTTCTCAAACGAACACCCAGGTGCGGCGGCTCGTTTGTTGAAAACTTTTGCGAAAGCGAATGACAAGTTTGAAGTTAAGGCGTTGGCGTTCAACGGTGAGTTGATCCCAGCTGGCGACATTGATCGTTTGGCAACATTGCCTACATACGACGAAGCTATTGCGAAACTGATGAGTGTTATGCAGGGCGCAACAAGCAAGCTTGCACGTACTCTTGCAGCGATTCGCGATCAAAAAGAGCAAGAAGCGGCGTAATACGAGTTATCGTATCGTTTCTTGATAAATATTTTGTTTTATCACCTTTGGGTGATTATAAAGAATGCTAGGAATCTGAGTCATGGCTCTAACTAAAGAAGATATCATCAATGCAGTAGCAGAAATGTCTGTGATGGACGTTGTTGAACTAATTTCTGCAATGGAAGAAAAATTCGGTGTAACTGCAGCTGTTGCTGCTGCTGGTCCTGCTGCTGAAGCTGGTCCTGCTGCTGAAGCGCAAACTGAATTTGACGTTGTTCTTACTGCTGCAGGCGATAAGAAAGTTAACGTAATTAAAGCAGTTCGTGCAGCAACTGGCCTAGGCTTGAAAGAAGCTAAAGCTATCGTTGACGGCGCTCCAATGACTGTTAAAGAAGGCGCTTCTAAAGAAGACGCTGACGCGCTTAAAGCTGAGCTTGAAGCTGCTGGTGCATCTGTCGAAATCAAGTAATGATACTTGTATTTCCAGATTTCGACCAATAGTCGAAATGGCTGGTGACATTATTGTCGCCGGCCTTTTTGGGTTTCTAAAACTCAAATAAAACTTAGAAGAATTTTCACGTGGGAGATTATGCTCCCATAAATGGTAAGGCCTGATTTGGGCCTTTTGCGTCAATGTGCACAAGCTGGGGAATGCTGATGGCTTACTCATACACTGAGAAAAAACGTATCCGTAAGGATTTCGGTAAACTGCCGCCCGTTTTGGATGTGCCATACTTGCTGGCAATTCAGCTTGAATCCTACCGTAATTTTCTGCAAGAAGGTAAAAGCCTTGCAGAGCGTGGGGAATTAGGTCTGCATGGGGCCTTTAAATCTGTCTTTCCAATGGTCAGCTTTTCCGGCAATGCGGCGCTAGAATACGTCGATTACCGTTTAGGCAAGCCAGTTTTTGATGTTAAAGAGTGTCAGTTGCGTGGTGTTACTTACGCGGCACCTTTACGAGTTCGTGTTCGACTTATTATTTATGATAAAGAGTCGTCCAACAAAGCAATCAAAGACATTCGCGAGCAAGAAGTCTACATGGGCGAAATTCCGCTTATGACAGACAATGGTACCTTTGTAATTAATGGGACTGAGCGTGTTATTGTATCTCAATTGCACCGCTCTCCTGGTGTGTTTTTCGACCACGACCGTGGCAAGACACACTCTTCAGGCAAGTTACTACATTCTGCTCGTATTATTCCTTACCGTGGTTCATGGTTGGACTTCGAGTTTGACCCTAAAGATTGCGTATTTGTTCGTATTGACCGTCGTCGTAAGCTGCCTGCTACTATTTTGTTGCGCGCTTTGGGTTACGGTACAGAGCAAATCCTAGATGCTTTCTTTGAGTCTACACGTTTCTATTTGAAGCGTGATGGTTTTGAAATGGATCTTATTGCAAATCGTCTACGTGGCGAGACTGCATTATTTAATATTGCTGATGCGAATGGCGAGCTGATCGTAGAAGAAGGTCGTCGTATTACGGCTAAGCATATTCGTGTGATGGAAAAGTCAGGGCTTGAGCGTCTGTCTGTGCCGCTTGAGTATATGCTTGGAAAAGTAACGGCGAAAAACTTGGTTCACCCTTCAACAGGTGAGTTGATTGCGGAAGCAAACACTGAGTTATCTGTTGATTTGCTTGAGGCTTTAGTTTCTTCCGGTATTACTGAAGTTGAAGCGCTTTATACAAACGACTTGGATAATGGCCCGTTTATTTCTGACACGCTACGTATTGATCCAACGAGTAATCAACTAGAAGCTCTAGTTGAAATCTATCGTATGATGCGTCCTGGCGAGCCGCCAACCAAAGAATCGGCTGAAGGCTTATTCCAAGGCTTGTTCTTCTCCGAAGATCGTTATGACTTATCTGGCGTTGGTCGAATGAAGTTCAACCGTCGCTTGGGTCGTGAAGAAGATACTGGTGCTGGCGTTCTTGACAATGATGACATTGTTGCCGTTCTAAAAACTTTGCTTGATATCCGTAACGGTAACGGCATGGTTGATGACATCGATCACTTGGGTAACCGTCGAGTTCGTTCTGTTGGTGAAATGGCCGAGAACCAATTCCGTGTTGGTCTTGTTCGTGTTGAGCGTGCAGTGAAAGAGCGTTTGTCAATGGCAGAAGCTGATGGCCTTATGCCACAAGACCTTTTGAATGCGAAGCCAGTTGCTGCCGCAATCAAGGAGTTTTTTGGTTCAAGCCAGTTGTCTCAGTTCATGGACCAAAACAATCCGCTTTCTGAAGTGACGCATAAGCGTCGTGTTTCAGCGTTAGGGCCTGGTGGTCTTACACGTGAACGTGCTGGTTTTGAAGTACGTGACGTACACGCTACTCACTATGGTCGTGTTTGTCCTATCGAAACGCCTGAAGGTCCAAACATTGGTCTAATTAACTCGCTTTCTACTTATGCGCGCACTAACAGCTACGGCTTCTTAGAAACGCCATACCGTAAAATTATTGATGGCAAGATGACTGATGAAACAGTTTATATCTCTGCTATTGATGAGGCGAAATACGTTATTGCCCAAGCGTCTGCGAATGTTGATGCGGAAGGTCGTTTGGTGGATGAGTTGGTTCAGGTGCGTCATATGCATGAAACCACTTTGATTCCAAAAGAAAAAGTAAACCTAATGGACGTTTCTCCTCGTCAGGTTGTTTCTGTGGCGGCGTCGTTGATTCCGTTCCTGGAGCACGATGATGCGAACCGTGCATTGATGGGTTCGAACATGCAACGTCAAGCAGTGCCTACACTTAAGGCTGATAAGCCTGTTGTGGGTACGGGTATGGAAAAAAATGTCGCGAAAGACTCTGGTGTTTGTATTGTTGCTAACCGCGGCGGTGTGATTGAGTCTGTTGATGCGAGCCGTATCGTTGTTCGTGTGAATTCAGAAGAAACGATTGCAGGTGAGGCAGGTGTAGATATCTATAACCTGACTAAATATGTGCGTTCTAACCAGAATACATGTATTAACCAGCGTACTTTGGTTATGAAAGGTGAGAGGGTTGCTTCTGGCGACATCATGGCTGATGGCCCTTCTGTTGATATGGGTGATTTGGCACTGGGCCAAAACATGCGTATTGCTTTCATGCCTTGGAATGGTTTCAACTTCGAGGATTCCATCCTTGTTTCTGAGCGTGTTGTAGAAGAAGATCGATTTACTTCTATCCACATCCAAGAGTTAACGTGTGTTGCGCGTGACACCAAACTTGGGCCAGAAGAGATCACTGCCGATATCCCGAATGTGGGTGAAGGTGCGCTTTCTAAGTTGGATCAATCTGGTATCGTTTATATCGGTGCAGAAGTTGAGCCGGGTGATATTCTAGTTGGTAAAGTGACGCCTAAAGGTGAAACTCAACTAACACCTGAAGAGAAACTTTTGCGTGCTATCTTCGGTGAAAAAGCGTCCGACGTAAAAGACACGTCGCAACGTGTTAAAACAGGTACACGCGGTACTGTTATCGATGTGCAGGTTTTCACTCGTGATGGCATCGAAAAAGATGATCGCGCTAAATTCATTGAAAAATCGCAGCTTGATCAGGTTCGTAAAGACTTGAATGAAGAGTTCCGTATTGTTGAAAAAGCGACTTTCGAACGTCTAGCTGAAGCCCTAATCGGTCAGCAAGCGGAAGGTGGTCCTGGATTGGCTCGCAATGCGATTATTACGGAAGAGTTCTTGGCGAATCTAGACCACCCTGAGTGGTTTAAAATTCGCGTTGCTAATGAAGAAGCGAGTGAGCAGCTTGAGAAAGCGCAAGCCGCTTTGATTGAGCGCCGTAAAGAGCTTGATGCGAAATTCGAAGATAAGAAACGTAAACTGCAAACGGGTGATGATTTAGCGCCTGGCGTTCTTAAAATCGTTAAGGTTTATGTTGCCATCAAGCGTCGTATCCAGCCAGGTGATAAAATGGCCGGTCGTCATGGTAACAAAGGTGTAATTTCTAAAATTATGCCGGTTGAAGACATGCCGTATGATGAAAACGGTGATCCAGTTGATATCGTATTGAACCCACTAGGTGTTCCTTCACGTATGAACGTCGGTCAGGTCTTGGAGACTCACTTGGGTGCGGCTTCTAAAGGCTTGGGCCGTAAGATCAACGAAATGCTAGTGGTAGAGCGTGAGAAAGCGGAAGCAGTTGTTGAACTGCGTGGCTTCCTTGGCGAAATCTACAATGGCTACGAAGGTGACTTGCGTTGTGCGCGTACAGAAGATCTAGATAGCTTTACAGACGAAGAAATTTTGACGTTGGCATCCAACCTAACGGGTGGTGTTCCAATGGCGTCTGGTGCCTTTGATGGTGCAAAAGAGTCTGAAATCAAACGTATGTTGCGCTTAGCGGGAATCAACGAAAGCGGCCAAGTTAAATTATTTAACGGTCGTACTGGTGATGCTTTTGAACGTCCTGTAACCGTTGGTTATATGTACATGCTTAAGTTGAACCACTTGGTTGACGACAAAATGCACGCACGTTCTACCGGTTCTTACAGCTTGGTTACTCAGCAGCCGCTGGGTGGTAAAGCTCAGTTCGGTGGTCAGCGTTTCGGGGAGATGGAGGTATGGGCACTAGAAGCATATGGTGCTGCCTACACACTTCAAGAAATGTTGACTGTTAAGTCCGATGACGTGAATGGCCGTACTAAAATGTATAAAAACATTGTAGACGGTGACCACCGTATGGAACCTGGCATGCCTGAGTCCTTCAACGTGTTGGTGAAAGAGATTCGTTCTCTTGGTATCGATATCGAGCTAGAAAACGAATAAGCACGAATCACATTTGACCTGCTGGGGAGCAAGACTCCCCGGCCTTACGAGTGGGGCGAATATCCATGAAAGACTTATTAGGTCTTCTAAAATCACAGGGACAATCTGACGAGTTTGATGCGATCCGCATTGGCTTGGCGTCACCAGATATGATTCGTTCATGGTCTTATGGTGAAGTTAAAAAGCCAGAGACCATCAACTACCGTACGTTCAAACCAGAACGTGACGGCTTGTTCTGTGCAAAAATCTTTGGTCCTATTAAGGACTATGAATGCTTGTGTGGTAAATACAAGCGTTTGAAACACCGTGGTGTTATCTGTGAAAAGTGTGGCGTTGAAGTGGCTCTGTCCAAAGTGCGTCGTGAACGCATGGGTCACATTGAGCTTGCATCGCCTGTTGCTCACATTTGGTTTTTGAAATCTCTACCATCACGCATCGGTCTTATCATGGATATGACGCTGCGTGATATTGAGCGAGTTTTGTATTTTGAATCTTTCATCGTGATTGATCCAGGTATGACGACGCTTGATAAAGGGCAGTTGCTAAATGATGAGCAGTATTTTGAAGCGCTTGAAGAGTTCGGTGACGAATTCGATGCCCGTATGGGTGCTGAAGCGGTTCAAATGTTACTTCGCGATCTAGATATGCCTGTAGAAATTAACAGTATGCGTGAAGAGCTAAACAGCACGAATTCTGAAACGCGTATTAAGAAGCTTTCTAAGCGTCTTAAGTTAGTGGAAGCATTCTATCATTCTGGTAACAATCCTGAGTGGATGGTGCTGGATGTATTGCCTGTTCTTCCGCCAGATCTTCGTCCATTGGTACCTCTTGAGGGTGGCCGTTTTGCGACGTCTGATTTGAACGACCTTTATCGTCGTGTGATTAACCGTAATAACCGTCTAAAACGCCTGTTAGAGCTTTCTGCTCCAGACATCATCGTACGTAACGAAAAGCGTATGTTGCAAGAGTCTGTTGATGCATTGCTTGATAACGGTCGTCGTGGTCGCGCCATTACTGGTTCTAACAAGCGTCCTCTAAAATCTTTGGCTGATATGATCAAAGGTAAGCAGGGTCGTTTCCGTCAGAACTTGCTCGGTAAGCGTGTTGACTATTCTGGTCGTTCTGTAATCACAGTAGGTCCATCACTGCGTCTGCATCAGTGTGGTTTACCTAAGAAAATGGCACTTGAGCTATTCAAGCCATTCATTTTCTCTAAGCTTGAGCTTCGTGGCATGGCGACGACGATCAAAGCAGCGAAGAAAATGGTTGAGCGTGAAACACCTGAAGTGTGGGATATTCTTGATGAGGTTATCCGCGAACATCCAGTGATGTTGAACCGTGCGCCAACACTTCACCGTTTGGGTATCCAAGCGTTTGAACCTATGTTGATCGAAGGTAAAGCGATTCAGTTGCACCCATTAGTGTGTGCGGCTTATAACGCCGATTTCGATGGTGACCAAATGGCGGTTCACGTTCCGTTGACTCTTGAAGCGCAGCTTGAAGCTCGTGCTTTGATGATGTCTACGAACAACATCCTATCGCCAGCAAACGGCGAGCCGATCATCGTCCCTTCTCAGGACGTTGTATTGGGTCTGTACTACATGACTCGTGAGAAAATCAATGCCAAGGGTGAAGGCATGGCGTTTTCTGACATCAAAGAAGTACATCGTGCATATGGCGCTAAACAAGTTGAATTGCATGCGAAAGTAAAAGTACGTATCAGCCAGGTTGATACTACGCTTGATGGCGAGAAAGTGCCGTCTACTTTTATTGCGGATACGACTGTGGGTCGTGCTTTGTTGTTTGATATTGTTCCTGACGGCCTACCGTTCTCCGTGGTTAACCAAACCATGAAGAAGAAAGCGATCTCTAACTTGATCAATGAGTGTTACCGTAAAGTAGGTTTGAAAGAAAGCTGTATCTTTGCTGACCAACTTATGTATACAGGTTTTGCTTACGCTACCGCGTCTGGCTCTTCTGTTGGTGTTGATGACTTTGTTATTCCGCCAGAGAAAGTGGCGATCATTGCTAAAGCTGAGGCTGAAGTTAAAGAGATCGAATACCAGTATGCAGATGGTCTTGTAACGCAAGGCGAGAAGTACAACAAAGTAATCGATTTATGGTCTCGTACTAACGAAACGGTTACTGAGGCCATGATGAAAAACTTGGCAAAAGAGATGACAGTCAATAAGGCGGGCGAAGAGGTTGAGCAGCAATCTTTTAACTCGGTTTATATGATGGCCGACTCTGGTGCCCGTGGTAGTGTTGCGCAGATGCGTCAGTTGGGTGGTATGCGTGGTTTGATGGCGAAACCAGATGGTTCCATCATCGAGACGCCGATCACGGCGAACTTCCGTGAAGGTCTGTCGGTACTTCAGTACTTTACCTCTACTCACGGTGCTCGTAAGGGTCTAGCTGATACGGCCTTGAAAACAGCAAACTCTGGTTACTTGACTCGTCGTCTGGTGGACGTAGCGCAGGATTTGGTTGTCACTGAAGTGGATTGTGGTTCTACAAACGGTATTTCCGTTGCGGCCATGATTGAAGGTGGGGACGTCGTTGTGCCGCTAGGTCATCGTGTATTGGGTCGTGTAGTGGCTCAAGACGTCATTGACGGTAAAGGTGATTTCGTTCTTGCTGCAGGCACTTTGATTGACGAGCATGATGTTCGTACTATCGAGTCGGCTGGTGTGGATGAAATGATTATTCGCTCTGTTATCACTTGTGATACGCGTCATGGCGTGTGTGCTAAGTGTTACGGTCGTGATCTTGCTCGTGGTCATCAGGTTAATATTGGTGAAGCAATTGGTGTTGTTGCAGCACAGTCCATCGGTGAGCCAGGTACGCAGTTAACAATGCGTACTTTCCACATTGGTGGTGCGGCATCTCGAGCGTCTGCTATAGATAGCGTTCAGGTGAAGAGTGCAGGTACGGTACGTTTCAATAAGATGAAGAGTATCGAGCGCCACACAGGGCATCTTGTTGTTGCATCTCGTTCTTCTGAATTGGCGATTGCTGATGAAGCAGGGCGTGAGAAAGAGCGTTATAAGCTTCCTTATGGTGCCGTGTTGAGTGTTCGTGAAGGTGATCAAGTTGCGGCGGGTCAAATCGTAGCAAACTGGGATCCACATACTCACCCAATCGTATCTGAAATGGAAGGTCGTCTTGAGTTTAGTGGTATGGAAGAGAACGTTACTATTCGTCGTCAATCTGACGAAATGACGGGCTTGACTATTATTGAGGTTATGGAAATTCGTGACCGTCCTGCGGCAGGCAAAGATCTTCGTCCAATGATTGCTGTTGTTGATACAGAAGGTAACCCTGTGTTGATTCCTGGTACAGACTCACCAGTACAGTACATGCTTCCAGAAAAAGCATTGTTGAGTTTAGATCATGGTGCGACAGTGAAGTCTGGTGAGGTTCTTGCGCGTATTCCTCAAGAGTCCATTGGTAACAAAGATATTACCGGTGGTTTGCCGCGAGTGGCAGACCTATTCGAAGCGCGTCGTCCGAAAGATCCTGCTGTTATGGCGGAGACGAGCGGTGTGGTTAGCTTCGGTAAAGAAACAAAAGGTAAAATTCGTTTGGTTATCACCCCTCAAAATGGTGATGACCCAGTCGAGACTTTGATTCCTAAGTGGCGTCAAATCAACATCTTTGACGGTGAAGAAGTGG
This sequence comes from Marinomonas rhizomae, assembly GCF_003315485.1. Lineage (GTDB taxonomy): Bacteria > Pseudomonadota > Gammaproteobacteria > Pseudomonadales > Marinomonadaceae > Marinomonas > Marinomonas rhizomae. Next base: position 23,159 of record NZ_QNSE01000017.1, read on the forward strand.
CTAAAGGTGAGATTATTGCCGACGGTCCTTTGAGCCCGCATGATATTTTGCGCCTTCAAGGTGTAGAGGCATTGGCTGACTACATTACGAACGAAGTGCAAGAAGTTTATCGCTTACAAGGCGTTGTTATTAACGATAAGCATATCGAAGTTATCGTTAACCAAATGTTGCGTAAAGTAGAAGTTGGTGAGTCTGGTGATACGGATCTTATTCAAGGTGATCAGGTTGAGTTTACTCATCTGCTAGATGAAAACGAAAAAGCGGAAGCTGAGAATAAGTTCCCAGCTAAGTTTGAGCGTGTGCTTCTAGGTATCACGAAAGCTTCTTTGGCTACTGAGTCCTTTATATCAGCAGCATCTTTCCAAGAGACGACTCGAGTTCTTACGGAAGGTGCGGTAACTGGTAAGAAAGATCACTTGCGTGGCTTGAAAGAAAACGTTGTTGTGGGTCGCTTGATACCAGCTGGTACAGGTTTGGCTTACCACAATGAGCGTAAGAGAAAGAAAGAGCTTGCGCTAGCAGCGAAGGAAGGAAGTTCGACAGTAAGTGCCTCTGATGTTGAAGAAGCATTGAGTGCCGCACTGAAAGACTAGTTATTTGCTGTTAAATCGTAAGGGAGGTGATTTTTTAGTCGCCTCCCTATTGACTGTTTTATAGGCGCAAATTAAACTTGCGCCTCCTTAATTTTGGCGATTTCCGTCATAAGAATTGGATTTGTGGAGCTTGTCTAATGGCAACCGTTAACCAGTTGGTTCGTAAACCACGTAAACGTAAAGTGGCAAAGAGTGACGTTCCTGCGTTACAAGCTTGTCCGCAACGCCGCGGTGTCTGCACTCGCGTATATACTACTACACCTAAAAAGCCTAACTCGGCTTTGCGTAAAGTATGTCGTGTTCGCTTGACTAACGGCTTCGAAGTTACTTCCTACATCGGTGGTGAAGGTCACAACCTACAAGAACACAGCGTAGTGCTGATTCGCGGCGGTCGTGTAAAAGACCTTCCTGGTGTTCGTTACCACACAGTACGTGGTAGCTTGGATACTTCAGGCGTACAAAATCGTAAGCAAGGCCGTTCTAAATACGGTACTAAACGTCCTAAGAAGTAAGCTAAATAAGCTTAGTTCATCGTTTAGACATAATTTTTTAATACAGTAAGGCCGAGCAATAATTAAATTGTCTCGGGCGAACCTGAAGAGGATATAGATATGCCTAGAAGACGCGTCGTCGCTAAGCGTGAAATCCTTCCGGATCCTAAACACGGAAGCCAGATTCTCGCTAAATTTATCAACCATGTAATGGTTAGCGGTAAAAAGTCTGTTGCAGAGAGTATTGTTTACAATGCGCTAAATACTGTAGCAGCTCGCGCTAAAACTGAAGAGCCAATGGCCATCTTCGAAAAAGCATTGGAATCTATCCAGCCAATGGTTGAGGTTAAATCTCGCCGTGTTGGTGGTGCGACTTACCAAGTTCCTGTAGAAGTTCGTCCAGCTCGCCGCGCCGCTTTATCTATGCGTTGGTTGGTTGATGCTTCTCGTAAGCGTGGTGAAAAATCCATGGCTTTGCGTCTAGCTGGCGAAATTTTAGATGCTGCTGAAAACAAAGGTTCTGCTGTTAAGAAACGTGAAGACGTTCACCGTATGGCAGAAGCTAACAAAGCATTCTCTCACTACCGTTTCTAATCATCCAGAGAAGGATTCACAGTGGCACGTAAAACACCTATCAACCGCTACCGAAATATCGGTATTTGTGCGCATGTTGATGCAGGTAAAACGACGACAACTGAACGCGTTCTTTTTTACACTGGTCTGTCTCATAAAATTGGTGAAGTGCACGATGGTGCGGCAACAATGGATTGGATGGAGCAGGAGCAGGAGCGTGGTATCACGATAACTTCAGCGGCAACGACATGCTTCTGGAGTGGGATGAATAAGCAGTTTGAAGAGCATCGTGTCAATATTATAGATACGCCCGGGCACGTAGATTTTACCATTGAAGTAGAACGTTCTTTACGTGTGTTGGATGGTGCTGTTGTTGTGCTTTGTGGTTCTTCGGGTGTGCAGCCTCAAACTGAGACAGTTTGGCGTCAGGCGAACAAGTATGAAGTTCCTCGTATGGTTTTCGTCAATAAGATGGATCGTACGGGGGCGGATTACTTTTCGGTTGTTCGTCAGCTGGAGTCACGTCTTGGTGCAAATGCTGTTCCTATTCAAATCAATGTTGGCGCTGAAGAGGATTTCAGAGGCGTAATCGACTTGGTTTTGATGAAAACGATTGTGTGGAGCGAAGATGATCATGGGATGACTTTCACTTTGGAAGATATTCCTGCTGATTTGCTTGATGAAGCACAAGAGTGGCGTGAGCATATGGTTGAGGCGGCAGCTGAAGCGAATGATCAATTAATGGATAAATATCTTGAAGAAGGTGAGTTGTCTGTTGATGAGATAAAAAGCGGTCTGCGAATTCGTACGTTGTCCAATGAAATTGTCTTGGTGACGTGTGGGTCGGCCTTTAAAAATAAAGGCGTTCAGGCTGTTTTGGATGCTGTAGTTGAATATTTGCCTTCACCGCTTGAAGTTAAGGCGATTGAAGGTACGCTTGAGGATGGCGAAACTGTTGTCACTCGTAGTGCTAATGATGAGGATCCGTTCTCATCGTTAGCCTTTAAGATAGCGACAGACCCATTTGTTGGTACATTAACCTTTATTCGTGTGTATTCTGGCGCATTACGTTCGGGGGATGCTGTTTACAATTCTGTGAAGCAGAAGCGTGAACGGATTGGTCGAATGGTTCAGATGCATGCAAATAATCGTGAAGAGATCAAAGAAGTGTTGGCGGGTGACATCGCAGCTGTTGTGGGCATGAAATATGTGACGACGGGCGATACACTTTGCGATATGAAAGATGTTGTTGTACTTGAGCGTATGGAATTTCCTGAGCCTGTTATATCGGTTGCTGTTGAGCCAAAGTCTCAGGCTGACCAAGATAAGATGGCTGTTGCGCTGGGTAAATTGGCGCAAGAAGATCCTTCTTTTCGAGTGGAGACACACGAGGAGACGGGTCAAACAATTATTTCCGGTATGGGTGAGCTGCACCTTGATATTCTTGTTGACCGTATGCGTCGTGAGTTTAAGGTGGAGGCGAACATTGGTAAGCCTCAGGTTTCCTATCGGGAGAAAATTCGCAAAGAAGTGGTGGTTAATCACAAATTTGTGCGTCAATCTGGTGGTCGTGGGCAATACGGTCACGTCGTAATGAAGTTAATTCCAACTGATAAAGATGGACTTGAATTCATTAACGAGATTGTTGGTGGTGCTATTCCTAAAGAATACATCCCTGCAGTAGAAAAGGGTGTTTCGGAGCAAATGAAGAATGGCGTGGTCGCTGGTTACCCATTGTTGGGTATCAAGGTTGTGCTGTTTGATGGATCATTCCATGATGTTGACTCTAATGAAATGGCCTTTAAAATTGCAGCTTCTCAGGGGCTAAGAAAAGGTGCAATGGATGCTGATCCTTGCGTTCTTGAACCTGTAATGAAAGTGGAAGTTGTAACTCCTGAAGAATACATGGGGGATGTGATGGGTGACCTGAATCGTCGTCGTGGTGTTGTTCAGGGGATGGACGATTCCCCGTCAGGGAAAATCATTCGTGCTGAAGTTCCTCTTGGGGAAATGTTCGGATATGCAACTGACGTGCGTAGCTTGTCGCAAGGGCGTGCAAGTTATGCAATGGAGTTTGAGAAATACGCTGAAGCACCGGCTAGTGTGGCAGACGCGATCATCAAAAATGAAGATTAATCATCATACTTACTAATTCTTAAGGTGTATGTATCATGGCAAAGAGTAAATTTGAACGTAATAAACCGCACGTTAACGTTGGCACAATTGGTCACGTTGACCATGGTAAAACAACTTTGACTGCAGCATTGACTCGAGTTTGTGCAGAAGTATTCGGCGGAACGGCTGTTGCTTTTGACGGTATCGATAATGCTCCTGAAGAGCGTGAGCGTGGTATCACTATCTCTACTTCTCACGTAGAGTATGATTCTCCAACTCGTCACTACGCACACGTAGACTGTCCTGGACACGCCGATTATGTTAAAAACATGATCACTGGTGCTGCTCAGATGGATGGCGCAATCCTAGTTTGTGGTGCGACTGACGGCCCTATGCCTCAGACTCGTGAGCACATCCTTCTTTCTCGTCAAGTAGGTGTTCCATACATCGTTGTTTTCTTGAACAAGTCTGACTTGTTGGCTGAAGATTGTGGTGGTGCGGATTCTGAAGAATACGCTGAGATGCTAGAGTTGGTTGAGATGGAATTGCGTGACCTTCTTTCTGAATACGACTTCCCAGGTGATGATACTCCAATCATCCCAGGTTCTGCATTGATGGCATTGAACGGCCAAGACGACAATGAAATGGGTACAACAGCTGTTAAGAAGCTTGTTGAGACTCTAGACGAGTACATTCCTGAGCCAGAGCGTGCTATCGACGGTGCATTCATCATGCCTATCGAGGACGTATTCTCTATCCAGGGTCGTGGTACTGTTGTTACTGGTCGTGTTGAGCGCGGTATCATCAAAATTCAAGAAGAAGTTGAAATTGTTGGTATCGTTGATACTACCAAAACAACTTGTACTGGTGTTGAGATGTTCCGTAAGCTTCTAGACGAAGGTCGTGCTGGTGAGAACTGTGGTATTCTTCTACGTGGTACTAAGCGTGAAGACGTTCAGCGTGGTCAAGTATTGGCTAAGCCTGGTTCTATCACTCCTCACACTGAGTTCGAAGCAGAAGTTTACGTGTTGGGTAAAGATGAAGGTGGTCGTCATACTCCATTCTTCAAAGGCTACCGTCCACAGTTCTACTTCCGTACAACTGACGTAACTGGTGCATGTTCTCTTCCTGAAGGTGTAGAAATGGTTATGCCTGGTGACAACATTCAAATGACTGTTGAACTAATTCACCCAATCGCGATGGACGAAGGTCTACGTTTCGCGATCCGTGAAGGTGGTCGTACAGTTGGTGCAGGTGTTGTAGCTAAAATCCTTAAGTAATTAGATAGTAATATCTGCTTACTTTGATTTTAAAAAGGCCACTCGCATATCGGGTGGCCTTTTTATTTTATGGTTTATTTTGTTTGTTCGGAAATTGGTTACTTGACAACCAGTTTTTGAATGGCTAATATTCGCCGTCCTTAAAAAAGGATTGTGGCTTAATAAATGTACAGTTAAGTCATTAAAACATTGTATTTGGAGTTGGAAATGCAAAGCCAAAAAATCCGTATTCGTCTGAAAGCGTTTGATCATCGTCTGATCGATGCTTCAACACAAGAAATTGTGGACACAGCGAAACGTACAGGTGCGCAAGTGCGTGGACCGATTCCACTTCCTACTCGCAAAGAGCGTTATACAGTATTGATTTCTCCACACGTAAATAAAGATGCGCGTGATCAGTATGAAATCCGTACACATAAACGCGTTCTAGACATCGTTGAGCCAACAGAAAAAACTGTTGATGCTCTAATGAAGCTAGACCTTGCGGCAGGCGTGGAAGTACAAATTTCTTTGGGTTAATAGCTCAAAGTTTGGGGTGCGACAACCGGCTGGATATCAGTCGGCTATATGCACAATAGTGGAATGATCTGGAATGATCAGCCGTAGCGGGTGATAGCCCCATACACAACTGGCAAATGAGGTAAAAAATGGCTATTCAATTAGTCGGACGCAAAGCCGGAATGACACGTATCTTCACTGAAGATGGTGCTTCTGTGCCAGTAACCGTCATCGAGGTTGAACCGAACCGCGTTACTCAGGTGAAAACAGCAGAAACTGATGGCTACCAAGCTATTCAAGTAACTGTAGGTTCTCGCCGTTCGAGCCGCGTTAACAAAGCAGCTGCGGGTCATTATGCAAAAGCGAATGTTGAAGCAGGTCGTGGTTTGTGGGAGTTCCGCCTGGCAGGTGATGAAAAAGAAATCAATGTTGGTGATGAGCTAACTGTTGCTGATTTCGAATCTATCCAAATGGTTGATGTAACTGGTCAATCAAAGGGTAAAGGGTTTCAAGGTGCCATCAAGCGTCATAATTTCAGTATGCAAGACGCTACACATGGTAACTCGTTGTCTCACCGTGCACCTGGTTCTATCGGCCAATGTCAAACACCTGGTCGTGTTTGGAAAGGCAAGAAGATGGCTGGCCATATGGGTGCTGCACAAGTAACTACTCAATCACTAGAAGTGGTTCGTGTAGACGCAGAACGTAACCTTATCCTTGTGAAAGGTGCCGTACCTGGTGCAGTAAATGGTGATGTTATTCTTCAATCAGCTGTTAAAGCTCGCTAAGAGGGGTAGACAATGAACTTGAATCTAACAGGCGCGGAAGGGACTGTAGAAGTTTCTGATGTAGCCTTTGCTCGTGAATATAACGAGGCGTTGGTTCACCAAGTGGTTACATCTTACTTGGCTGGCGCTCGTCAAGGCTCACGCGCACAAAAAACACGCTCTGAAGTAGCAGGTGGTGGACGCAAACCTTGGAAACAGAAAGGTTCTGGCCGTGCACGCGCAGGTACTATCCGTAGCCCTTTATGGCGCTCTGGTGGTGTTACATTCGCTGCGAAGCCACAAGATCACTCTCAGAAAGTGAACAAGAAGATGTACCGTGCAGCAATGCGCACCATCTGGTCTGAACTTGTACGTCAAGACCGTCTTGTTGTTGTTGAAGATCTTAAATTGGAAGCTCCAAAAACTAAGCTCTTCATAGCAAAAATGGCAGAATTGAATATTGAGAACGCTTTGATTGTTTCCGATCAATTGGATGACAATTTATTCTTAGCGGCTCGCAACATTCCTAACGTAGATGTACGTGATGCAGCGTCTATCGACCCTGTTAGCTTGATTGCTTACGACAAAGTGTTGGTGACAGTTGGTGCTCTGAAACAAGTTGAGGAGGCACTAGCATGATCGGCGAACGTATTTATAAAGTTCTGTTGGGTCCACACATTTCCGAAAAAGCAACGATCGTAGCTGAAGGCAACGGTCAGTACGTTTTTCGTGTAACTGGTGATGCAACGAAACCTGAAATCAAACAAGCTATCGAAGCGCTTTTTGAGGTCAAAGTTGAGTCTGTTCGCACGTTGAACCATAAAGGTAAAACAAAGCGTACAGTTCGTGGTCTAGGTAAACGTAAAGACGTGAAAAAAGCGTATGTACGTTTGGCTGAAGGCCAAGACATTGATTTCATGGTCGCTGAATAAGGGGAGATAGGTCAATGGCTGTTGTTAAAAGTAAGCCAACGTCTGCAGGCCGTCGTCACGTTGTTAAAGTTACCAACAACGATTTGCACAAAGGCGCACCATATGCACCTTTGCTAGACAAAAAAAGCAAATCTGGTGGACGTAACAATAACGGACGCATCACTACGCGTCACGTAGGTGGTGGTCATAAGCAGCATTACCGTATGGTTGATTTTCGTCGTAATAAAGATGGAATTTCTGCGGTAGTTGAGCGTTTGGAATATGATCCAAACCGTTCTGCAAATATTGCATTGATTAGATATGCTGATGGTGAGCGTCGTTACATTATCGCTTCCAAAGGTATGGTCGCTGGCAATGTTGTTTTTAGTGGTGCAGATGCGCCTATCAAAGCGGGTAATACTTTGCCTCTGCAAAATATTCCTGTTGGTAGTACCGTACACTGTGTCGAGCTTAAGCCAGGTAAAGGTGCACAAGTTGCACGTTCCGCTGGTGCTTCTGCTCAGCTAGTTGCTCGTGAAGGTCGCTACGTTACTCTTCGCCTACGTTCAGGTGAAATGCGTAAAGTATTGACAGAATGTCGCGCTACTTTAGGTGAAGTATCAAACTCTGAGCATAGCTTGCGAGTTCTTGGTAAAGCTGGTGCTACGCGTTGGCGTGGTGTTCGTCCTACCGTTCGCGGTTCGGCGATGAACCCAGTGGATCACCCACATGGTGGTGGTGAAGGTCGTAGCAAAGGTGGTCGTCACCCAGTTACACCATGGGGTGTGCCTACTAAAGGTTACAAAACGCGCAGCAACAAGCGTACTGATAAACTTATTGTACGTCGCCGTACTAAGTAATAAGAGGAAACGACTGTGCCACGTTCACTAAAAAAAGGTCCTTTTATCGACCTTCATTTGTTGAAAAAGGTAGAGGCTGCGGTAGAGAAAAATGATCGTCGTCCAATTAAAACTTGGTCACGCCGTTCTACTATCTTCCCTGATTTTGTAGGGTTGACTATCGCTGTCCATAATGGTCGCCAGCATGTTCCAGTTCTAGTAACTGAAGATATGGTCGGTCATAAATTGGGTGAGTTCGCTCCGACCCGTACATATCGTGGTCATGCTGCGGACAAGAAAGCCAAACGGTAATAAGGGGTATTAACATGAGTGAAGTAAGCGCTTCATTGAAAGGTGCTCGCCTCTCAGCGCAGAAGGCCCGTTTGGTTGTAGATCAAATCCGCGGCAAATCTGTTAGCGAAGCACTGAACATTTTAACGTTCAGTCCTAAAAAGGCGGCAGTAATTGTCAAGAAAGTACTAGAGTCTGCTATAGCTAATGCTGAGCATAACGAAGGTGCTGATGTAGATGACTTGCGTGTGTCTACGGCTTACGTTGATGAGGCAATGACTCTGAAACGTATTATGCCACGTGCCAAAGGCCGTGCTGACCGTATTCTAAAACGCGGTTGCCATATCACAGTTAAAGTCGCTGACTAATTAGGAGAAACCCAATGGGTCAGAAGGTTCATCCAACTGGTATACGCCTAGGGATAGTTAAAGATCATACTTCTACTTGGTATGCGAATAATCAAAACTACTCTAAGCTGTTATTAAATGATCTTCAGGTTCGTGAGTACTTGGAGAAAAAATTGGTCCAGGCTTCTGTTTCTCGTATCGAGATTCAGCGTCCTGCTCAGACAGCCCGTATTACAATTCACACTGCCCGTCCGGGTATCGTGATTGGTAAGAAAGGTGAGGATGTTGAGAAACTACGTAATGCAGTTTCTGCAATGATGGGCGTACCTGTCCACATTAACATCGAAGAAATTCGCAAGCCTGAAATGGATGCTAAATTGGTTGCGCAAAATATTGCTAGCCAACTTGAGCGTCGCGTGATGTTCCGTCGTGCTATGAAGCGCGCAGTACAAAATGCTATGCGTGCAGGCGCGAAAGGTATCAAGGTTCAGGTAAGTGGTCGTTTAGGTGGTGCAGAGATTGCACGTGCTGAGTGGTACCGTGAAGGCCGTGTGCCTCTACACACTCTACGCGCTGATATTGACTACGCTACTTATGAAGCGGCTACAACTTACGGCATTATTGGCGTAAAAGTGTGGATCTTCAAAGGCGAAATCTTGGGCGGTATTGAACAAGTGCGAGCTGACAAAGGCGCACAAAAGAAGAAGTCTAAGTAGGGGGTAAGTCATGTTACAACCGAAACGTACTAAGTTCCGCAAAATGCAGAAAGGCCGTAACCGCGGTCTTGCTCTTCGCGGAAACCAAGTTAGCTTTGGTGAATTCGGATTGAAGTCCACAGAACGTGGTCGCATTACTGCTCGTCAAATTGAAGCGGCGCGTCGTGCAATGACTCGTCACATCAAACGTGGTGGTAAGATCTGGATTCGTGTGTTCCCTGATAAGCCGATTACTCAGAAGCCTCTTGAGGTTCGTCAGGGTAAAGGTAAGGGTAGCGTAGAATACTGGGTTGCACAGATTCAACCTGGAAAAATGCTTTATGAAGTTGAGGGCGTTTCAGAGCAACTGGCTCGCGAAGCATTCGCGTTGGCTGCTGCTAAGCTTCCTCTGTCCACAACTTTCGTAACGCGTACGGTGATGTAGATGAAAGCAAAAGAACTGCAAGAAAAGTCTGTAGCTGAGCTACAAGCGACCTTGGTTGAACTGCTACGTGAGCAATTTACTCTGCGTATGCAGAAAGCCACTGGTCAGTTAGCGCAAACTCATTTGCTCTCGCAAGTTCGCCGCAATATCGCACGTGTTAAAACCGTGCTAAATGATAAGGCAGGTAACTAAGATGGCAGAAACAAAAGCGCGTACAGCTACTGGTAAAGTAGTAAGCGATAAGATGGATAAAACCATCACGGTACTAGTTGAGCGTACAGAAAAACACCCTCTATACGGTAAGTTTGTACGTCGTTCAACTAAACTACACGCTCATGATGAAAACAATGAGTGCCAGATCGGTGATACAGTTAAGGTCGTAGAAACACGTCCTTACTCTAAGTCTAAGACTTGGAATCTGGTTCAAGTTGTAGAGAAAGCAGCAGCTGTATAAGCTGCTCCTTCCTTCGTGAGACTTGTTATCTAATTTGATTGGAGAGCAGTAATGATTCAAACAGAATCGATGCTTGATGTTGCAGATAACAGCGGCGCAAAGCGTGTTCAGTGTATTAAAGTACTGGGTGGCTCACATCGTCGTTATGCTGCTATCGGTGACATTATTAAGGTCACAGTGAAAGAAGCGATCCCTCGTGGTCGTGTTAAAAAAGGGCAGGTTCTTAACGCTGTTGTCGTTAGAACTAAGAAAGGTGTTCGTCGTTCTGATGGCTCAGTAATCCGTTTTGATGTAAACTCAGCGGTTCTATTGAATGCTTCAGGACAGCCTATTGGTACTCGTATCTTTGGCCCTGTAACACGTGAATTGCGTACTGAGCAGTTCATGAAAATTGTTTCTCTTGCACCTGAAGTGCTGTAAGAGGGAGAGGGGACATTATGCGTAAGATCAAACGTAACGACGAAGTTATCGTGATTGCTGGTAAAGATAAAGGCAAGCGCGGTAAAGTTGTTAAGGTAGTAGACGAAAATCGAGTTCTAGTTTCTGGCATTAATACTGTTAAGAAGCACGAGAAACCAAACCCTATGAAGGGTTCAACTGGTGGTATCGTTGAACAAGAAGCACCTATCCAGGTTTCCAATGTAGCCATTTTTAACGATGCTACGGGTAAAGCGGATCGCGTCGGCTTTAAATTGAACGAAGACGGTACGAAAGTGCGTGTTTTTAAATCAAATAGTGAAGCGATCGACGCCTAAGAGCGAGAATTATAGCCATGGCGAGACTTAAGCAAGTTTATAAAGATCAAGTTGTAGCAAAACTTACAGAAGAGTTTAGTTACAAGAATGTGATGGAAGTGCCTAAAATCACTAAAATCACTTTAAATATGGGTGTTGGTGAAGCTATCGCAGACAAGAAACTTCTTGAGCATGCGGTAAATGATCTTGAAGCACTTAGCGGCCAAAAAGTTGTAGTGACTAAGGCTCGTAAATCTGTAGCAGGCTTTAAAATCCGTGACGGTTATCCGATCGGTTGTAAAGTTACTCTACGTGGCGAGCGTATGTGGGATTTCTTCGACCGTTTGGTTGATGTTGCTATTCCACGTATCCGTGACTTTCGCGGACTTAATCCTAAGTCTTTCGATGGTCGTGGTAACTACAGTATGGGTGTTAAAGAGCAAATCATCTTCCCTGAGATCGATTACGATAAAGTAGATCGTGTACGTGGTATGGATATTACCATTACAACGACTGCTCGTACCGATGAAGAAGGTCGTGCTTTGCTAGCAGCCTTTAGTTTCCCTTTCAAGAAATAAGAGGTAGGAATCATGGCTAAAATATCAATGATTCAGCGCGAAGCAAAACGTACCAAATTAGTGGCTAAATTCGCTGAAAAGCGTGCGGCTCTAAAGGCGATCATTAGCGACGTTAATGCATCGGACGATGAAAAGTGGGAAGCGACGCTTAAATTGCAAGCGCTTCCACGCGATTCATCTTCTTCACGCCAACGTAATCGTTGCCAAATTACAGGTCGTCCGCACGGTGTATACCGTCGCTTCGGTCTGTCTCGTATCAAGTTGCGTGAAGCAGCGATGCGTGGTGACGTACCAGGCTTGAAGAAAGCTAGTTGGTAAGCAAGTAGAGCGCGATCATAATACATGGCAGTGAGTGGAGTGTCTAAATACTGGACATTCTGCTCGCTGCTGTGTACTATGCGCGAGCTCTATTTGCTGCACAATGGTTTTTTAATTAGGAGCTCTTAAATGAGTATGCAAGATACCCTTGCGGATATGTTTACACGTATTCGTAATGCACAGATGGCTGCAAAGACCTCTGTGAGCATGCCTTCATCAAAAATGAAGGCATCGATTGCTGCGGTTCTACGCGAAGAAGGTTACGTAGGTGACTTTTCTGTAGACGAAGCAGTAAAACCAACGCTTACTATCGAGTTGAAATACTACGAAGGTAAGCCAGTTATCGAACAAATCAAACGCGCATCTCGCCCAAGTTTGCGTCAATACAAAGGCACTAGTGCTCTACCTAAAGTAGAAGCTGGCCTTGGTGTTGCAATCATCTCCACTTCTAAAGGTGTGATGACAGACCGTGCAGCTCGTGCTGCTGGTATCGGTGGCGAAGTAATCTGCACAGTATTCTAGGAGTTAGTATGTCTCGAGTTGCTAATAGTCCCGTGACGCTTCCTAGTGGTGTAGATTTGACTCTAAATGGACAAAATGTTGTTGTTAAAGGCGGCAAAGGTTCTTTAGAGTTTAATGTTCACACAAGCGTACAAGTGTCTAAAGAAGAAAATGTTATTACCTTCGCTGCGCGCGATGGTGCTAAACAAAGCCGTGCCTTAGCTGGTACAACTCGTGCTTTGATTAACAACATGGTTGTTGGTGTTAGTCAGGGTTTTGAGAAAAGATTGTTTCTTCAAGGTGTTGGTTACCGTGCTGCGCTTAAAGGCAACGTACTTAACCTATCTCTGGGGTTCTCTCACCCAGTAGATTACGAACTTCCTGAAGGCGTAACAGCTGAATGTGCTTCTCAAACAGAAGTCGTGATCCGCGGTATTGATAAACAAGCCGTTGGTCAGGTTGCTGCAGAAGTTCGCGGTTTCCGTCCACCAGAGCCATATAAAGGCAAAGGTGTTCGCTATTCTGACGAAGTAATTCGTCGTAAAGAAGCTAAGAAGAAGTAGGTAGGCATTCATGAACACTAAAAAACAATCTCGGATTCGTCGTGCACGCCGTGCTCGTTTGCATATTCGTGACTTAGGTGCGAATCGTCTTACTGTACATCGCACACCACGCCATATGTATGCTCAAGTGATTTCTCCTTGTGGTAGTAAAGTGCTAGCTAGCGCTTCTACTCTTGAAGAAGCTCTTCGTGGCTCAGCGACAGGCAACAAAGCAGCGGCTCAAGAAGTCGGTACTTTGATTGCTACACGCGCTAAAGAAGCAGGTGTCACTTCGGTCGCTTTCGACCGTTCTGGCTTCAAATACCATGGCCGCGTTCAAGTTCTTGCTGACGCTGCACGTGAAGCCGGTCTAGAGTTCTAAGGGGTAGCAAATGGCAGTTAATGATCAACAAACTAGCGACCTCCAAGAGAAGCTAGTTCAAGTAAACCGCGTAGCTAAAGTTGTAAAGGGTGGTCGTATCTTCTCTTTCACAGCTTTGACAGTCGTTGGTGATGGTAAAGGTAAAGTTGGCTTTGGTCGTGGTAAAGCGCGTGAAGTTCCTCAAGCAATTCAAAAAGCAATGGAACAAGCTCGTCGTAACATGGTTTCTGTTAAGCTAGATGGCGATACTCTTCAGTATCCTGTTAAAGCGAATCACGGAGCATCTAAAGTTTACATGCAGCCTGCGTCTCAAGGTACCGGTATCATCGCCGGTGGTGCAATGCGTGCGGTTCTAGAAATCGCTGGCGTTCACAACGTTTTGGCGAAATGTTACGGTTCTACAAACCCAGTAAACGTAGTTCGCGCTACTATCAAAGGTTTGCAGGATATGAAAGCACCTGAACAAATCGCGGCAAAACGCGGTAAGTCAGTCGATCAAATTTTGGGGTAATGTGTCATGGCGAATAATACCATCACAGTTCAACTAACCCGCAGCCCGATCGGTCGTCTTCCAAAGCACCGTGAAACTGTTAAAGGCTTGGGTTTGCGTAAAGTTGGCCAAACACGTGAGTTGGAAGATACTCCTTCTGTACGTGGTATGGTTAATAAAGTTTATTACATGGTTAAAGTGGTAGGGGAATAACATGTTCTTAAATACACTTCGTCCTGGCGAAGGTAGCAAGCATGCTCCTAAACGTGTTGGTCGCGGCATTGGTAGCGGCTTGGGTAAAACCGGCGGACGTGGCCATAAAGGTCTTAAGTCTCGTTCTGGTGGCTCAGTAAAACCTGGTTTTGAAGGTGGTCAAATGCCTTTGCAGCGTCGTCTGCCAAAATTCGGTTTCACTTCACGTCAGGCAAAGTATGTTGCTGAGGTTCGTTTAAACGAGCTTGCTGCTGTAAATGCTGAAGTTGTAGATTTGGCTGCTCTTAAAGGCGCCGACATCTTAGGTCATCAAATTAAGACTGCTCGTGTGATTTTGTCTGGTTCTATCGACAAAGCTATCACTGTTCGTGGCCTTAAAGTGACTAAAGGTGCTCGTGCCGCTATTGAAGCAGCTGGCGGAAAAGTCGAGGAATAAATGGCAAAGCGTGGCTCACTACCAGCTGGTATGCAAAATGGATTAAGCGAGCTTTGGGCTCGTATCCGTTTTGTGTTTCTGGCAATTATTGTATACCGAATCGGTGCACACATTCCTGTCCCAGGTATTAACCCTGATAGGCTGTCTGCGTTGTTTGATCAAAATGAAGGCACTATTCTGAGTTTATTTAACGTATTCTCAGGGGGCGCGCTTGAGCGCATGAGTATTTTTGCGCTTGGGATTTTGCCCTATATTTCTGCCTCTATTATTATGCAGTTATTGACAGTTGTGAGTCCGCAGCTAGAGCAGTTAAAGAAAGAGGGTGAGGCGGGTCGTCGTAAGATTACTCAGTACACTCGTTACGGTACTGTGCTTCTTGCTCTTGTCCAGTCTGCTAGTATGGCAGTTGGTTTAGCAAGTCAAGGGATCTCATTTAGCAGTGGCATGGAATTCTATGCTGTAGCTGTTGTAACCCTTGTTGCTGGTACTGTTTTCTTGATGTGGCTAGGTGAGCAGGTTACCGAAAAAGGGATTGGTAATGGTATTTCCATTCTAATCTTTGCAGGTATCGTTGCTGGCTTACCTTCTGCTTTAGGCCGTTCATTTGAGTCGGCTCGTCAAGGCGATATCAATATTTTAGCTTTGTTGTTAATTGGTATATTAGCTATTGCGACCATCGCATTCGTTGTTTTCATTGAACGCGGTCAACGTCGTATTACGGTTAATTATGCTAAGCGTCAACAAGGCAAAAAAGTATTTGCTGCACAAAAGAGTCATTTGCCTCTTAAAGTGAATATGGCTGGTGTAATTCCACCTATATTTGCTTCAAGTATCCTTTTATTCCCAGCTTCGATCGGACAGTGGTTTGGTCAGGGTGAAGGAATGGAATGGTTGCAAAATATCTCTTTGGCTCTAGCTCCTGGGCAACCGCTTTATGTGCTGTTGTTTGCGATAGCAATTGTTTTCTTTTGCTTCTTCTATACGGCGCTAGTATTCAACCCTAAAGATGTGGCAGATAACTTGAAAAAGTCCGGTGCGTTTTTGCCGGGTATTCGTCCAGGCGATCATACAGCTCGATATATTGATGGTGTAATGACTCGTTTGACACTGTTTGGTGCTTTATACATCACTCTAGTGTCTCTGATGCCTCAGTTCTTTGTTGTTGCGTGGAATGTTCCATTCTACTTTGGCGGTACTTCTATGTTGATCGTAGTGGTAGTTGTCATGGACTTTATGTCGCAAGTGCAAAGTCATTTGATGAGTCAGCAATACGAATCATTAATGAAGAAATCTAATCTGACTGGTTATGGTCCAAATGGCCTAATGCGTTAAGCGTAGGTTGGAGTTGAACATGAAAGTACGTGCATCTGTAAAGAAAATCTGTCGTAACTGCAAAATCGTTCGTCGTAACGGTTCAGTTCGAGTGATTTGCATTGAGCCTCGTCACAAACAGCGTCAAGGTTAATAGCGAGTTCGCTCGATGATGGGAAGGGTGGTTGATTTATGTCCTAAAGATAGGCATAATCAGCCGCCCTCATGATAGTAAAGTGATGAATTAACATATAATCATCAATAACAACGGAGTAAAGTGAATGGCTCGTATAGCCGGTGTCAATATTCCTGACAATAAACATGCGGTCATTTCTCTGACTTACATCTTCGGAATTGGTCGCACTCGTTCACGCGCTATCTGCGCAGCTACGGGTGTTGCTGAAACTGCGAAAATTGGTTCATTAAGTGATGATATCCTTGATGAGCTTCGTGGTGAAGTTGCTAAGTATACTGTAGAGGGTGACTTACGTCGTGAAGTCAGTATGTCTATCAAACGTTTGATGGACCTAGGTTGCAATCGCGGGATTCGTCATCGCCGCAGCCTACCAGTTCGTGGTCAACGTACCAAAACGAACGCTCGTACACGAAAAGGCCCTCGTAAGCCTATTCGTAAGTAATTTAAACGCGTTTCGCTCTAGCCACTAAGTTTGCTAGAGCTGAGCATTAAATAGGAAAGTGCAATATGGCTAAGCCAGCTACGCGCAACACCAAGAAAAAAGTCAAAAAGACGGTCGTCGACGGTGTTGCTCATGTACACGCGTCATTTAATAACACGATCGTGACTATCACTGACCGCCAAGGCAATGCTTTGTCTTGGGCTACTGCCGGTGGTTCTGGTTTTCGCGGATCTCGTAAAAGTACTCCTTTCGCAGCTCAAGTAGCAGCGGAACGTGCCGGTACTGTCGCACAAGAGTTCGGCCTTAAAAACGTTGACGTAATGATCAAGGGCCCTGGTCCTGGTCGTGAGTCCGCAGTTCGTGCATTAAATGCATTGGGCTTGCGTATCAATAACATCACAGATGTGACGCCAATTCCGCACAACGGTTGTCGTCCACCTAAGAAACGTCGCGTTTAATTGAGGAGACAGATACATGGCTCGTTATATAGGTCCAACTTGTAAGTTGTCTCGTCGTGAAGGTACCGACTTGCAATTGAAGAGCGGTTCACGCGCTCTTGAGTCGAAATGTAAAGTAGAAACGGTTCCTGGTGTGCACGGTGCACGTCGCGGTCGTCTTTCTGATTACGGCTTACAATTACGTGAGAAACAAAAAGTACGTCGTATGTACGGTGTTCTTGAAAAGCAATTTCGTAATTACTACAAATCTGCTGCTCGTCTTAAAGGTGCAACTGGTGAAAACCTTCTGCAACTTTTGGAATCACGTTTAGATAACGTTGTATACCGCGCAGGTTTTGGTTCTACACGTGCAGAAGCTCGTCAGCTAGTTGGCCATAAAGGCATTCTAGTAAATGGCGCTACGGTTAACATTCCGTCTTACCAAGTTAAAGCTGGTGACGTTGTGTCTATCCGTGAAAAAGCTAAGAAGCAATTGCGTGTACAAAGCGCACTAGAGCTATCTAAAGGTCGTGCACCGATCCATTGGATCGAAGTTGATTCAACTAAACTGGAAGCAACTTACAAAGCTGCTCCAGAACGTGCCGATTTATCAGCTGAAATTAATGAGAACCTAATTGTCGAACTTTACTCTAAGTAAGTCGGTAATTGGGATTAAGAAATAGGTGGATCTATGCAGCGTTCAGTGAGCGAATTGTTAACCCCACGCAACATTGAAGTTCAGGAGCTAGGCAACTGTCGCGCTAAAGTTACACTGCAACCACTAGAGCGTGGTTTTGGTCATACTTTAGGTAACGCACTGCGCCGAATCTTGCTTTCTTCAATGCCAGGTTGTGCGATTGTTGAAGTCGAAATCGACGGTGTATTACACGAATACAGCGCAATCGAAGGGGTTAAAGAAGATGTAATTGAAATTCTTCTTAACCTGAAAGGAGTTGCGATCGCTCTACACGGGCAAGATGAAGCAACTCTTACTCTAAGTAAAAAAGGTCCTGGTATCGTAACAGCTGGAGATATTCAGTTGGTTGCTGATGCAGAGATCGCTAACCCGGACCATGTGATTGCGCACTTGGATGATACTGCAGAGTTAACTATGCAGATCAAAGTCGCTCGTGGCCGTGGTTATGAGCCTGCTGATGCTCGTGTTGCTGGCGACGATGAGACTCGTCCAATCGGTCGCTTGCAACTGGATGCCTCATTCAGCCCTGTTCGCCGTGTTGCGTACAGTGTCGATAATGCTCGTGTAGAGCAGCGTACAGATTTAGATAAGCTAGTTTTAGATATCGAATCTAATGGTACAATCGATCCTGAAGAAGCAATTCGTCGTGCAGCGACTATTTTACAACAGCAAATCGCAGTTTTTGTCGCCCTTGAAAGCGAAAGCGAAGCCCCTGTTGTAGAAGAAGAGGATGAGATTGATCCAATTTTGCTACGCCCGGTTGATGATCTTGAATTGACCGTTCGCAGTGCTAACTGTTTAAAAGCAGAGAACATTTATTACATCGGTGATTTGATTCAACGTACTGAGGTTGAGCTTCTTAAGACGCCTAACCTAGGTAAGAAGTCGTTAACTGAAATCAAAGATGTTTTAGCACAGCGTGGTTTGTCTTTGGGAATGCGTTTGGAAAATTGGCCACCGGCTAGTTTGAAAGACGATAGCAAAGTTCTAGCTCGCTAGGTCATTGTTCCCTGACCACCGTAGTTTGGTAAGGAATGTAAAATGCGTCATCGTAAGAGTGGACGTCACTTAAACCGTACTAGCTCACATCGTAAAGCGATGTTTAAAAACATGGCTGCTTCTTTGTTCGAACACGAAGTTATTAAAACTACGTTGCCGAAAGCGAAAGAACTACGTCGTGTTGCTGAGCCATTGATCACATTGGCGAAAGTTGATTCTGTTGCGAATCGTCGCCTTGCCTTTGCTCGTACTCGTAGCAAAGATGCAGTAGGTAAATTGTTTTCTGAACTTGGTCCTCGTTACCAAGCTCGTCCTGGTGGTTATGTTCGCATTCTTAAATGTGGCTTCCGTACAGGTGACAACGCGCCTATGGCTTATGTTGAATTGGTCGATCGTCCAGTTACAGAAGCCGCTGAGTAATATCAGTTTGTAATAAAAAGCCGAGCTAATAGCTCGGCTTTTTTTTGCCCAGAATGTGACTGTTTTTCAGGCATAAAAAATACCCGAAGTTTTCTCTTTCGGGTATTTTGTTGCCTTTGATATTGCTAATTAAGCATTTGTTTCAGGAAGCGTCCAGTGTGCGACTTTTCGGCTTTAGTAATGTCTTCAGGTGTTCCTTCTGCAACTATGTATCCGCCACCGCTACCACCTTCTGGCCCTAAGTCTACAATCCAATCTGCTGTTTTAATGACATCTAGGTTATGCTCAATGACAACGACGGTATTGCCATGGTCTCTAAGGCGATGAAGAACTTTTAGTAATTGCTCTATATCGGCAAAGTGTAGGCCTGTTGTCGGCTCATCCAGTATGTATAGCGTTGTACCTGTATCTCGTTTAGATAGTTCCTTAGCTAGTTTAACCCGCTGAGCTTCACCACCAGAAAGCGTGGTCGCGGCTTGTCCCAGACGAATATAACCCAAGCCTACATCTATTAACGTTTGTAGTTTTCTTGCGATAGAAGGAACAGGATCAAAGAAGTCTCGAGCATCTTCAATGGTCATTTCTAAGCATTCGTGAATGTTCTTCCCTTTGTAATGGATTTCTAGTGTTTCACGATTGTAGCGTTTGCCTTTGCAGGTATCGCAAGGAACGTAGACATCCGGAAGAAAGTGCATCTCAACCTTAATTACGCCATCACCTTGACAAGCTTCACAGCGTCCACCTTTGACGTTAAAACTGAAACGCCCTGGTTTATACCCACGTGAGCGCGATTCTTGTGTTGCTGAAAATAGCTCTCTCATCGGTGTAAAAATCCCCGTGTAGGTGGCTGGATTTGATCTTGGTGTACGTCCAATAGGGCTTTGATCAATGTCCACGCACTTGTCGAATAAATCTAAACCTTCGATAGCTTCATGGGGTGCTGCTTTTAATGTTGTTGCACCATTAAGTGCTGTGGCGGCAAGAGGGTATAGGGTGCCATTGATTAATGTTGATTTACCTGATCCTGAAACCCCCGTAACACAAGTCATTACACCAACAGGGATATGGAGGTTAACCGTATTCAAGTTGTTGCCTGTTGCGCCTATTAATTTAAGCTGTTGTTGGTTCTTAGCTTGATGTCGAATAGTGGGAATTTCAATTTTACGCTTGCCCGTTAGATACTGTCCGGTAATCGACTGTGGGCAGTTCATAATGTCTTGTGGCGTACCGCTGACGATAACTTCTCCACCGTGAATACCTGCTCCAGGGCCGATATCGACAACAAAATCAGCGATACGAATTGCATCTTCATCGTGCTCCACCACAATTACGGTATTACCTAGGTCTCTAAGCCTAGTTAATGTGGCGATTAGGCGTTCATTGTCACGTTGATGCAGGCCAATGGAGGGTTCATCAAGAATATACATTACGCCTACTAGACCGGCACCTATTTGGCTAGCAAGGCGTATTCGTTGTGCTTCACCACCGGACAATGAGTCGGCTTTTCGGTCCAGTGTTAAATAGTCTAAGCCGACGTTTACTAAGAAGGTTAATCGATCACGAATCTCTTTTAGGATTTTTGAGGCAATTTCGCCACGGGCCCCTGGAAGCTTTAGTGTTTCAAAATATCTCAAGCATTCTGCGATTGGATAAGTTACGACTTCTGGTAATGTTTGTTCAGCAATAAAAACATTGCGAGCAGATCGATTGAGTCGCGAGCCATGGCAATCTGGACAAGGTTGAATACTGATGTACTGTGAAAGGTCATCACGTACGCTATCAGATTCTGTTTCGTGATAGCGGCGTTGCAAGTTTGGAATGACTCCTTCAAATGCATGAGATCGCGTCATCTTGTCGCCACGCTCATTGATATAGACGAAATCTATTTTGTCTTTGCCTGAGCCTTGTAAAATACGTTTTTTAAAATCACTAGGAATGTCTTTGTATTTCGCCTCTATGTCGAATCCATAGTGTTTCGCAAGAGCGTTCAGTTGCTGGTAGTAAAAGATGCTACGTCGCCCCCAGCCGCGTATTGCGCCTTCTGCTAGAGTTAGGCTGTCATCTTGGATGATGCGTTCTGGATCAAACATTTGATGAGTGCCTAAGCCATCGCATGTTTGACAGGCGCCATTTGGGTTGTTGAAGGAGAATAGGCGGGGTTCTAATTCTGTTAAGCTATAGCCACAAACAGGGCAGGCAAACTTGCTAGAGAAAATGTATTCTTCTTGTTCATCATCCATGTTAATCGCTTTAGCGATGCCGTCGGATAAGCCAAGACAAGTTTCGAAAGACTCTGCTAAGCGAAGCTGTAAGTCGGGGCGTACTTTAAAGCGGTCGATCACTACTTCGATGGTGTGCTTTTTGTTTTTTTCTAACGCTGGCGCGTCATCTAGATCGACGACAATGCCATCAATTCTGGCTCGAATAAAGCCCTTTGATAATAGATCGCTTATTGTATGTAAGTGCTCACCTTTTCGATCTTTAACGATCGGTGCAAGCAACATCATCTTAGTTTCTTCCGGTAGCGATATAACTTTATCGACCATTTGTGATATGGTTTGCGCCTCTAATGGCTCGCCATGATCTGGGCAGCGAGGTTGTCCGGCGCGGGCAAATAACAATCGTAGATAGTCGTATATTTCTGTTATTGTACCAACGGTTGATCGCGGGTTGTGAGAGGTTGATTTTTGCTCGATAGAAATAGCAGGAGAAAGACCTTCAATATGGTCAATGTCTGGCTTTTCCATCATGGACAAAAATTGTCGGGCGTATGTTGAAAGCGATTCTACATAGCGGCGCTGTCCTTCTGCATATAATGTATCGAAAGCGAGAGATGATTTACCTGAGCCTGATAGCCCAGTAATCACCACAAGTTTGTCTCTTGGAATGTCTAGGTCCACATTTTTTAAATTATGTGTGCGGGCCCCGCGTATGGTAATGGTATCCATGAGTCTCCAATGTGAAGTCGATCAACAGAAAGAAATCTGTCAGTAAATTAAATAACTGTCTATTTTTACAGTAGTTGAAATGGAGCTTCAACGGTATTTTTTGTAAAATTGACAATCTTTTTTCTTAACCACCCAGTTAAACGGTTGAAACCGCCTTATGGATCTACTTGAACGTCGTTCAGTTCTTGCTTTAGCGCTGATCTATTTATTCAGAATGTTGGGCTTGTTCCTCATTATGCCTGTTATTAGTGTGGCGGCAGATGGGCTGACAGGGGCCGATGCCGCGTTGATTGGTACGGCGATTGGTATTTACGGTCTGACCCAAGCGAGTTTGCAGATTCCGATGGGCATGTGGTCAGATAAAATTGGCCGTAAGCGTGTCATTGTCATTGGTTTGCTATTGTTTGCTGTGGGTAGTTTGATCTGTGCTAATGCGAGTGATATCAATACTTTGATAGTTGGGCGCGCAGTTCAAGGTGCAGGTGCCATTGCTAGTACTCTTATGGCATTGTTGAGTGATGTTACTAGAGAGCAAAACCGGACCAAAGCCATGGCAATTGTTGGTGTAAGTATCGGTGCTTCATTTATGTTGTCTTTAGTGCTGGGTCCTTGGATTTTTGCTTTGATTGGCCTTTCTGGTCTGTTTTATCTCTCCTTTGCGTTATCTTTACTTGGTATCATCTTGATCGTTTTTGCTGTGCCGAATATCGTTCAGCACACTTTTAAGCGCGACACGACGCCAAGCCTAATGGCTCTTGGCTTGGTTCTGAAAGACTCTAAACTTCGGTTTTTAAATGTCAGTGTTTTATTGTTGCATGCTAGCCTTACTGCATTGTTTGTCACTGTGCCAAATTTGTTGGTTCAACAATTTGATTTGCCCTTGTCAGAACATAGCTGGCTTTACTTAGCTATCATGGGTTTTGCCTTTGCTGGTATGTTACCATTAGTGATTATTGCCGAATCAAAAGGTAAGACAAAAGGCGTCTTAATCGCCGTGATGATTTTGTTGGGCTTAAGCTCTATATTGCTGCATTGGGCGCCTCACCTTTGGGTGTTTGGGGCCTTATTGTGGGTTTATTTTGTGGGCTTTAATTCTCTAGAAGCCGTGTTGCCTTCGCTAATTAGTAAGTTGGCACCTGTAGGTTATCGCGGTACTGCGATGGGCGTGTTTTCTACTCATCAATTTATGGGCTCATTTTTGGGTGGTGTTGGCGGTGGTTGGTTGCTGCAACATCATGCAAATGGTGGTGTCTTTTGGGTTGTTGGTGTGGTGTTTTTGGCTTGGTCGCTTGTTTGTGCCGTACAGCCTGCACCTCGTCAGTTAAGCAGTATGGCGTTTAGCCTACCCAATATGACAGATGAAGATGTAACAAAGTTGGCGGATCAACTTGCTGAAATCCAAGGAGTGGAAGGTATGCAAATTTTTAAAGATGAGCAAACGGCTTATCTAAAAGTCGATAAAAAAATATTAGATAAAGATGCTCTGGTGCGCCTGGCACCGCAAGTACATCTTTAAGTAAAACACTATTCTATCTTTTAGTTGGAGAAGAACGTCATGGCACGTGGAATAAACAAAGTAATCTTGATAGGAAACGCAGGCAACGATGCCGAAGTGCGTTTTATGCCATCGGGTGCAGCGGTTGCAAACGTTAACCTAGCAACATCAGAGAGCTGGCGTGACAAGCAAACTGGACAAATGCAAGAGCGTACTGAATGGCACCGAGTGGCATTCATGGACCGTGGCAATTTCCGCCTAGGTCAAATTGCCGGTGATTTCATCAAGAAAGGCTCAAAAGTTTACGTTGAAGGTTCTTTGCGTACGCGTGAGTGGGAAAAAGATGGTATCAAGCGTTACACAACAGAAATCGTAGCGAACGAAATGCAATTGCTTGATGGCCGTGGTGACAACAACGGTGGCCAGCAAGGTGGTTATGATTCTGGTGCGCAAGGTGGCTACGGCAACCAAGCACCTCAGCAAGGTGGTTACAATCAAGCGCCACAGCAACAAGCACCTCAGCAAGGCTTTAACCAGCCACAAGGCGGTTACAACCAAGCACCTGCTCAGCAAGCACCGCAACAAGTAGCGCCACAAGCTCAACCACAGTCTTTTGGCAGCTGGGGTAATGCACCGCAGCAAGCGCCTGCTCAACAAGCGCCACAACAGCGCGCACCTCAGCAGCCAGCTCCACAGCGTGCTCCAGCACCTGAGCCAAAGCCTCAGCAAGCGCCTAACTTTGATGACTTTGATGACGACATCCCGTTCTGATATCTGAGTATATAAGCTGTAGAGTTGACGTGAAGGCCCCTTTTATAGGGGCTTTCTTGTATTTCATTAGCGATTTTCATCAGAGGACTAAACCATGTTGTTAGGGGCCATGCTAGGAACCAATAATCTCGCCCAGGCGGGAGACTTTTACGACGCTGTATTAGGTACGATTAATATGGTGAGAACCATGACGGTAGATGGCGAGATAGGCTATGGCGTGGTGGGCGGCGCAAGCTGTTTTTGGATATTAACACCATTTAATAAACAACCAGCGACGGTGGGCAATGGTGTGCAGCTGACATTTCAGGCGGCAAGCAATGAGCAAGTGGATGAATTTTATCGTGTTGTATTAGCTCATGGGGGAAGCGACGAAGGCGCACCTGGTTATCGTTATCGTCCCCATTATTACGGTGCCTATTGCCGAGATCCAGATGGCAATAAGTTGCATGTAATGCATGAAGCTAACAGTGCCATTGTTGAGTAAGTATGGCGCTGGCTGGCTAGTTAATTAACCTGTCAGCGTGTCGAGTTGCAACGTATTATGACGGCTTAATTGTTAGTACTATTTTTCCTAAGTGGTCCTTCTTCTGAAAAGCGGTTTGTGCTTGGACTATCTCTTTAAGCGGATAAGTTTGTGCTACCAGAGGTTGAATTTTCCCTTCTTCAAGGTGACGAACTAAGTTCTGGAACACCTCTGAAGCTAATACGGTACAGCCAAATAGGCTTAAGTTTTTCAAATACAAGGTTTTGACGTCCAGCTCGACGAAGGCTCCGCCAATAGCGCCAGCAACAGCATAGCGACCACTACATCGACGCTATTTTCGCTGTTTGAATAGGAGCAGAGAAAAACGCAAATTCAATGTCAGTAAGGCTGCTGGCTTTTTAGTGCTAAAAACTGCCAGATTTCTGCTTTTACCAATGTCTGTGCTTAACTCCGTCTATGATTTTGTTTGTAAGAAGGTGATATCTGGCTTCAATTTATCGGTATACTAGGCGTTTTTTTGATCGCTAATCCATAGGGATTAGCCAGTACAAACTAGATGCAGAGCTTGAAACAATGAACGATGACGATGAAGCGTCTTTATTTGCCCAAGAGGTTGCGGGCATTCAGCCTTTAGAAAAAAGCGAAGTGTACCTTGGCAAGAAAGGCGAACCAGTCGACTTTCAAGCTCGTAAGCGCGCAGCCATCATGGCGAAGGAAGCGGATAATAATCATCTTTCCCATGATTACGTTGAGAAAGTCGAGCCAAATGATGTCTTGGAATACAAGCGACCAGGGGTGCAAGATGGCGTATTTAAGCGTTTACGCCAAGGCAAATATGGCATTGAATCGCGCTTAGATCTGCATCAAAGAACGGTGGCCCAAGCTCGAGAGCTGGTGTATCAGTTCGTTGAAGATTGCATGCGCAATGATATTCGCGTGGCTATTATTGTTCACGGTAAAGGGGATAGAACCCCAGATCCTGATAGCCAAGCTATGATTAAGAGCTACATTAATAAATGGCTACGGGACTTAGACAACGTCATGGCCTTCCACAGTGCGCAACGCTACCATGGCGGCTTGGGTGCGGTGTATGTATTGTTGAAAAAGACGGAAAAAGCACGCTTGGATGATTGGGAAAAGCATCAGAAGCGTTAATAAGTTGTGACGTCTTAAATGAGAGTATTCACGTTATTTCGTGCAGTAAAAGCCATGTTTTTGCTATAATCCCGCCACTTTGCTGTCTTGGACTTATGTTGTCTTGAATGTCGCCAAGCTGCCCCAAAACATTGTAATTATCGTATTCTAATTTTATCGAGGTAGAGAATGGCAAATAGCACCGCACACCATCCTGCGTTTACGTTTCTTCGCAGTGAGTTTATTGATGCTCTGAATGTTACTGTTCAAGAGTTTGAGCACACAGTTACGGGCGCTAAGCATTTTCATATCGCGTCTGAGAATGACGAAAATGTCTTCCTAGTTGGTTTAAAAACGGTCCCAACGGACTCTTGTGGCGTCGCGCATATTCTTGAACACACGGTATTGTGTGGTTCGGAGCGTTTTCCTGTGCGTGACCCTTTCTTTATGATGATTCGCCGTTCGTTGAATACTTTTATGAACGCGTTTACCTCCTCTGATTGGACGGCTTACCCATTTGCCAGTAAGAACAAGAAAGATTTCCATAACCTTTTAGGTGTGTATTTGGATGCGGTGTTCTTTTCTCGTTTAGATGAGTTGGATTTTTCCCAAGAAGGTCATCGCTTAGAGTTTGCCGAGCCAGATAATGCTGAGTCAGAATTGACGTTCAAAGGCGTTGTTTTCAATGAAATGAAAGGCGCGATGAGCTCAACCACATCGGTATTGTGGCAAACGCTTACCAAGTATTTGTTCCCAAACAATACCTATCATTTCAACTCTGGTGGTGAGCCAGCGGATATCCCTGATTTGTCTTACCAAGATCTCTTAGCGTTTTATCGCACTCATTACCATCCTTCTAATGCGGTCTTCATGACGTTTGGTGATATTCCAGCGGAAACACTACAGGCCGAGTTTGAAGACAAAGTGCTAAGTCGTTTTGAGCGATTGGAAGAACAAGTTAGTGTGCCGAATGCGAAGCGTTACTTCTCTCCGGTACGCGTTGAAGAAGGCTATGCTGCTGATGAAGTAAAAGAAGACGGCAGTCATGTTGTTGTCGGTTGGTTGCTGGGTGAAAGCACCGACTTAAATCAACAGTTCGAAGCGCAGCTGCTTTCTAGTGTTTTACTTGATAACAGCGCCTCGCCTTTACTGCGAGTATTAGAGAATAGCGACCTTGGTCGTGCGCCATCACCACTGTGTGGCCTTGAAGACAGTAATAAAGAAATGAGTTTCATGTGTGGTTTGGAAGGCGTGAAACGAGAAGATGCGCCTAAAGTTGAAGCCTTGGTTTTGTCTACGCTTGAAGACATTGTCGAAAAGGGCGTACCACAAGACATGGTTGACGCCATGTTACATCAATTAGAGTTGAGTCAACGTGAAGTTGGTGGTGGTAGCTATCCTTATGGTTTACAACTGATTTTAGCTGGCTTGTCGACGGCAGTTCATGCGGGCGATGTCATTGCTCAGCTTGATCTTGATCCTGTTATTAATGCGATGCGCGAGAAAGTTCAGGATCAACAATATATTCCGAATTTGATCAAAAATTTGCTGCTAGCGAATGCGCATCGAGTAACGCTAACTCTAAGCCCTGATGATGCCCTTGAAGCGCGTCGAAATCAGGCAGAAAAAGACCGCTTAAGTCAGATCAAAGCAGCGTTGTCCGATAGCGATAAGCAGCAAATTATTGCTCGCAGTGCAGCATTGAAAGCGCGCCAATCACAAGTTGACGACATGAGTATTCTGCCGAAAGTAGGCTTAGAAGATGTACCTGCGCGTTTGCCTGAATACGAAAATGAAAAAGTAGCAGGTGATTTGCCGGTTACCTTTTACCCACAAGGTACAAATGGTTTGGTTTACCAGCAGTTGGTGATCGATTTACCTGAGCTGGATGAAGAAGAGACGGAATATTTGCCTTTGTTCTCTTCAATGATGACGGAGCTAGGCATTGGCGAAGAGGGTTACCTGGCTGTTCAGGAACGCCAAGCTCAAGTTTGTGGTGGCTTAGGTGCTTCTAACTCTATTCGTGCAACAGTGGAAGACCGACAAGAGCTAAATGGCTACTTCATATTGTCATCTAAAGCCCTGGTGCCAAATGTTAAAGGCATGAGCGAATTAGTGAAAGATACTATGCTGAATGTGCGCTTCGACGAAGCGAGCCGAGTGAAAGAGCTGGTGGCCCAACGTCGTGCTCGTCGCGAACAATCGATTACCGGCCAAGGCCACTCATTAGCGATGGCGGCGGCTTCTAGTGCGATTTCTGGTTTGGCTGCGCAGCAAGAAAAATGGAGTGGCATGTCAGGCATTCGTGCTGCGATTGCGCTGGATGATGCGATGAAAGCCGATAGTAAAACGGCGGAAAATGTTTTAGCTATTTTTAAACGTTTACATGAAAAATTATTGCAAGCGAACAAGCAGCTTCTATTAGTGGCTGAGCCTCAACATGAAGAAAATGTATTGCGTGAGGTTCAATCTGTTTTTGCTAATTTACCTGTTGGTACAGCGCAGACTAAGTTCTCGATAGCGCCTGTTGACTCTCAAGTAAATGTTGCTTGGTTGACATCGACTCAGGTGAATTTCTGTGGCAAGGCCTTTCGTACGGCATTTGGCGAGCATCCCGATGTTGCAGCATTGACTGTATTGGGCGGCTTTCTGCGTAATGGCTTCTTGCATCGTGTGATTCGTGAGCAGGGTGGAGCTTACGGTGGTGGCGCGACATTTGATGGCAGTACTGGCTCGTTCCGCTTCTATTCTTATCGTGATCCTCGTTTGACAGAAACCCTGTCGGACTTTGATGCGTCGATTGAGTGGATGTTGAATGAAACCCACTCTGAAGATGCACTTGAAGAAGCGATTTTAGGGGTGATTGGTTCGATGGATAAACCAAGTTCACCAGCTGGAGAAGCGCAAAGTGATTTCTATGTGCATCTGCATGGTCGTAGTTTGGCCTATAGAGAAGCTTTCCGCGCGAAGATTTTGTCGGTGACTCTTGAGCAGTTGAAAGAAGTCACTAAGACTTATTTAACGAAAGAAAATGAAAATGTCGCTGTGGTTACGTCCACATCCAAGCGCGCAGAGCTAGAAACGCTTGGGTTTGATATTCAGACCCTGTAAAAATATTGAGACCTTTGTAGGAAATGACGAATGCGTCATCGTGCAAGGGGCTCATTTAATAACAAAACAGTCTTACTGACGGAAAATTAAATGGATCAGTTTCACGATATACGCCCTTACAACGACGATGAGGTCGCCGAGGTGTTGAATAATTTGGTCGAAATGCCAGATTTTATTAATACAATTATTGGTTTTCGTTTTGCTCAATGGCCTAAGTTTTTAAAAGCGCCATTGGCTTTTTGTGTCAAGCTGGCGCTAAAGCGTCAAATTGGTAATATTTCGAATGTTCATGAATTCCAAATGCGTGTCGCTAGCTACATGGAGCGCATGATAAAAACCACGACAACGAATGTTGAATACCGAGGTATTGAAAAGCTAGAGAAAGGTGTTGGTTATTTATTCTTGTCTAATCACAGGGATATCGCCATGGACCCGGCTTTTGTCAACTACGGTTTGTATCTAGCGGGTTTTGATACTGTTCGTATTGCAATAGGAGATAACTTACTGCGTCGCCCTTTTGTATCGGATCTCATGCGCCTTAATAAGAGTTTTATTGTGAAGCGCTCAGCGAATGGTATTCGAGAAATGATGGCGGCTTTTGGGCAGCTTTCTGCGTATATCACGGAATCATTAACAAAAGACCAAGCTAATATTTGGATCGCTCAAAAAGAGGGGCGTGCGAAAGATGGTTTGGATCAGACAGATCCTGCGATTATAAAGATGTTTTTTATGAGTCAGAAGAAAGAAAAAAAACCTTTCTCTGAAGCCATGGCAAACTTGAAAGTTGTACCTGTCTCCATTGCTTATGAATATGATCCATGTGCTTTTGATAAGGCGCGTGAATTGCATCAAAAATCGACAACAGGTAATTATGAAAAGGCCGAATTTGAAGACATAGATAGTATCAAAAATGGCATTGTCGGCCAAAAAGGTAAAGTTGTCGTCACTTTTGGTGATGTTATAAAAGACGGCTTTGAAACACCTGAAGAGTTTGTTGCCGAAGTGGATCGTCAGATCATTTCTAACTATGCGATTCAGTCTACCAATGAAGTTGCGCTGGCTTTACAGCAGGGCTTACCTTCAACGGATAGTGCATTCACAAGCTATCTTGAGCGTTGTCCTGAGAGTTTAAAAGAAACTGTGTTGGCAATGTATGCAAATCCATTGAAACAACAGCAAAAATATCTGAATAAATAGTCATGGGAGTAAGCTGTCAATGAGCACATGGGCATCATTAAGGTCTTGGGTTGGCTCAATAATATTCGCCATTTACTATACGGTATCAACCATTATATTTGGTATTCTTGCGCCTTTTGCAACGCTTTTGTTGCCAAAAAATTATCGACAGCCAGTATTGAACCTGCATAACAAGGGGTTATTATTTGTCTTTCGTATTTTTTGTGGCGTGAAAGTTGAAATCATTGGGTTAGAGCACATTAATAAAAATCGCCCTGTTGTGCTGGTGGCAAATCACCAAAGCGAGTGGGAAACTTATGTGCTGCAGGTGTTGATGGCACCGGTTTCAACGGTATTGAAGAAAGAACTGCTGTCAGTGCCTTTCTTTGGCTGGGGATTACGTATGGTACAGCCTATTGCCATTGACCGCTCTCAGCGGACTAACGCTCTGAAGCAAATTATCAGTCAGGGTAAAGAGCGTTTAGACGATGGCCGCTCAGTGCTGATTTTTCCTGAAGGCACACGAATCGCGCCTAATGAAGAGCAAGCCTTCAATAAAGGGGCTGCAATGTTAGCAACGTCGGCGGGTGTTCCAATTCTACCGGTAGTGCATAACGCAGGTTATACTTGGCCAGGTAAAAAATGGCGTAAATATCCGGGCTCTATTCGTGTGGTTATTGGACCCATTATCGAGTCTGAAGGTAAAAAAACGTCGGCATTACATGAAGAGATGGATGTTTGGATGCGTGCTGAAATGGCGAAGCTTCCCAAAGGAAATGATTTTCTGTATTAGCCAAGCCGAAAGCTAAACTAAATACCATAAAAAAGCCGCATCCATTGATGCGGCTTTTTTGTTTCTTAGTGTCTTATCTATGCAGAGTACTTTTTGAATACTAGGCTGGCGTTAGTGCCGCCAAATCCAAAGCTGTTAGACATAATCAAATTCAAGTCTGCATTATCTTTGCGAGTTGTTACAACAGGGATATTGCCTGCTGCTTCATCAAGCTCGTCAACGTTTGCAGATGCAGTGATGAAATTATTTTCCATCATTAGCAAGCAGTAGATTGCTTCATGAACGCCTGCGGCACCTAGAGAGTGACCAGACAAAGATTTAGTCGAACTAATCAGTGGAATTTTATCACCGAAAGTTTCATTAACTGCTTGTAGCTCTTTCATGTCGCCAGCAGGAGTACTTGTGCCATGAGTGTTAATGTAATCAATGTCGCCATCAATTGTGCTCATTGCCATCTGCATACAACGTACTGCGCCTTCGCCAGAAGGAGCAACCATGTCATAACCATCAGACGTAGCACCGTAACCCACTAATTCAGCGTAGATTTTAGCACCGCGAGCTTTAGCATGTTCTAGTTCTTCAATAACTAGCATGCCGCCACCGCCAGCAATAACGAAACCGTCACGATTTGCATCGTAAGCGCGTGATGCCTTTTCAGGTGTGTCGTTGTACTTTGAAGATAGGGCGCCCATGGCATCAAACATACAAGTTTGAGTCCAGCTTTCTTCTTCACCGCCACCAGCAAACACGATATCTTGCTTGCCTAGTTGGATAAGCTCCATGGCATTACCGATACAGTGAGCACTAGTAGAGCAAGCTGAAGTGATTGAGTAGTTAACGCCTTTGATTTTGAACGGTGTAGCCAAACAAGCAGATACAGTACTGCCCATAGTTTGAGTGACTCGATATGGTCCAACGCGTTTAACGCCTTTTTCACGCAGTGTATCGGCTGAATCAACGAGGTTTTTAGCGGATGCGCCACCAGAACCTGCAACCAAGCCTGTGCGAATATTGGATACTTGGTCTTCTGTTAAACCGGCATCTAAAATAGCTTGTTGCATAGAAACGTAAGCATAAGTTGCAGCATCACCCATGAAACGACGAACTTTGCGGTCAATGCCGTCTGCATCTAAATCAATACGACCACAAACGTGACTACGGAAGCCATGCTCTTTGTAATCTTCGGCGAAACGAATGCCGGATTGGCCCTCGCGTAAGGAGTTTAGAACGCTCTCTTTGTCATTGCCAAGGCAGCTGACAATGCCAAGACCTGTTACTACTACACGACGCATAAATGTGCCTCTTTCATTCTTAATCTTTAGAAGTTATCAGTTGAAGTGAATAAGCCTACACGCAAATCTTTTGCTGTGTAAATTTCACGTCCATCAACTTTAACACTTCCGTCTGCAATCCCCATCACTAACTTACGCTCGATTACGCGTTTAAGATTGATGTGAAAGGTAACTTTTTTTGCTGTAGGGAGAATTTGACCAGTGAATTTTACTTCGCCAGAACCCAGAGCGCGACCGCGACCTTTATTCCCTTTCCAGCCTAGAAAAAATCCTACTAGCTGCCACATCGCGTCCAAGCCAAGACAGCCAGGCATAACTGGGTCTCCAGGAAAGTGACACGCAAAAAACCATAGGTCAGGATTAATGTCTAGCTCAGCAATAATTTCGCCTTTGCCGTGTTCCCCGCCTTCAGTCGAGATGTGAGTAATGCGATCCATCATTAGCATATTGCCGACAGGAAGTTGGGCATTGCCTGCACCAAACATTTCACCGTGGCCGCATTTTAATAGTTCGTCTTTTTCAAAAGATGAAGCTGTAGTCATTATAGTCCTATATCCACATCCAGCCGATGACTCAAAATAGTCAGGCGGATTGTCGTGGTCCAGTTTGCAGTAGAAAATCCAACTGATTATATCGGTTTGAAACCTTAATATGAATGTTTGAACGGAAAAAAACCGTATTACCTGCATGAAAAGTGATCATTTTTACGTTGTTGTTAATGTTTTTGGGGGTCGAAGACTAGGAAAGGTGTGTTTTAAAGTGATTTTAATTAGCAGGCGTCGTTATTTTTTTCTGTTAAAGTGTTTGTTTTCATGATTTTTTTGTCGTTCCGAGAGCCTTTATATGTCTTCAGAAAGAAATGTAAAACTAACTCCTTGGCAATACCAAGTAGATGGCGGTCATATACAGGGCTACCTAAGTCCATTAAGAAGCGGTCGGCCAACGATACACTTTCTTCATGGTAATGGCTTTGCGGTAAAGACGTATTTGTGCTTTTTAGAAAAGCTCGAAGGCTTTAATTTAATTATGCAAGATGCAGCCGGCCATGGAGAGTCAACAGCAGGAAAGCAGTTTGTTGGGTGGAATAATACGGCTTCTCGTTTTAGAGAGTCGTTGAGCTCTCAGCGAGCTGTGCTGCCAGAGAATGAATTAATTGGTGTTGGACACAGTTTTGGTGGTTGCATGACTGCGTTAATGAGCGAGCAAGCCCCATTGCTTTTTGATCGACTGGTGTTGTTAGACCCTGCGCTTTTTCCTCCACGTTTAATCTGGATGATGCGTGGTGTAAAGCTGGCGGGCTTAAAAAGCCAAATTCCTTTGGCGCGACAGGCTCGTCGTCGGCGTACTCAATGGGAAAGTTTTGCTCAAGTGAAAAGTAGTTTTTTTGAAAGGGGGACGTTTAAAGGTTGGGAACCTGCTTGTTTGAAAGACTATATCGAATTCTCTATTAAGCATGATGAAAAAGGACATTACCAATTAGGGTGCCCACCCTGGATGGAGGCTGCGATCTTTTCTAGCTATCCCAAGAAGCTTTGGAGAGCAATTACAAAGATATCTGTGCCTACTTACATTATTCAAGGTAAAGATACTTTTGATTATTTCAAAGAGGCCTATCAATTGGCTGCAAAACTGAATCCGAACATTCAAGTGATTGAAGTCGACGGCGGTCATTGTTTTATGCAGCAGCATTCAACTATGGCAGCTCAAGCTGTCATGGATGCGTTGAAAAAAACGAAAGACTAGAATGAGTATTAATAAAAACGCCAAACATGACTTGCCATGTTTGGCGTTTTTATTGTGTTGTTGATGCAGCTAATTACGACGCTTTACTGAAGCGTTGGCGAGCGCAATTAATGCTGCTTTATAGTCTGACTCGGGCAATGGTGTAATGGCTTTTATTGCGAGGTCCGCTTGTTCTTGTGCTTTTTGTTGCGTGTATTCAATGGCTCCGCAACTTTGTACGTCATTTATAATTGTCTCTAATTGCTCAAGACCACCGGTTAAAATTGCTTGTCTTACTCGTTCTACTGCCGCTGAAGAGCCATGTTTCATGGTGAAAATGAGCGGTAGGGTTGGTTTGCCTTCAGCTAGATCGTCGCCGACACTTTTTCCCATTTCTTCAGCGGTGCTGGTGTAATCCATTACGTCATCAATTAGCTGGAAAGCTGTTCCGACATACATGCCAAAATCACTTAAAGCTGTTTGATACTCAGTACTGGCTCCGGAGATGACGGCGCCACAAAGTGCCGCGCCTTCAAACAGCTTTGCAGTTTTGTATTGGATAACTTTTAAATAGCTTTCTTCGGTTGTATCCGGGTCGCCGCAATTAATAAGTTGCTGAACCTCACCTTCGGCAATAATGTTAGTTGTTTTGGCTAAAATACTCATGCATTGCATGCTGCCAACATCCACCATTATTTGAAAGGCGCGAGAATAAAGAAAATCGCCGACCAAAACACTCGGTGCATTTCCCCATTCCTCGTTGGCTGTCTTTTTTCCTCGACGCATATCGGATTCATCTACAACATCATCATGCAGTAAAGTTGATGTATGGATAAATTCTATGATGGTCGCCATTTGGATG
Source organism: Marinomonas rhizomae (assembly GCF_003315485.1). Lineage (GTDB taxonomy): Bacteria > Pseudomonadota > Gammaproteobacteria > Pseudomonadales > Marinomonadaceae > Marinomonas > Marinomonas rhizomae. The sequence goes on from NZ_QNSE01000017.1 coordinate 57,942, forward strand.
GCTTGATCTAGTTTAGTTTGGTCTAGTTCTGCGCTGGCTCTTGCCGCCAATAAAACCAACAGCGGTCGCAATCGTTTCCCGCCATTACTAATAATGTAGTAGCCGATTTGCTCGATTAGAGGGATGTCACTACTAAGTTGTGACACAATATAGTCATTCACTTGGCCAAATTCATTGGCCACAACATCGTGTATCTGTATAGGTTGCATGCAATTTCCGAAGCTAAATAGTCCCAAGCTGATCAGCAAGTGTGCCTCATGCTAGGTAAGGCTTGTGTCAGGGTCAACCCAAAAATCGAAAAATGTATAAAGACGTTGCATTTTGCTTGTATTGGGTGGTGTGATTTTGTACAATCTCGCGTCCGATTTACCTACATTTTGCTCCCTATCATATGGTTAGTGATTTTTGTCCGATTCGGTCAGGAACTTATTGCCACTAGAAGTAGGTCAAATTCAATTTCAGTAGCCGGGTAAATCTCATTGGAGAAGAACATGTTTGCAGTGATCAAAACTGGCGGTAAGCAATACCGTGTAGAAGAAGGCCAAACCCTTAAGGTTGAGAAATTAGCTGTTGAAGAAGGTGGCGCGATTCAATTCGACGACGTTCTTCTTGTATGCAATGGCGACGACGTTAAAGTTGGCGCACCAGTTGTAGAAGGCGCTAAAGTAACAGCGGAAGTTGTTGCACATGGTCGCGGAGACAAAGTGAAAATTTTGAAATTCCGTCGCCGTAAGCACTCTATGAAGCGTATGGGTCATCGTCAGTGGTTCACGGAAGTGAAAATAACTGGCATTAACTAAGCGCTAACTATTCAAATTTAAGGAGTAAGTCATGGCTCATAAAAAGGCGGGTGGTAGTACTCGTAACGGTCGCGATTCCGAGTCGAAACGATTAGGTGTCAAACGTTTTGGTGGTCAAGTTGTGATCCCAGGTAACATTCTTGTTCGTCAGCGTGGTACACAGTTCCATCCTGGTGCTGGTGTTCAAATTGGTAAAGATCACACTTTGTTCGCAGTTGCTGAAGGCCAAGTGAAGTTTGAAGTGAAAGGTAAGTTTAAGCGTCGTACAGTTTCTGTCGTAGCTGCTTAATCGCTTGCTAAAAACTTAAAAAAAGCTCCGCGACGCGGGGCTTTTTTTTTGGAAGAATTCTATAATCAGAGTTTGTTGATTCTGATAAACCACCGAAGAGGTGTTACTGTGAAATTTGTTGATGAAGCCAGTATCTACGTAAGAGCGGGTAAAGGCGGAAATGGAGCCTTGAGTTTTTGGCGCGAGAAGTTTGTTGCGAAAGGCGGGCCTGATGGTGGAGATGGCGGTAATGGCGGTAGTGTCATACTGGTTGCTGATGAAGCTTTAAATACTCTGATTGATTTTCGTTTCACGAAAAAGTATATCGCTGAAAGCGGTGAGGGTGGTCAAGGTCGAGATATGACCGGCTCGAAAGGGCCAGATCTTGAGATTAAAGTGCCAGTTGGCACCACGGTTATTGATGATGATACCGGCGAAACGCTTGGTGATCTTGTTCGTGATGGTCAAAAGCTAAAGGTGGCACAAGGTGGTCATCATGGTTTGGGGAATACTCGATTTAAATCCAGTACCAACCGTGCGCCAAGACAAACGACGAAAGGCACCGTGGGAGAAGAGCGGACCTTGAAGTTAGAGATGAAAGTCTTGGCTGATGTAGGTTTGCTTGGTCTTCCTAATGCAGGTAAGTCGACGTTTATTCGCGCCGTTTCCTCTGCTAAGCCAAAGGTGGCTGATTACCCTTTCACAACCCTGGTACCGAACCTTGGTGTAGTAAAGGTGAAAAAGCACCAGAGCTTTGTTATTGCTGATATTCCCGGAATTATTGAAGGGGCGTCTGAAGGGGCAGGTCTTGGTATTCGTTTCTTGAAGCACTTGGTACGTAACCGTATTTTGTTGCATATCGTAGATTTGGCACCTTGGGACGAGATTACTCCTGCGGAAGCGGCGGTGATTGCTGTAAACGAGCTGCATCAGTTCAGTCCTGCGTTAGCGGAGCGTGATCGTTGGTTGGTTTTGAATAAGACCGATATGGTGCCAGAAGATGAGTTGGAAGAGCGTTGCCAGAGTGTTGTAGATGCCCTTGGTTGGAAAGGTAAGGCTTACCGTATTTCTGCGATATCAGGTGAGGGTACAGAGGTGTTGTGTTTAGACCTGATGACGGCGCTTGAAGAGCAACGTGAGTTGCTGCTAGAAAGCCCAGAAGCTCGGGAGAAAGAAAAGGCAATGCGTACCCTGATTGATGAAGAAGGGCGAAACCGTATTATGTCATTGCGTGAGAAGCGCCGTAAAGCGGGCTTGTTGGTTGATGACGATGATTTTGATGACGATGATTACGATGTTGAAGTGGAATACGTTAGTTAATCTGATGGGTGAGAATAAGTAGTATCATGGAAATGCGAGAAAAAATAGCTAAGGCGCAGCGTGTCGTTGTGAAGATCGGCAGTGCGTTATTGACAAACGATGGACGGGGATTAGATGTTGCCCGTATCGGTCTTTGGGTTGCGCAAATCGCTGAGTTAAGAGCGCAGGGGAAAGAAGTTGTATTGGTCTCTTCTGGTTCTATTGCTGCTGGTATGAAGCGCCTTGGCTTTTCTTCTCGCCCCACACAAGTGAATGAGTTGCAAGCTGCTGCTGCAGTTGGGCAAATGGAATTGGTGGGGGTTTATGAGGCTCACTTTGAAAAGCATGGTTTGTGTACGGCACAAATCCTTCTTACTCATGATGATTTATCTAATCGCCGACGCTATTTAAACGCACGATCTTCGTTGCGAACTCTGCTTGGCTTTGGGGTTGTACCCATTGTTAATGAAAATGATACGGTTGTAACTGATGAAATTCGCTTTGGTGACAATGATACTTTGGGTGCCTTAGTCGCCAATCTGGTTGAGGCGGATTTATTGATTATTCTTACCGACCAGCATGGATTATTTGATAAAAATCCGCGCGATCATAAAGATGCAACATTAATCCCTCATATTTCAGCATCGGACGATCGTCTTGAGTCTATGGCGAGTGGCGGTGCTGGTGTGCTTGGTAGTGGTGGAATGTTAACAAAAGTGCGAGCGGCACTGTTGGCTGCGCGCTCTGGTGCGGATACCTTGATTGCTTCAGGTCGAGAAGATAATGTGATTGTTCGCGTTGCTTCAGGTGAAATATTAGGTACTTGGTTGCAGCCGGAGCACGGAAGAGTGGCTGCGCGTAAGCAGTGGCTGGCTGGGCATTTGAAGAGTCGCGGCGCTTTGATCCTAGATGATGGTGCTGTAAGGGCGCTACGAAAGGCGGGTACCAGTCTTTTGCCTGTTGGCGTGAAGGATGCTCAGGGGACTTTTTCGCGTGGGGATATGGTTATTTGTGTCGATTTGCAGGGGAGTTTGGTTGCTCGCGGCTTGGTGAATTACAGTGTGGCTGAAACGTTGAAGCTGCTTGGTCAGCCTTCGTCAAATATTGGTGATATTCTGGGTTACAAGGGCGAGCCAGAATTAATTCATCGTGATGATTTGGTTATTATATAAAAGAGGTTGTCATGGCAAAGCCGGGTAAAGTGGGTTTGGATCGTGTGTTGAATGCTTCGAAATATTCTTACCAAGGCTTGCGAGCTCAATGGAAACACGAGGCGGCGTTTCGCCAAGAGTCTGTGTTGTTTTTAATTTCTTTGCCTTTTGCTATCTGGCTCGGTGATACCGGGCTTGAGCGCGCAGTGCTTATTTTTTCTGTGGGTTTAGTGTTGATTGTAGAGACGTTGAATTCAAGTGTTGAGGCTGTGGTTGATCGAATTAGTAGTGAGCAGCATGAGTTGTCGGGTCGTGCGAAAGATTTAGGTTCGGCGGCGGTTATGTTGGCGTTGTTCTTGGCGGCAGTGGTTTGGCTGGTGGTTTTGTTTGGCTGATGCGGTATTTTTGAATGACGTTATTTGGGCTGAAAAGTCTGGTACTTTGAAGGTATAAATGAAAGACATAAAAAAACCGGCATATGCCGGTTTTTTTATAGGTATTAGGCCAGTGCTTTGATTTTAGCACTCAAGCGGCTCTTATGGCGAGCTGCTTTGTTTTTGTGATATAGGCCTTTGTCAGCGGCTTTGTCTAGCTTAGAAGTTGCTAGAACGTAAGCTGCTTGTGCGTCAGCTTGATTGCCTGCTTCGATAGCCGCGTCTACTTTTTTCAAGTATGTGCGAACCATAGAACGAAGGCTACCATTGTGAGCGCGGCTTTTTACTGCTTGGCGCGCGCGTTTTTTTGAACCGGCGGAATTTGCCACGGTCTGGCTCCTTTAATTTGGAATAAGTTATGACCAAGCACTGTGCTGGGTCATGAAATTAATGTCAAGTTTTAACTTTGAAATCTCGCGGCGGATTTTACCAGTTTTTAGCGTTGCCACAACCCTATTATACAAAAAATAGTCAAATGAGCTTATATATTTGGCTGCGCTCTGGTGGTAGCTGGTGTTATTCTTGGTCGATCTATCTGTTGCTTATGTCGTAATTTTATATGTCTGAACAAAAATCCACTCCTGATAAAGAGTCTAAGTCTTTGTCTTTGTTGCGTTCTGGTGTCTTGGTTTCCATTTGTACTTTTCTTTCTCGTATTCTCGGTTTGGTGAGAGATGCGGCTTTGGCTTATGTGTTGGGCGCAAGTGGCAGTGCGGATGCATTTTATGTTGCTTTCAAAATTCCTAACTTTTTTCGGCGATTATTTGCAGAGGGAGCGTTTGCTCAGGCTTTTGTTCCTGTTTTGAGTGATTACCGAGTAAGGGAGGGTAAGGATGAAGTCCGAGCGCTTATCTCTGCGGTGTCTGGGTCGCTGGCTTTGGTGTTATTGTGTATTACTGTGTTTTTTATGGTATGCGCTCCTTGGGTGGTCTATATATTTGCACCGGGTTTTGCTGGTGATGATGGTCAGGCTCGGCTCGCGTCTGAGTTGTTGGTGATTACTTTTCCGTATTTACTGTTTATTTCATTAACGGCATTGGCGGGTGGTATTTTAAACGCGCATGGTGAATATGCTGTTCCGGCTATTACGCCGATTTTTCTGAATATCTCTCTTATTGTCGCAACGGTGTTTTTTGCTCGTAGTGCGGCTCAGGCTGAAACGGCTGTTGCTTGGGGTGTGTTTTTTGCTGGCTTGATTCAGCTAATGTTTCAAGTGCCATTTTTGGCGAGGCTGCGATTGCTGCCGATGCCAACTCTGGGGTTCCGTCATCCGGGTGTGAAGCGAATTCTGCTTCTGATGGGGCCTGCGCTGTTTGGTGTGTCTGTCGGTCAGATTAATTTGCTTCTGGATACTGTGTTGGCTTCCTTTCTGCAGACAGGGAGTATCACGTGGTTATATTTGTCGGATCGCTTGTACGAGTTACCTTTGGGGATTTTTGCCATCGCTATTAGTACCGTTATTTTACCTTCTCTGTCGCGCAGTTTTGCTGGAGGTGAGGCGTCGCGGTTTTCCGAGACGCTTGATTGGGCGCTACGAATTTTATTATTGATTGCTATTCCGTCTTCTCTAGCTTTGTTTATGTTGGCTGAGCCTTTGATTGCAACGATTTTTTATCGTGGTGAGTTGATGGCGCATGATGTTTATATGGCAGCGCAAAGTTTGCAGGCTTACTCGTTAGGTTTGGTGTTTATGATGTTAATTAAAGTATTAGCCCCTGGCTACTATGCGCGCCAGGATATTAAGACGCCAGTTAAAATAGGCATTATCGCCATGGTTTCTAATATGGTTTTTAATTTAATCTTGGTGTGGCCGCTTGGGCATGTGGGGTTAGCATTGGCGACAAGTCTGTCTGCCGCTTTAAATGCTTTCTTGTTGTGGCAAGGTTTGTATAAAAAGCGTTATCACGTATTTTCGTCTCAGTGGGGGCGTTTGCTGCGTATATTGTTGAGTGCTACCGTTGCGCTTGGCGGATGTTTGTACTTGTTTCTTCTTCAAAAGTGGCAATGGACTCAAATGGATGACCTCTCTCGAGTAGGTTGTACCTTGATAATTGTCGTTTGTGGTGTGCTTGTATATGTTTTGGTTGCCTTGGCTGCAGGCTTACGTCCTTCTATTTTAAAGCATTAAGTATATTGATGTATTTGTGTTTTGATTATGGTTTTGCACGGCTTGTTCAGGTTCTGGCCTACCTTCATCAGGTTAACTGCTATATAATCCATGATATTTTGTCGACGCTGGATTTAATTGTTTTGTACGGGGTTCTATGGAGTTAATTCGCGGTATTCATAATATCCGTTCAAAGCATAGAGAGTGTGTGCTGACGATAGGGAATTTTGACGGTGTTCACTTGGGGCATGGCGCTATCTTGGCGCGTGTCAAGGCTCTGGCTAAGCAATACAATTCGCCAGCCGCTATTATGATCTTTGAGCCGCAACCGAGAGAGTTTTTTACTCCGGAGACAGCGCCAGGGCGCATTGGGCGCCTGCGAGATAAAGTGAAATTACTAGAAGGACAGGGGATTGATTATGTTCTTTGTATGCCATTCAACCCTAAGCTTCAGCAGCTAGACGCACAGGCATTCTGTCAGCAGATTTTGCTTAATGGTTTGTCAGTGAATCACTTAGTGGTAGGGGATGATTTTCGCTTTGGTTGTGATCGACAGGGTGACTTTTATTATTTGCAAGAATTTGGCAGTCTGCACGGCTTTGATGTTGAAAATACGCCTTCGGTATTGAATGCTTTGAATGAGCGGGTGAGCAGTACTTTGGTTAGAAATGCCCTGGAACGTGGTGATATTACGGCCGCACAAATGAATATGGGGCATTCGGTTACCTTGAGTGGTCGAGTGATACATGGGCAGCAGCTTGGTCGAAAACTGGGCTTCCCAACGGCTAATGTTCATCTTAAGGGCATTAAATCTGCGTTGTCTGGTGTGTATGCTGTGACCTTTATGGCGGATGGTGTTTCACATAACGGTGTTGCGAATATCGGTGTGCGACCTACCGTTCAAGGTAAAACGCCGATACTCGAGGTACATTTATTAGATTTTAGTGATGATCTGTACGACAAATACGTGCAGGTTACTTTCTGTCATTTTATTAGGGCAGAGCGGAAAATGGCCAGCTTAGACGCGCTGGAAAAACAAATTCAATGTGATAAAGAAGAAGCGTTACGCTTTTTTGCCAATCAGTGAAAAGATGATCTTTGAGGATGAATCGATAAACCATGAGTGATTATAAACCGACACTGAATTTGCCAGATACTGACTTCCCAATGCGTGGAGATTTGGCAAAACGTGAACCTGCAATGCTGAAGCGTTGGCAGGATATGGACCTGTACCAAAAGGTACGTGATGTAAGTAAAGGCCGTAAATCTTTTGTTCTTCATGATGGCCCTCCGTATGCAAATGGCAGTATTCACATTGGTCACGCGGTTAACAAGATCCTCAAAGATATTATTGTTAAGTCAAAAACCGTTAGTGGCTTTGATGCGCCTTATATTCCTGGTTGGGATTGCCATGGTTTGCCAATTGAGCACAAAGTTGAGCAGCTTATTGGTAAAGCCGGAACAAAAGTTTCTTATAAAGAGTTCCGTGCAAAATGCCGCGAATACGCTTATACGCAAATTGAAGAGCAGAAAAAAGACTTCATTCGTTTGGGTGTTATGGGTGATTGGGAAAATCCTTATCTAACCATGAATTTCCAAACGGAAGCCAATATCGTTCGTGCGCTGGGCAAGATTGCTGAGAACGGTCATTTGGTAAAAGGCTTTAAGCCAGTTTACTGGAGTGTTGTTGGTGGTTCTGCTTTGGCGGAAGCGGAAGTGGAATACCAAGATAAAACCTCTTTGTCTTTGGATGTGCGTTATGCGCCTCAAGACGAAGCAGCTTTGCTCGCTAAATTTTCTGATGTGACAGGTGAGGGTAAGGTTTCAGTTGTTATTTGGACAACGACGCCTTGGACGCTTCCTGCAAGCCAAGCGGTTTCTGTTCACCCTGAGTTCAACTATGCGTTAGTCGAAGTCGATATGGGCTTGGGCAAAGAACGCTTGATCGTGGCTGAAGACATGGTTGAAGGCTTGATGACTCGCTACGGCGTGACAGACTTTGCCATTGTTGGCCGCACGGTTGGTGCAGAATTAAAAGGCACTATCTTGAATCATCCGTTCATAGAACGTGATATTCCAGTCATCCTTGGTGAGCACGTCACCACAGAAGCGGGTACAGGTTGTGTCCATACGGCACCAGATCACGGCGTAGATGACTTTAACGTTGGTCGTGAAAACGGTATCGGCACTATTAATCTAGTACAAGATAATGGTGTTTACTCTGATGCGGCGGGTGAATTCGCTGGCTTGCACGTTTACAAAGTGGACGGTGCGGTACTTGAGGCGCTAAATCGCAACAATGCCTTGGTTTTTGAGTCGAAAATTTTCCATAGTTACCCGCATTGCTGGCGTACTAAAACACCATTGATTTTCCGTGCGACACCACAGTGGTTTATCAGTATGACCAAAGAAGGTCTGTTGGATGCTGCTAAGCATGCCGTAGAAGGTGTGAAATGGGTGCCAAGCTGGGGGCAAAATCGAATGGAAGGGATGTTAAATAACAGCCCCGACTGGTGTGTGTCTCGTCAGCGTACTTGGGGGGTGCCAATTGCTTTGTTTATCAACAAAGAAACACAGGAGTTACACCCAGAAACGCCGCGTTTAATTGAAGAAGTGGCAAAACGTATCGAGCAAGAAGGCATCGATGCTTGGTTCGAAATGGATGCTGAGACCTTATTGGGCGATGAGGCGGCTAAGTACAGCAAGGTAACGGATACTTTGGATGTATGGTTTGACTCTGGTGTAACCCATTACTCTGTTATCGATCAACGTGAAGAGCTAAGCTTTCCAGCAGATTTATACTTAGAAGGCTCGGACCAGCACCGTGGTTGGTTTCAGTCATCATTGAAAACTTCTATCGCGATTCGCGGTGTGCCACCTTACAAACAAGTGCTAACACATGGCTTTACGGTAGATGGCGATGGTCGAAAAATGTCGAAATCATTGGGTAATGTCTTATCGCCACAAAAGGTGATGGATACCTTGGGTGCCGATATCATTCGTTTATGGGTAGCGGCAACTGATTACACGACGGAAATGACTGTCTCTGATGAGATTCTTAAACGTGTCGCAGATTCTTATCGTCGTATCCGTAATACTGCTCGCTTCATGATGGCGAACTTAAATGGTTTCAATCCTGCCACTGATATGGTGTCTTCTAAAGATATGATTGCATTAGATCGTTGGATTGTAGATCGTGCGGCTTTGTTGCAGAAAGAGTTGGATACGGCTTACAACGAATATCAGTTCCATACAGTGAACCAGAAAATCCAGAATTTCTGTTCTGTAGATTTGGGTGGTTTCTATTTGGATGTCATCAAAGACCGCCAGTACACAACGCAAGAAAACAGTTTAGCGCGTCGTTCTGCGCAAACGGCGCTTTATCATGTAATGGAGGCTTTCTCTCGTTGGGTTGCTCCTATCTTAAGTTTCACTGCTGATGAGATCTGGCAAACATTGCCTGGTGAACGTAGCGCGTCGGTTTTCTTGGAGACATGGTACGAAGGTCTTGAAGAGCTATCCGGCGATGAGGCAATGGGCCGAGATTTCTGGAGACAGGTTCTTGAGGCAAAAGTAGCGACAAATAAGGTGTTAGAGGCGGCTCGTAGCGAAGGTAAGATGAAAGCGAGCTTAAGTGCTGAGATCACACTGTATTGTGACGAGGCTCTGCAAGAAACATTGAATCGTCTAGGCGAGGAGTTACGTTTTGTCTTGATTGCTTCTGGCGTTAAGGTTCTGCCTTTGTCTCAAGCGGGTGATGATGCTGTTGCAACAGACCTTGAAAGTTTGAGTGTTCACGTTGAATTGAGTAAATATACTAAGTGTGTACGTTGCTGGCATCACCGTGAAGAGGTAGGTAAACGAGAAGCACACCCTGAATTGTGTGATCGTTGTATCTCAAACTTGCCTAATGGGGAAGGTGAACAGCGCCTTTACGCTTGATGACTGCTTTGATTATGTGGAAACGAGTCCAGCGCTGGTGGGCGCTGGCCGCTATTATTTTTGTCTTAGATTGGGTGACAAAACAAGCAGTTGAGTCCAACTTGTTCTATGGACAAGAAATTGCTGTTTTTCCATTTTTTGATCTGACATTGAGGTACAACACTGGCGCAGCTTTTAGCTTTCTTGCGCAGGCTGGTGGGTGGCAGCGTTGGTTTTTCTCTTTGATCGCATTGGCCGTAGTGGTTGGTATTACTTGGCGCCTTGTTAAGATTGCAAAAACCAACCGATTGGAAGCTTTGGCATTAACCTTTGTGCTGGGTGGCGCTATTGGGAACCTTTACGATCGCTTGGTTTATGGTCATGTCGTAGATTTTCTACAGTTTCATTGGCAGCAGTCATGGTATTTTCCTGCGTTTAACCTAGCTGACAGTGCTATCACTATTGGTGTTATTTTAATGTTGCTTGAAAGTTTTGTAGCGAATAAGCAAGAAGGTACAAAAGAATGAGCGTAATTACAGCGGAAAGTCGAGTCACTCTTCACTTTGAGTTGTCGCTTGAAGATGGCCAGATTGTCGACTCTAATTTTTCTCAGGCTCCAGCTAGCTTTGTATTTGGCGATGGAAGTTTGTTGCCGGGTTTTGAGTCTGCTTTACTAAATATGTCTGTAGGGCAAGAAGCCTCTTTTGTTATGCCACCAGAAAAAGCTTTTGGTGCTCACAATGAAAGTAACATCCAGCGTATGCCTCGCTCTCAGTTTTCTATGGATCTAGAAGAAGGGATGGTGGTTTCATTTGCAGATATGAGCAAAAACGAGTTGCCAGGGGTGATTGCTGAAATTGGCGATAAAGAAGTAGTAGTGGACTTTAACCATCCTCTTGCTGGTCGCTCTCTGACTTTTCGAGTGCACATTGTTGCAATAGAGGTTGCTGCATGAGTTTTGCCATTCAACTTGCCAATCCCCGTGGTTTTTGTGCGGGCGTTGATAGAGCTATAGATATTGTTAATCGCTGTTTAGATCTATTTGAAGCGCCAATATATGTTCGTCATGAAGTGGTGCATAATAAATTTGTTGTTGAATCTTTGAAGTCGCGTGGTGCTGTTTTTGTTGATGAACTTGATCAAGTGCCAGATGACAATATTGTGATTTTTAGTGCGCACGGTGTCTCGAAAGCTGTTCGAGACGAAGCGACAAATAGAGGTCTAAAAGTATTTGATGCAACTTGTCCTCTTGTCACTAAGGTGCACCTGGAAGTGTTGCGTTATTCGCGTGATGGCATGGAATGTGTTCTGATCGGTCATGATGGTCATCCCGAAGTGGAAGGGACGATGGGGCAATACGATGATCGCCAAGGTGGTGCTATTTATTTAGTAGAGAGTCCTGCCGATGTAGAAAATCTTCAGGTTAAAAATCCTGAGCGCCTTGCCTTTGTTACTCAAACAACGCTGTCTATGGACGATACCTCTGTTGTTATTGATGCGCTTCGCAAACATTTCCCGATGATTCGTGGCCCTAAGAAAGATGATATTTGTTATGCAACGCAAAACCGCCAGGACGCGGTGAAGACGTTAGCGCAAGAGTCTGAATTGGTTCTTGTTGTTGGTTCTGTAAATAGTTCTAACTCAAACCGCCTTCGAGAGTTGGCTGAAAGAATGGGTGCAAAAGCCTATTTGATTGATAATGCCAGCGAGATTCAGTGCGATTGGCTAAAAGGTATTGATAGTATAGGTGTAACAGCTGGTGCTTCAGCGCCTGAAGTGCTGGTTAATGAGGTAATTGACCGTCTTGTTATAGAAGGTGGTAGTGCCCCTCAAGAGATAAAAGGCAGAGAGGAGAACGTGTCTTTCTCTATGCCAAAAGAACTTCGTATTGTTGAGGTATAATGCCTTTTTTTCATTAACTTCAAAATTAATTAAAAAAAGGGTTGCACAAAATCTGTAGATCCTTAATATACGCCCTCGCTGACACGGACAAGGCTTCAGAGCAACGAAGACCAAGTTCAACTAACTAAATCAAGGTTTGGTTAGTCATTCAAGTTAGCACGCTCTTTAAAATAGATAATCAGATAATTTGTGTGGGCGCTCGCTGGAGGCTTCAGAAGATTGTCCGGATGGTTTAGATCATTCGAGGCGATCAAAAAAATTGAAGTCTTGCGAAACGTCTAACACGTCAATTCGCTTTATGTTGATTGATTGTTCTTCGGGACAATGAATTGATTAAGTTATTGTTAGTGTAATAGATTTTGAGTAAGCAAACTTTTTAACTGAAGAGTTTGATCATGGCTCAGATTGAACGCTGGC
>NZ_QNSE01000018.1:0-9293 GCF_003315485.1 Marinomonas rhizomae
CCCGACGAGCTACCAGACTGCTCCATCCCGCGACAAGTTAAACTATCTATATAGTTTACTTTTAATGATTTGCTTGAAATATGGTTGCGGGAGCCCTTTTCTTAATTAAAAAGTGAACCAACGACCTTTCTTGAAATATGGTTGCGGGAGCCGGATTCGAACCAACGACCTTCGGGTTATGAGCCCGACGAGCTACCAGACTGCTCCATCCCGCGACAAGTTAAACTATCTATATAGTTTACTTTTAATGATTTGCTTGAAATATGGTTGCGGGAGCCGGATTCGAACCAACGACCTTCGGGTTATGAGCCCGACGAGCTACCAGACTGCTCCATCCCGCGACAAGTTAAACTATCTATATAGTTTACTTTTAATGATTTGCTTGAAATATGGTTGCGGGAGCCGGATTCGAACCAACGACCTTCGGGTTATGAGCCCGACGAGCTACCAGACTGCTCCATCCCGCGACTAATTAATTCTTTCAAGAATCAATAACAATTTCGTTTGATTAGTTTTTTGCTGGAGCCCTTTTCTTATTTAAAAAGTGAACCAACGACCTTTTTTAAAATGGTTGCGGGAGCCGGATTCGAACCAACGACCTTCGGGTTATGAGCCCGACGAGCTACCAGACTGCTCCATCCCGCGACTAATCATCGTTAACAACAAACATCGATTAATGCTTGCTGGCTAAGCTAATTTCGCTTAACCCTTGCCAACGAGGTGCGTATTATAGGTAGATTTATCTAAGAGTCAAGCCATGCAAGAGAACTTAATAGAATTAGTTGAAAAAAAATCTTTCTGCCTCATTATCTATCTCTATGAAACAGACTCTGCTTTTTATTAGATATAGAGAAGCTAAAACTTATACCCTCCGCTACCACAAGGTAAAAGGTAGTCATTTGATATTTTCGACCGACAGGTCTGGAGACAAGCATGCCCAGCAATATTGAAACCATTCTGAAGAAATCAACGATCCCCGCTGAAACCGACGCTCTACCAGGTAGAAGTACGCCGTTAACAATTTCTGGAATACACGCGGTGAATCACGAACCGTTTATCCGTACTGAAAGCCCTGACGAAGCGGAAGTCATTCTAGGGATGGGGTGCTTCTGGGGTGCCGAGCGCAAGCTATGGAATACTCCTGGCGTTATCGTCACCTCCGTAGGCTATGCAGGTGGCTATACGCCCAACCCAACCTACGAAGAAGTATGCTCAGGACAAACTGGACACAGCGAAGTCGTACAGGTTGTGTTTAATACCTCTATTATCTCGCTAGAAGGCGTGCTTAAGGTTTTCTGGGAAAATCACGACCCAACTCAAGGTATGCGTCAAGGCAACGACATAGGCAGCCAGTATCGCTCTGTTATCTACACGACCAAAGATACACATATGTCGATTGCTGAAACCAGCCAAGCGGCATTTCAAAAAGAGTTACTCGACGCAGGGCATGGAATGATCACCACAGAAATCGAACCTCTCGACACTTACTACTTCGCGGAAGAATATCACCAGCAGTATCTTCACAAGAACCCTAACGGATACTGTGGAATAGCGGGAACTGGTGTGAGTTGCCCTATTGGCTTAGGCGTATAGTTTTTAATTAACGGGAAAAATCACTCCCTAAATTAAACAAGTTACAGAAACGAAAAGGCCGAATCCTTATGCGATTCGGCCTTTTTTAGCGAGGTCTATTTAGATCTAGGTTAACCGTCAATATTGATATTGTACTCTTCATTATTATAAATGATTTTTACACTATCAGAATTATTTACAAAGCCGTCATTGTTAGAGTCAAAAGAAGATGTCTCATCTACAAATGTAGCAACATCTTCGCCATCAACTTTCACATTGCCAGCAGTAACTTTCACATGCTGAGATAAAAACTCAGTAATCGCATCTGCATCTGCATCTTTATCTGGGCTACCATCTATTCCAACCAACAAATCGGTAAGATCAAGTGCATCCTCTGCTGCATTGAAGTCTGTGATTATATCGATATTTGATAAGTCACCAGTGTCATTTAATATGAAAATATCATTGCCAGCACCACCAGTTAAAGTATCTATAACTTGATCATCACCACCAAACAAAACGTCATCACCAAGCCCTCCAATGATAGTGTCATTGATGTCAGTACCTATGATATAGCTATCATCAGCAAGCCCTAGTAAATTATCTTCATTAGGGGATGCACCGATCACATCAGAGCTTTCACTATTGAAAGAGACAACACTTGTTATATCTAAATCTGGCAACTCAAGATCGCTGTAAATGATTAGATCATCAATAGATCCCTGATTGCTTGTAACTTCAATATCATAACTACCGTCCGCTTTAGCAACTAATGGTTCACCTGCCAATGTAAGTGATGCTGTCAATGGTATACCAAACAAAGTAACAATCGACGATTCTGTTGTACTATTAGTATTGTCTATTTCAACGGCAACATTATAGCTAAACGCTGCTGCACTATAGCTGTTAAAAGCACTAGAATCCCCTTTAACAACACCATCACTCAACATGATATTCTCGAAATTAACCACTCTCGTTTTAATATTGTCGACATCTAAATTGTATTGAGCAATGGTATAACCTTTCAAGACGATAGAATCTGTTCCTGTCCCACCATCAATCCATGAGCCATAGTGCGTCCAACTGTTACCCGTCACTTGACCTTCAATCACAATAAAGTCATTACCAGAACCCAACTCTATAGAGACACGACTAACATCACCTTTCACAATAAGTTTATCGTTCCCATCACCTGCATTTATGTATCCCTTAACATCATCACCTATATAGACTTCGTCATGACCAGAACCAGTAGAAATACTTCCCGATGAATCATTTCCTATGAACAATTCATCATCACCGCTCCCTAAATCTATGTGTCCAGAAGAATTAACGCCAATAGTAACTTTATCATCACCAGCCCCAGTTTGTATGGAGGACTGATAATAATCACTAGCGTAGTTAGTACTCCCTTTAACATAAATTTCATCATTCCCTGTACCGCCGCTTACTCCTCCATGATATGCACTAATATCACCGCCAATATAAACTGAATTATTACCATCCTTCACATCCACCCAAGCAGTAACATTGCCAGAAATGGAGACTTCATCATCTGCATCATTAAAAGAGCGCCATGTAGAGTAATTTACAAATTGATGAGTAACATTATCAATAACGTCAGCCTCTACAGTGAAACCGCCCCAGATGTTTAAACTATTTGTTGCAGATACACTCACCGAAACTGTAGGTAAAACACCATCTGCAGTCACACTAATGGATGCTGTTGCAGTATCACTTCCACCTTTACCATCAGAAATGGAGTAGTCGAACGTTGCAATACCAACAAAGCCCTGTAATGGCGTAAAATGAATCACACCCGCAGAATCCATATAGGCATACCCATTCTGCACATTACTAATGCTGGTCATGGTGAGAGTGTCGCCATCAGCGTCTGTATCATTAACAAGTAAGCTATCAACACTTATCTCAAGGCCCTGTTCAGACAATGTCGTAAATGGCATTTCACCTGTTGAGCTAAGAATTGAAGCATCCAACACAAAATACGTTTCTCCACCGTCTGAGCTCAAGGTTGGCTGGAATACATAATCTCCACCTTGATCCCACCAAATCATATCAATAGCATGATAGCCAGATTCCGTAACAGTGAACGTTTCGTGCGTTGCCGTATTAGAAGACTGATTATGATCAAACTCTGCCACAATATCGTCATCAATAGTAATCTGATAACCATCGTCCGCCGTCACTTTGAAATTATAATTACCAGCTTCTAGATAAACATAACCTTCAAGGTAAATGCCGCCATCTGTATTATCACTAGGATCTGAACTTAAAGTGCTTGCATCAGAACCTAAGAAAGTCTGCAAATGGGTGCTGCTTGCGACACCACCAGATCCATGTCCATAATTTATATTCGCAGCATTAAATGTTGCATCTGGGTCTTTATTTTCAATAAGTGCTTTAAAATCGTTGATATCATTAATCTGCGAATCTGTACCGTAGTACTCGCCCACTAATCCGGCAAATAGCGCGCTAGAAGCACCATCATCCTGAGCTTGAGGATTAGTATTCGTACCTACATTTATCGTTAAATTAGCAGAAGACGTACTACCATCAGAATCTTGAATCAAATAAGCAAACGTTTCAGTGGCGTCAGCTGGAATGTTAGAAGCACTAGATGTTACTTCATAGACATAGCTACCATCGCTATTAAGTACCAAATTACCGTATTCACCAATAATACTTTGGCCAACATTACCATCAGTAAGTGTAACTGTATCACCAGACATAACGCCGACGACACTAATGGCACCGTCTTCACTCAGCTCGTCAGCACCTAACCCATTATCATCAAACACATTACCCGTTTCTTCAGGCAAACTGTAACCAGAACCTTCAACAATACGAACTACCAATTCATAGCTTGTCGCAGCATTTTCAGCGGTATGTATAGACGTAATGACGGGGCTATTAGGATCATTAGCATCTTTGAAGCCAACTACCTGCAAGGTATAAGACTCACCCTCCCAATCAAACTCAACCGATGTATTCCCTACTGTAACAATGTCTTTTGACGCTTCTGGATCCCATGTATTTGTTGTTTCGTTATGAGAGAACTCAATATTTAAGCTAACTTCTTCGTCATCCCCATTATTATCTTTAACCTTAAAGGCCACATCCATAGAGGCTGAGGAAATAGCCCCACCCTCATAAACTGGATAGTTATAATGGGTAAAAGTACCAAGAATAATATCTTCGTTAAGTTCGAACTGACCATTTAAAGCAGCATCATTATCAATAAAGCCATAGCCTGATTGAAGATTCGAACTATCAGCAGGGTCACCCCAACGAATTTGGTCTAAACCTGAATCATTGTCATCTAGTCCGCCGCCGTGTCTAGTCGAATCGCCATCGAATATATTAATATTTCCACCACCTACAGGAGTATTCCAATTGGCGACAATATTCGTCACTTCAAACGTCTCGCGCTGAACGGTAATGCTAGCCTCATCATTGACCGCAACAGGTTCAGAGTCTTCAATAACAACCGATATGCTTTCAGTTGTTGTTACGAAACCATCATTTACATCAATACCAAAGTTGATACTAGCCGTATCTTCCTGAGCCACATCAGCATGATCGACTGGGCCACTAAGAGTAACGATGTATCCATGCTGGCCATCTGTGTCAGTTAACGCTACGCGAATAATTTCTGTATCACCGGCTTTCGCAACAAGGTCACCGTTACTATCGGTAGTCCAAATCAGCGTTACACCGCCTGATTTCATAACTTCAGTTGGAGCAACCAGTGACACAGTCAATACATCATCACTATCAACATCACTTATATTAAAAATACCAGTTGCTGAAGCACTACTAACCGTTTCTGAATCATCACCTGACAATCCTTTTTCAGAGACCACAACAGACTCTGAAGCAGAATCAACCACAATTTCAGGAGCAGTATTTTCCCAAGTCGCACTACCAGAAGCATCAACAGCACCAGGATCATTTGCTGTCGCTGTCGCTGTTACCGTAAGTACACCATCAAAATCATCAGACACTGAAAGTATTAAACCTTTAACGGTTACAGCACCAGTTTCTGAGTCAATCTCAATGTTATTTGTGAAACCACCACTGTTTAACGAAACCTTCCATGTTGTCACACCATTTTCTGTACCCAATTTCTCAGCACCGGACAAAGATGTCCCTTCAGGCGTCGTCACTGTAAGTTCAGTAATATTCTCCGAATGGTCCGTATCTGTTGGAGTCGCTGTAATATCTACCGTGTAGTTCATGGCTGAGGATTCGTAGGAAACGCTATGCAACAAATAGTCACTTGTCTCAACACGATCACCACTCATCGGCGTAGAAAACTCAACAGCCACAATAGATTTACCCTCTGGAGCATTGACTGTAATGTCACTACCTATACCGTCATGCCCACCTTCACTGCTATTGCCGTCAACGGTATAAGTTGCAGATGTTCCATCGTTATACTTAACGGTATAAACAGCCGTCTCATCTGTATTATTTAGCCAAGCTAACTTAAAGGTTGCAGATGAGGCTGGCTTATCAAGCTCAACAAGCAATTTCTCCTGCTTACCAATTTCCGTGCTACTGCCATTACTAGCAACACCAGTAACACCAAAGCCTGTAGGAGTACCAGAGTCCTTGATAGAAATATCTACCGCCTCATTATTAGCATTGTAAGCCGTAACGGTAAAACCAGCCGGATTACCAACTGGCTCCTCTAGACCATCTAGAACATTAGATAAATCTACACTGTATAACGTGGTGGTGGTGGTCGGCTCTAAAGTCAACACTACTGTTGGCACATCCGTCACCGGCGTTACATTAATAGTAGCCGTCCCCCCTGCAGAAACCTCGCCACTATTATCAACCGCAACGTACTCAAACGTAACAGGAGCATCTCCATTATTATCACTCCAATCCGTATCAGGCACAAAAGTCAAACTGGCATTTCCATCGGTTGCAGAAACAGTCGTATCCGTAGACGTAACTTCAACACCATCAATGAATAACGTACCGTGAACAGGCAAACTTTTAATAACAAAGCTAGCCACAGTACCGTCAACATCAGAAGCAGACAAAGTCACATCAATACCAACACTGTCTTCATCGCCTTGACCTTGCCCTGAAGACGCATTAATGACAGGGGCATCATTAACTGATTCAACCGTTACTTTCACTTCCGCAGAATCCGTACCACCATTACCATCACTGATAGTGTAACTAATCGTCGCATCACCGTTGAAGTTCTCAGCCGGTGTGAATTGTAATTTGCCATTTACAATCTCAACCGTACCTTGCTCTTCCGGTACCAAAGCATCCGTAATGACCAAGATATCGCCATCTACGTCTTTATCGTTCGCCAACACATCGATGGTAATAACCGTATCTTCATCTGTGGTCACAGTGTCCGCCGCCGCCACTGGCGCATCATTCACAGCATCAACGTCGACACTCACTTCTGCTGTATCTGTACCACCATGGCCATCACTTACCGTATATTTAATAGTCGCAATACCATTAAAGTTCTCAGCCGGAGTAAACTCAAGATGACCGTCAACAATAACAACCGTACCTTGATTTTCTGGCACCGTGGCCTCTGTGACAGTCAAAACATCACCACTTACATTACTGTCATTTTCTAAGACATTAATAGTGATAGCGGCACTGTCTTCTGTAGTACTAGCTGCATCATCTTCAGCATGCGGAGCAAATAAGTCTTCTTTAGTGTAAACAACACCATCGAACGAGAATGATTCAAAGTCGATAAAAGTATTGGTGTCACCTTGATTATCAACAATTATCACATTGCCATCTTCATCCAGCGTAACAGATTGCATATCCGAAAGGGCGGCCGAGAATACGGCCTTATCATGGCCCGCACCACCGTCTACATTAAGGGAGTCAGAGGCATCATCTGCATTAACATTAATGGTATCGTTACCACTACCCAACAACACGAAATCATCGCCAGTCTCGGAGTCAATAGTAGTCCAATCCCCATGCCAATAATGAACCACATTAGAATCCCCACTCACATTACCTGCAGCATCAGTCTGAGTAACTTTGAAGAATTCATTGTCATTAACTGGTGAACCAGAAAGGTCAGACACATCCAACGTCCAAGTCCCATCACTAGAAACAGTCGTTGTTACACTGGTTAACTCTTCATAACTACCGGTCTGAGTATCATTACCATCTGTTGTTGAATTAGCTATAACCCATAATGTAATAACAGCGCCAACCTCGCCCGTTCCATGCAAAGTCACCTTAGAGTAATCAGAAGATATTGAATCATCTGTAACTGACGTAATGACAGGAGGTTCTACAGAAGTATCAGCATCCGCTGCCGTTTCACTCACTTCGATTGAACTATTACCCGCAGCATCCGATAAGATCGCTGTCACCTCAGCACCAGGAGACACTTCGAACACGTAACCACTGTCGATAATCGCTTGTGTGACGCTAACCACTACATCACCGCCACCGTTAACGCTATACGTCAAGGTGTCGCCCACTTCTGAACCTGCTACAGAAATTGTAGCCGTTATGGTTCCGTCGTCACCCAACTCATCAGCATTGTAGACATCATCGTCACCAGTGCTTTCGAAGCGAATAGATGGCGTAGCGATAGAAATATCAGCACTCAATGATTCAGCCTCAGCTTCTACTGAAGTATTACCTGCGGAATCAGTGATCGTTGCCGTAATAGTAGTATCAGGAGCTATTTCAACCTGAATACCACTTTCAATAGATTCCGTTGTTAATACAACTACTACTGAAGCATTATCACCCACTTTATACGTTACCTTGTCACCAGGAACTGCATCCGATGGGATACTAATCGTAGCCGTCACAGTACCATCACTACCAAGCTCGGCAGCACTGTAAATACCGTTATCATTAACATCACCAGCAATATCGATAGCTGGTGATTGAACTTCAGTATCGACTACAGCACTAACTGTTGTTTCTGGGGATTTATTATCATACCTATCACTTAATGTTGCAGTAACGCTAAATGTACTACCCTGATCCGGAGCCGAGAAGGATTGAGAGACAAAGCCGTTACTTAAAACTGCTGAAGTGACACTAATGCTATAAGAATTATCTCCATCACTTACGATAATAGATTGACCTACCATTACACCATCAGGTAAATCCACCCTTACATTGATATCACCTGACAATTCATTAGCATTAATGTAACCATCAGAATTTACATCTTCAGAAATCGAAACAATTAGAGCAGGAAGGTCGTTATCAACGATCAATTGTGTTGAAGTATCAGTTCCAGAAACACCTGAAACTCCCTCAGCATGTATTGTAAACGTCTCAAAACCTTCCACTAGAGAATCATCAACTGTTGAGACACTAAGAGAAACCTCAGTTATACCAGCAGGAATCTCAATGATACCATCCTCAGATATAGCCAAAATTTGAACAACACCATCTGTATCAACGTAGCTTGCCGTAAGTTCACCGGTATCAGAAGCATCAGCAGTTTCAAACTCCGTGTACACCTTCACTTTTACATCAATATCTGAAACAGCCGACAAAGTCATAGTAACAACGACGTCAGAGCCTTCAATAGCATAACCGTTACCAAATCCAATATTAACTAAACTCGTGTCGTCATTTTCGATGGTACCGGTGCTCTCTACGCCGCCCACACTCAAGGTGAACGTTTCATCGCTTTCAAGAACCGTATCTTCGGCGCCCGCTAC
>NZ_QNSE01000018.1:9387-65355 GCF_003315485.1 Marinomonas rhizomae
GCCGTGTCGTCATTTTCGATGGTACCGGTGCTCTCTACGCCGCCCACACTCAAGGTGAACGTTTCATCGCTTTCAAGAACCGTATCTTCGGCGCCCGCTACCGTCACGGTGAAGCCCGCAACGCCCGCTGGTACGCTGATCTGGCCTGTCGCCGCATCGTAAGTGACACCATTGCTGAACGTCACATTGCCGTAGTCACTGCTATCGGTCGTGCCGTCCGTCAAGCTGAACGCGAACGTTTGTGCCGTATCCGCTGTATTGCTTAGCGTGACGTCGAACGCAAGGTCGTCGCCTTCCGCTTCGCTCACATCTTGGCTCACGCCAGAGATCGTCGGTGCCGTGTCGTCATTTTCGATGGTACCGGTGCTCTCTACGCCGCCCACACTCAAGGTGAACGTTTCATCGCTTTCAAGAACCGTATCTTCGGCGCCCGCTACCGTCACGGTGAAGCCCGCAACGCCCGCTGGTACGCTGATCTGGCCTGTCGCCGCATCGTAAGTGACACCATTGCTGAACGTCACATTGCCGTAGTCACTGCTATCGGTCGTGCCGTCCGTCAAGCTGAACGCGAACGTTTGTGCCGTATCCGCTGTATTGCTTAGCGTGACGTCGAACGCAAGGTCGTCGCCTTCCGCTTCGCTCACATCTTGGCTCACGCCAGAGATCGTCGGTGCCGTGTCGTTGTCTATAACAACCATTGTTTCAGTATCGTTAGCGGTAACGCCAGAAATACCAGTAACACTTAGGCTAAAGTTTTCAATGCCTTCGTAAACAGAATCGTCGATGGTAGATACATTTAATGTAATATCAGTAACACCAGCCGGAATGGTAAGAGTGCCATCATTATTAAAATTCAATACGACGGTATTTCCAGCGTCGGTGTAGCTTGCGCTTAAGCTTCCAATATCATCAATATTGGCTGTTCCATAACTTAGAGTTAAGCCTACAGTCACATCTATAGGCGACTCTTGATTTAAAGATAGAGTGAAAACCGAATCACTACCTTCGAATGTGAAACCGTTATCTGTAAGTGTAGCAATAACTTCACTATCACTTTCATAAGACTCGACACTCTGAGCAGTCCCTTCTTGTCCAATATTATTTGTAACAACAACACTCGCATCGATTTCCTTATTAGCGTCAGCGTCTAAATCAGAACCAGCTATGCTCGCTGACCAAACACCATTAGAGCCAAAAACAGCTGTATAAGACACATTATTAACAACTAGTGTCACCTCGCCGCTTTCAAAGTCATCTCCCGTCACTTTGCCTGTAATTGTTACCGTACCAGCCGCTTCAACAGCGCTTATAACACCATCGTTTGTTACTTGATCTATATCTAGGTTAATAAGTAGCGCAGATTGATCAACCGAATGTGTAGACGTTCCAGTTGAAGTAACTGTATTACCCGCGTCATCAGAAGACGTCACAACAACATCAAACGAGGTGTCCGCTGCAAGGTCAGAACCCGCGACATCTACAGACCATTCGCCGTTTTCACCCACTTCTGTTGTGTAAGTCGTACCGTTAACCACCAAGGTCACGGTATCGTCTTCTGCGATATCGCCACCTGTCGCCGCACCGGACACCGCAACTGTGCCTGCCGCTTCCGTCGCGTTGATCACGTCATCAGACGTAATTGCATCCACTACCACAGCACCTTCAGCAGCAGTCGTATCCAAAGTAACGACAATAGGATCAGAGGTCGAAGTATTGCCCGCAGCATCAGTAACTTTAATAGATAGGCTATTTTCACCTTCTGTTAAATCACCCACATCAGCAGTAAAAGTATTCAAACCGTCAATCGTTGTAGTACTGCCTATTAGCTCACCAGCATTATAGATTTCAACTAAAACCACATCACTATCAATGTTGTCTAAAGTGAAAGTCGCACTTGTATCATTCGTTAATAGGTCAGAAGAGGAAGAACCGGTATCGCTACTTGCCGATAGATTGATCGTTGGTTGAGAAACACTAATGTCGGATGTGGTCGTATCAGAAGAAGAACTTCTTGTTGTGTTTTGAGATGTGACCACTTCGCTGTCTTGGCTATCATCTTCATTCGTGTCATAACCAAAGCCTGGCAGAGCAGATGTATAATCAGTGTCACTGCCACCACCAATTACACCTTCGCTACCAACACGATCAATAGACACACCGTTATAAACAACGCTATCGCTAGCCTCACCCGCTGCCGGTGCTTCTTGTATTAAGGTAGGGTCATCACCCGCTAAGATGGCGTCTTGTAGCGCATCGACATCTGTGGAAGAGTCTGCAACAAGGTCTTCAGCGTCACCTGTGTTGTAGATTTCATCCGTCATTTCGACAATCGCATCTCCACCAATCACAACTTCGGTACCATCAACAAAAGCAATGGTAACGCTTGCATTGCTTCCAGTAGTGACGATTTCACCAAAGAAAATTGGGTCGCCAATTTTTACCACTCGCTCTTGCCCATCAATAGACTGAACAGTAACAGTACCGTTTATTTTAGAAACAAAACCAATGGCATTACCCAAGGTTGCAAAAGGTGTTTGATTATCGCTCATGGTGAATCTCCTGGACTCTAGATAAGGCGTAATAAATTTAGAATTACTACCAAGATAGAAGAATAAAAGCCAAGTATCTATTGTACCTTGGTACAATCGTGCCATTTATTTGCACTTTTCTCCTGCAGATAACAAAGGTAGCGGTCTTAGCGCAGCTGGTGATTGCTATAAATGCATCTAATCTTTATAATTTGCGAACTTTCGGACACAAACCTTAACTTCATAGGCTATATCAATCCGAGATCTATTTCTGAGTCTGTTCTTGATTCAACTAATGAGCCCTTATGGCGATGTCATACATTTGCCATAACATGGCGCAATAATCCCAAGCTTATTTTGATAGCAAACGACTGCTTATTTTTTAAACCCCAGAAGGTAATAAATGATCGATTCGATAAAACGAGACTGGTTCTCGAATATTAAAGGCGACTCTCTCGCCGGCACAGTGGTTGCACTTGCTTTGATTCCTGAAGCCATTGCATTTTCCATCATCGCAGGCGTTGACCCTAAAGTGGGCTTATATGCCTCTTTCTGTATCGCCGTTGTCATTTCATTTGTCGGCGGTCGCCCTGGGATGATCTCTGCTGCCACAGGCGCTATGGCGTTATTAATGGTGACCTTGGTAAAAGAACATGGTTTGGAATACTTACTTGCCGCAACTTTGCTTACCGGTGTTTTCCAAATCATTGCGGGGTATTTAAAGCTCGGGGCACTAATGCGATTTGTCTCGAGGTCTGTTGTAACAGGCTTTGTAAATGCCTTAGCCATTTTGATTTTCATGGCACAACTCCCCGAATTAACCAATGTCACTTGGCATGTCTACGCAATGACAGCCGCTGGTTTGGGCATTATTTATCTATTTCCATTGCTTCCTATCATAGGTAAAGCTCTACCCTCCCCACTAATATGCATCGTCGCATTGACGGCCTTTGCAATGATGTACGGTTTAGACATTCGTACCGTTGGCGATATGGGCGAGTTACCTGATACATTGCCCATTTTCTTATGGCCAGACGTTCCATTAAACTTGGAAACCCTGTTTATTATTTTGCCCTATTCACTTGGCCTTGCTGTAGTTGGTTTATTAGAATCCATGATGACAGCAACTATAGTTGACGAGTTCACCGATACAAGCAGCGATAAAAACCGCGAATGTAAAGGACAGGGTGTTGCCAACATCGCTTCTGGTCTATTGGGCGGCATGGCAGGTTGCGCCATGATTGGGCAATCCGTTATCAACGTAAAATCCGGTGGTCGTGGCCGACTTTCTACTTTTATCGCAGGTTTCTTACTGTTAATCATGGTGGTTTTTTTAGACGACCTAATTAGTCAAATTCCAATGGCGGCTTTGGTTGCGGTTATGATCATGGTATCGATTGGTACTTTCTCTTGGGAATCAATCATAAACCTGAAAAAACACCCGCTATCAACTAATATTGTTATGTTGGCGACGGTTTCTATTGTGGTTGCCACACACAACTTAGCAATCGGTGTTTTTGTCGGTGTACTGCTGGCCTCTTTGTTCTTTGCCAATAAGATCGGTCGCTTTATGGTTGTGAAAGCCGAGCAAGAACAACAAACAAGCCATCGTACTTATAAAGTCATCGGACAAGTATTTTTTGCGTCCTCAGATCAATTTAATGCATCTTTTGATTTTAAAGAAGCGGTTGAAAAAGTTACGATTGATTTAACCGATGCTCATTTTTGGGACATTACAGCAGTATCTGCTTTGGATAAGGTTGTTATTAAGTTTCGTCGTGAAGGTGCGGAAGTTGAGCTGGTAGGAATGAATGAAGCTAGTGCAACTGTTGTCGATAAGTTTGGGGTTCACAATAACCCTGAAGAAGTTGAAAAAGTAATGGGTGGGCATTAAGCGCACCTTTTTATAATAACAGAGATCTTTGTCATGCCGTTACAAGCCAAGGCAAGAAAAAATAGGCAAAAAAAAGCACATTTAACGAGTTATAAATGAGCATTTTCCAGTCTATTCTTAACAAAGTGTTGGCAAATAATCGTCGTACAAGGATCTTAACAAGGAGTGCAACATGACTAATATAATCGCTTGTATTGATGGGTCTTCTCTATCTGAGTGTGTCACCACAGCGTCCGTGTGGGCAGCCAAGCAAATGGGTTCGCCATTAACTTTAATGCACTCCTTAGAAAAAGAAACCGTGAGAACCGACGAAGATCTTTCTGGATCAATCGGTTTAGGCAGCCGAGAGCACTTACTAGAAGAGCTCATCGCCCTGGATGCGAAACGCGCAAAACTAGCCTTAGAACATAGCAAACTTGTACTCGAAAACGCCAAAGAATTTGCCCATAGTGCGGGCGCCAAGCAAATAGAGTTATTACAGCGTCATGGTGATCTGGTAGAGAGCCTCCTCGACCTTGAGGAAGAAACCCGCCTTATCGTTGTAGGTCGTTGTGGCACTGATCACACACAAAGTGCGCACACTATTGGCTCTCATATTGAGCGTGTTGCCCGTGCCTTACATCGCCCAATCTTAATCAGTGTTGGACAATTTAAAGCGCCAACCAACTTTA
Organism: Marinomonas rhizomae; assembly: GCF_003315485.1. Taxonomy (GTDB): domain Bacteria; phylum Pseudomonadota; class Gammaproteobacteria; order Pseudomonadales; family Marinomonadaceae; genus Marinomonas; species Marinomonas rhizomae. Next base: position 14,481 of record NZ_QNSE01000018.1, read on the forward strand.
TGATTGCTTACGATGGTAGAGAAGCCGCCGATAATGCCATCGCTCGAATTGCGCAGAGCCCTTTATTGCTTGGTCTGCCTTGCCATCTTGTGATGGCAGGAGACGCCACGCCAGAGCGCAAAGCAAAATTAGAAGAAGCTCATCGCATCTTAGAAGAGGAAGGCTTTGACGTCACAGCATCCATAATACCAGGTAAGATTTACCCTGTACTAACTCAATACCGTGAAGAAAATCAAATCGAGCTTATGACCATGGGCGCCTATGCTCATTCTAAAGTAAGGCAATTCTTCGTTGGCAGCAATACCAGTAAGATGATTATTGAAAGCGACATTCCACTTCTAATTTTACGCTAAAAAAAACTATGACTGTCAAGGGCGATTTCTGCGGAACTCGCCCTTTTTTTGCTGCAACCACTAAACTTGCTTTTTATTTTAAAGTGCTGGATGAATTTTTTGTTAAAAACAAAATAAAAATATATTCGATTTTGCATATATGTGTTTTTTCATATACTATTTCCATCAACATTAACTGAGTGTGCACTTTACAATGAAACTAGATCATTTTTATAAAGCGCTCGCCGATGACACTCGCTTGCGAAGTTTGTTACTAATTACCCAATACCAAGAACTATGTGTTTGTGAACTCACAGAAGCACTGGACGAAACTCAATCTAAAATATCTCGCCATCTTGCCCAATTACGTAAGAATGGCGTCCTGATTGATAGAAAGCAAGGGCAATGGGTGTTTTACCAATTGCACCCAGAACTACCTAATTGGGCGATAAATGTCTTGCAAACCACATTAGATAACCAAATTTTGTGGTTAAAAGGCAATGTAGACAGGCTCGAAACTATGGGCGGCAGGCCAAAACGCACTGGCTCCAGCTGCTGACCATCTAACTTCATCATGAATGTGAGACAATATAATGACTATTAAAGTAGGAATAAACGGTTTTGGCCGTATGGGACGACTTTCATTTCGCGCAGCCTTTGACTGGGACGATGTGGAGTTTGTGCAGATTAACGACCTAAAAGGCGATGCTGCTACACTCGCTCACCTAGTCAATTTCGACTCTGTTCACGGCCGTTGGCACAATGAAGCAAGCAGCACTGGTAATAGCATTATTATCAACGGCAAAGCCATTGCCTGTACGCAAAACAAAAGCATTGCCGATACCGATTGGTCACAATGCGACGTGGTAATTGAAGCCTCTGGCGTGATGAAAACCAAAGCCTTGCTGCAGGCTTATTTGGATCAAGGCGTAAAACGTGTTGTCGTTACCGCTCCAGTCAAAGAAGACGGCGTGCTCAACGTGGTGATGGGGGTTAACGATGGTGACTACAACCCAAGCTTGCACCCTATCGTTACCGCCGCTTCATGCACGACAAACTGCCTAGCACCTGTGGTGAAAGTACTACAAGAAACTGTTGGCATCAAACACGGTTCCATGACCACCATTCACGACATTACCAACACTCAAACCATTATCGATGCGCCACACAAAGACTTACGTCGCGCTCGCTCTTGTGGCACTAGCTTGATCCCAACCACTACAGGTTCAGCCACCGCCATTACTCACATATTTCCAGAGCTAAAAGGCAAGTTAAACGGTCACGCTGTACGTATTCCTTTGACCAATGCCTCGATCACCGATTGTGTGTTTGAAATGAACCGCGCCACGGACGAACAAGAAATCAATCAATTGTTAAAAGCTGCGAGTGAAAGCGGACCACTAAAAAACATTCTCGGTTATGAAGAGCGCCCTCTCGTGTCCATCGATTACAAAACAGATCCGAGATCAAGCATTATCGACGCTCCTAGCACCATGGTCATTAACGGCACTCAAGTAAAACTCTACGTGTGGTACGACAACGAATGGGGCTACGCCAATCGCACAGCAGAATTAATGCGTAAAGTCGGCACACTAGACCAAACAATCTAAACAAACAACAGAGCAAAGCGGAAACACACATGCTGTCACAACTTCCTAAAAGCGTTCGTCAGTATCTTATTGTTACTGGCAATTATTGGAGCTTCACTCTAACTGATGGAGCATTGCGCATGCTGGTCGTGCTGTATTTCTATCAGCTAGGCTATGGAGCATTAGACATCGCTTTGCTCTTCTTGTTTTACGAGTTTTTTGGTGTCATAACCAACCTATTTGGCGGCTGGCTTGGGGCAAGATGGGGGCTCAATCGTACCATGAATATAGGCCTCGCCATGCAGGTGATCGCTCTATCAATGCTCTTATTACCTACCAGCTTTTTAACCATCCCTTGGGTTATGGCGGCGCAAGCCTTATCCGGTATAGCCAAAGACCTCAACAAAATGAGTGCAAAAAGCGCCATCAAAACTCTCGTCCCAAAAAATGCTAGCGGCACCTTGTACAAATGGGTTGCCCTACTGACTGGCTCGAAAAATGCTCTCAAAGGCGTAGGCTTTTTTCTAGGAGGATTTTTACTCAGCACAATAGGTTTCCATTATGCTGTTTTAGCTATGGCCGTTGCTCTTACTCTTGTTTGGCTCACCAGTTTATATTTACTTAAAGAAGACTTAGGCAAAGCAAAAAACAGCCCCAAGTTTTCACAAATGTTCTCAAAAAGCACCGAGATCAACATCTTGTCTGCGGCCAGGCTCTTCCTATTCGGCGCTCGGGACGTATGGTTTGTCATTGCTGTTCCCGTATATTTGTCGAGTCAATTTAACTGGGATCATTGGCGCGTTGGTAGCTTCCTTGCTTTATGGGTCATCGGCTACGGCATCGTTCAAAGTCTTGCACCGCATATAACGGGCAAGAAAAAACAGCAAATACCCAGCGGCCAACAAGCCAAATTTTGGGCAATGTTGCTTAGTATGATCCCAGCTGCCATTGCCATTGGAATACACAGTTTTGATCAGAGCTTATGGATTTTACTAGCTGGGCTTATCGTCTTCGGCGTCGTATTTGCGATTAACTCCTCTTTGCACAGCTATTTAATTGTTCACTATGCCAGCGAAGATGGCGTGTCGTTGGATGTAGGTTTTTACTACATGGCCAATGCCATGGGACGGCTGATCGGCACAATTTTATCGGGTTGGATTTACCAAGACTTTGGCTTAATAGCTTGCCTTTGGGTGTCTTGCGGATTTCTTGTTCTCACCAGCGCTATTTCGTTCTGGCTGCCAAAGAAAGCCACCAGCTAACCTTCTGAACGGATAAAGAAAAAACGCCAAGCATGTTCAGCTTTCAACCGGTAAACTTGGCGCTTCTTTGGTCAGGATCTAAAGAGGTTTACTTAGTGCTAATCGCTTTGATATGCAGCTTACCTACTTCCGCTTCAGTGACTTCCACCTTAGTGCCTGCTTCAATGAGCTCGTCGCTTACCAAAGACCATCCCACACCAGAATAGTAGTATTTAGGCGACTGAGTTGGCGACACGGATTCTTTCAAAAAGAACTGATGATCCGTAAATTCGCTTTTGGCTTTTTTGGTACTCACCTTTGACTGCATACGCTTCAATGGCTTCCACAATACTAACGCAGCCAATATGGTCATTACACCAGTACTCAACAAAGCACTCAGCAAACTATTCGGCAGTATTCCAGCATAAACCAAAGCGCCTGTAGCCATAGCAGCCAAGCCAACGAAGAACAGTACAAAAGTAGCAAAACCCAGCACAGTCACTTCGACGACTAATAGAATCAAACCAACAATAAACAAGCTCTGAGCCAGATTATTGGCAATGATATCCATACCTAACTCCCTTTTGTCATTTGTTGAATAATGGTCATAGCTTGGGCAACCACAGCAGACGGCTCTGTCGCACCATCAGGCAACAAGACAACAGAAGACTCTTTGGCAATCGCGCGTTTCGCTTCTATCGCTTTCGATGCAAGGTCAAGCTGAATGGCTTTTTGGCCTTCTTCAGTCGCCGCGGCTTCACCAACCTGACGCAGTGCTTCCGCTTGCGCTGATGCCACTGCGACGATAGCTTTCGCCTCACCTTCTGCACGCAACACTTGCTCTTCTTTATCGGCTTCTGCCGCCAACACCACGGACGCTTTTTCGCCTTCAGCACGGTTAATCGCGGCTTGACGATCACCTTCAGATTCCAGAATTTGCGCACGCTTCACACGTTCCGCTTTCATTTGGGCTTCCATAGCTTCCATCACAGATTGTGGCGGCACAATGTCTTTTATCTCGTAACGCAGTACCTGAATACCCCAAGGACCTGCCGCATCGTTAATTGACGCGACAATATTGGTATTCAGCACATCACGCTCTTCGAACGTTTTATCCAATTCCATTTTACCCAACTCAGAACGCATGGTTGTTTGAGCTAACTGAGTCACAGCAAAAACGTAATCATCCACACCATACGTCGCTTTGTAAGGGTCTAATACGCGGAAATACAACACGCCATCCACATGCAAAGAAATATTATCTTTCGTAATCGCACTTTGCTCTGGTACATCCACCGCTTGTTCTTTTAAAGAACGATCCGCAGAAATACGATCAATAAAAGGCAGAATGAAGTTTAAACCCGCCTCTTTCGTCGATTGGTATTTACCAAATCGCTCAATAACGTATGCCTGATTCTGCGGCACAAATTTAATCGAGCCCTTTAATAAAAAGATGACCAGTACGAGAACCAGCGTTTGTACACTCAATATATAGCTAAGTAACTCTTCCATAACAATGAATCCTTAATTTTCAAAACACATCCGACTTATATTTTCACCAAGATGTTATGAATCACCACGCACAAAAATACAAGCAGAACGACTATTTTATCGCTACCATAGTAAGCACTGTTAAGGTGCAAAAGTCACCAATAAAACCAGATTAATTAAAGCAGCAATGAGATCTTTACACGATGTCGAGCAACGACTCTTTTCACTACCAACATATTAAAGAACTCCCCGGCGTGGTTATTAGTGAAGCAAGGCTCACGGCGTTTCATTTTCAGCCACACTACCATTTGGATTACCATATAGGGCTTGTTACCCAAGGTTCCCAACACCAGAAAGTTCAACATAAAACTCTGGACTTAGTTCCTAAGCAAATTTGCCTAATGCCACCAGGCGACGTTCACGATGGTTCAGGGCGAAACAATACAACCCGCCACTTAAAAACCTTTCGAGTTCCCATAGAATTAATGCAAGCCGCGCTGCTCGACAGCCAAGCTCGAGACACTAACCTTCAACTGGCTCCATCGATAATCGATCAACCCACACACAACCGTTCGTTTTTACAGCTGTTTCAAGTATTCGACTCAAACCAATACGCCAGCCAGCTTCACAAAGACAGTTTATGGACCAATGCACTATCAAATTTACTGTTTGCGGCAGAGAAAAAACCACCAACCCAAGAAACATTTTCTCTGACAAATCAGCAACTAAAACACGTTAGAGAGTATTGCGAAGCCAATCTATCTAGCAAAATCTCCTTAAATAACTTAGCGGAGTTATGTGGACTAACGCGCTTTCAATTCATTCGACGCTTCCAAAAGCAAACTGGACTCGCGCCACACGCTTGGCTAATGCGCCTAAGATTAGAACGGGCTTGCACGCAATTAGCCAAATCAAATGCGATGATTACCGACATCGCGGCCGATGTCGGTTTTTATGACCAAAGCCATTTCAATCGAGTCTTTAAACAAGCTTTTGGCGTTGCACCATCAAACTATCGCTGTTAATTAAAGTTCCTCGTAACAGAACTATTGCGCTGCAAACGCTTTCGCAGATGCGATAAACGCTTCCACGCCTTCTTTTGGTGTTCTAAAAGAAGTTACTAGACGAACAACACCTTCTTCCCATCGACCACCATAAAACGCGTAACCTTCTGCTAATAAGTAATCTTCCATGCCTTCTGGCAAGGTACAAAACAACATATTGGCCTGAGCTGGCGTATTAATTTTTACGCCCGGGACGGTTTTCAAACCGTCTTGCAACAGTGCCATCATGGCATTGGCATGAGTCGCATTCGTGCGCCACAAATCATCTGTTAAATAAGCAATCATCTGAGAAGACAACAAACGCATTTTGGAATGCAAATGACCGCCACGTTTGCGACGATAACCGAGCTCTTTCGCTACCTTTTCGCTAGAAATCCCTTTGTCTTCCAAAGCTTGTTTGAACACCACAATGGCTTCAGATGCCATCACGCCATTTTTCGTCGCACCAAAAGACACAATATCCACGCCCGCTTTCCATGTCATTTCGGCTGGCGAACAACCCAAAGCGAGCAACGCATTGGCAAAACGTGCACCATCCATATGAACTGGCAAGCCTGCCGTTTTAGCCACATCGGTAATAGCGTGAATTTCTTCTAACGAGTACACACTCCCTACTTCCGTAACCTGAGAAAGGCTAATAATCGACGGCTGACAAGAATGCACATCACCGATTTTTTGATTGACCAATTTTTGCAACTGAACAGGATCCATCTTGGCATCCACGCCACCAATACCGACAAAACGCGCGCCACTGGTATAAAACTCCGGCGCGGTACATTCATCATTTAATAAGTGGCTTTCTGTGTGACACAGCACACTGCCCCAAGGTGGCGTAAAGGCACTCACTCCTAACGAATTCGCAGCCGTCCCAGTAGACACCAAAAAGACATCTACATCGCACTCGAAAAGTTCCGACAACATACGCGTGACTTGCGCCGTGCCATCATCATTTCCATACGGCATCGCATCACCTTGTGCGGCTTCCATCATGGCTTTAAAAACAGACTCTGATGCACCGGCAATATTGTCACTGGTAAACGCAACCTTCATCGAACTACTCCTTAAATCAAATTATTCAGATCAATGAGTACTATCATGACAGCGTTTAAAAGCGAGCGCTTGGATTTTTGTGCAGCGTAAAAAAGTAAAACGGCACCTCCCACAAAACTAAATGAAGGAAGTGCTGTGAGTTACTTGAAGAATTAACAGAGAGGAAAGCTATTTACTGCGTGTTAAGCACGACCGTAGCTTGAAGTCGGCTCCGCCCAAAGCGCGACATTTTTTCAAACTCATCACGGGCTATCGGCACAAATTGGCAATCCAACGGGCTTGGCGGATCGTCAGGAAATTTTTTATCATCATCCAAATCCGGATCATGCACCAAAATACAATGTTCATCGTAGCCCGACATCACCACCCAATGAGGAGATTTTTTACCATCCATGCGAAAGGTGCTGATCAAAATAATCGCCAAGGCACCAGAATCGAAAGCTTCTATTAATTGCTCTAACGGCATGGCTGTATAATGTAAGGGAACATCGACTTCTTCGCATTGTTTAGCAAAACCTTGATGGACGCGAGTAATGACATTTTTTTTCAGTTCATTTCGCACACTGTCGACAAACAAGGGGCCTTCTTCGCTCAACCAAACATCCGCTGACAAGCCACGTTTCTTCGCCGCCAAAGCCAATCCCATCGGATGACAACCGCCATGACCAGAGGTCATGAAAATCGTCGTCGCTTCACGCCAAATTTCCAACTCGTCATTAGGCGTCGCTTGATAGCCTGGACACATTGAAGACAACACCATTTGCAAGGATGCTGGACCACAGGTAAACGGCGTACCTTGCGCTAACCAGGGAATGGCTCGCGTGGTTTGCTCGTCACCGGTATGACGCAAACGTTTCTGCATACGAATGGCATCAGTTTGGTCTTCGTAATAAGCATCATAATGACCAAATTCCTTGTAGCCCATTTTTTGATACAAGGCGATAGCATTATGATTCACATCACTGACCTCCAAACGCAGCAACATCTTGCCTTTTTTAAGGGCTTTTTCCTCACAGGCTTGGATCAGTAATTTGCCAATACCAAGACCACGCGCCTCAGGCGAAACCGCAAGCGAATACAAACGCGCCAAATGAGTACCTTGACGAAGGTGCAACAAGGCATAACCCAACAGCTCGCCGCCTTCCTTCATTGCCACAACCTGTTTCACCACAAATAATGCCGAGCCAGAACTGGTAATCGCATTACGAAAGCTACGACGGCTCAAACGGTCGCCAGTAAAGGCTTTGCTCTCCAACACGAGCAAGGCTTTTAAATCGTCTAAAGTGGCTAAACATATATCAACATCTGGGGAAAAATGGGTGACCGAGCTTGTGATCATTACATCGCCTCTAAAGGGCAAAAGGTCGCTAGGATCGTCGAATCATCACTTTTTTAATCACTACAACATAGAGTGAAAAAAAACACGATTTAACGATGGAAATTTTCGCGCATTCTAGAGCGAAACCTGTCTAAAAGATAGCAAAAAACAGTCTATTTTTTCATCAAAAAAACATTGTATTTTTCCATTTAAGACTATTGTTAAATTAGTAAAACGAGCGCATTATCCGCACAAATTGAGGGCTCTTTTTACCCCCCTTTTTAAAGCAACGTTTACACATTCATAGTGGTTTTTTTAAGTAAAAGGAAAAGCACACCCAATGTCACAGACATACATTGTTGTTGATCAGGCCAAAGATTGGTCCGCGTTTTTACCGAGTGATCGAGTGATCACTTTTACTCAATACCTAAACTTGGCCGCGACAAAAAACCAAGGACGAACACGAATCATCAACCTTTGTAAAAGCAGCAAATATCTGTCTGACGGATATTACTGTTCGCTGTTGGCTGAAAGCCGTGGTCATCACGTTATGCCTTCCGTACGTGTGCTTAACGACCTAAGTAAAAAAGACCTTTATGAGCTAGAAATCTCTCAGTGGCTGCCTTTGCTTGCGAAAAAACTCGCTAAGCCAGAAGCGCCGGTGGAAATGAAATTCCACTGCGTGTTCGGAAAAACCATTCATCCAGAGATGAAGGAATTTGCACGCAAACTATTCGAAAGCTTTCCAAGTCCTGTATTGGAAGTAACTTTGAAATTCCGCAAGGAATGGCAAGTCACCGCCCTTTTCTCTACATCACAAAGTAAGTTAAACGACGCGGAAGAAACCCTATTCGCCGAATCATTAGAAGCTTTCAGCAACAAGGTATGGAGCAAAGGTCGTATTCAACGCGCGGCGAAGTTCGACATGGCGATTCTGGTCAACCCAGAAGAAGCCATGCCGCCAAGTGATGACCAAGCGATTAAAAAGTTTATCCAAGCTGGTAAACAACTTGGTATACATGTGGATACGATAGGCCCAAAAGACATCATGCGTCTGCCAGAATATGACGGTTTGTTCATTCGTGAAACCACCAATATAGACCACCATACCTACCGCTTCGCCAAAAAAGCAGAAGGCTTAGGTTTAGTCGTTATGGATGATCCACAATCTATCATGCGCTGCACCAACAAAGTCTACTTGGCAGACTTGTTTAATACTCACAAAGTACCGTGTCCAAAAACACGCATCGTACACAAGGGTGAAGACAGCGTAGAAGAGGCATTGGAAGCCGTAATCAGCTACCCAATGGTGGTAAAAATACCGGATGGTGCGTTTTCTAAAGGCGTGATCAAAGCAGAAAACCGCGAAGCGCTGACCGAAAGTTTGAACACCTTGTTTAAAAAGTCCTCTTTGCTATTGGTTCAAGAATATCTATACACTGAGTTCGACTGGCGTATCGGCGTACTGAATAATAAACCGATCTTTGCTTGTCGTTACTACATGGTAAAAAACCACTGGCAAATTTACCAACATACAGGTAGCAAAAGCCAAAGCGGCGGATTTGATACTTTACCAACCTTCGAAGTGCCACGACGCGTGCTACAAGCTGCCATCGCCGCTACCAAACCGATTGGCGACGGTTTATACGGCGTAGACGTAAAAGAAATTAACGGCCGTGGCTACGTAATTGAAGTAAACGACAACCCAAGCATCGACCGTGGCGTTGAAGACAAATACCTCGGAGACGAACTCTATATGCACATAATGTCTGAATTCCTACGCCGCATGCAGGTGAAACGTGGAGATATTCACGCTTGATAAGTAAGCACACTCACACTAGACATACGAAAGGCGACTGATGAGTCGCCTTTTTTGTTTAGGCCTTCCTCTTTTGTCTTCAAGAGGAAGGCGGAGGATGGGGGTGTTCTTTGTTTCCTCTCAATCACTTTATATTCATGACCTTTACTCCGCCCTGCTGGGCGTGTAACTTTTGCCCGGATCCGCAAAAGTAACCAAAGAGTCTCTACTAGCAACAGAAGAAGTAAACCAAGGATTGATAAAACCTTATGTCAGAAGAACAAAACGAACTTAATGTTTACGAGCCAAAGCGGTTTAATAAGGCATTAAGTAAACCCTCTGAAGTACAGCTCAAGTTAGTTGAAGATGAAATAGATAAAATCGTCGCTCGTCCCGAAATTGGAGAACAAAAGAAAGGTGATCTTGCCCATCTGAGAGTTCACAAATTTAAACTGGAAAACAGCAAGTTCTAATAGGTTATTCATAGATTGAACAACGACTTGATATCTACTTGTTGCAATTTGGATCACACGAAAACTTCTATCAAAAAGCAAAAGTTCAACGTAAAACTGATCTCACAAAGATAAAAACCTAAACCGCTGACAAAAAAGTAAGGAGTGAATCACTACTCTTTTAGCGGGAAAGACTTTTATTTTTTGGCAACTTGATCAAGCTGTCCACTCTCGGTTTTGCAACACTACTCAATAGCCGTCTATGTCCTCAAATGTTTGCCGACATCATCCCAATAGTCGTTGTAGGCTGTCACATGCTCAAGGCCTGAAGACAACATCTGTTCGCAGCATACTAGCTTGTCTGTTGGTCTTGCGACACGCATTTTAGCTGTCTTGGGGATCATGAGAAACTCCAGATTCTTGGTTGGTTTATAGTTTAACGCCAAGAAACTTCGGAGAAATACAACTCACTGCGCGTGATCGATCACAGCAATAGGCTTTACTTATACAGTATTTCGACACGCATCGGCGCAAGCACTTTAAGCACTTGGTTCTGTTGCGTATAAGTTAAACCGGCTTTTTTCATGGCATTTACCAACAAATCGACGATTAAATTAAAGTCAGTTTCACTGATGTTTTGACCCTGATGCACTCTCAACATGGTGTCGCCAGTATAGATACAAGGACCGCCCGTATTTACACAAAGATGCTCGATGAATTTTTCACGAAATCGCCTAATATTGGTTTTTTTAAAATAGCGATAAATGGTTTCGTTGAAGCTAATTTCATTAATGAGGTTATCGGTAATGGCTTCAACCGTTGGCATACCACCAATTTCATCATACAAACTTTGTGGTACTTTGTTTGGCGCTGCGCAAGCAACCAGAAACAAGCTAAATGCAATGAATGAGGCTTTCACTAGCTTTACCATAAATACCCCGTCATGGATAAATAAATGCCTTCTTGATCTTTTTTAGTCGCAATCGTACCTAAGTCTGCATAGGCTACGGTGAAATTAACGTTTTTGTTCGGCATGTAGCTTACGAAGATATCTTTCCAATCAGTTTCTTCTACACTCGATAGATTGCTTGGCTTTTGGCGATATTCTATGCCCACCACCCAATTAGGCGATAACAATAAGCCAACACTGCCTTCCATCATCACTTGGTAATCGTTGTTGTCAGGACCACTAAAGCCCAACAAGCCCATTTCATTGGCTTTAGTCGCGCGAGCGGTGATATTCCATACGAGGTTGTAACCAGCAACAGCACCTAAATGCACCTTGGTTGCAGCAACATAAAAATCTGTACCGTAGTCGTCTTGCGCGCCAAGATATGAAGCAACCGTATCATTGTCTAACTGCTTATATTGCATTCCTACACTCACTTGAGGATAAGCTGAGTAAACCGCATCGCCATATAAACGTACTTTAACGCCAAGGATATCTTGTTTGATTTGTTCAGAGCTTAGGCTTAGCCCTGTAATTAGGGATGCAGGTAAAACAAATGTTTGTTGAGCGTAACTTAGTTCAACTCTGTCATAAAAGCTGGTCGCTATACCGATAGAACTCAAGCGATAATCACTGACGTTCACATCTGTCATAAAAAATGAAGCAGCCGTTTCATCACGACTATCATAGCCAGCCAAAATGGCCCAGGGAACCAGTCCTCCACCGCCGCTTCCTTCAACTTGTGTAAGCCCTGCTGTGGCCAGAATTTTGCCATCGGCCGCCATGCCTGACAAAGTCCACATGGCAAGACTATTGAGCAGCAATATTTTGATCATATTTTTGTTCATTAACATCCTGCCACACATTAAATTTGGATCAAGTTTACCATTTATGTTCACCAAATCCGTTATACATACTGCCGTGATCCGTCGCCTCAATGGCTGGCAGAAGCTCTAACTGAACGGTTTGAGCAGTATCACTGGTAACGTCAATCTGTTTCATTGTACTTACCCCTTCAACCAACCTTTCACTCCAAAGTGACACACTATCACCCATTTTTACTGGCAAACTCACTTTACCGTCTTTACCTGTTTTTACTGCATACGCATTATCAGCAACCATAATATAACCAATCATGTCATCATGGATGTTACAACCGAGTATCACTAGGCCAGCTTTATCAAATACGACTGGTGGAATATCTGAGCCTTTGTACAGCTTAATTTCAAACGCTTTTGGCTCAGAGAAACTATAAACATGATGGCGAATATCATCGCTATTAGGGAAACTAACAGATTGCCCCTTTTGAACAACTAAGACTCGCGGAACAAAAGACTCATCAATCTGATCCATAACAGCCACGGTGTCTGGAGTACGCATTGCAGCTTTAGACACGAGAATAACAGCATCAGCAACAGGTTCATTGTCCTGATCAATAAGCGTTAAGGTCATAGCTGCAAAAGCATTTTGCAGCATAAAAATACTAACCAGAGCGAATAGATAGCGCATCTTTTATCCTTTTTGTTTGATTCAATTAAGTTTTTGCCATAATGACAGTAAAGTGGCATTCAAATCATGTTACTTTCTGTAAAATTGGCAAAAATCATTAAATAGCGAATAAAGTATATAAGGAAGTAGGTATGCGCAACTCAATTGAAGTGATGTCTTATAAAGACACAGCCAGTGCACATCTTCATCAACACACTCAAATTGTGTTACCACTTTCTGGCCGCCTTATTTTAGACGTTGATAATACTCAACAAGCCGTAACATTTGGTCAAGCTTGTTTCATTTCTGCAGGCTTAGCTCATACACACTTAGCATTAGAAGATAACCACTGCCTAGTGTTAAACGCTCTACCCATTTGGGATAGCAAGATTGAAAGTGACGCCAGTTTTGTCGAACTATCGCCACAGGCTCAGGCCTACTTACCATTTTTATCTAGCTTAACCGACGATAAAGTGAATACGTTAAAAACCCATCAAGCACTAAATCTGCTAGCGCATTTATTACCCATTCCACAAGAAAAAATAATCAAAGCAGATACTCGTTTAGCGATAGCCAAACAACGACTAGACTATTACTACGAAAAATCATGGCACTTATCAGAACTGGCCGAAGAAGCCCATTTAAGTCCGAGCCAACTTAGTGTGTTGTTCAAACGTCACCTTGGCATGACGCCGAAGCAATATTTATTGCAACGTCGTCTCAGAGAAGCAAAAGTCTGGCTATCCTCAACCAACAAAAGCTTAGATGAGATCGCCCAAGAAATCGGCATGAGCAATGCCAGTGCGTTAGTTCGTTCATTCAGCAAGCAATATCATATGACGCCAGGCTACTATAGAGCTAATCTTCCGCACTAATTTCCAGAGCCATCTCCCAGTTACGAATAAAACGCTTTTGTTTCGCATAATCCCTTCCAACCAATAACTGCTGATCCAACTCTATAACACCAGTCGGTCCGGGGGCGTTTACTACGTACGGATCATTTGGGTTATTTATATCAGGTTGGATAGGAAACAATAAACCTTGCGTTTGCATCATTTTTTGCGCCTGATCTGACAACAAAAAATCCAAAAATATACCAGCGTCTTCTATGTTTGGCGCTCCTTTAGGAATCAAGGCCGCACGCATCAGCATAAGTGTATAATCTTTTGGTAGGATCATTTTCAGTCTGTCGTCCTCTTGTGCTCTCTGCGACGCATAAGAACCCAAAAGGTTATAACCCAACACCAATTTTCCAGAAGCAACGTCATCAATAATGTCATGAGTACAACAATAGGTTTGCACGTCATGACTACCAAATGCTTCCAATAAGCGCCCCCAAGTTACATCCGCCTGGCGCGCATCTTGGCTTGCCAATAAATAACCGACGCCACTTTTACGAATATCATAGGTGCCAATACGCCTAGTCATGGCTTTTTCATTTTGTCGAATGGTTTGCAACAATGACTGACGGTCTTCAGGTAAATCACCAGGGAATTTGTTTTTATTCACCAACATCACAATCGGTTCAAGCGAAAACGCAAACAGCTGATTACGCCATTTGAAGTTGCTAGGCAAGCGGTCGGTGAAGGCTGATTGATAGGTTTGGGCGTAACCATCGTTTACCAATTTAAGATGTAAGTCCATGGCGCTGCTGATAACTAAACTAGCCTCTGGCTTTTTGTGCTCCTTGATCGTGAAGTGATACAACTCAAGCGTATTCACATCACGATAGGCCAAACGGACGTCGGGATGCAGTTCTACAAATTTTTTCAAAATAGGTTCGAACGACGCTAAGTCCATTGCCGAATTAATAATTAAAGTACGTTGCGCTTGTTTACTACCGAACCAAACTGGCTCAACAGCCCAAAGCTTTGTCACATTCAAGCTGACAACCAACACTAGCGCGAGAAAAAGCTGCCTCATACTGTATCCTCATCAAACCTAAGCTTGGCAAAATCCACTTGAAAGGTTGTACCTTTGGGCTCAGTATCTAAAATTTGAATTCTTGCTGCATGATGAACCACAATGTCTTTCACCATAGACAAACCGACGCCACTACCAGCAATATCGTAGCGTCCTCGATAGAAACGCTCGAACACTCGCTCTTTTTCTAGATTCGGAATACCATCACCATAATCAATCACTTTGACTCGATAAAAACGTTCAAACTCACTTACTTGCACAACCACTTCTGTAGCATGAGCGACATCGGCTCGACTATAACGCACCGCGTTTTCAATAAGATTCTGCATCATTTGCTGAATAGAGAAGGCATCACCCAAAACCATGGTTTCTTTCAATTCACAATCTAGAGAAAGTCGAACCCCTTGATGAAGTGCGGCCACGGCCTGCTCCCGGCACGAGGCCGCAATTGGAGCCAATAAATCTATTGGCTCCAATCTATGAGTTTGCAAACGATGTGACACGACCGCCTGATTCAACAATAAAGTGACCGTTTGGCTTAAGGTATCACACTGCTGAACTATGTTTTCTAACGCCTGGTACTGCCTTTCTGGCGAAGTATTATCCCGAGCATTCTCAGCTAATGCTTTCAAACTTGCCAATGGCGTACGCAATTGATGAGCTGCATCCGCGGTATAATTTTCCAACTGCTCAAGGTTACTCTGTAGTCGTTCCATAAAATGGTTTATCGCTACTTTTAGATGATGAGTTTCCTTTGGCGTATTAATATCAATTGGTGTTAGGTCACCAATAGCGCGCTCCTCTAAGGCGCGCTCAATTCGATGCAAAGGCCGTAAAACAAGATGACTACCAATGATGATTAAAGTGATTGCAACCAAGGCAATAAACACCACTACCTCAACGGCTTTTTGAGTGACCGCAGACGCCATTTTCTCTCGTGACAATCGAGTCTGGCCTAAAATAATACGTACAGTTTGAGCCGTTTCAGGGTCGGTAATATGACGTTGAACCCAAGCGAACCGAACCATTTCACCCGAATATTCTTGGTCATAGAATTGTATTTTGTCTAAAACTGGTTCCTGAGGCGGCTGGCTATCTAAATCTTGGTAGCCCGTAATAAACCCCTGCTCCAAGCTCTCAACTTTATAAAAAACACGGTCTTCCTCTGCTTGCGCTAAAGTGGCAAATGCAGACCATGGAATGTCGATACTAACTTCATTACGCATCAAGCCGACGTTTTCGTCCATTTGCAGTAAAGCACTACGCAATAAACGGTCATAGGACAAATCAGCAAGCTTCTGACTATAATCAAAAATCAAATTAATCGCCAAGCCAGCGATAATCCCGATGACTAAAATACCTGCAAGAATAAATCGAAAGCGCAACGAAGGTGCGTTTTCTAAGGCCTTCTTTTCTTCATCTTCACTAAGGGTTTGATGGTTTGGCGATTTCTGCCACATAACCAATTCCTCTTAGGGTACTAATAACCAAATCGCCCTGCCCCATCTTCTTTCTTAAGCGCCCAACATAGAGCTCAATGGCATTAGGGCCCGGCGTTTCATTGAAATTAAATAGATGGTCGGTCAATTCGTCTTTGCTTAATACACGGCCTAAATGACCTAGAAATATTTCCAGCAAACGAAACTCACGGTTAGTAATGGCGGTTAGCTCACCGTCAATAAAAACCTGACGACTGTCTCGGTTAACAACGATGTTGCCGTGTTCTGTAACATTGGCGGCATAACCTTGCTTACGGCGCAACAAAGCCCTACAACGAGCTTCCAATTCGCCAAAATCAAATGGTTTCGTTAAATAATCATCCGCTCCGGCATCAAGTAAGCGTATACGATCTTCTATCTGATCCCGAGCCGTTAAAATTAATACTGGCGTGTCATCATCACGTTGACGCAGTTTTTGCAATAATTGCAGTCCAGACAAGCCGGGCAAATTAAGATCAAGAAGTATTAAATCGACAGGCTGATACTTCAATAACTCGTCCGCACGCTTACCATCTCCGATTAAATCAACGCCATGCCCTAAACTTGTTAATCTCTCACAGATCGCCTGTCCTAAAACCTGAGTATCTTCCACTACCAGAATTCGCATAACTTTAGCCATCATGTTTTATTATTTTTGGATATAAAAACAACAAAATTCGAGCAACCTAAGTTACTCGAATTTTTTGTCACAATATCTCTAGTATTACAGGGCTTAAACGTCTTTAACAGTGTCTTTTGATTTCTTCATTTTAGCGCGAATAATCGGGCCAACAATGACAGGTAGAACCAAACCAAGAATGGCAACTATCCAAAGACCAATACTCAAGCCACTATTGAAAAGTACGCCCCAATCACCATCAGAAAGCACTAATGCATGACGCAGACTTTTCTCCATTTCAGGCCCAAGCAACATACCCAAAATGATAGGCACTAATGGAATATCCACTTTACGGAAGATGTAACCCAACACACCAAAACCAACCATGAAGTACAGATCAAGAGCGCTATGGCTGACAGAGTATATCCCCACAGACGCAATCAAGGTCACAACTGGCATCAAGTATTTTGGTGGAATACTCAACAATTTAACAAAGATACCAACCATTGGAATGTTTAGCAGTAACAACACCAGGTTACCAACAAACATAGCCGCGATAACGCCCCATACTAGGTCTGCGTTCTGTTGAAACAACATAGGACCAGGAGAGATATTCAAAGAAATCAACATCGCTAACAGAACTGCTGTTGTGCCGCTACCTGGAACCCCTAACGTTAACATAGGTACAAGTGCGCCAGACGCTGCGCCATTGTTACCCGCTTCAGGAGCAGCAACACCACGCGGATCACCTTTACCAAACTCACCTTTATCCGATACACGCTTTTCCAATGTGTAGCTAATAAAGCTACCCAAAGAAGCACCCGCGCCTGGCAATACACCGGCCACGAAGCCCAATACAGCACCGCGGAAAGACGCAGGTAGCACTTTAACGATGTCTTTTGGTGACAATTTAAGTTTGTTGATTGCTACTTGCTTAAGACCATCACCTGCATGACGTTCCAAAAAGAACAACAACTCACTGATCGCAAACAGACCCACGATGGCAATAATGAAATCAACACCTTCGAACAGTTCAAGCGTGTTATAGGTAAAACGCTGTACGCCCGTTGAAATATCAATACCGACTGTCGCAATCATAAGACCAATTGCTGCCGCCATTAGCGTTTTAAACTGGTTTTTACCTGTAATACCACCAAGTGTGGCAAACGCCAAAGCAAACAAAGCGAAGTATTCAGAAGGTCCGAATTTCAGCGCAAATTTAGCCAAAATTGGCGCAAGAATCACCAAGCCGATCGTTGCAATAAAACTACCAATGAAAGACGCGATGGCAGAGATAGCTAAGGCTTCAGCAGCCTTGCCTTTCAGTGCCATAGGATAACCATCTAAACAGGTCATCATGGCAGGCTCATCACCTGGAATATTCAACAGGATAGAGGAAATACGACCGCCGTACATAGCGCCTGCATACACAGACGTTAATAGAATAAGAGAAGAAGTTGGCGACAAACCAAGGCTGAACGCCAAGGGAATCAAAATAGCCACGCCGTTTGCAGGGCCAAGACCCGGTAATGCACCGATCAAAGTACCTAATATGGCACCAATAACCGCAAACATAATACTTTCCGGCGTTAACGCAACCGCAAAGCCTTGCATTAATAAGCTCATAGTATCCATATTAAAACTCCAATAGACCTAGAGGCAGTGCTAGTTCAAGCACATTATTGAATAGGAAAAAGATCACAACCGAGCTTGTCACACCAGTGATAACACTCTTAGCAATACTTGCGCCCATACGCCAACTTAAAAAGCTCACAACAAGTGCTGCAGCAGGCATAAAACCAATCGGTTCAATAGCCCATGCAAAAGCAAGCATAGAAAGAACAACAACACTTAGTTCAATCAACATCGCAACTGGCGCCCATTTCTCGTCTGGATCGGGGCGAACAATCAAATAAATAGAACTAATGCCTAAAATGAGAGAAAGCATGATAGGAAAAGTTTCAGGTCCGACACTTTCGTGCCCGCCAAAAGGAATGGGGAATTTTGTTGCTTCCCAGCCGTATACTACGGCAAGAATAAGCATCAGCATGCCAAACACACGATCGTTAATACGCATGTCTCTGCTCCGTGTCAGTGAATCATAAGGGTGAAAATAGATAAAACAGGAGGGGCACTGTGTCAGTACAAATGCCCCTCCAAAAGCGGTCTGAGGTTATTTAATTAGACCGATATCTTGAGACAATATTTTGATATCAAGCGTTTGGTTCTTAACGAATTGAGTGAATTCAGCACCAGACTTGTGGAATGGCATTAAGCCATTTTTCGTCATGATGTCTTTCCATTCTTGAGTGGTATATAACTCATTCATGGTATTTACCCACCAATCGTAAGAATCGGCACTTGCATTACCTGGTACGTAGAACCCACGCCAGTTCGGTGCAACAGAATCAATACCCTGCTCCATCGCTGTTGGGATAGTGTCAAATGGTGCTGGTAAACGTTCTTCAGAAAGAACCGCTAGCACACGCAAATCACCAGAATCCATGAAGCCTTTAACTTCTGAAATATCGCCAGTAAATGCGTCTACGTGACCACCCACCACTTGAACTAGGGCTTCAGAACCACCACTGAACGCTAGATAACGAATTTTTGGTAATTTTTCAACGTGTGCTTTTTGCGCCGTCATCAAAACTTTTAGGTGATCCCAGCCGCCAGAAGCACTACCGCCTGCGAACTTAACCGCACCTGGGTCTTTCTTAAGGGCTTCGATTACTTGAGTTAATGAAGTGTATTTTGAATCCTTGCCTACCGCGATGATGCCGTAGTCAGCGCCCAATGTACCAACCCATTTAACTTGGTCTGAATTCATACCTGGGAATTGGCCTTGAGCAAGGCGAGTCGTTGTTGCAGTACTAGCAGCAACAATTAGATTGTCGTCTTTGTCACGTTTACTGACTGTGTGTGCGAACGCAACACCACCACCAGCACCAGACATATTGACTGTCTGTACGTTACCTTTAAAATATTCTTGATCGACTAATACTTTGCCTACGCTACGGCAAGTAAAGTCCCATCCACCACCTGGGTTAGCTGGCGCAATACATTCTGCACTTCGAGCTGGTTCATAGGCGTAAGCCTGTCCAGCGATTGTTAGTGCTGCAGCACCAGTAATAAGAACAGACTTCAAAGAAATGGTATTAAGCATGGTTATCTCCTGCTTGTTATTTTTTTTGTTGTTAGCCAATCAAGCTCTTAAAATAGATATTTCAATTAACTTGAGTAGACAAACCTTACCCTGCAAACCTGTCACCACCCTGTCATTAGTCAATATTTCTTACTTAATTGCGCTAAAAAACTATTTTTGACAAGGCAAGTCACGCATTTTTGACAATGTTATTCACTCTCAACCAAGTTAACATCTTATCTAATCAGACTAGATTAGGATTTAGGAAACAACAAGATGACAGTACATTCTCCGCGAGCCACAATCATTGGAAGTATCGCAATTTTACTCTGGAGCAGCCTTGCACTTTTCACCACCCAAGCTAACCTGGTGCCACCTTTGCTGCTGCTTACTCTCACCTTTGGTGTCGCAAGTTTATTATTCTTTATCGTCTATTTAGTCAAAGGTGAGTTAAGGTCATCCTGGTCAAAGACACCAACTAACGCCATTTTAATGGGCGGGCTTGGGTTTTATTTTTATCACTTTTGCTACTTTTACGCCTTTCAACATGCACCACCTGTAGAAGCAGGTCTCATCGCTTACCTCTGGCCCTTATTAATTGTATTGATGGCTGGCATGACAAAAGGAAACTCGCTGTCATGGACGCATTTAGCGGGGGCTGTTATCGCATTTATTGGCACAGGCATTATGCTGCAATCAAAACAGTCAGTACTAGAGGTGGACGTAAACACGGCTTATGATTGGACAGGCTACGCGGCGGCTTTTGCCTGCGCTTTTATTTGGTCAAGTTATTCAGTGGCGAATCGGCGCTTTCAAACCGTTCCTTCTAGCGCTGTGCTTTGGTATTGCCTAGTCACAACACTATTAGCTGGGGCGTCGCATTTGATGATCGAAGCTCAAAGCAAGGCACTATCACTAGATTTTCCTGTAAGTACTTGGATCGCTATTTTAGGGTTGGGCTTCGGACCAGTTGGTATCGCTTTTTTCTGCTGGGATACTGGAGTCAAGAAAGGCAATCTATCATTGCTTGGCGTGCTGTCTTATACCGCACCCGCCCTATCGACTGCGTGGCTTGGGCTTTTTACCGATGCGCAACTCACCACAGGGCAAATCATCGCTTGCCTATTAATTACCGCTGGAGCCCTGTTCGCAAGCTTAATGCCAAATAAAAAAATGTCTTCTACCTATAAAGTAGAAGACATTTAATTCACCTTAAAAACAGCTGATTTAAAACAACCTTTAGGAATAAGGCGCTTCAACACAAAAGCGTCTTAACCTGTTGCCTTTAAGCAACTTGGTAAAGCGTACGCGGCACACTTTGTAGGTAAGATTCCATTTCCGCCATACCGTTTGGCTGATCTACTTTCACCCCCAAATCACGCATGGTACTGCCAAAGGCGTGCAATGTACGAAACAAGTTGTGCTCACGGCACTGCTCACCCATTTGGCCGATACGCACAATTGGTTGGCCAAATGAGCCCGCAATTTCAACTCGATACATTTCTGAAATATGTTGGCAAATCTGCCCTGCGGTCAAACCATCAGGGATATTAATACCTACCACTGAATTTAAACGTGACACCGATGGAATAAATAACTCTAACCCCATCCCTTCAATCCCAGCTTGCAGCGCTTTAGAACAACGTAAATGACGAGCAAAGCGATTCTCTAACGTTTCATCACACACCAACTTTAAAGCTTCATGTAGCGCCATAATGCCAGAAACAGGCGCAGTATAATGATAGCCATCATTATGCCAAAAATTCTCCGCTAACTGCGCATCAAAACACCACTGAGCGATTGGCTTGGTGCGATTCTTAACCGCTGCCCACGCTTCATTAGAAAATACCAGCAACGAGACACCAGGAATGGACGACAAACCTTTTTGACCACCTGTGATAACAACATCCACCTGCCATTCATCCATTTTCAGTGGCATAGTACTCAATGTACAAACGGCATCCACCACCACTAAACAACCGTAAGACTTAGCGATCTTAGTAATTTCTTCCAATGAATGATTAAACACCGTATTCGACGTTTCACCTTGAACCAGCGTTAGCACTTTAGGGCGAGTTTCTTCAATTGCTTTACGAACTCGCTCTGGGTCTGCCGCCTCATGAACACCAACGTGTAATTCATGAACATCGGCACCAACTCGCGTCGCCATTTCCGCCATGCGGTGACTAAAAAAACCATTATTAATACAAAGAATACGTTCGCCCGGTTGTAACAAATTGGCGACTGCCATTTCCATCGCGGCTGACGCTGGCCCTGCTACGCCAAGCACCCATTTAGACTCTGTTTGAAATACATAACGCGCCATTGCTTTCACTTGCCCAATAACTTGCGCCATCACACTACCAAGGTGATTAATCACCACAGAATTGGCTTTGGCGACACGTTCAGGAATAGGAACAGGGCCTGCGCCCATCATTAACAGAGGTTCGTGGGGAAGGATTTCGTCTAAAGATTTCACCTGGGGGCGGGAAATGCCCATTGGCGATGAAGCAGTCATTTTATGCAGCCTTATGTTAGTTAAAATTAAAAAAAGTGACCAATGTTGAAGAAAAATATCTCTAGAGTAAAAAGTAAATATTCACACTTTTACAGTAGAAAATATCGTGAATTGAATTTTAACAAAATAATATTTTGCAATAGTACAATATCCTTGCAAATAATAAGAGGCAGCAAACTGAAAAGAGTGTAATAAACTGGCAGCTGTGATTTTCGCCTTAGATCTGACTGGTTTCCATTTCAACAAGCAGTATTTTTTACTCTGTGAAATGCTGCTTAACTCTGCGAGATAAGAAATAAATATGCGATAATGCGCGAAATTCCCTATTCAGGATCTCGTTATGATTACTTGTGGTATCGAAATTAAAGGCAGCGAAGTGATTTTGTGCCTTCTGTCTAAACAGGACGGATTATTTCAAATCGCCGATTGTCGCCAAGTACGCCACACATTGAGCAACCCAAACGACAGCGAAAGTGTGCGTAAATTTCAGTTCATGTTGAAAAAGTTATTTGAAGATTACAAAGTGAAACGAGCGGTTATTCGTGAACGCCCAACCAAAGGTAAATTCGCTGGCGGTGCGGTAGGTTTTAAGATTGAAGCGGCGATCCAATTGATTGATACCGTGGAAGTCGATTTGTTCAGCGGAGCAAAAACTAAAGACATCATCCAGCACAACCCAATGCCGATTCCATTCAAAGCAACCGGCTTACGCGCATTCCAAGAAGGCGCTTTCACCGTAGCGTATGCTGCGCTTTCAGAATACATTCCTGACGCGTAAGTAGTTAGACCTCACAATAAAAAACGGACGACATTCAATGCTGTCCGTTCTTTATACTCCAATCGACTATTAATGTCTGAACTGCAACAATGCAGCTGACATGGACTAGTTTTCGCCTGTATTTGCAAAAATGTCTGTTTGCAAATAATCATCGGTTACTTCAAGTTCATATATTGTCTTAGATGACTCGACGCACCCTCTCATTCTATCCCTTGCTAAAATGAAGTCTGGATTTATAAAATCCTTCTCTTTCTTCCAAGTTTCTTGATCTGGCCATTGAGCATACCCTATAAATATTAAGGGATTTTTTGTTGAGTGCAGCCGAGAACCGATACTACCAAATTCTTCATAAATGCCTTTCGTCGTCAGCAACCATGAGTCCCTGAATTCTCTAGCCATATCTGTCTTGATAGTGAATTCATATACAGCAATAAACATTATTACCCCCTTAATTTGGTAAGAGCAGCTAAGCGGTAAGTAAACACCTGCTATGATTGAGTGAGTCAAGTTCAACGCGCCTTTAGGAATTGACGCCATAGTCACTTATTCACTTTCTCACAGTCACTTATTCACTTTATTTTGATGCTTCAATAATGGTTTCCGCAGGCTTAAATATGCAAACAGCACCGCCATTAGTTAAACTCACATTGAAGCGTAAATCACAATTTAATGCTATGAACATAATTGGAAGCTGCTCATTCCCAAATGAGGTTGGGAGAAAGGCTATTTTATTTTTTTCCTTACACTTAGCGGAATTATCAGCCGCCTTCCAACTTGTCGTCGTACACAACGTAGCTTGGTTAATGTCGATAGCAAGTACTTGTAGTGGACTAAGTAAAGTAACAGATACTAAAAGCAGCTTGTTGATGATTTTCATATAGAAAACTCCCTGTATTTATGAAATATAGTTCATTTGAATGGTTGAATGACCGCTTTATCTATAGGAAGTTTGCTTTTTAAAGACCCTGACGCCCTTGTTAATATCGCGGTAATTTTTCATCCTTATTAATGGGTTTTCCCAAGTTTTAGATGAAGTTATCGTTTGTTTTAGTAGAGCATTACATGTTCTACTTTTCTGTTTGGCGTACTTCGTCTACCTCACACAACTGCGATTCAAGAATTTTAAAAGGATAGTGCTCAAAAAGCTCATCAATCATCTTTCCCAGTGGCACCCTCTCATCACTTGTTCTAATGTACATTCGCAAACCGGTAATCTGAATTTGTAGAAAACGCGCCAATTCACTTGCGTGTTTCTCTTGATCAATTTCACCTATTCCTTGAGCCTCAATAATCAACCCCGTAAATTGGTTCTCGACGGATTTTAGTGCTTGCTTCGCCACATCAAGTAGATCGCGTTGCTCTTCCGTCAATTCAGACACAGTTTTTGCCAACATGCACATACAGCTCGGCGTCCCTTTTTGCGTATCAATAACCGCTTGTTTAACAAAGGTTTTTAGTGCAACCAATGGCGACTCTGAGGCTTCTCTTATGCTATTTATCTGAGCAATACTAAGCTGAGTATAATGTTCTAAAGAAGCTTTAAAAACCCCATCTTTACTACCAAACTCAGCATAAATACTACCGGGCCTCATATCTATAGCATCCTGAAGGTTTCTCATGGACGTTGCATGGTAGCCCTTCTCCCAATAAAGCTTAGTTGCATTAGCAACTACCTTATCGCGATCAAACTTAGGTTTTTTACTCATAGTATAACCTTATGAAAAAATGTAACTGAGCAATCGTTCAAATATATATTGAACGATCGTTCATTTAAAGTTAAATTACTCTTCTCGATCCATAAAAATGCTTTAAACAAGACCCAAACAGATAGGAATAAAACAATGAGCGAATTTAAATTACATACTTTAGAAACGACGCCTGAAGGCAGTAAAGACATCCTTGAAGGTTCAGTAAAACAAATGGGGAGTATTCCAAGCCTTTATGCTGTTATGGCTGAATCACCGGAAATTCTAAAAGCCTATACTCAGTTGCATCAGGCTTTTACAGCCACATCTTTTGATTCAGAAGAATTAACCGTTGTCTGGCAAACAATCAACGTTGAGCACGAATGTCATTTCTGTGTTCCAGCCCACACCGCCATAGCTCACTCAATGAATGTTGATCCAGCCTTAACAGATGCTCTGCGTAACAGTGAGCCAATGCCAAACGAAAAACTGCAAGCGTTACATGACTTCACTCTAGTCTTGGTACGTCAACGTGGTAACGCAAGCGACGAGCAGCTTAACACCTTCTATGCCGCAGGCTATGCTCCTAAACAAGTTCTAGAGATCATTCTAGGCTTATCTCAAAAAGTAATTAGTAACTATGTAAACCACGTTGCTAAAACACCCGTTGACGATATGTTCAAACCTTTTGCTTGGACAAAGTCTTAAATCTTACAATTAAAGATCAGACGAAAAAAATGGACATCACAACGCGATGCGGTGTCCATTTTAAGTCACCAACCTGTCTATTTTGATGCAAGATATCAAAAACGCACCAAAAACGATCATTCAGCTACACTTTTTGCCTTCCTAATATAACCAATGACACACCACCTAATACACCACAAGTAGCAATAATCAAATGTAAAGTAACGGCTTCATTAGCAAAAAATACGCCTCCTATTGTGGCAATAATAGGAACGAGAAGCTGTAATACGGCAGCCATGGAAGCACTAAGATAAGGCAAGACAGCATACCAAATGGCGTAGCCTAGTCCAGACATAATGGCTCCAGAGGTGACGGCGAAAATAATCCCTTCAGTCTGGGCGATTTGCGACGGCTCAGCATTCAGATCAATAATGATCAATGTAATCAATAACATAGGAATAGTTCGAACGAAATTAGAAGTGGTCGCAAACAAAGGCTTCACCGAAATCTTACCTCGCCATGTGTATAAACCCCATGCCACGCCCGCCAGCGTCATCAAGATAAAGCCCAATAATGAAGGCGACGATAAGGTTGGAAGCACTAAATAAACAAAGCCACAGAAAGCCATAAGCAGCCCAATCCACTCAAGCCAGGCCAACCTTTGTCCCGCCCAAACAGCAAATAAAATAAGCGTTAGCTGAACCGCCCCAAACAATATCAAAGCCCCTACCCCAGTTTCTAAAGTGACGTAGGCATAAGAAAAGCCCAAGGCGTAAATAAAAAGTGCCAAGGCCGATAGCCAACTACCTTCAGACCATATTCGCTTAGGGGCAGTATTGTTAGATTTTACACTTTGAAGAAAGCACAAAAGAGCAAGTGTTGCAGCACCGCTGAGTAATCGCCACATTGTGAAACTAGCAGGATCGATAAGCTCACCAGCCAAAGCAAGCCGACACAATACCGAATTGGCAGCAAAGGCTAATAAGGCAAGAAAGATAAAGAAATATAACCGTAGCAAACTTGTCATCAATATGTTCTACAGCCTAGTTAACCTTAGGCACGTACCTTATAGGAAAAAACGCTACTTTACGCACTGGCACCAGATTTGCAAGTCTCATACTAACGTCCACCAACGGTACTTTGATGGACTCAAAAAGGAATCGACATGACAACGCTTTTAATTTTCACCGATTTGGATGGTACCTTACTCGATCATCACACATACAGTTTCAAGCCAGCAAAAGCTGCATTGCAGTCACTAAAGACGTTTTCTATCCCTTGCGTCATTAACACCAGTAAGACATTTGTTGAGCTTATATCTCTTAGACAAGAGCTCAACCATCAAGACGCTTTTATTGTGGAAAACGGCTCTGCTGCTTATATTCCTAAGAATTTAGTCCTCTCTATAGATGAAACCTTAGAGGACTGCGGTGAATATTGGCGCAAATCATTCGGTCCAAAACGTGACGAACTAATCGAACTCACCAATGATAAGCAAGACCAATACACCTTTAAACGCTTCAGCGAGATGACATGGCAAGAGCTGGTTTCCATCACTGGACTCAGTGAAGAAAACGCTAAGCAAGCCATGCAACGAGAATTTACCGAGCCTATGGTTTGGACCGACTCCAACCTTGCTCTAAATGCATTGCGTGATGAGCTGGCTCCCTTTGGTGTGCAAATTCAAAAAGGCGGTCGCTTCGCTCATCTCATGGGCGAACACTGCGACAAGGCAAACGCCATGCTATGGCTCAAAGCCTTGTATGAACAACAAAGCGATGAAGACGTTACCATCATGGCTTTAGGCGATGGAGAAAACGACGTAGGCATGTTGAGCAAAGCTGACATTCCGGTCGTAATTCGCTCTCCTGTTCATGCTCCCCCTGAAATCCCGAATCGCTACGATGCTTGGCTGAGCGACGCATATGGGCCAGAAGGCTGGGCACAAGCGATTAATAAAGTTTTGACTCGACAAGGCATTTTGTAACGGCACTTTTTAACGACAGAAAGAAAAGACAACAATTACGATAAGAGGCCTTTTTACAACATCACGAGCCAAGCCAAGACGAGGCAAAAATAGACGAGAAAGCGGAGTTTATAGATTATAAATGAGCATTTTGAGTCTATTTTTAACAAAGTAATGGCAAGCTCAGTAGCTGTACAAAGGTCACTATAACAATACTAGGAGAACAACTATGGGTGACTTTCATCAAAACGGCATCATCACAACCCTTCACAACTTGGCACATCGTCCATTAGAAGAAATGGAGAAAGAGCTGTGTGAGTTTGCGAAAACACGCCCAATGTCTCTTATCTTACCTTGTTTGTATTCCGAACTTGAAACAGACGCCATGCCGAATATTCTTAAGCATTTACAGCAAGTTCCTTACTTAGCCGAAATCGTCATTGGCTTAGACAGAGCCACAGAAGACCAGTACCGACACGCGTTAGAGTTTTTCAGCGTGTTACCGCAAAACGTTAAAGTGCTTTGGAATGATGGCCCTCGCCTAAGAGAAATTGACAGCGTATTAAAAGGCGAACACCTTTCACCATCCGATCCGGGTAAAGGCCGTAATGTCTGGTTCTGTATGGGCTACAACTTAGCCGCGGGCAAAGCAGAATCCATCGCCATGCATGATTGTGACATTGTCACTTATGATAGAGAACTGCTAGCTAGGCTTATTTACCCTGTTGCCAATCCAAATTTTAACTACGAATTCTGCAAAGGCTTTTATGCTCGTGCCGCCAATGGAAAAATGAATGGCCGTGTCAGCCGCTTATTAGTTACACCGCTATTATGCTCGCTTAAAAAAGTATTTGGGCATTTGGATTATTTAGATTACTTAGACAGCTATCGCTACCCATTAGCGGGTGAATTTTCCTTCCGTCGTGATGTAATGACAGATTTGCGTATCCCAAGTGACTGGGGGCTGGAGATTGGCGTGTTAAGTGAAATGTACCGAAATTACTCGACTAACCGTTTATGTCAGGTTGATATTGCTGACATTTACGATCACAAACACCAAGATTTATCGGCTGATAATGACGATGGCGGGTTGTCTAAAATGTCCATCGATATAACTAAAGCTATTTTTAGAAAACTGGCAACGAACGGCACCATTTTCAACCAAGAGACCTTCCGTACAATTAAAGCCACATACTACCGTGTCGCCCTAGACTTCATTGAAACTTACCGCAACGATGCGGAAATTAATGGTCTAAAATTAGACGTTCATACCGAAGAGCGAGCTGTCGAGTTGTTCGCCAGTAATATAATGAAAGCGGGTAACCAGTATTTAGAAAATCCAATGGAAACTCCTTTTATCCCAAGCTGGAACCGCGTTGTCAGTGCTTTTCCTGGGGTGATGAATCAATTGGCTCAAGCCGTCGAATTGGATATGGCTCAATACGGTCCTAAACAATAAAGACTGTAACGAAAAGATCGACCGAAATAGAATTGACCTTAAGATAATTTTTTTCACTAAATTGAACGTCACTACGTTGCTTTTCAATCACTAAAAAGACGGGTAGGTAAACATGGAAAATGCTCCTTTGTCGCATCTAGAACAGCGTTTAATCGCTCACTTGAAAGTCATTTACCCAAGCTTGGACAATAAGGATTTGGCGACAAAGTGTTTAGCCACATTTAATCTAGATCCGTCAACGGAGTCGCCTCGTCCTCATAAAAACTTATGGGATCAATCAGACATTATGTTAATTACTTATGCCGACACCTTGCGCAGAAAACAAGAAGCGCCCTTAGAAACCCTACATAAGTTTGTTAAAAATAAATTGTCTGATTGCATTTCTGCCGTTCACCTACTGCCGTTTTTCCCTTACAGTTCAGATGACGGCTTTAGCGTAATGGACTATACAACAGTCAATCCATCCAGTGGTCGTTGGGCTGATGTAGTGAACCTTTCGCAAGATTTTAAAGTCATGGGCGATCTGGTCATCAACCACTGCTCAAGCAGAAGCATGTGGTTCGAAAATTACAAGGCAGGCATTGAACCTGGCGCAAGCTTCTTTTATGAAGCAGACCCAAACGCAGATTTAACCGCGGTGGTTCGCCCTAGAACATCGCCCTTATTACGAGAAGTGCAAACAAAAAACGGCGAAAAACACGTTTGGTGTACCTTTAGTCACGATCAAGTAGATTTAAATTTCGAGAACCCCGTCGTTCTATTGGAATTCCTACGCATTATTCGTTTGTATCTTGAAAAAGGTATTCGTTGGTTTCGATTAGACGCCGTAGCATTTCTTTGGAAGATACCAGGCACGTCTTGCATCAACTTGCCTCAAACCCATGAAATGATTCGTTTGTTACGCTTGATGATTGAACATTACGCACCAGAATCTGTGATCATCACCGAAACGAATATACCCAACCAGGAAAACCTAACCTACTTCGGTAACGCTAACGAAGCCCATTTAATTTACAATTTTTCCTTACCGCCTTTACTCATCAACAGCTTGGTAACTGGAAACAGTAGCCATTTAAAGCAGTGGTTAATGAGCATGACTCCTGCTCAACAAGGTACCACTTATTTAAACTTTATCGCGTCCCATGATGGCATCGGATTGCGTCCAACTGAAGGTTTGCTTTCGGAATGGGAGCTGGAAACACTGATCAATACGATGAAACGCTTTGGCGGAAAAATCAGCTCCCGCACTACACCACAAGGTGAAGCCAAACCTTATGAGATCAACATCAGTTTATGGAACGCCTTATCAGGGTCAGCGTTACACGGCCCTGACAAATGGCAATTTGCTCGCTTCTTATGTGCCGCTGGTGTAATGATGGCACTAGAAGGGGTTCCTGCGTTTTATATCCATAGCTTATTTGGTACAGAAAACGATTTGGAGCGCGTAGATAATACAGGTCAATTTCGTTCGATAAACCGCCACATTTGGGATATGGAAGACCTAGATCATGTGTTAAATACCCCAACCCATCATCAGAAAGTCTTTCAAAGCGTCACTAAATTAACGCAAATTCGTCGTGCTCAACCGGCATTCCACCCGAATGCCACACAATATGTACTGCATATGGGAGAGAATCTCTTCGCTTTCTGGCGTCAGAGTTTAGATCGAAGACAAAGCTTATTTGCGGTATACAACATGACAGATCAACCACAACATTTTAACTTGTCGGAGCTAAACCTAATAGCCACAGACGACTGGACAGATTTAGTCTCAGAACAAGTATACGAGGACCATTTAGGTAAGGTCACTTTAATGCCCTATCAGTTCGTTTGGCTGGCAAACAAAAGAGGGAAAATCAAAAATAGCGAATAACTGCCAATAAAAACGCGACATTTCTTGTCGCGTTTTTTCTACCAACAACCTAGACAGCAAACTCTCTAATGACTTACTGTTTTAGAAAACACGTTAATTACCACCACACCTGCAACAATCAACGACATACCGATGCAAGCGGCTAAATCCAATTTTTCATTGGCGAATAAATAGCCAAATAAAGAAATTAATACCACTCCTAAACCAGACCAAATCGCGTAAGTCACACCCGTTGGCATAGAGCGCATCACTATGGTTAACAAGAAAAAAGACACGCCATATCCAACCACCAGCACAACACTTGGGCCTAATTTAGTAAAAGAATCAGACGCTTTTAAGGCCGTCGTTGCAATCACTTCAGCTAATATTGCCAGAAACAAAATAAAATACGTCATAAGCCCTTCTCTAAATTGTTGACCTCAAAAGGAACAGTATTATTACTTAACCCCTTCCAACTCAACCTCTTCGATATCGATGTTCTCTAGATCAACATCTTCCGCTAAGAAACCACCTGTTTGATGCGCCCAAAGAGATGCATAAATACCAGCGTGCTGAATCAATTCTTCATGGCTGCCTTGCTCAACAATATTGCCTTGATCTAATACAATTAGACGATCCATTGCCGCAATAGTTGACAATCGGTGAGCAATCGCGATAACGGTTTTGCCTTGCATCAGTTTGTACAAACTTTCTTGAATCGCCGCTTCGACTTCAGAATCCAATGCCGATGTTGCTTCGTCTAAAATCAACAAAGGCGCATCTTTCAACAAGACTCGCGCAATAGCGATACGCTGACGTTGTCCACCTGAAAGCTTAATGCCACGCTCGCCGACCATGGCATCGTAACCTGAATTGCCAAATGGATCGGTTAGATCTTGAATGAAATCATGAGCCTCAGCTTGTTTCGCAGCGGCAATCATTTCCGCCTCTGTTGCATCAGGGCGACCATAAAGCAAATTTTCACGAACCGTTCTATGCAGCAAAGACGTATCCTGAGTCACCATGCCGATTTGTCCACGTAGTGAATCTTGTTGGACTTGGCTAATATCTTGACCATCAATGCGAATCTGACCTGATTCAATATCATGGAAACGCATCAATAAATTAACAATCGTTGACTTACCGGCACCAGAACGCCCCACTAGACCGACTTTTTCACCGGCTTTTATCGACAGCACAAGGTTTTCAATCACCTTACTGTCTTGCTTGCCATAATGGAAATTGACCGCATCGTATTCAATAAGGCCATGAGGTACTGAAAGTACAGGCGCGTTTGGCTTGTCTTCTATCTCTATAGGGCGCGACAACGTTTTCATGCCATCGTTCACCATACCGATGTTTTCGAATAAGGCGCTGACTTCCCACATAATCCATTGCGACATACCGTTTAGTCTAAGAGCCAAACTTACCGCTATCGCTATCGCGCCAACACTAATGATGCTGCCTGTCCATAACCAGATAGACAACGCCGCCACAGAAAATGCCAACACATAGTTACAAGTCTGAACGCCTACGCTAAGCATAGTCACCAAGCGCATTTGCTTATAAACCGTTTGCAAGAAACCGTCCATGCCGTCTTTTGCATAGTCCGCTTCCCTCTGATGATGAGAAAAAAGCTTAACCGTTGAAATATTACTGTAACTGTCAACAACGCGCCCCGTCATGGTAGAACGTGCGTCGGCTTGCTCTGCAGAGATTTTTTTCAACTTAGGGACAAAGTACATTTGCAATAATACATAGCAAACCAACCAAGCTAACATTGGAATCATCAGGCGATAATCTGCTTTGGCGATCAGTACAACCATAGAGATAAAGTAAACACCGATGTACACCAAAACATCGAGTAATTTCATTACGGTTTCACGAACGGCAAGAGAAGTTTGCATAACCTTAGTTGAAATACGTCCTGCAAATTCATCCTGAAAAAACGACATGCTTTGACGTAAGATATAATGATGAGATAACCAACGAATACGCATTGGGTAATTACCCAAAAGCGTTTGGTGGATAATCGCCGAATGAACAAAAGTCACTAATGGCATAAGTACAAGAATCATCAAAGACATTAATAATAAATGTGTACCTTCTTCGGCAAAAAAGGTATCTGGATTCTTATTGATCAACCAATCAACCAATTGCCCCATGAAACTAAATAACGTCACCTCTAAAATAGCAATGGCGGCAGTCAAAAGAGACATTAGAAACAATGGCAGCTCTACTCCTCTTGAGTAGTAACGGCAAAACGCAAACAGTGTTTTTGGTGCTTGCACAGCCTCTATATCAGGATAAGCTGGTACCCATTTTTCAAAAAAACGTAACATAGTATTCCTTATTAATCTTTTACTCTGGCACCATCAGAAAACAAAACGAAATATACATGGGCGTTTGACGGGGCAATAAAATAGCTTCAATACCGCCATTGGAAATGTAAGCGAAATTGAACCACGTTCCATAAATGAAAACCAGAAAAGATAGCCCTTCCAAATTGCAGTCTATTGGGTTTTACTTAGTGCTTGCACAATCCAACTAAACGACAGAGTTAAAACCTATTATAATTTAGCTAACGTTCAATCTATGATTTTTTCTGCTAAATAAAACCGACTAACCTATCATTAAGTTACTATATGAAACTCACACTTCCCATTGTTTTGGTTCTCGGCCTATTGTCTGGACTCACACCTTTAGCAATTGATGCTTA
The DNA here is from genome assembly GCF_003315485.1 of Marinomonas rhizomae. Classification (GTDB taxonomy): domain Bacteria; phylum Pseudomonadota; class Gammaproteobacteria; order Pseudomonadales; family Marinomonadaceae; genus Marinomonas; species Marinomonas rhizomae. The sequence continues at coordinate 48,082 of NZ_QNSE01000018.1, forward strand.
CTTACCCAGTATTCCAACTATTTCTAAAAGTCTAAATACCGATATTGGCTTAATTCAGATGACATTGAGCATTTATTTGCTGGTCTTCGCCTTTTTACAGATTCTTTTTGGCCCTATTTCTGATGCAATTGGCAGGCGTAAGGTTATTGTCGGTGGCTTGATTGTTTTTGCCATTGGTAGCTTTATTTGCGCATTAACTCAAAGCTACGAGATGTTACTCGTTGGTCGCGCAATTCAAGCGTTTGGCGGTGCGGCTGTTGCGGTCTGTGTGCCTGCTTTGGTAAAGGATAGCATGTCGATTAATCAATTTGCCAAAGCCATGTCGATGATCATGCTGGTGATGGCATTAGCCCCTTTGGCTGCACCTATTATCGGTGGCGCTATCCTCATTATTTTAAATTGGCACTATATTTTCGTCCTGTTAGGCATTTTAGCAATTCTCGCCATTGTGCTATTTTTGCGCACCATACCTGAAACTCTTCCTATAGAAAAACGCGCCCCCTTCTCATTTGGCAACGCGATTCGAAACTATATGATCTTGCTTAAAAATCGCTCGGTCATGGGGTACATCGCGGCCTCTGCTTTTTATTTTGCCGGCATGATGAGCTTTATCACTGGCTGCTCCTTTGTATACATTGAAATTTATGGTGTTGACCCTGCTAACTTTGGTTTCTTAGTTGGCCTAAATGTCATTTCTATGATGCTAGCTTCAACCATTAATGGTCGTTATGTTGAAAAATTAGGTACAGAAGTTCTCTCTAAATACGCTATTTATATTCCGTTAACCGCCTCAATTTTAATGATTATTCTGAGTTTTTTTAATCACCCACCATTATGGTTGATTATGGCTTCCAGCATACTATTCATGGGCCCAATGGGGATTCTGGGAAGTGGCTTTATGGCCGGAGCTTTAAAACACGCCGGTAGTCATAATGGCAGTGTAACTGCATTAGCAGGAACATCACGATTTGCCTTTGGCGCCTTGGGAGGGGCAGTAATTAGTCTTCTCCATAACGGTACTTTTGTGCCCATGCTTGGCACCATAGCCGCTTGTGGCATAATTGCTTTTATTTGCTTCAAAGTTACGGTTCGATATGCCGAACCCTCTACTAAATATTAATGTTACCAATTCATCATTTTCGAAAATAAACCTTATATATTAAACGGGGCCCCAATGTTAAGCACTCAAACACTCATAGAGAAAATCAAAAACACACCAGAACAAGTACAATTTAAAGAAGTGATTGATGTCATTGAACGTGAATACGAGTTCACTCCTACTGCGTTTTCTAATGGCAAACAAATCAATGGTATAAATGAAAACAATGGCTCTTGTAAGATATTTTCTTTCGGATCTATTCACCAGCTAACCGAAACAGAAACACTCAATTTATTTGGCGATTTTTACCGTGTCGATGTGTTAGAAAACCCTGAAGCTAACGACCATCAAAACATTCGCCAATTTATCGAAAATGGTTGGGGTGGCATCCAGTTTACAGCGACAGCTCTCGTTCAAAAAAATTAATTAACAAACGCCGCTTCCATATCATTATGAGTTGCGGCGCCTCCCCTCCATAGAAACTGCCTAATATTCGTCTTAGTTGTTGAACTCTCCTCTTAGAAAATGCGATAGTGCTAATCATTGAATATGAGGTGATTATGGAATTAGTGGCATTTGATCTAGACGGTACCCTATTGAATAAACATCAGCGTTTGTCTGATTACACACTCGACACTCTTGAGCGCTTAAGAGCTGCTGGTGTTTTCTACACAGTTGCTACTGGCCGTACCCACTTTGCTGCTATGCCTTGCATTGAAGGTCATGAGTTTCCTAACTGGCAGATCTTCAAAAATGGGGTTGAATGGTGGGACCCTCAACAAAACCTTTACCGCCATCGCAACCTGCTGTCCCAAAGCCATATATCTGAGCTCCTTGCCTCTTTTGAAGAAAACCAAGTTACACCTTTTATATTTTGCCTAGAAGACGATGGCTCACACAGAGTGTACCATTCGCCACTAACGGGGCATTTGAGTGACCACATAGCCAATGAATTGGGCAATCATAAAAATATGAGCCTTCACCCTATCGCTGAGCTATCCCACAGTGCAAAAATTACTAATATTAGTGCCATGGGACGACCAGAGTTTATTGAAAAAATTGTCTTAGACAGTCAACAACACAACCACCTAACCGCCTATTCCGGTGGTGGAATTTATAATCCAGATGCATTCTGGTTAGACATTCATCACAGCAATGTATGTAAAGGTTCGGCATTAATGGAACTAAAAGCTGAAATTGGTGCCGAAAGGCTAGTAGTATTTGGAGATGGAGACAATGATCTGTCGATGTTCTCCGCCTCAGATGAAGCCTTTGCAACGGATAACGCATTGCTTCATGTGAAAGATGCCGCCACTGACGTCATTGGTCATCATGATGAAGATGGCGTAGCAAGGTATCTAAGAAAAAGGTATAACTTATGATCTTAAAGGTTGGGGTTGATTTACAAAAATTCTCCTCCATTAACTTAAAGACAACATATTAAGCCTTTACCCAACGATCATTTTGAACCATGATTGTTAAAAGAATAATTAGTTTGGAGAAATGCCATGTTTGAATTTTTGTTATTCGTCGCTGCCTGTGCAGCAATTGCTTTCTTGGTAGCCAATATCCAGAAAAACACGGCTCAACAAAAAACGAAGCTACAACCAATTAAAATTGAGCGCGAAGAAGTTCGTCGTCCAGTACCTCGTCATAGACGACCATACTAACCCCCCTTTCTCCATTCTATCTAAATGCCAGATTGAAACCTTTTCAACCTGGCATTTATGCATTTATCCCATACTCTTTTAGCTTATTTGCTATTGCACTGTGACTCATATTTACCGCTTTCGCCAATTTTCTTGTACTAGGAAAGCGCGGATACAGTCGTTTCAAAAGTGCCGCTTCCCATTGTTTTACTGTCACTTCCAACGAATCATCAATTAATGTCATGTCAGCCATGTTACCGTTCTCTGGTAACAGAACATCGTCAGCTTGCCACTCTTTTCCTTTTGTTGTCAGCAAGGTTTGAAGGCAAGTGTTTTGCAGCTCTTTCAAATTACCTGGCCAAGAATATAAAGCCAGTTTGGTTAGAATTCCTTTTGAAATAGTAGGAACAGACAGACGATAACGCTCAGCTTGAGCCGATACAATTTGAAATATTAGTCCTTCTATGTCTTCTTTACGCTCCCTAAGCGATGGCATAGTCAGCACTAAAGTCGCCAAGGAAAAATACAAATCTTTGTTTAATACATCGCCTTTACCAAGCTGTATTTGACTTAAAGAAGACAGACTAACCAAGCGAACATTACTATCAAGACTGGTGCTTTCGCCTGGCTGGCGAGACAACCAATCAGCTAAGGCGATTTGAGCCTGCTCATCAAGACACTCAATATCTTCAATGACAAACCAGCCAGATAGTTTTTCTAATGCGATGATATCGTCTTTCACTATTTCTCTGGCATGACGAAATATAAGCTGCGCCTCTAGCTCTCCCTGCCGTTCTTGCCAATATTGAAATAAAGCGTTGACCAAATCTCGCTTACCCGTCCCCACTTCGCCTTGAATCAATACAGGCATGGGGACTTCTGCAAATGCTTTGGCTTGCAACAAGGTACGCTTCATTGCTTCACTTTTCATCACCGCTGACTGAAAGTATGTTTCTAAAGAGTTTTCCGCATCTGGCGCTTGTTTTAAACTCGCAGCTTGTCGATCCAAACGTGTTTTAGATTTCAAATAAATCACGGTGCCAGCTGGGTTTTCAACGCCTTCGTCATCACTGACAAAAATTGGCTTCATTTCCAGTAATAACGTTTTATTACGAATGCGAATGCGCTTAGTCATGCCATCACAAGGGTTCGCCCACATATCTTTGGAGACATTAATACCTTTGATAAAATGCTGAACCGGTTTATGCAATAAGTTCAGCACCGGCACGTTTAGATCTTCCGCCGCAAGCTCTGTCACCATGGTAATGCAGCCTTTCAGATCGACAGAAATCACACCATCAGGAAGAGCTTCTAACAAAGTATAAAGCGCATTGTGCTCTCTTTCAGATGGCGTGAACATCACGGTTTTGACATCTTCCACGCTGTCTAAGCGACGAATATCCGCTAATAATTGTTGCAACTTTGAGAAGGGGATATCAGAAAAACCACAATAAATACAACGGCGTTTGGAATCGACTTCCACTAAGCGCATATCGATTCCATGAGGAATAAATAAGTCGAGAGCTTCTCGCACCATACCTATTCTGTCTTCACATTGTATTTCTAATCTCATTACTTCTCTCTTTAGATTTTCTCTGACTCTTTTTAAGAGACGGAAACAGTGGATTTAGAACTGAGTAATAATAGGTTTTGCTGTGGCGCAAAGCTTCCATAAAGTGGCAACACTGCCGCTCCCAAAACACCTGCAGTTTGACCAGTTTGAGCTATCTGAATAGCTGGCAGAGGCAACATACTGTGTGAAGCTAAGACTTTTTCTATACAAGTAATTAACGCTGATAATACCGGCGGAGGCAAACGCCCTCCTATGAGAATAGCCTCGGGATCATATAAAGCAATAACCGAGACTAAAGCCGGAACCACCTCAAACGCCACTTCACTTGCCCATTGAGCAATAAGCTTAGTGCATTCAGAGCCAAACCAAAGGTCATCGGTTGAAGGCCATGTCACTTGTTGATCAGCAAAGAATCGGCGTAACGAAGACAATGACAAAGCTTCAAGAATCCATTTGCCATGTTTGGCCGTTGCGGTAGGAATTAAACCAAAACTACCTGCTTTTCCATGAGCACCAAAATAACACTCACCATTGGCGACAAAACTCCCACCACAAGCCGTACTAACAAAGAGATAAAAGAAGTCACGCTGCGGCTCAGTCGATGGCAGCAACAATTCACTAATCGCCGCAGCCACTGCATCGTTTTCGCAAAAACATGGCACGCCAGTCAAATCCATCAACCAAACCTCAAACGCATCAGATTGCCAATAAGCCAAAGCGGCTTTTAGACTATCTAAATCCGCTCTTTGGGCAGAATCAGTAACCAAGGTTTCTAACCAAGAATCCATATAATCAGGTCTTGCTAAGCCAATCCCTTGAACTTTACTCCAATCCGCTCCTAGTGTTGCTTTTACTTCTTCAATTAAGTCTTGCGCAATTTTCTTAGCTAAACTTTCCGTGGGGAACGACACCACTCGCTCTAACAGCAAAACACATTCACCACTGAAATCTAACAGAGCGGCACTGATATGATCGCGGTCGACATTAATGCCTAAGCCATAAGCGCCTTTTTTGTTGATACTAAGTTTTATTGAAGGCTGGCCTCGACGCCCTTTAACCTTGCCATCAACTTGTAGCAATTGTCTTTCAAGCAAAGATGAGGTGATTACAGAAATCGTCTGAGCACTTAACCCTGTCTGCTCAGCAATCTTCACACGGGAAATTTCAGGATGTTGCCTAGCCAAATGAAGGATGATGCGCTCATTGTAAATGCGACCTTGCTCAGAAGTACTACCTGACGATTTCATACAACCCTTCTCTCATATTAAGCCTGTAAACTGGAAATGATTTCTCAACCATTAGGTCCCGAACAACATACCATGCAAAGATTTTAACCAATCGCCAGCATTTAATAAATCTAATTGATTTAATTGCACAACTCATTAAGATGAGAAAACTGCACGACAAAAATAACAAGCTCGCATTATACAGCAGAGCCACAGCAAAGGACGAAACCATGCCTTCTTTTCCAGAATTTACCTCTAGCGCTTTTTTAAAAGATCATATTCAAACAACCATGAATTTTTATCACCCAAATTGCATTGATCCAGCAGGTGGTTTTTTTCAATTCTTCAAAGATAATGGTGACATTTATGACACAGATACTCGCCACTTGGTCAGCAGTACGCGTTTTGTTTTTAATTACGCAAAAGCCTATCAAGCAGAAAGTAAAGCCGAGTATTTAGAGACAACACGTCACGGCTTACATTACTTGAGAAATCGTCATCGACGCGAAAATGGTGGTTATGTTTGGCTACTCAACCAAGATAAAAACCTTGATGAAACCAACCATTGTTATGGCTTTGCTTTTGTTATGCTCGCTTATGCAACCGCTTATAAAGCCGGCGTAGAAGAAGCAAAACCATGGATTCAAGAAACCTTCGACACCATGGAAAAATATTTTTGGGATGCCGAGTTTGGTTTGTACAAAGACGAAATATCCAGTGACTGGCAAGATGTATCACCTTATCGCGGCCAAAACGCCAATATGCACAGCTGCGAAGCACTGCTTGCTGCTTACGACGCCACACGCGAGCCTCATTATCTTGAGCGCGCTATATTACTCGCTAATAATATTTGCCTACGCCAAGCAGCCCTTGCTGGTGGTGAGATTTGGGAACATTACACAACTGACTGGCAAGTTGACTGGGATTACAACAAAGCAGACCCAAAACACTTATTCCGTCCTTGGGGATTTCAACCTGGGCACCAGACAGAATGGGCCAAACTGCTACTTTTGATCAACCAACGCTCACCTCTAGACTGGTTGGTTCCAACCGCGCAAAAACTGTTTAATTCAGCTTGGGAGAAATCCTGGGACGAAACAAACGGCGGCCTTTGTTATGGCTACGATCCAGAAGGTAATGTTTGCGACGGTGACAAATATTTTTGGGTGCAAGCTGAATCCTTTGCTGCTGCAGCTATGTTAGCCATCACCACCAAAGAAGAACATTATTGGGATAAGTACCAACAACTTTGGCAATACAGTTGGTCTCATATGATCGACCATCAATATGGCGCTTGGTTTAGAATTCTAACTCAGGATAATAAAGCCTTCGATGACTGTAAAAGCCCAGCGGGTAAAACCGACTATCACACTATGGGCGCCTGTTATGAAGTCATAGAGCAACTCGCCCAAGCGTCTTAAGTGGCTACTGCCTAGCATTTCGACTGAATTGGGGCTGTAATTCTATTTATTGGCAAAATAGAGTATGATGCAGCCCCTACGATTAGTGGACATAGGCCCCTTCCCTTATGCAGTTAGACAAAATAGATCTTAACTTACTTCGTTATCTGGACTCCTTACTAAGAGAACAAAATGTAACCCACGCCGCCAACCAGCTAGGCATTACACAACCAGCAATGAGCAACGGGTTAAGACGTTTAAGAGATCTATTTCATGACCCGCTATTAGTCAGAACCAGCGATGGCATGATGCCAACCGCTTTGGCAATTCAATTGCAGCCACGTGTGCAAAGTATCTTACAGTCAGTTGATGAAGTTCTGCACTTAGGACAAAGCTTTGAAGCGGAATCCAGCTCTCGCGTGTTTCGCATTATGGCGAGTGATTATGCTGAAGCCACACTGATTCCACCCTTAATGAAAAAACTTCAAGCCGAAGCACCAAACGTTATACTTGATGTAATGAATCCAAGCGATGTGAGCTTCCACGATGTTGAAAAAGGCAAAGTTGATTTGGTTATCAACCGCTTCGATGTCTTACCACAGTCCTTTCACCAAAAATCCGTTTGGGTTGATCATTTCTCTTGTTTAGTTCCAGCTGATTCAGAGATCGCAAAAAACTTTTCCCTAGAAACCTACCTCGCTTCTCCACACGTTTGGGTAAGCAAAACAGGGTTTGGCGTCGGTGTTGGCATTCAACCAGAAGAAGTGCAAAAACTGGGCTGGGTAGATGGCTCACTAGCGGACCTAGGCTTCAAACGTAATATTCGTTTATTTACTCGTAACTACAATGTCGCCATGCGCGCTACAGAACAACTTGGCCTAATTGCGACCTTGCCGTCGTTGGCAACTCGCTTAATGAAAGAAAACACCAGTGTCGTTGTTTTACCGCCACCGTTTGACATTCCACCAGTGGAATTGAAAATGCTATGGAGCCCATTACTACAGCACGATCCAGGACATATTTGGCTACGCTCTACCATCGCGGGATGCGCTCGTACTATTGCCGAAAACAATAACCTGTAAGGCTACCACTTTCATCAGGCAATACAGAACGACTTATAAAAAAACGAGCACATGGCTCGTTTTTTATTGCGTTAAGAAAACTCTCGATGACTCTACGTCATCCACTTAGCTTCTTACATCTTGTTCATTTGCTCAAGAGACTCTTGCGCATTCGACACAGTGCGTTTCAGATCGGTGATATGACCATCTTCAATGCTGTAACACCAACCATGAACATGCAGCTCTTGGCCCATTTTCCAAGCATTTTGAACGATACTACTCTGACAAACGTTCGCAACCTGTTCAACCACATTCAACTCACACATACGATCAAAACGAGTGTGTTCATCTTCTATCGCATCTATTTCATCTTTATGTAAACGATAAACATCTTTAATATGCCGTAGCCAGTTGTCTATCATGCCATGCTCTTCTGTCCCCATTGCCGCCTTAATACCGCCACAACCATAATGACCAACCACCATAATATGCTTCACTTTCAACACATCTACAGCGAATTGAATGACAGATAAACAGTTTAAATCTGTATGCACAACAACATTGGCGATATTACGGTGAACAAATACTTCACCCGGCAATAAATCAACAATTTGGTTAGCAGGAACCCGGCTATCGGCACAACCGATCCAAAGATATTCAGGTTGCTGCTGCTTGGATAGAGTCGAAAAAAACTCAGGATCTTCAGCGGTAACCTTGGCAGCCCACTCTCTGTTCTTATTAAAAAGGTCATCTAAATGGCTAGACATGATTCACTTCCTTAGTTTTTTTTCGGTACCAGCGAAGCTTAATGTCCGCAGTGAGGATGATGGAATCGAGCTGCTTTACCGCTTCCCGACCTTCGTATGACGCCTTATGAATATGAGGCGTCATACTCAATAACTCTTGAATTTTTTCTTGCGTATTTAGGGTGAAAGTAAAGGTTTCCGCTTGTTCCAAAACCAATTCAAAATCCGCTATCCCCTCAGAAAAAGTCTGCTTGTAATCGTGAATCGATGGATAAAGTATTTCACGTAACTCAATAAGATGATTTGGACCGGACTCTACCAACAACATCAAACCATCTTCGCTAAGCACTCGAGCGAACTCCTTAAAAATAGGAAATCCAAATAGGCACAAAACCGCATCATAGCGTTCATTTGGCGCAGGCAAGCTAGCATTACTCCCCACCAACCAACTGACCGTTTTATCTCGTTTACTGGCCGCGACAATCGCCCATTTTGAGATATCTAGCCCCGTTCGTTCAGCATCGATGCCCTGTTGACTCATAGCATGGCCAATTTCGCTGAGATAATAACCTTCGCCACAACCAGCATCGAGAATCCGAACACCACTGACTAAATGGTCTTTTGGCCAAGAAGATAAAATCGCGCTAACAATAGGAAAATAGTGATGTTGATTTAAGAATGCTTGCCGTGCGACAACCATCTCTTTACTGTCACCAGGGTCTTTAGAACGTTTATTTTGTACAGGAAGAAGATTAACGTAGCCCGTTTTGGCTAAGTCATAGGTGTGTCCATGTTCACACGTTAAGACTCGTTCATGACGAATGAGTAGTGCAGAATCTATTGGACAAGAAAGGTTTTCGAGCGTCGACACAGTGTACCCTAGTTTATTAATTGGCGCTTGAGCAAGGAGAATATCCTATTAGCCGCAAGCAGAACATCAAAACATCCAAAGCCACAAAGCTTTCTTATTTCAGTACTTCATTTGAAAGCCTAACCGCTAGATTGTTAGGTTATGATTTTTTAAATAACTAACGAAATCGTCACTGGATAAAGGTTTGGAAAATAAATAACCTTGTACTTCTTGGCACTCATACCCATTTAGAGTGTCAACTTGTGACCGCTCCTCCACGCCTTCCGCAATCACTTTTAAATTCAGCCCATTCGCCATAGCAATAGTCGCTTTCACGATGGCATCATTATCACACCCTTGCCCCAAATCTTGGATAAAAGAGCGATCTATTTTTAGCGTTTGAATCGGGAATTTTTTCAAATATGCGAGCGATGAATAACCCGTACCAAAATCATCAATAGACAAAGTCAGCCCCAATTTACGAAAGCTATGTAGCTTTTCAATCGATTGCTGAGCATCCGCCATCAACATACTTTCTGTTAGCTCAAGCTCAAGATACTGAGGATCAACACCCGTTTCTTCCAGTGCTATTTGCACCATATCAACCAAATCAGCCTGCATAAATTGACGACTAGATAAATTAACGGACAGTTTGATAGGAGCCAAACCAGCTTCACGCCATTCTTGTAACTGACGACAAGCCCTTCGAATCACCCATTTACCCAAAGGAAGAATCAAACCGCTCTCTTCTGCCAGAGGAATAAATTGATCTGGACTGATCATACCCAATTCAGGATGAATCCAGCGAATCAGGGCTTCTGCGCCGACAATAGTTTCATCTGGAAGTCGAATTTTTGGTTGGTAGTGAAGAATGAATTGTTCTTCTTCTATCGCTTTTCGTAAACCACCGCCCAGCGTAAGGTGCGCATTGATATTATCAGCCATGTGATATTCATAAACACAATACATATTGTGGCCAGTTGATTTGGCTCGATACATAGCAGCATCTGCATTTTTAAGTAAATTGTCGATGTCGTCAGCATGCTGAGGATAGCTTGCAATACCAATACTCGCAGTAATCATCATTTCCATTTTGGCGACAGGGTAAGTATTACTCGCATTCTGCATAATACTTTCGGCAATACTTTCTAGTTCTTCCACTGCCTTAGTATTTTCTAACACCACCACAAATTCATCGCCACCTAAACGATACAGGCAAGCACCAGATGGAATGCTGTCTTTTATGCGTTCTGCAACTCGCTGAATAAGCTCATCACCAACCCGGTGACCAAAATTATCATTGATCACTTTGAAGCCGTCTAAGTCTAAATACAAAAGTCCAAATTGACGATTTCGCTTACGCGCGTTCACCAAAGCACTTTCTAATTGTTGATAGAGCAAATTTCTATTCGGTAAATGAGTTAGACCATCGTAATTATTAAGCCGATACAACGCGACTTCGTGGTCTCTTTCTTCTTGAATATCATGGGTTAACAAATAAACAACATTGGTCGTCGGCTGATAGGACACTTCAATTTTATGCCAACGAACGCCATTTTTTGTTGAGAGCATTATCTCTTGAGACAAACATTCCCGTTCAGCTAAACGCCGAATAAAACTATTGGCGGCACCAGATACTGCAAATAAATCACGCACATGCTTAATATCACCAAAATGTTCAACAAAACACTTACTGGCTTCTACATACACGCCGCTCTGTTCAAAAACAGCGAAAGACAAAGTGGTGAACTGTGACAGAAGACCTGAACTAAGGTTTTCTAACGAAATGCGAGAGGGGGGAACAGGGTGCGCCTCGACCGACAACCCCTTGCGCGCACCGCCTAAAGAAATAACTGATCCATGGACATTAAACTGAGCGCCATTTTTCGCGACGAATGGCCATTTAAACGGCAAAGCATCACCGATTTCCAGAGCCTCTAAGTACAAAGACAAGCGATCTTTTAGCTCAGACCCGATCACTCGTTGGCCAGATTTAATGTCACTCAAAGAGTCCTCTAATAAAGCCTCTGCCGCTTCATTACACCACGGCACACTTGATTGCTCTATATCTATAATCCAAGCAGCTAATGGCATTTTACGATGCAGTAATTTTGATAAATCGGTCATTTCTTTTAGGGACTACTAAAATACAGTTTATACATTTTGGTGATAAGCTCTATCGAACCTATCACCATGAATCTGGCACAACAAACACAAATCTATGCATTTGATCTATTTCATAAAGAATCGACTTAAGAAGCATATGTCGAGGACGATCATCAAGTAGGAAATCGCCTACAAGATTGTAGGCAGATTGCAGAGAATTGAAAGAAAAATTATCACTTATATTCGGTACAGACAGCCAATGAGGCTTTTGTAAGATTAAAAAACCTTCGAACCAAGGCGTAAGTAAATGCATGTTAGATATACGAATCCAAGCGCCACACTCAGTACCCCTAAGCCAATCACGAATGTCCTCTGCATTATTCAAAGCAGAATATAAACGGCCAAACACCAATAAATTAGAAATCGGCTGGCGTCCTTTAGCAACGTCATTAATCGCAGACAATCCTTCTTCTGTTTGTAATATCTGCAACTGATGCTCTCTGGCTCTCGTGACCTTTTTCAATAAGCTGTCACTCTTATTTGGCCCAATCCAATCATGCGGAAAAAGATCCGGCCTTTCTAGATAAAACTTAATCGCAATTTCAAATTGATGAAGCTTTCCATCAGGCGTTTCCACCAACATGTCGACTTCACCCAAGGTTTTCTCTTCACTTTCAATTTGAAAATGTTCCAAGTGTATTTTTAAATGCGACAAATGCTCTATTGCGAATGAAAACAGCGTCTCAAAGTAACTGCCAAGAAAATGCGATTTACAAGCATTCACTGCCGTAACGAGAGACCCTGGTTCACGATCTAACAACAACAAACGTTCATTTACATCTGCCACCCAATAAGGCTGAAGATCAAAATCACACTCGATGTAATGCCCTTCCACCAGCCAAGCAAGGTCTTTGACTAATGAATGATGAAGCAAGCTGGATATCACAAACTACCACTTAAATGCTGATCAATCCTATTTAAACAGGTGACAATCTGATGAACGTTGGCCTGCGGTTTATCAGCAAACGCTTCTTCCGCCATTGGCGAAATATGGCAGCGCACAGGCAAATCACTCCCCGCTGCCAACATAGCCTTAAAACGCTCAATCATCACAAAGCGCAACCATTGCTCGAATCTCATCGTATCAACACAAAAAGGCTCAGAGCTTTGCAACGCTTCTTGAGAAGGTATTTCACATTCCCAAACATCGCAATCTTGCATGGCCATTTGCAAATCCATCAACAAATCGGCCAACACATGATGGGCAGAAAAGGCTTTTTTCAACCTGATTTCTCCTTTGAAAAACGGTAAGATAACGTATCTTTATTCAAACAGAAAGTCGCACACCAACGTGTTCTTTCGGCAACATGAGCCAATACATTATCATGAACAAAATAGAATCTCTGTCTGACCTATTTGATATGGTCGGTTGTGATGTGAGTTACTACGATTTAGGTCGCAACATCACCAAAATAACACCACAACAAGCAGTCCAATTCGACCGCAAGCAACAAGCCTACCCTTTCCCATTTCGCCAACACGCCTGGTTAGCATGTTTATTAAATAAAGAAAACGAAGGCAAAAAAACCAAAAAAGAAGACATCATTGATCAAGGCGTAATTTGGTTTCTTAAATTACCACTAGACGAAGCTGGCTGCCTAAACCTTGGCACGCGCGATCATTTTATCAAAAGCATTGTTGATAAAATACTGCATAAAGGCGAAGAAGCAGGGTTATCAGAAGCGCTTGAAGACAACCCTTATGCCTTCAAACCAGATCAAGAACGTATGGCAAGCTTGCATGCCGTGCTAGGCAAAGACTTGCGAAAAACACCATCACATTACTTTGATGATGTTGTTAAGTATCTATCGTCGGGTCTAACCGAACAAGACGACAGCTGGCAAACACTAGGACTGCAAGGCATTGCTGAACTGGCCGCCAGAGTTGACGAAGACAAGTACCAAGCACTCATACAAGAAGCCATTCAACACGCTGCTAAGCCAGTGGTTAGCGCCTTGTGTCACGCCCTTGAACACGAAACCCTGTCACGCGAATTACAAAATACACTTATCGAACAACTACAAACCGAGCAAGACGCACTGATGCAGGCAAGTTACCTACGCGCCCTATCCAGAGCTGATTTAAACGACACACTATTATTGCCACTGTTTGGCTTACTTGGCAGCCTAACCGAATGCAAGGACGACGACCTTCATCCTATCGCCGCCCTCGCCGCAAAATGCCCACACTGGCTAGGTCAAAACCCGCAGCTACTGCGTATCATCATGGAAAAATTGGCGCACCGAGAAGACGGTTATATCGCCTTCAAACAAATCGCCGCCGAACTTAGCCAACACCCAGAAACCAAACAACCGCTTTGGACATTACTACGCGGTGGACACATCAGCCCAAAACTGGCACAAGCCGTGAGTTACCTATTCACGCAAACACCAAAGTCAGTGCAGTGATTAGGAAAGGTTAGAAATAGAAGGATTGGACTCTGGAGCGTTTGAACTTAAAAGCGCTACAGACTCCGTTTTTTTGGAATGAAGATGGTTTATTGCCACTCCACCTTCAAGTCACGGTGTGACTGCGCACAATCCCTTAAATACAAATTGATTAAGCTTTGATAAGGAATGCCCTTGTCATCCGCCAACGCCTTAAAATACTCAACAGTATCTTCATCAAGCCTTATCGTGACCTGCTTCTTAAGCTTTTTAGCGTAAGGGTTTTTGACTGAGTTTGAAAAATCATAATGATCACGCATAGCGATAATCCTCATATACCTTACGTTCTTGTTTGCTTGCTTTACGTGCAGAAATGATACGAATGCTTTCTGCTTCTCTTATGCAATGACAAACGACGAGTAAGTTAGATTCTATACTTGTGCCAAGTAGCAAAAAGCGATCTTCATCTTGCGAGTGATCAGGATCGCCAATTAATCGCGCATATTCATCTGTAAACACAGTCTTTGCTTCATCAAAAGAGACACCGTGCTTCTGTATGTTTGATACGCTTTTGTCGAAATTCCATTCGAATTTTAAGTCATCCATGACTTACATTGTAGTTACGTTGTAATTATATGCAATAGATAGGGTTTATCAGAAATTGAAGCCCTAGGTGTACGACTAACTTTAATTTTGGAGGTAAATGAATTGGAGGCAGATAAAGAGTAAGGGAGGTTCACCTGACCGCATATCTCAAAGTTCTGATATTAGCTCTTTATAAGCACAACTAGGTCACTGAAAAAACAACTCGCTCATTATCTGCAACGTCTACCAAATCAAGAATAACCCCATTGTAATCAGGGTTTAACACGGCAGAAAGTAACACCTCTAGCTGATCGCCATTTTCATCGAACTTAGACATGAATTTTTTAGGTAGCAACGTCAGTATAGATTTTACCAACGCAGTAGGAACGGACATTGAATCTATTAGCTCCCCACTGTCGTGAGAAAATGTCTCAATTTTGAACATACGCATTCAACACTCCTTGTCAAAAAAGCACAATAAATTTAGATACTCAAAGGCGAATAGCTTTTCAGCCAGCCATACTCAACTTCTTACAAAACTAAAATCAGCAGGATAAGAATGAAGGCCATCAAAATCCCCTTTACTCATTTTCTCTTTGGCTTGCGACATATCCATTGTTCGACCTTCACGGATGGCCTGCTCGCCTTTCGCGGTACCTTCCAAAATCTTCATCCGTTACACCATCAACTCGTAATCAGCAACATCAAGCAAATAGGCTGATGGCTGAACATGCTCAGTTATGAGAATAGGCTCTTTTGACTCACGCAAATCAGCAAGCAGCTTTGTTGCCTGCCTCTTTAACGTAGTAACGACTTCGGTTCTCATAGCGACACCTCAGATTAAAATGTATCACTACAGTATCACTCCAATTTGGAAAGAACTAATGCTGCCATCACCAGCTAATTATTCCTCTAGTCTCAATAATTGGCGAACATTCGCCCAACCAACCATGTAGATCTGATGAGACGAGGAACGAGGCGTGATCTGACGGAACTAGCCTCGGTAAGCATTTGCGATGTGATATTTAAAAGCGAGCGCCTTGATAAGACAGACTTCTAAAAAGTAATGTTTATGACCGTAAGGCTAGCGCCCAATTAAGGTGTGAGGCACGCAATACCGATGCCTCCGCACACCACCTTAACCACTAAAACTAACGCATAGTAAAAATGCCACGCGTGCCGAATCACCCTTAAATTGTTTGTTATACGAGCTCTTTCTGGATGCTTGAAAGATATGCAAAGTGTTTATACTCAACGGGTATGTTACGTCCAACGCCCAATTCGCGATAGCTAAATTTCAGTGCACATGCCCCTAGAGCTGCCACATTAAGCCCTTGCATGTATGGTTGATAATTTTCTGGCAAATAACCACTACCTAACATCATTGCATTACTTACACCAAACCATGGGTCAGTAGCTATTGCCGTTAAGGAACGCTTAACTCTTTTAAAGCCAGTTTCTTTCATAACGCGATTGAAATCATTTAAATCGCGATGAAGTTTATTAATTGCTTTGTTCTTTCGTTTAGGTATGTCTTGGCTTGCAACTACAGTATCTACAATTGAATCCATAGCATCACGTAACGCTAAAAGCTCTGGTAACCTTTTATTCTTAAAATCAATAACTTCTGGAAGAGGGACATCACCTGTTGGAATTTGGATAGCATTATACAATTCAAATTCTAAACACCCCTGTGTTTTTGCATATTGCTGAGGAACAATTAATTGATCCGTTGGCTGGGCAATACTCCACTCTTCCTTTTCAACTTTGTTGTTTTCTTCGTAAGCAGCCATTTGAGTTGCTAGTGGTAAAAATCCATTTTGATCACCTCGTAACTCACGAAATCGTACCGTTGTAGATTTAGCAATCCCTTCTTGAATGAGGAAGTCAACATCCTGGCCACCATCAATATGAATCATATTGTTTGTTGGATAATCTATCTTGTCCCAAAAAAGAAGGTAGTTTCTGAGATTTATCGGCTCGACGGAGCCATTCATTTGTAATCCATGCCCATTATTCAAAATTGAATAATTTGGAGTAATTATTATACCGCGTTCCATTTCGCCTCCTGCTCGTATAACGCTTCAAACAGCGGCGCGCGTTAGCGCGTCCGGCCAAGAAGTGGCGTTTCTGCTTTGATTTGTTAAAAGTTTAATTATGCTAGCAATCATATTTGTCTTTGATATAAGCATGATAATACCGGCCAACTGAACTTGCATTTATGAATTCTTGAAATACATACTCAGGCACACGACAGTAAGTGTAATACGGGTCACTATCTTCGAAATCGATGTACATTCGACTTGTGGATGCGTCATAGCCAATCTTTCTTATGGCTGATGACCTTACATTTACCCAATTGATCATGTTCACTCCTTTTGACTTTTAACGAGGCTGTAGA
This sequence comes from Marinomonas rhizomae, assembly GCF_003315485.1. Classification (GTDB taxonomy): domain Bacteria; phylum Pseudomonadota; class Gammaproteobacteria; order Pseudomonadales; family Marinomonadaceae; genus Marinomonas; species Marinomonas rhizomae. The sequence goes on from NZ_QNSE01000018.1 coordinate 65,225, forward strand.
ATTTCTACTTCTCAGCCTACTTAATTAATATAAATTCACAATATTTCACATACACCCAAGATTCAACAGGTGATTCTATTTTTAATCATAGACTGATGATATAGAGCCATAAATGAAGCGTGATCACGGCG
>NZ_QNSE01000019.1 GCF_003315485.1 Marinomonas rhizomae
CCACCTGATCCCATCCCGAACTCAGAAGTGAAAAGCGCCATCGCCGATGGTAGTGTGGGAGATCCCATGTGAGAGTAGGTCGTCGTCAAGCTTTATATTAAGAGAAACCCCACCCTACTGAGTAGGGTGGGGTTTTTTCGTCTAAGAGAGCTAACTACCCTTCCCTCGTGTGGGGCTCTTTATCAAAGACACGCATGTGAGAGTGACGTTGTTATCAAGCTTTACATTAAGAGAAACCCCACATGACAATGTCATGTGGGTTTTTTTCGTTTAAGAGAGCTAACAATCCTTCCCACGTGTGGGGCTCTTTATCAAAGACACGTATGTGAGAGTGACGCAAGGGGATAAGCATAGGTCGTCGTCAAGCTTTAAATATAAGAGCCCTGATAGGTTATCCTGTCAGGGCTTTCTTACGTCGGTAGAAAATGAAAGCTGTTAAATCACATCCTCAGAAATCCCCACACACAACACGATCCCAACCAGCGACGCCTTGCGTCACTGATGTCGTCTGCGGCTGACGCTGCTTAGGATCATACCGTCCCAAGAAGTGTGTCTAGCTGGTGCTTCAATAAGCGACCCTCTTTCGTTTAATTTATTTTGTTCCAATCAAAAAGCAAACGAAATAAACAAAAGAGGGGCTATAAATACTTTAAAACTAAACCCAACTCAAATATAAGCAGTAGTTGATTAGCTAACCACGGAGCCTGACATTTTAAACAAGCTCATGGAAATAGCGCCCAATAGTTTGCATCGTATTTATTCGGCAAAGCTTTCTAAAATTCATCTCCTGTATCGAGTCGGGTCTCGATGGATTCTTGCTTTTGAAAAGATGATAAAAGATGTTTTCTCAATAGATTTGTCGCTGGCTTGGTTGTTGTATGTGAAGCTTTGTTAATAGAAAGTGACAAGATGTGTTAAAAAATTGTGTGGATAAGCTCTGTTTTTATACACAAAAATGTATGGTCTGCCTCGTTATTGCCAATGATATTTTCGATAAAGAGGTTGATTTGCGCTAATGTATTCGGAGTCGTTATTAGGCTTCGCCCCGCTCCACGATGAGATCCGCGTTAGATTGTCCTCAAAAAGCCCAGTTTGAAGCTGGGCTCTTGTGTCTAGTTGCTGTTTCTTTAACGTGTGTTGTCAGCGAGTTCGCTAAGTAGTGCGCGCTGGGCACTGCGATATTCGCCTTTTCGAGGCTTGGACAATTGATACGAACCATCACTTTGAAGTATCCAGCTTTGAGTGTTATCTGTCAGATAATACTCAAGTTCCTTTTTTACCCGGCGAGTTTGTTTATAGTCTTGAAGAGGGAAGGCTACTTCAATACGATTATTTAAGTTCCTGTCCATTCCATCAGCGCTTGAAAGGTAAACTTGTGGGTTACGGTTGTTATAGAAGTAATACACACGAGTATGCTCGAGGAATCTACCAATTACACTTCGTACTCGAATGTTAGATGATATGCCTTTTATGCCCGGACGCAATGTACAGATACCGCGAACAATTAAGTCTATTTTTACTCCGGCTTGAGATGCCTTATAGAGTGATTGAACGAGCCTTTGCTCTGTTAATGAGTTCACTTTAATGATGATACGAGAAGGGTCGCCTTTTAGCGCGTTTTCGGCTTCTCGATTGATCATGTCCAGTAAGCGGTCACGAAGGGTGAATGGAGCATGTAGCAGCTTTTTCACCTTTAACTCTTTGCTCATACCTGTAAGTTGTTGGAAAACGCGATGGACATCATCACCAATCTCTTTATTGCAGGTCATAAAGCTATAATCAGTGTAAAGTCGAGCATTACCAGCGTGGTAGTTACCTGTACCGAGGTGAACATAGCGAGTCAGGTTAGCACCTTCTCTACGCACGATTAGAATCATTTTTGCGTGGGTTTTGTGACGAACCACACCATAAACAACAATGGCACCTGCGTCCTGCAAGCGGCTTGCCAAGGCCAAGTTTTCTGCTTCATCGAAACGCGCACGTAGCTCGATAACGACAGTGACTTCTTTGCCATTCCGAGCTGCTTCAACTAATGCGTTTGCAATCGGTGAGCGTGAACCTGTTCTGTAAAGTGTTTGACGAATAGCGACAACACTGGGATCTTTTGCAGCCTCGCTTAATAAATCGATAACAGGCGAAAAGCTTTCAAATGGATGCATCAGCAGATAATCGCGCTGACGAATAGCTTCGAATAACCCTCCAGAGCTTGCCAGTTTTCTAGGTAAGCCTGGTGAGAAAGGAGGGTACATTAAGTCTGGGCGGTCAACCAGCTCTAGTACAGCCATGAGTCGGCTAAGATTCACCGGACCATCAATGCGATACAAATCTTGTTGTTCTAGGTCAAATTGTTTGAGTAAAGAATCAACGATATGAAGAGGGCAGTTTTCGGCAATTTCTAATCGAACCGAACTGCCGTAATGACGGCTTTGTAATTCTGTGCGTAATGCACCAGCCAAATCGACTCCAATATCATCGGAGTCTACTTCTAAATCCGCATTACGAGTAAGACGGAATTGGAAACAACCTTTGACGGTCATGCCGGGAAATAACTGATCTGCATGCGCATGAATGATAGAGGAAAGGAAGACAAGGTTATCCCCGCCTTCACACACTTCATCTGGTAGTTTAACCAAGCGAGGTAGTGAGCTTGGTGCTGGAACAATGGCAAGGCCATTCTCACGCCCAAAAGCATCACGACCTTCCAACTCAACAACAAAGTTAAATGTTTTGTTTGCTAGTCTTGGAAATGGATGAGCTGGATCGAGACCAATTGGACTGATGATAGGCAGTACATTGTCACGAAAATAGCGTTTTACCCAAGCGGCTTGTTTTTCATTCCACACAGTGCGACGAATAAATTTAACATTCTCATTTGCCAGTTTAGGCAAAATAATATCGTTAAGAATACGGTACTGACGGCGTACTAGCTTATGAGCGTGTTCGCTAATTAAGCCAAGCACTTTTTTAGGGTGCATACCATCAGGGCCATTTTTCTCACGGCTATACTCGAGTTGGCTTTTAAGACCAGCAACGCGGATTTCGAAAAATTCGTCCATGTTTGAGCTAAAGATGCATAGAAACATCAATCTATTGAAGATCGGATGGTTTTCATCCATGGCTTGTTCAAGAACGCGTGCGTTAAATTGTAAGTGGCTTAACTCACGGTTGAAGTAAAGCTCAGGATCAGCCAGATCGATCTCTTCAGGTAAGCGTTCTTCAATGGCTACCTTATTAGGATCTTGTGGCTGTTCCGGAATGGGCTCTAAAACAAGCTCTGCATCCAATTCTAACGGAGGGCTAGGAATTGGCTCTTTTTTATTTATTTCGTTCACCGACTGCTCAGACATGCGCTTTGATTCTCTCTAAATACCGTTTTATAGTGTTGTTGGTATCATTGTTCCTTTACCTACATTTGTAGGAATATACTAACAAATTACACCAACGCAGCCTGCTGGTCACCGATTCTGTGTGTTTATTTGTACTAAAAATCGTTAGCTTTTAGATTTCAGCAGGCGTGCTGCATCTTTTGCAAAGTAAGTCAGGATGCCATCTGCACCAGCGCGTTTGAACACTAGGAGAGATTCCATTATTACCGTATCTTTATCTAGCCAGCCATTTTGAAAGGCGGCCATGTGCATTGCGTACTCTCCGCTTACTTGGTAGGCAAACGTTGGTACTTCAAGTTCTGTTTTTACTCTACGTACAATGTCTAAATAAGGCATGCCTGGTTTTACCATGACCATATCAGCCCCTTCCTCTATATCTAGCATCACTTCGCGGATGGCTTCGTTAGAGTTAGCTGGATCTATTTGGTAGGTGAATTTGTTACCTTTACCAAGGTTGCCGCTTGAGCCAATTGCGTCACGGAACGGACCGTAATAAGCCGATGCGTATTTGGCTGCATAGGCCATGATTAAAGTGTTAATGAAACCTTCAGCTTCAAGTTCGTCACGAATTTCACCAATTCTGCCATCCATCATGTCGGATGGTGCAACAATATCCGCTCCTGCTTGGGCATGTGATAGGGCTTGTTTTACGAGAGTATCGACAGTAATGTCATTCAGAACGTAGCCTGAATCATCAATGATGCCATCTTGACCGTGTGTGGTATAAGGATCTAGCGCGACATCTGTTAATACGCCAAGCTCCGGGAACGCTTCTTTTAAGGCGCGAACGGCTCGTTGGATTAAGCCATTTGGATTATAGGCTTCTTCGGCGTGAAGTGATTTTTTGTCAGCTTCGATGTAGGGAAACAAAGCAATGGTAGGAATGCCCAGCTCAACTAATTCTTCAGCTTCTTTTAACAGTATGTCGATGGAAACACGATTAATATTTGGCATGGAGGAAATGGCTTCACGCACATTATCGCCTTCAAGAACAAACATCGGGTAGATTAAATCATCTGCAGTAAGGTTATGTTCGCGCATCAGGCGGCGAGAAAAATCATTTTTACGCATGCGACGCATACGAGTGTATGGAAATGTCATCCAATATCTCTCCTTTTCGCTGTGTATGAATGTACTTTAGTATTGTTACAATAATAAGTCAGTGCTAGAAGAAAAGCTTTGTGTTAAGGCAAAACTTTACGGATTTCTAGCACTTAGTCTTTGTTTATCCGTTCTTTTTTTGTTTGAACTTAGCTAATCTGCGCTTCCGCTTCTTCAAGCTCTTCTTGCGCTTCGAACCAAGCCTCTTCACTTTCCGTTTGAGCTTTTTTCCATTTCGCCTCGTCACTTAGTAAGCTTTGTAATTTGTCTTTTTGAGCGGCTTCATAAAGGCTAGAGTCGGCCATTGCCTCAGCAATGCGATCAAGCTGTTCTTGTGCCGCTTGAACGGCCTTTTCATACTTCTCGATTTTCTTATGAAGCGGGCGTAGTTTTACGCGCATTTCAGCGGCTTTACGTCGTTCTTCTTTGCGGTCTATTTTGTCTATTTTATCTCCTGCTAGATCGCTTTTTTCAAGTTGAGTAGCGTTTGCTTGTCTAGCTTGTAACCATGCATGATAAGTTGGTAAATCACCATCAAATGCGTTGATTTGATGGTCTGCAACGAGATAGAACTCATCGACGGTACTATTAAGAAGGTGCCGATCGTGGGATACCAGCAGGATGGAGCCTGGAAACTCCTGTAAGGCTTCTGTTAATGCTTGGCGCATTTCGATGTCCAGATGGTTAGTCGGCTCATCGAGTACTAATAAGTTTGGTTTGGTCCAAGAAATTAAGGATAAAGCCAAACGTGCTTTTTCACCGCCTGAAAAGCCTTTTACCGCACGTAGTGCATCATCTCCAATAAACCCAAAGCCACCTAGGTAACGACGAATATCGCTTTCAAGTACTTTTGGGGTGAGCCGTTGAATATGCAGTAGCGGAGAGGCTTCTAAGTCGAGAGCGCTAAGTTGATGTTGTGAGAAATAGCCAATTTGTAGGTTTTCTCCCAAGATACGATCGCCTGCTAGAATGCCAATTTCGCCAACAATGGATTTTATTAGAGTCGACTTCCCTGCGCCATTAGGGCCAAGTAAACCAATACGTTGTCCATCTCGAAGGGCGAAGTTGGTATTGCCAAGCTGAACGATTTTTTCGCCAGATTCAGATGTGTAGCCCAAATCAGCTTGAGATAAATTAACCAAGAGTTGTGATGTTTTCTCAGCAACAGGGATCGAAAATTCAAATTGGGAATCGATATGCGCAGGCCCGATGACTTCCATTTTTTCGAGCATTTTCAGACGGCTCTGTGCTTGTTTAGCTTTGTCTGCTTTATAACGGAAGCGATCTACATATTGTTGCAGGTGAGCGCGTTTCTCTTGTTGTTTTTCGTAATTAGCTTGCTGTTGTGCCAAGTGTTCGGCGCGCTGACGTTCGTAATCTGAGTAGTTGCCTTTATAAAGCACTAACTTTTTCTGATAGAGATGAACAATATGGCTACAAATGCCATCTAAGAAGTCCCTATCATGAGAAATTAATAATAAGGTGCCGGGATATTGGCGTAGCCAGTTTTCCAGCCACATGACAGCATCTAAATCCAAGTGGTTGGTTGGTTCGTCAAGCAAGAGTACGTCAGAAGGGCACATTAGGGCTTTGGCAAGGTTGAGGCGAATTCGCCAGCCGCCAGAGAAATCAGACACAGGTCTTTGCATGTCTGTCATTTTGAAGCCGAGTCCCTGGAGAAGTGTTTCGCCTCTTGATTGTGCTGTATAGCCATGAGCATTTTCATACTCACCTAACCAGTTGGCATGGGCGTGATCGTCGCCGTTGGCTTGTGCTTTGGCAATATTGTTCTCTATCTCTCTGAGCCTATCGTCGCCATCTAGGCAATAGTCTAAAGCGCTGCGCTGTGTTTCCTCCACTTCCTGCGCCATAAACGCAATACGGCGTTGCCCCGGAAGTATAACTTCGCCAGTGTCTGCGTGTAGTTCGCCTTTGATCATGGCGAATAAAGAGGATTTGCCTGCACCATTGGCACCAATGAGACCGACTTTTTGACCTTCGAAAATGGTGAGGTCGGTTTCTTCAAGTAGAAACTGAGTGCCGCGTTGTAAACTAACTTCAGTAAATTGGATCATAAAAACTAGGAATCTCTTATCTCTATTTAATGAGAAGTGATGTTGGTCGTTTCAATAGAAGTACAATGTAAAGCATTTTAGAGTGCTGCTAGCTTAAACGAAATAGCCAGCGTGCATATTCCCAATACATATCCCCAGTTAATGACGGTTTTAAAGTGGATGATTGATCCGCTCAAGGGTAAAATGGCGACAATATTTATTTGAACTTTTTTAGTTAGGCTTTTTAGCCTGGACAAGGTGTGCTTTGTGAATAATGTAACCATCAATGAAATCCAGCGTTTTTCCTTTGATAATAGTAACGTTCGTGGTGAACGAGTGTTGTTGAATGACGCTTACCAAGAAATTATTAAACGTAAGGATTATCCGCTAGCACTAGAAAAACTCCTTGGTGAGTTTGTCGCAGCCATTGCGTTGTTAAGAGACATTATCAAAATTGATGGAGTCTTATCGATTCAAGCAAAGGGTAATGGCTTTTTGTCTACCTTGATGACCGAGTGTGATGAGCAGCAAAATCTTCGCGGAATTGCTCAATGGGATGATAGTCAAGAAGTGCCGGAAGTTATCTCTTTAAAAGAGGCACTGAAAGGTGGTTATTTGGCCATTACTATTCAGCCTCGTAATGGGCAACGTTACCAAGGGGTTGTCGAAATCATTGGCGATACTTTGTCAGAATGCCTTGAACAGTACTTTTCTCAGTCAGAGCAGTTACCAAGCCGAGTTTGGTTAGCTGCTAATGGTGCACAGTGTGGTGGGCTGTTTTTACAGCGTTTGCCAGAAGAGCAAGCGAAAGAAGGCGATAAAGATGCTTGGGAGCGTTTGACTCATCTTGCTTCAACGGTTAAAGAAGATGAATTACTTAGTCTTGAAACAGGAGAATTGCTCCATCGCTTATACCATGAAGAAGAGGTTCGTCTTTACGATATTAAGGCAATGCAATTTGGTTGTTCATGCTCGCGGCAGCGTACTCTAGATGCTGTTATGTCACTAGGTACTGAAGAGATACGTGAGACTCTAATTGAACAAGGTAGTGTGAGAGTCGATTGCCAGTTCTGCGCCGAGAAGTATGAATTTACCGAAGACGATTTGGCGGATCTATTGGGAGATCAAGCGAAAACGCATTAATGTAAAATGCTCAAAGGTTAAAATGTGGCGTGATTTACAAGGTCGCGCCACGAAATAATACCAATGACATGGTCTTCGTCGTCGGTTACGGGCAGACAAGAAATATCGACTCGTTTTAACCAGGCGACAATATCTTCTATAGGGGTTTCTGCTTTAACGGCAATCGGTTGTCGGGTCATTACTTGATGAGCTGCTCGATTTAGCGTATCTAAGTCTCTAGGTTGTTCAGAAGCGCTATCTATAAAAGGACTGATTAGGCGTAGCAGATCCCTATCTGAAATGATGCCAACTAGTTTATCTTTTTCAATAACAGGTAAATGATGGAAGCCATTGTCTTCCATCATTTTTTTGACAACAGGTAATCGTTCATCCATTGCGACACAGATGACATTCTTCACCATAATATCTTGTGCTTTCATAGCCATACTCCCCAGTACATAAAATATAGAATTTAGTATATTTATACTGAACATTATTTTTTAAATATAGCAGCAAAATCGAAGCATGTTTTTTCTTAATGTTGCTAACATCGTCTTTCTTGCCGCTAAAGTCAATTAAATGACTGATATCGTGAAATTTGAATTGTGAATATATCTACATTCTTATACTAAGGTCTCAAGACATTACTTTTAAAATCCGTATAATTGACTTACACCTGCTCAGAATCCCTTATTAAGCTGATTTTCTATGTACTTTCGGCATACGAGCAAAGGCGTTCTGAAGAGAGGGTGGAGAAAGTAAAGCCGTGTATTCTGATATATCGCGGCTGGCCAAAAGCTCCTTTTCTGCATCACTCTCAAATTCACAATTGGCTATGACACGGCGAAATCATATGACCTCAAATTCTGTAGACGTTTTACTAGTCGGGGGCGGTGCTATGAGCACTACCCTAGGAGTGTTACTAAAGCAATTGGATCCTAGCATGACCATGTTGATGGTTGAGCGTTTAGGGAGTGTTGCAAAGGAAAGTACCGATGGCTGGAATAATGCTGGTACAGGCCATGCGGCATACTGCGAACTTAACTATACCTCTGAAAATACGGACGGCTCTGTCAATATAGATAAAGCGGTCACTATTAATGCTGCCTTTGAAATCAGTCTTCAGTTTTGGTCCTACCTTGTAAAACAGGGTTTGATGCCAGCGCCTCAAGAGTTTATTCATCGCGTACCGCATCAAAGTTTTGTATGGGGACAGCGTAACGTTGACATGTTAAAAGCACGTCATGCAGCAATGAGTGCACATCCTGCCTTTAAAGAAATGCAATTCACGGAAGATCGTGAAAAAATGAGAGAATGGATGCCTCTTATTATGAACAACCGTGATGACAGTGAACCGCTTGCTGCCACACGAATAGAACATGGTACCGATGTGAATTTTGGTGCTATTGCTCGTAATATGAGCAAACATTTAGAAGGCTTGGATAACTTCGAGTTAAGTCTAAATTGCGAAGTTAAAGATTTACAAAAACGATCTGATGGCCGCTGGGACGTTGAGGTTGAGCAAAATGGCGCGCGTAAAACCATTGATGCTAAATTTGTCTTTTTGGGCGCTGGTGGCGGTGCTTTGCCTTTATTACAGAAGGCAGAAGTAGAAGAAGGTAAAGGCTTTGGAGGCTTCCCTGTTAGCGGTCAATGGCTAGTATGTGAAAAGCCAGAGTTGGTGGAGCAACATTTCGCTAAAGTGTATGGTGCTGCACCGATTGGTGCGCCACCTATGTCTGTTCCCCACTTAGATACGCGAATCATCGACGGTAAAAAAGCCATTTTGTTTGGTCCATTTGCTGGTTTTACGACGAAGTTTCTAAAAACAGGTTCATTTTTTGATTTGCCGAAGAGCGTTCGTTTTAGCAACATCAAACCAATGCTAAGTGTTGGTAAAAATAACATGGATCTAACTCGTTATTTAATCAGTGAAGTTATGCAGTCTCATAAAGACCGTTGTAATTCTTTACGCCAGTTTTTCCCTGATGCTAAAGATGCAGATTGGGAACTTGCATACGCTGGGCAACGTGTTCAGATCATTAAGAAAGATGATAAGTTGGGCGGTAAGCTAGAATTCGGAACCGAAGCAATTACTACCGAAGATGGCTCTTTGGCTGCTTTATTGGGCGCTTCTCCTGGTGCTTCAACCACAGTGAATACCATGATTGGTATTCTTGAGCGTTGTTTCCATGAACGTGTAGCATCGCCAGAGTGGCAAGCTAAAATGAAAGAAATGGTACCTTCTTACGGTGAATCGCTGGTGAAGAATACCGACTTACTTCTTTCTATTCGAGCGAACACGTTAGAGACTCTAAAATTAAAGCCATAACGCCATTTGCGTGATGGAATAAGTTTTAAAAGCTGGGCGCTCCCCAGCTTTTTTGTATATTAAATTCATATATTGTGAGATTGAATATGGCAATAACCTTTGCTGAGCGCGCCGATCAGTTGTGTGACAGATTACGAGACATGGAGCATCATGCAGAAGAGGGCGATCAGTTATTTTACTGTGCTTATCTGTTAGGGCTTTTGGGCTTACATAGTAGTGTGGAAGGAGAAGGGCGAGATGAATTCGATCATGCTTTCACAGAAATATTGCAAGACACTCTGGAAGCGGAAGGTGTCACAGATGGTGACCAAGAGAGTATTAAAGTGTTGTGGGAGTCAGTCCGTTTAGCTGCTTAACTTTTAATTGAACACAACTAAATAAAAAAGGGAGCGCAGTGCATACTTGGAGCTCCCTTTTTAGCAATCACGTCTAGGTAATTACAGCCTGATTCATCTTCATTATTGATATTAGAGGGCAGGTTTATCTGGATGCGGAGCATAAGCAAAAACGTCAGAAAAGCAGTTTTCTTTGCTAAGGCCTTTTAGCTCCAATTGATCAAGTGTGCCATATACCATGCCAACTGAACCGCTGATAAAGGCAGCGCTTTTACTCAGATCTGGGTGATCTGCTAGCACCGCTTCGTATAACCATCCGCTTCGCCCATGCCACCCGTCGCCTTTTTCGTTCACTATAACGTCTAATGTAAAAGATGTGTATTTGTGAGCTTCTGCTAACCAGTCTTGAGCAAAGACATCTTCTGGTGTTCTTAATCCCCAGTAAAATGAAACATGGCCAGTAAAATTATGTTCAACTAAATGGCTATACAGACTTTTTATTTGAGCAAACCCCGTTCCACCAGCAATCAATAAGATGTTTTCTGGATTTGAGTCTAGAACGCCATTTGCAATATGACAGTCGCCGCCAGGAGCTTTGATTGTAATACTATGGTTGGATTTAATGTGCTCAACCACTTTGCTCGCAAGAGATGTAGAATCTGAAACGAGCACATACAACGTCAAATAAGGTAGTTCATGTGGTGCGCTTCCGATGGAGTAAGGAACCTGTTCTCCAGTTGGTAGTGCTACCATTAGATATTGACCTGCTTCAAATATTAGATCGTCTACCTTTAGGGTAATTTGATAGACATTTTCGTTGAGGAGCTCAACAGCATTTACCGTCGCGGTAATCTCTTTCATTTAAACTACTCCAATATATATCGCGCTCACTTTAGTGTAGTGGCGGTGGAATTAAGTTGCTCATTCAAGTAAAAAAAAGCCACTTCAGGAAGTGGCTTTTTTACCGCAGACTTCTTGCTGCAGAAATATCTACTTATTTATTTTTGCCTTTCATTGACTCAAAGAACTCATCATTGGTCTGAGTCACTTTTAGACGGTCAATCAAGAATTCTGTCGCCGCTACGTCTTCCATAGGGTTCAATAGCTTGCGAAGAATCCACATGCGTTGTAGCTCATCTTCAGATGTAAGCAAGTCTTCACGACGAGTACCTGAACGGCGAATGTTGATCGCAGGGAAGGTTCGTTTCTCTGCAATTTTACGGTCTAGATGTAATTCTGAGTTACCAGTACCTTTGAATTCTTCAAAGATAACTTCATCCATTTTTGAGCCAGTATCAACAAGCGCTGTTGCAATAATAGTTAAGCTACCGCCTTCCTCGATATTACGTGCAGCACCAAAGAAGCGTTTTGGACGTTCTAGTGCGTTTGCATCCACACCACCAGTTAATACTTTGCCTGATGAAGGAATAACTGTGTTGTAGGCACGAGCTAAACGTGTGATGGAATCCAATAGGATTACAACGTCACGTTTGTGTTCAACTAAGCGTTTTGCTTTTTCGATCACCATTTCTGCCACTTGCACGTGGCGAGCTGGTGGCTCATCAAACGTAGAGGCAACCACTTCTCCGCGAACGGTACGAGACATTTCGGTTACTTCTTCAGGGCGCTCGTCAATCAGCAACACGATTAAATGACATTCAGGGTTGTTACGAGTGATGGCATTGGCAATGTTCTGCAACATGAAGGTTTTACCCGCTTTTGGCGGAGAAACGACCAATGCACGCTGACCTTTACCCATTGGGGCAACAAGATCAATAATGCGAGATGTAACGTCTTCGGTAGAGCCGTTGCCAGCTTCCATCAATAAACGTTCATCAGGAAATAAAGGCGTTAAGTTTTCAAAAAGAATTTTATTACGAACACTTTCTGGCTTATCAAAGTTGATTTCGTTTACTTTTAGTAGAGCAAAGTAACGCTCGCCATCTTTAGGTGGACGAATTTTTCCGGCAATAGTATCGCCAGTTCGTAGATTGAAGCGTCTGATTTGGCTTGGTGATACATAAATGTCGTCCGGGCCTGCTAAGTATGAGCAGTCAGGTGAACGAAGGAAGCCAAAGCCATCTTGAAGAATCTCTAAGATACCGTCGCCATAAATGTCTTCCCCACCTTTTGCATGACGCTTTAGGATTGAGAAAATAACATCTTGCTTGCGGGAACGAGCCATATTGTCTAGGCCCATTTCTGCTGCGATTTCTAAAAGTTCGTGTACTGATTTCTGTTTTAAGTCGGTAAGGTTCATAAACGGGTTTTGTATTAGCTCATTTGAGGAAAATTGACGGAATTAGAGTTAATCAACTAGTAACAATAATTTGTGTCTGGAAGTATTTTACAATGTATCAGCTACTCGGCATTAAAAACAAAGAACAAGACGGTTAGATGTTGTTCTAGTTTAGACAAGCCCGGATAGGGCAAAGCCAATACAGCGCGAAACAATTTGATTGGGATCTAAATGTGATCTGATTGCTGATTTATCACTATCAAGACCATCCATACTATAGTTCGACTTAAAGGCGAGGTCTATAGTGAAACTCAGGAAAAAAACACTTTCTGGTAATTTTTTGATCAAACCCCCGATTTTCGCGGCTTTCGCTCTGTATTTTTTTGAAGTCCAGTCGTTAAAATGCCTTGATTTTCATTAAAACGCGTTAATTTTTATAAAAAATTCATCAAATACTCCGTTGTTTTTGGTGTTTTGTTGCCAATGACATCGTCTAGTAACTGATATACTCTTGTCCTTATTAAGACTTCGGCATCATAAGGTTTTCTGAATGCAATCACTCTTTTTGCAACAATCTCATGACTTTCCATTTGAAAAAATTGCTGCTATTGACTTAGGGTCAAACAGCTTCCATATGGTGGTCGCTCAAGTTACGCATGGGCAGTTACGAATTACTGGGGAATTTGGGGAAAAGGTTCAGTTGGCTGCAGGTTTGGTTAATGGCCATTTGGATGATGCTTCCCAGCAGCGAGGATTAGATTGCTTAGCGCAATTTGCTCAAGTGATTGAAGACATGCCGCAAGGTTCTGTTCGTGTGGTCGGTACCAATGCTTTGCGAGTGGCTAAAAATCGCTATGACTTTATTGGTAAGGCGATGGATATCATGAGCCATCCCGTCGAAATTATAGCGGGTCGAGAAGAAGCCCGTCTTATTTATATGGGCGTAGCCAGAACCATGGACCATGGTGATGCTAAGCGTTTAGTTGTTGATATTGGTGGTGGCAGCACTGAATTTATTATTGGTAAACAGCTTGAGCCGATACTCACAGAAAGTCTTCACATGGGATGTGTAAGTTTTAAGCAACGCTTTTTTGATGATGGCGTGATTAATAAATCTAACTTTCAGAAAGCCGTCACGGCTGCACGTTTAGAACTCCTTAGTATTCAAGATGATTACCTTGATGAAACTTGGGATGTGGCGATTGGGTCGTCTGGTACTGTGAAAGCTGCTTTTAATATTGTTAAGGAAAACAATTGGAGCAAAAAAGGTATTACGCAAAAGACACTGAAACAAATTCAAAAGGCTTTATTTGCTGCAGGGCACGCTGATAATATTGATTTGCCTGGTCTTAAGCCTGAACGAAAAAGTACCTTTGCCGCTGGTATTGCAATATTAACGGCAGTGTTTGAGTGTTTTGATATCAAACAAATGGATTTCTCGAATGGTGCACTAAGAGAAGGTGTGCTGTACGACATTATGGGGCGTTATGCTGAAACGGATATTCGTGAGCGTACGGTTAACTATATGTTGAACCAGTATCACATCGATACAGAGCAGGCCAAACTTGTTACGCATACTGCTTTATCAGCATTAGCTCAAGTGAAAGACGGTTGGGACTTAAACAGCATTTCCAGTGAAGATTTATTACGTTGGGCAGGCCTTCTTCATGAAGTTGGTGCTGGGATTTCGCATAGCCGTTATCATAAACATGGGGCGTATATAATTCGTGAATCGGATATGCCTGGCTTTTCTCAGCAAGAGCAGCAAGCTTTAGCAAACTTAATTCTTCGACATCGTCGTAAGTTTACTCAGTCTTTGGATTACCGTTTTACAAAAAGTGACCAGCAAGACTTAGACCGTTTATCGATCTTATTGCGGCTGTCTATTTTACTGCATCACGATAGAAAAGAAGGCGACATGCCTATTTTTACGTTAAAAGCAGATAACAAAAATCTCCATGCTGAGTTCTTACCTGGATGGTTAGATAGCAGGCCTCTAACCTTAGCCAACCTTCAGCGTGAAGCGGAGTCCCTTGTATCCGATGGATACACTCTTACTTTTAGTTGATTAAGATTCAAGTGGATAAAAAGTCGTTGCTTTGCTCTAAGTCAGTTTATCAATTGATCTATATAAGGCGGCGACTTCTTCTCGTTGAAGTCCAGTTACTCGTGAGAGCCGTCCTATGCTGGACGAAATTTGTACAGATTCCTTTCCTTCCTCGCCCTTCTCTTTTGATTCTTTGGGTTCAAGTTGTGTGGTTAGCAGTTGTTTCGCTCGATCAGACAATTGAACGGAGTCGTGCTGTTGCCGTTGCGAGTCTTGGCGCGCAGAAGTATCCGCCGGCACCGTTAAGCTAGGCAGATACAAAGGATTGCTGGATAGCGATGAGATCGACAAAACAGCCACCTTACAAAGTTGTTTAGGTACTTCATATAATAGTACAAACAATAGACTAAGGTTGCTTTTTGTTTAATTATAAAAAATTATTATAATTATTTATTTTGTGCACGTATTCACCATATTAGTGTCATTGTTATGTAAGGATGATATTGTTTGCGCTAATGTCTATTAGTAAGACAGCCAATTAAATAGTGCATTTAACAGATGAGCAGTCCGCTTTGTGTCATGTTGATTCATTAGTAATGTGAGTGATTATCTGTTGTAAGTTATTTGCTTCAAAAAGGATGCCGCATGAGTCAAGAAAATCTCCCAATAGAACATCTCTATTTTACTGAGACAAACCTAGAACAGATCTTAGAAAATTTGGACGTAGTTCGTAATCGAATTCATCCACAAGTGATAGACGAAGAAGGCGTAAATGAACAGTTTTTTCCCTCTGTTTGCCTAATTGGTTTGGGGCGCTGTGGTTCTAATATCGCCTTGGATGTTGCATCGTTAGTATATGATGCGAGAGCAAACTACATGCGCGAAGTTGAAAACCAAGAAATATTAAATAATGAGAGTGAGTTCAGGCCTATGCGCTGGATTCGCAAGCATTTGCCTCTTGAAAGTAAAGATGGTTTAAAGCCGGTTTTTTTGATTGAGCCTATTGTTTTATTGGGTGATTTGGATAAAGACATCGAAGGAAGAATACGTTTTTCTAATCAAGAAGGAAGAACCAAGTTTTTAGAAGAATACACCAAATTACAAATCATGGATTTATCTGAAGTTCATGCTGGTGGCGCAGGTAATGCTCCTATTCTAGGACAATATCTTGCGAAGATTATTTTAAATAAAGATGCAACGACATTCCGTAATGAAAACTGGAAACAGATGCACTCGTATTTAGTTGACTCCTGCGGTATTAAAGCCAACCAGTCACGTCTGTACTTTTACATCTTTAGTGCTGGCGGTGGAACGGGGTCGGGGATGGCATCAGAATTTGGTTTGGCTCAACAGTTTTCTTATTTGAGCAAAACTTTCGACTATCGCTCAGATCAGAGTCAAATGGCGGATAAACGCCACAGTTTTGTGTTTGAGCCAATTTTCACTTCAGGCATTTGCATTCTACCTAATATTTCTGGAAAAAATGTTGAGATTTCCGAGGCCTTGCATATTAACGCAGGCCGCCTGCTGACTAAGTATATTTCGGAAGAATGGAACTTTTCTTATAACGAAGAACGTGAAGAAGACGAAGTGCCAGCAGATGTGATGGAGCGCATTCGCCCATGGAACTCTATGATGCTGATATCTAATGATATTATGCGTTATGCAGAAGAAGAAAACGGTGGTGATTCTGATAATATCGATGTGAACACCATGGAAAAATACGCTAACCAGTATATTTCCCAACAAATTTTTAACATCTTGACGGCTCAAGCAGTAACAACCGATTATGACGAAGATTACTTCCGTCGTGCAGGTATCGATATTGCTGAAACCATTCGCTTGGACGCCAATGATTTATTTATGAGTTTAGCAGGCCCTGTTGCAGTGGCTTACGCAGAAAGTGTGGTCAACGAAGGAACACGTCAAGACAGCGTTGATATTGATGACCTGTTCTGTCGCTCAATTGAGCTGCCACACTTCAACAATGATACATCAGCAATTGAAGGCGTGAGCGTGTTGCCTGTCGAGTCGGATCGATATCGAGAAGCGATTAAGGACTATCGTAAAAGTGGTTACGATGCGACGGCCTTGAATCATTTGCATTTCTTTAAAAACTGCTCATCTATCGTTTCTATCATTTCGTTGCCTAGAGATTATAAGCTGTCTTTCACTGCACTGAACCGCTTGAAAATGCATTTGAACCGCTTGTGCCCTAATACAACATTAAAGCGCTATGCGCTTGTTATTGGAGCATCGGCGAACTTATCATTAACGACGTTAATCGCCAAAAGCCCATGTTTGAGTGATGACTTTTTGACTCTAATGGTCGCTTACATGAAACGCTGTTTTGCTCGTGATGATTACCGATACACGGATGAAATTGATAAGGCGATCATTAAAATGATCCAAGATGATGATTTTGATGACGCTTTGGTTGATAAGTACTTTACGACTTATGAAAACCCCGCGAAAATCCTAGACACAAACTGGTATGCAATCAAGCCAATGTATGAGAAAAAGTACCGAGAGTTGATTGATAGCAATCAGCGTTTCGTTTCTATTAATGATATTCGTTTGGATATAAACAACGTTAAAAATGCGATTAAGTATCTTCGTGAAATTTATCGACATCGCATCAGTAAAACCAATGTTCTTACACTGAATGGCTAATTTCATCTAGGCTAGTTTGCAACATGACGGTTGTTTGGAAAAGGCTGCTCAATTAGGTTTGAGTGGCCTTTTTTGTTTGCCCTGTTTTTTAAAATTGGAGAATTTCAATAGTTGGCTTAACTATTGAATGATTAAGTTATCACTGCGGCTTGTGTTTGTGTTTTAGCTCTTTGGTGGTGCGTGTTGTTTGCCCTGTTTTATTTTTCATGATCTTTTTTGGTGCGGTTCTAACTGTTTAGGATGTATATGGCAGAATACTATTGGTTGTTAGTGGCCTCTACGCTTGTATTTATGATGCAGGCCGGCTTTTTGTGTTTAGAGAGTGGTCGTATTCGTAGTAAAAACAGCATCAACGTCGCAGCAAAAAATATCTCCGATTTTATTATTTCAACGACGTTATTTTGGTTGTTTGGTTTTGGCATCATGTTTGGAGACTCTGTTGCTGGCTTATTTGGAGCGAGTGATTTCTTTTTTGATGATCAACACACAGCTTGGGAAGTAAGTTTTTTCCTTTTTCAAATGATGTTTTGTGGTACCGCGGCAACGCTCACTTCGGGAGCTGTTGCAGAGCGCATGACATTTATTGGTTATGTGGCGATCACAGTCATCCTGAGTGCGTTTATTTACCCCATTGTTGGGCATTGGGTTTGGTCAAGTATTTACCCTTCAGAAGGGCCTGATGGTTGGCTTGCAAAACTTGGTTTTATTGATTTTGCGGGTTCCACAGTAGTGCATTCTGTGGGCGGTTGGGTTGCATTGGCTGCCATTATCATTATAGGACCTCGTCTTGGGCGTTTTGAAGAAGGTATACGGCTACCACCCGGTAATAACCTTCCTTTATCTGCGTTAGGGACATTATTAATTTGGTTTGGTTGGATTGGTTTTAATGGTGGTAGCACATTAGCGCTAACCGACGCCGTGCCAATGATCATACTGAATACCTTCATCTCTGCTGCTTGGGGGGCACTCATCGCCGCCGCTATTAATTATTTCCGTGATGGCTATATTGAAGTTGGTTTTGTTTTAAATGGCACTATTGCGGGTTTAGTTGGGATCACGGCCTCTTGTCATGTGGTGTCGCCAGGTGCCTCCGTTATTATTGGTGCGGTGTCTGGTGTGGTGGTTTACTTTGGGAGTTTATTGATGGAGCGTTGGCGCTTAGACGATGCTCTTGATGTTGTTCCTGCTCATTTGTTTGCGGGTATATGGGGCACTTTGAGTGTCGCTTTGTTTGGTCAAACAGACAAAATTAATAATGGATTAGGGTTTGTAGAACAGCTTGGAGTGCAAGCATTAGGTATTGTGGTTATTGGTTTCTATTGTTTTGTAGTGGGATATGTCGGTATGTGGTTGCTAAATCGCTTGATGCCATTACGAGCAAGTAAAGAGCAAGAGGAGCAGGGTCTCAATGTTGCAGAACATAGAGCGACGACTGAACTATTTGATTTGCTAACCTCTATGCAATATCAGCAAAACAATGCCGACTTTTCCAAGTCGGTACCTGAAGAACCCTTTACAGAAGTCGGACAGATTGCGCGAAAATACAATCAAGTTATTGATCGTGTGAGCACGGAAATTGCGCAACGAGATAACGCTCTAATGCGTTTTCAAGAAAGTGAAATGCGTAAGTCTGCGATATTGAACTCTTCAATGGATTGTATTGTAACCATTAACCGTTTTGGCTCTGTCATAGAATTTAATCCTGCAGCGGAGCGAACATTTGGTTGCTTAAAGAAACAAGTTGAAGGTAAAAGCTTTATTGGCCTTTTTATTCGTGAAGAAGACAGAAGGAAAATGTTCGAAAGTTTGAACTCGGGGTTTTCAACATCAAATGGTTTGATACTGAATCGACGCAATCCTTTTCGTCTGCAACGCAGTCCTAATAATGATTTTCCGGCTGAAATAGCGATCACTAAAGCAAATGCCGACTCTGTACAAGAAAGTGAGTACACACTACATATCAGAGATATGACGCGTCATGTGAAGTTGCAGGAGCGTTTAAAGTTTTTAGCCTACAGCGATCCACTCACTAGCTTGTATAATCGTACTTATTTAATGGATTCTTTGGTAAGCGCTTTGCTCTTTGCGACGAAGCAAAAAACGTCTGTTGGGTTACTGTTTTTGGATTTGGATAATTTTAAAATTATTAATGACACCTTAGGCCATAAAGCGGGTGATGAATTGCTTTGTGAAGTGGCAAGACGGTTAATCGGAGTGTCCGAGCAGTGTGATGTTATTGCTCGCTGGGGCGGTGATGAGTTTGTTTTCATGATGACAGAGAATGTCACTGAAAGTCGTTTAGCTCGGCGTGCTCAGCAAATTTTAGAGGCGATGCGAGCGCCAGTCCATCTTAATGAACAGTATTTCACCATACCAACCAGTATAGGGGTTGCTCATACCACTGAGAATGAGCAGAACTTGGATGCAGACAAGTTGATTCAGCAGGCTGATATTGCCATGTATTGGGCAAAAGAGAAGGGTCGTGATAATGCGCAATTTTTCACCTCAGAAATGGCTAATATTGTTACGAAAAAATTCGGTTTTGAGAAAGAAATTAATGATGCCCTGGCATTAGCGCAATTCTCGTTAGTTTACCAACCAAAAGTTCTTATGGAGAAAGCGAATATCCTTGGTTTGGAAGCGTTAATCCGTTGGAATCACCCGACCAAAGGGCGTATTTCTCCTGCTGACTTTATATCTATTGCAGAAGAATCAAACTTAATTATTAAAATTGATGAATGGGTTATTGATCAGGCTTTGCAACAACAAAAAGCATGGCGTGATCAGGGATTGCGTATGGTGCCTATTGCGGTGAATCTTTCAGGACGGCATTTGGTATCGGATTCTTTGGTATCTTACATCTCGCAGAAGCTGGAGGTTTACAATGTGGAAGGGTATTTACTGGAGATTGAGATTACAGAAGGGGTTCTCTTGCAAGATATTCAACGCTGTATTGAAGTGATGGCCGAATTGAAGGCATTGGATATTAAGATATCTGTGGATGATTTTGGAACAGGTTATTCTTCATTAAGTTATTTGAAACGGCTTCCATTGGATGTCTTGAAGATTGACCAATCGTTTGTTGAAGAGTGTGATAGCCACATCGAAGACACCAAAATCTGTGAAACCATTATTCATTTGGCACGTAGCTTGGAGCTTAGAATTGTCGCGGAGGGCGTAGAAACCGCTCCGCAGGCGGATATGTTAAAGTCGCTAGGTTGTGAAGTCTTCCAAGGTTACTATTTTCATAAGCCTATGGAAGGTGCCGATATCGCCAAGTTGCTTACTGTCAGTCCTGTGATTGCTTAGGTGTTTCTCTATCACGGATTGCTTCCATCAGCTCTTGATTCTGCGTTTTTTCTAAAGGCTTTGTGCGATAGTGCAGGGCTGTCTTAGCAATCATATTTGCGGCAACTGGTGCCGTAATCAACAGGAACAAGGTGATCAAAAACTCTTGAATGGAAAGAAATCCTTTTAAATGGCTTTGGAATATCATGGAGGCGACCAAGACACCAGTGATTCCTAATGTTGAGGCCTTAGTTGGGCTGTGCAAACGCATATAAATATCAGGCAAGCGAGCAAGGCCATAAGAGCCTATCAATAGAAAAATGCCGCCAATAAGCAAAGACACGCAGATAATAATTTCGAGATAAAAAGGCATAACTGATCCTTATTCTATGATGTCGCCGCGAAGTAAATACTTACACAGAGCAGCAGTGCTAACAAAGCCGAGCATGGCAATTAATAGCGCCGCTTCAAAATACAATGCGCTTTCCACATAAATGCCGTATAGCAAAATCAGTGCGATGGCGTTGATATACATGGTATCTAACGCCAGGATTCGGTCTGAGATAGTTGGGCCTTTTAAGAGACGCCATAAGTTCAAAATCAGCGCGATGCAAATACACACCGCCACTATGGTGATGGTTACCTTTAGCATCCAAAAATCTCCTTGATCGGCTTCTCATAACGTTGTTTAACCGATTTAATTAGTTCGGCTTCGTCATCTAGGTGAAGTGAATGAACATATAACCACGCTTTGTCTTTCGATACTTCAGCGCTGACTGTTCCAGGCGTCAGCGATACAGTACTGGCTAGAATCGTGATTCCTAAGTCAGAGTCTATATTGATTGGAATCGCGACAAAGCCTGGTGTTAGCTTCTTGATTGGGCCAATAATCAGCAAGGCCACTTCCACATTGGCAGTCAAAATATCTTTTAACACCATAAGAACGTAACGTATTGCTAACCAAGGTTTAAGAATCTTCGGATGCTCATCACGCATGCCGTTCACCAGCAAAGGAATGGTGATAGCAAAAAACGCGGCTAACACTATATGGCCAGCACTCACTGAATTGTTCAACAATAACCAAACTACAAACAGCAATAGGCTGTGAAATGGCATAGGGAATAACTTCATTGGGCTACTCCTGGTAATAATGCATAAGCAGAAGCTTGAATATCATGAAGGTGTTGTGCGGCTTGTAATGTAAATTCACTGATAACACCACCGAACAATACTAAAATGGGCGAGGCGAGCAACAGGAGCGCAATACTCATTATTTCAGCTTTCTTAGCCGGTTCGGCTTCCGCTGCCGTACTGCCATTGTGGCGCCAGAACAGCGTAGTCCCCGCTCTTGAGAAGGTGATTAGTGCCGCTAAACTGCCGATGAGAATTAGCGGCCAAACCCACATAGTTTGTGCAGAAGACTGCGTTGCTTGCAAAATCATGATCTTGCCAACAAAACCTGATAATGGCGGCATGCCGATTAATGCTAGTGCCGAAATAGCAAATGCAAAACCAAGTAATCTAGGTTGAACAAAAGGACGTGAACGCACAAAACGATCCTCTGCTTTGCCGCGCTGACGAGTCATAACATCAGCGAGCAAAAATAATCCTGCTGATGCCAAAGTACTATGTAGCATATAATACAGAGCTGCGGAGGTGGCCGCTTCTGAATTGATTGCTGCACAAGCGAGTAAGCTACCACTGGATATAATGACTAAATTCGCGCTGAGCGTTTTGATTCCAGGGCTAGCGAATACTCCGATGCTCCCAATTGTGATGGTTAACAAAGCCATTGGCCATAACCAAGGAGTGGCAATATTTGCTAGTTCGCCAGCATGTTCACCGAAAATAACCGTATAAACACGGAAAATACTGTAAATTCCCACCTTGGTCATAATGGCAAATAGCGCCGCGACCGGTGCACTGGCACTGGCGTAGGTTTTCGGCAACCAAAAGTGCATAGGTAGCATGGCCGCTTTTAAGCCAAATACAACCAATAATAACAAGGCGCCAGTTTTGGCTAGTGTCGCTGTTTCACCTTGTAGTTGACCAACTTTAATTGCCATGTCTGCCATATTCAGCGTGCCAAGCGTGCCATACAAAATGCCAAGGCCGAATAAGAAGAGGCTAGAGCCTACAAGGTTAAGAATGACATAGTGCAAGGTGGCCTGTGTTTTCTGCTTACCGCCGGCATGGATTAACAGTGCATAGGACGCGATCAACAAGACTTCGAAAAAGACGAATAAGTTAAAAATGTCGCCTGTTAAAAAAGCACCATTAATGCCCATAATTTGGAACATAAACAAAGGGTGGAAATACGCGCCACCTTTGTCTTGCCCTGCGACAGCATAGAGCATTACGCAGAATGCTAAAAAGGCCGTTAATAGCACCAGAAGGCTAGATACTTTATCCGCCACTAATGCAATGCCAAAAGGTGCTTGCCAGCCGCCTAAGGCATAAAGTTGAACGCCTTCAGCATTTATTTTGTACAACAGAATGGCTGACGAAATCAGTAAAAATAAGGTGCCAACAATGGACGTAATGCGCTGCGAATTGATATCACGAGATATCGGTGGCAACAGCATAATGGCGCCAAATAATAAAGGAATCAGAATGGGAAAAATGCTTAGGTGCTGCATTTATTGGCTCCCTCCTGATTTCTGTGAAGCATCGCTCGGTTGCACTGGCAAAGTACCATCAACGTGATCGTTACCCAAGTCAGCACGTGCTCGCATCGCTAAAATCACGGCGAATGCTGTCATAGCAAATCCAATAACAATGGCTGTTAATACCAAGGCTTGAGGAAGCGGGTCACTATATTGCTCTGACTCCCCCAGCACTGCTGCCGCATTGAGTTTGAGTCTACCGCTAGCAAACAAAAACAAGTTCACTGCGTAGGACAATAAAGTTAAACCGATCACCACCGAGAAAGTGCGGCCTCGTAACGCAAGAAAAATTCCGCAGGCGGTTAATAAACCAACGCAAAACGCGTACAAACCTTCCATTAATCATGCTCCTTTTGAATAGGACGCTCACTGGTGGTCAATTGACCTAGATTGGCCAGAATCAACATAGTTGCACCAACTACCGTGAGGAAAACACCAAGATCAAAAATCATGGCACTCGCTAACTCGAATTTGCCAATGACGGGTAAATAAAAATAATCAAACCAAGATGATAAAAAGGTGTGACCAAAGACCCAACTACCTAAACCACTTAGTGTCGCAATACCAATACCTGAACCAATCATGATTTGATAATCCAATTTGATACGAGTCTTAATCCAGTCAACACCGTGCGCCACATACTGCTGGATAATAGCGACGGATGTAATCAAACCTGCGATAAAACCACCGCCTGGCATATTGTGTCCACGTAAGAAAATATAGGCAGAAACCAAAAGTGCTAATGGCAATAAACTCTGAGAGATGACCGCTAACAGAATAGGGTGCCTGTCTTCTGACCAAGCTAAGCCATTACCATCGCTGGATGGCATAAATAGGCGCATTCTAGCGATCAATTTATAAATTCCTAATGCGGCAATACCTAGCACAGTGATTTCACCAAGCGTATCGAACCCCCGGAAATCCACCAAAATCACATTAACAATATTGGTCCCGCCACCACCGGTTTTACTATTTTCGGTAAAAAAGGTCGAAATAGTATCAAGAGGGCGAGTCATTAAGGCATAAGAGATTGTGCCAACGACGCCACCAATTAAGGATGCGAGACTTAAGTCTCGAACCACGCGACGAGGCGACGATTCTTTCGGCGTATTTTGTGGCAAAAAGAACAGCGCCAATATCAACAAGATTACGGTGACCACTTCAACAGATAATTGAGTAAGCGCCAAATCTGGTGCTGAAAACTGAGCGAATGCCAAAGAGACAATCAAACCCACAACAGACAGAGTTAACAAGGCGATAACTCGTCTTCTGTGCCACAGTACAGTGGCTAAGGCTGAAACACATAATAACACTGCACAAGTAATAGATAATGCATCAAGAGGAATCTCAGGACGATGCCCTGCTGTGGTGTTTAGCTTCATTAAAGTAGAGGCGGTCATCACAATGGCAAAAGCTAATACAAAGAAAATGTAGCGTTGTAGCGAACCATTTTCAGTGAAAGCAATGATGCGGCTTGCCTTATTCGTTAGGTATTGGATAACGCCCTCAAATACCAATTTAGGGTCGCTGGTTGGAAACTGAGCCTGAAACTTAAACATGTGAGATCGGTTGTGATACATGTATAAGCCGCCAACTAAAGCGATCACACTCATTAGTAGTGGGAAATTAAAACCATGCCAAATCGCAAGGCTATAGTTTGGCGCAGGAGCATTTAAGGTCGCGTTTGCCGCAGCAAGCAGCAGGTCGCCAACCACTAAACTTGGGAATATGCCGACCACTAGACAAAGAGCAACTAAAATCTCTACTGGTACCCGCATGTAACGAGGCGGCTCATGGGGCGTTTTAGGTAAGTTGATAGGCTCACCATTAAAGAACACGTCATGGATAAAGCGCATAGAGTAAGCCACAGCAAACACGCCGCCTAAGGTGGCTAATACTGGGATGAACCAAGACAATGAACCAAGGGATGCCTGATGTAAGGTTTCGGTGAAGAACATCTCTTTCGACAAGAAACCATTCATCAAAGGAACGCCCGCCATAGAAGCGGAAGCCACCATAGCCAATGTTGCCGTATAAGGCATGTATTTCCAGAGACCGTTTAACTGACGCATATCTCGTGAGCCTGACTCATGATCAATGATGCCGGCCGCCATAAATAAAGACGCTTTGAATATTGCGTGGTTGATGATATGGAAGATGGCAGCGACTGCCGCTAAGTCCGTTCCCATACCGAGCAATAAGGTAATCAAGCCCAAATGACTGATGGTTGAGTTCGCCAATAACCCTTTTAAGTCATGTTGGAAAATGGCGATGTAAGCACCGACAAGAAAGGTTGCTAAACCTGTCAGGCTAACAATCAAGAACCAAAGATCTGTATCAGCAAGCGCGGGATAAAAACGTGCCATTAAGAAAATACCGGCTTTTACCATAGTCGCAGAATGTAGATACGCGCTTACGGGAGTCGGTGCCGCCATGGCATTAGGCAGCCAAAAATGAAAAGGAAACTGCGCTGATTTTGTAAAAGCACCCAGTAGAACTAACACAACAATAATCGGATAATTCACACTGGCTTTGATTAACTCGCCACTGTCTAAAACATCTTGAAGGCTAAAGCTGCCAACTGTATTACCTAAAATTAGCAAACCGGCTAACAAGGCCAAACCGCCAGCACCAGTAACCGTTAGTGCCATTCTTGCGCCTTTCCGCGCTTCCGTTTTGTGCCCCCAGAAACTGATCAATAAGAAGGAGCTAATACTGGTCAATTCCCAAAAAAACCAAAGCTGAATCAAGTTATCAGACAGCACTACGCCGAGCATGGCAAACATGAAGAGGATCAGGTAAGCGTAAAACTTACCAATCGAATCTTTCGCTGATAAATAGTAGCGGGCATACAGAATAACCAGTAAGCCTATGCCCAGAATCAAAATAGAGAACAGCAATGCCAAACCATCTAAACGGAAGGCAAGTTCTAAGCCTATGGCTGGTATCCAAGGAATGGCCGCGAAAAAACGCTCCCCTTGGAAAATATCACCAGCATGGGAAAGAACTAAAAAGAGAGTTAGGGCTGGTAATGCTGCTGTCATGAACGCACAAGCTGTGCGACTAAAGCGAGCGGTAACAAGTGGGATTAACGTACCTAATAAAGGAAGAAAAGGTAGCCAGATAAGTGAACTCAAAGGCAAAACTCCTTTCTAGTAAGCCATAATATAATATGAATGTGCTGTGCGAGCATGGTTGTTATCCTAACAATCGTTCTCTAAGTGTGGTTGTTCAACATTGTTTACTCTTCAAACTGACAGAGTAGCTGCCCTGTAAGCATAGCCTTTTACCAATCTAATCAATAGGCTAAAACTGTTTTTACAGCAAAAAAATAGTATCGATTTGTTTTCATAGAGCCGAGCAATAAGAGCGCTAAACCCCAGAAAAGTTCCTTTGAAACAGGTTTTATTGGTTATTTGAGTTTAGTCAGTGGCGGTTAAGTTACCGCGAAGGAACTTGAAAGTAACGAGTTGTATTATATAGAGCTCATGAATAAAAAACTTTTCGATGAGCTCTATATAATGGATTTGGAAAAGATTAAGTATGCTTTACTTCTTCCATCAGACTTTCTATGTGTACGACGACTTCTAGGCTAGCTATTTCCATTTTATCTAGTTGAACTAGCATTTCTTTCGTATTCTCTGCTTGGGCTGCTTTTAGTGCCATTCTGCCGGACTCATGCACTGTCCTATGTGGTGTTTCAATGGCTTTGAAATTTGGCGATTGCTGGAAGTGTCGGCTGCCGTAACCCTCGTAATACCATTTTCCTAATCTACATTCCGTGTGCAGGTTGACCTCTTCATTGAATTGCTTTTTATCAATACGGTTATAGACATCATTTTTCCAGACCGCATGATCTAATTTCACCGTATTTAAGAATGAATGTGTTGCGGCCACACTAATGACTCCCTGCATATGATTTGAACGAGCAATAACATCATCAACGACTTTATCGATTTGCACCGATGATGAAGAAATATCCACCGCACTGATTTGGTTTTGCTTAACCATATTTTTAATTTGCTCGGTTTGAACGATAACCTGTTTCACTAATGCCTCTACCTGCTCACTTGCGCCATGAGTCTTTCCTGCTAAATTTCTAACTTCATCGGCGACTACCGCAAAACCACGGCCAGCCGATCCGGCTCTAGCGGCTTCAATCGCGGCGTTCAGTGCAAGTAGGTTCGTTTGAGAGGATATTTCTTGAATGCTTGAAACCAGTTGGCTAATGCCATTTGCGGTTTTATCAAGCACGTTGGCCGCTTCCATGCTGTCAGAAGCTTGTTCATTGATTCGGCTTGCGCGCTCGCTTAAGTGATTTAACGCAACTCTCGTTTCACTGAATACATCGTCTAACTTTGATAAGGCAACACGCTCTTCAATTAAGTTTTGGGCGCTATCTGCTAATCCAAAGCGAATAGAATTAAGCATTTCTCCACCACGCAGTTGATAGCGAATGAGTTCTACATTGTCTATCGAGTGGCTTTTGAATTGGTGTAACTTTGCTTTTACTGAATCAAGCTCAGCTTGTATTGTTTCTAAACTGAGTTTGTGGGATGCCCGCTCTATTTCGAGTTGTTGTGTCAGTGTTTTTGTTTGTTGTTTTAATTCAGAATTGAAAAGCATAAAAAAGAGACCCGATCCAAGCATAGGTAAAAAGTATTGATGTTGAATTGGTAGTGTATCTAACAAGAAATCTTTAGTTTGTGAGAGTTATCAATAAAAGGCGGGAAGTTTGTTGGAGAATTGTAAACTGCGTAGTGTTTAGGTTGCTAAGTTTGGACTAGTGCACCACCTAGAATAAGTAGGTGGTGCACTTTAAGCCCATAACTAAATGGCTGGAATGTTTTGCTTACTGGAAGAATTGCCACACAATACTGTGCTCAGAACCTAAGCTCCAAAGTAGTACTACCGCAGCCAATAAAGCTTCTAATACTAAAACGCCCACACCAAGTGTTGTGCTGGAAAGAATGAAGCCTTGCTTATGACTGATGCCTAAGAAGCTTGGTGTGCCGCGATACAACAAATAACCCGTATAAACAACGCCAGCCACACAAGCGAGCAAACATAGCCAAATGACCGGATAAATAGCAAAAATACCACTCAAAAACATCGGAGTGGCTATGTAACCGGCAAAAACAATGCATTCATGGCGTGAAGGGCGATTAGGGAAGTTTCGTGCCATCCAATGAATCAAACTACCTACCATCGCCACAGCGACCAAAATCAGCGCGTAAAACAACGCACCTAAACCAAGGCCATCCATAAAAGATACCTTGATTGCTTCTTCTCCTCCGAACGTCCAACCAAATTGCGTTGTGCCAATAAAAGTACTAATAACTGGAATAGCGGCCATCCAAAGAACATGGTGTAAATACAGATGACTTACCGATTCATGCTCCTTATTTATTTCGCGCCATTCTTTATCTGGATGATGAATAAGACCCCAAACATGATTGATCATGGATTCCCCCTTGCCTCACAGTGTGAGCATAATGAATTTGGAAAAAGTCCTGATACAGCCACGCCCAAACAAAAGTGGCTTATACACAGTATAGATGGATACGCAGAAAGAGGCTGAAAAGATGATAACGTTTTCTTATAAATGAGCGGTTGCTAAGATTATTTGGGAGTAAATAGAACATCTTAGACATTGGAATAGAAAGAACATAATAATTGTTGGAAAAACAACGAGCTTGATGGAATTTATATAACTCGTTGTTTTTAATTGTTTTAAATCTTAATTTGAAAACTTTATTGGCAGTTATAGTCTTCTTTCATTTCCACCGCGTAAGGTTTGTCGACTGGGTCATTGAAATTGGCTTGGGCAATCGAATTTTTTGCCAAGAACTCAAACATTTTCCACTTGGAGCAATCCGGATGAACCACAGTATTGCTAGAGTCTAAAATCAGATTGTTTTTCTTATCCGTCAACTTGTACTGAAAAGTATAAACCTTCGTAGGTGTTTCTACCTTATCGTAACCGCTAACGATGGGTTCCATAAATTGACGATAGCGTGTGACACAGGTTCGAGCGTTTGTGATAGGGTTTCTGCGACAAACAGTATAAGGAATATTTCTGTCGTTATTAAACACAGGAACTTGCTTCGTTTCGATCGTCTCTTCTGACGTAAAATTTATTGCCAACTGATAAGCTGGGTTGCTTTGCGAGTCGGAAACATCAGTAAAGCCACGCTCTTTCAAGGCGCTGATAATATCGGAAATATAACGCTTATTGGTCAGTTGATCGCCATCTTTACTGGAGACCACTACAATCGCAGCCGATTTATCGATGTCTACACTGGCGTCAACATTACTGACATTTTGCCCTGCCAACTTCACATTCGACGAACAGCCTGAAAGAAGAGCCGAAAACAGCACAAAAAAAGTGAAAAGCCTCATGGTCGCGTTCTCCATTGCGTATCAAAAACAATTATCCAACAAGCATAAAAACACAGATAGCGAACAAAGCCGAGATTTGCTCTCTATTTTCCACGTGTTTTTCAAAAACCTTACTTTAAAGTGGGAGTTAAGTGATGGCATTGAGGGAGGTTTTGGATATTCTATTTTAGTGCTCACTAAGCATCTCATAGTGTCTTAGAATGTCTTTAAGGTCTTTAGTAGGAAGAATCTATTTCAATGTTGACGGGCCAGTCAGTAGTATAAGTGTTGGAAGCGAGAAGCAAGTTGGCCTTACTGCCTATAACTTGTGGAAGAACCCCATAGATAAGTAAGTGTCTGTGTCAGGGTGCGACCTTTCTCCATTGCCCATGGATAATTAGGGCTTAAATTTTGAAAGGGTAATAGTTTATGCTATTACCCTTTTTCTTTGGAAAATCAGTTTGCCACATCGGTGTTTGTTTAGTTTTTTAGCTTCGGTGTGCATAAAGTTCCACAGAGTCTGATTTTCATACTTAGCAATTACCACAAGCATTTGAGCTCTAGATTCAAAAGTGCCGATAAGTTGAAACCTTTGCGTTCTATCTTCATAATCTGACAACCAGATCTCGAAGGGATCTTGTATTGTTGTTAGGGCGTAGTAAACGAAGCGCTCTCTTGCATCACTTCTTTTTTCGACTATGTGCTTTAGATCATTTCCTTTTATATCAATTAAGCCAATATGTTGTGCTTCTAACTTAATTGAGTCTAAGTCGCTTTCTAGGCTGAATGCTTCCAGTAAAATTTGGAATGCGGAATCAAAATCATGAGCGGCATTTACCAGCCCTGGGCAAGGAAGGCGTTGCTCGGGTTCTAATGATCTAAGGTCATCTAGCCCTAATTCATTCCATTGAGATTGTGATTTGTCACGCTTGGACATTAAAAACCATTTTCCTTAGTAGGCTGATGAAGGATTTGAATCTACTTTTTCCTTAAAATAGATTTAAGCGAAAAAAACTAGTATCTCATGGTCATTTTTATATGGCTACAATGGTGTTTAGGCCACAAGAAGTGACGTTCTAAAAATCGGTAGTATCATTTTATAAACCCACTCGTTCAGATAGGTGGTGCATGTATTAGACTTTTCTAACAATAGTTTTGCATCGGCTTGGGTTTCAAACTGAGCAATGATATAGCGCTGGAATCGCTCACATTCGGCTTTAGTGGGAAACACCTTTTTGTGTGCACGACTACCGCGACCATTGACGCGAAAGCGGACTTCGTAGCCAGAGTTTATTTTCTTGATTGACATAGAAATAACTCCTTCAGAGTGATTTTATTTTTCGAAAGAATTTGATGTTGTGATGACCTTGCTATCAAGTGTTTTTGTTGACGTGTTTATACAAAGGCTTGCCGAAAAAGCTTGAAAATTAATTTCATTATTGATATCTAAATAATGTATTTTTACTTCAATGTATTGTGTGTTTATTAATATTTCAGGAATTTCTTTTATTATTTCTTTCTTTTCTGAATAATCTAATGTTTCTTCGAGTTCAATTAAGTAATTTAAATCAGGTTTAGATATTAATTCAATATTTATGTTTCTTGCATTTTTTCCTATGTTTTTAAATTCGAATTCGATTTTATTTGATTTTTTCCATTTAAGTTCTTCACTTCTAGGTATAAAGGAATCAGATGGTATTTCTTTATATCGGTATTTTATTTTATTAATTTTGAAAATTGGCTGCGCTATGCGTTTTTTTTCGTCTTCCCTTTCCCTGTCTTTTTTTATGTCATTTCTTGTGTTTGCTTGAGAAGTGGCGAACTGAGCAAGAAGAATAAAGAATGCTAAAGGTGCAAAGATCCCGCCTAAAAAGCTTCCTATTGCAGCCGCATTCTCTTCGGATAAACTTCTAATCTGTTTATCGAATGTTAAGCATATTACGGCAAGGTAAGCCCCTGTTGCCAAGGCGACGGTATATGTATCTCTATAGTTTTCTTTAATTTTTGATTTCATTATTTTTCTCTCTTCCGGTTAAATCATCGGATGGCCTGATCACACAACGCGGCCAATTATTTTAATTTTGCTCAAGTCTTGAGCGGGGATTGTCATGTCTCGGTAGTTCTTGTTGTCGGACGTGATAGCAACCAAGCCGTCTAACTGTTTTTGCAGTCGCTGATGAGCAATTTTGAAAAGTGTAAAGGTTTTCTCTGTAGGAGTCGCTGTTTTCAGTGCGTGGCTAGAGATAGTTGGGTGGTTTTTATGAGGAGGATCAGCGCAGGTGAATTTTAGGCAATAAAAAACCACCCGAAGGTGGTTTTTTATATGACTCACAAACAGTGTGTCGTTTGTGGGTCGACTTCATTTTAAAAAGTGCAAACCCTTTTAAAATCAAGCCTTTAATTGGTGGAGGCGGGGGGGGTCGAACCCCCGTCCGTCAGTCCTCTGCCATCGGCTCTACATGCATAGTCACTTCTATTATTTGACCACGAACCGCCCGAAGGACAGGGTGTTAATGGCGAGCCTACTTAATCTTAGAACCTTATCCCTAGGCAGGGCATCAGTTAGCATCTTGTAATTTATGATACTGCAGAATCTCTGGCTACAAGCAACCTGAGGGCAGCACACTAGCAGCGGTTTAGGCTGCTAAAGCGTAGTTTTCGTCGTTTGCGACTATAAAATTGATGCGGGGGATTTACGAGATCACGCATCACTCTCGACATGCACCTTTGGGTTTGTAACCGACGTCGAAACCATGTCGCCCCCAAAAAGGTAACGCTAGTCTATCGCAAACAATGTGCTTACGCTAGAGATAACGCTGAAATGCTTAGTGTGTTCATATTCATACGCTATTAAGTATAGCCTATGAATATTAAAGACTAAGCACTGTGTTTCATTAGTCGTTCTTTGTCTCTTGACCAGTCACGATCACGTTCGGTATCACGTTTATCGTGTTCTTTTTTACCGGTTACCAAGGCGACTTCGCATTTTATCTTGTTGCCTTTCCAGTACAGCGCCATGGCCGCACAGGTTTTGCCTTTTTGCTCGGTGACTTGGATGATCCGGTCAAGCTCTTTGCGGTTTAATAGCAATTTGCGTTGTCGCATCGGTTCACAAACGACATGCGTTGAGGCGCTAAGCAGTGGCGTAATACGCGCACCGACGAGCCACGCTTCGTTTTGGTGAATGATGACGAAGGAGTCTACTAATTGGGCTTTGCCTTCGCGCAGGCTTTTTACTTCCCAACCAGATAAAACCAAACCGGCTTCGAACTTCTGGTCGACAAAGTAGTCGTATTTGGCACGTTTATTAAGCGCGATGGTGCCCGTGCTGGTGGATTTTTTCTTTACTTTACTCATAGTTGGAAATTATACGGTCGATAGTGGCAAAAACCTATGCTTTTCTTGAGGTATGCGCCTGAATGTTAGAAAATTCGCACTTGTTAATTAATTTGTCAGGTTAGGTTACGCGGATGTGTTGGCCACGTTTGCGTTTTATTCCTATCCTTAAACACATCTTGTGTATTTAGAGCCTAAATTTATGCCTGAAAGTCGATGTTTACAAGGTATCTGGTCAAGTCCGTGGATATTTATTTTTGCGGCCAGTGGATCGGCGGTGGGATTGGGGAATATTTGGAAGTTTCCTTATATGCTCGGGCAAAATGGTGGCGGTGCATTTTTGTTTGTGTATTGTTTGTGTTTGTTGCTCGTTGGTTTGCCTGTCTTAATGGCGGAAGTAGCTTTGGGGCGTACGGTTCGTTCTAACCCAATCGATACGGTAAATGATTTAAGTGAACGTCGTATTGTTCATTCTGCTTGGGTATTTGTGCCTTGGTTGGCGGGTGTGACAGGTTTTTTGATTCTGACCTTTTACAGTGTGATTGCTGGTTGGTCTCTTGCTTATTTAGATCGTGCCGTGTCTGGCGATTTTAAAGGTATTACGCAAGTTGGCGCGACCAATATGTTTGATACTTTGTTAGCCACGCCAACAGAAATGCTTTTATGGCATTCTGTTTTTATGGCATTAGTAGTGTTAACGGTTGGGCAGTCGGTTACTCGTGGTTTGTCTGCCGTGGTGCGGGTTTTGTTGCCTGTTTTGGTGGTGACCTTGCTGTTGTTGGCGTTTTATTCAATGACCATCGGAAATATGAAGGAAGCACTGAGCTTTATGTTTCGCTGGTCTTGGCAGGATATAACCTTTGAGGTTGTTTTGTCCGCGGTTGGGCTGGCTTTGTTTAGTTTGAGTGTCGGGATGGGCGCTATGTTCGCCTATGGCGCTTATATGAGTAAGCGAATGTCGATTGCCCGAGCTTGTAGTATTGTTGTTGGTGTGGATTTGCTGGTGGCTATTTTGGCCGGTTTGGTCATTTTCCCATTGGTGTTCTCGTTTAATATTGATGTTGAAGCTGGACCGAGTTTGACCTTTGTTTCCTTGCCTATCATTTTTGGTGGTTTGCTTGGTGGTCAATTTTTTGCGGGTGTGTTCTTTTTATTGTTGGTGGTAGCGGCTCTGACATCGGCGATATCCATGTTAGAATTGTTTGTTGCTTGGTTGCATGAAAAATTTTATATCGCACGATTAAAAGCGGCGTTATTTATGGGGATTGCTGTTTGGTTTGTGGGTATTGCAGTGTTGTTGTCTTTTAATCATTGGGACAGCAAAATTGTATTCGGGCTGAATTTCTTTGAATTGCTAGATGAAGTTACGTCTTTGATTCTTTTGCCGGTGGGGGCAATTTTGCTGTCAGTGTTGGTGGCTTGGTTTATCCCACACTCTATGTTGCAAAATGAGATGATAACAAAGCAGGCAAATCATTTTCAATGGTGGTACAAGGCATTGAAATACATAAGTATTCCAGCAATGATTGTGATTACTCTTGCTGGCTGGATAGGGGTGTAGTTTGAGTCATATAGAACGCTTTGCACACGTTAATTACAGTTGCGAGCAAATGTTTGCCTTGGTTAATGATATCGACGGTTATCCTGAATTTTTACCTGGCTGTTTGAATTCAACATTAATTTCGAAAACGCCAACGGAGATTGTGGCGTCTTTGGAGGTCGGCAAAGGACCAGTACGACAATCTTTTACGACAAAAAATTTTTTGGAAGAGTTTAGTCGTATAGAAATGACCTTGGTTAAAGGGCCTTTTAAGAGTTTGCATGGCGTTTGGACTTTTGTTGAACTGTCTCCAACAAGTTGTAAGATCATGCTGAGTATTGAATTTGAACTAAGCGGGATGCTGAAGTTTGCCTTTGGTGGTGTTTTTAGCCAGATAGCTAATACAATGGTGGATTCTTTTAGCAAGCGTGCAAAAGTGGTATACGGTGAATAGTATGAGAGTTGAAGTAGCTTATGCCTTGCCTGAGAAGCAAAAAATTATTGCTTTAGACGTTGAAGAAGGTTGTACCGTGCGAGATGCTGTGCGTCGTTCTAATATTCATGTTTTTTTTCCTGACGTGGATGTAGAAACAGTTAAAGTAGGCATTTTTGGTAAGGCAGTACGAAATGCAGACGAGCAAGCGTTAAAAGAAGGTGAACGAGTTGAGTTGTATCGTGAGCTGAAGGTTGACCCTAAGCAAGCTAGAGCCAACCGTGCAGCAAAAACAACCAAAGATTAGTTGTTTTTGATTTGTGTTAACACACCGTCATTAAAAATTAGCACTAGGTCGTTTGCATCGCTTTTTTGAGTTTCTGGTGTTGCGTACAAAGTGGTATATAGGTAATGCCATTCGTTTGGCTTGAAGGTATCTCTTAGCATTGGGTTACCCAGTAGGTAAGTTACCTGAGATTCAGACATACCGATTTGTAACTGAGATAGTTGTTCCTGCGTTACAAGGTTTCCTTGTGTTACTGGAACCTTGTATGGTGGTGGAAATAAACTGCATGCGCTGAGTGAAAGCGCTGCGCATAAAATTAAAACTGATTTTTTCATTTGTATTATCCTTACTCTGGTGTGCTAATGATAAAGTAATTATCAACAAGATCGAATAGAGAATGACTCATGACTAGCGAAAATCAAGAGCTAAAAAAAGCGGGACTCAAGGTAACCCTACCTCGAGTGAAAATTTTACAAATCCTTGAGAGTGCGGGCGACCGCCATATGAGTGCTGATGATGTTTATCGCACTCTGCTTGATCAAGGCGAAGATGTTGGTTTGGCGACAGTTTACCGTGTGCTAACTCAGTTTGAAACTGCAGGTTTGGTGCAGCGTCACCATTTCGAAGCGGGAACGGCTGTTTTTGAGTTGGCGAAGGGTGATCATCACGATCATATGATTTGTCTAGAAACAGGCAAGGTTATTGAATTTGTTGATCCAATCATTGAAAAGCGCCAGCATGAAATCGCGGAAGAACATGGTTTTGATATTGAAGACCATAGCTTGATTATCTATGTGCGTCCAAAGAAGAAATAAGCGTTCATCTATCTAGAGTGGATGAGTGAAAGGGCCTAAATGCAGAATGAGGGCCCTTTTTATTTTTCTAATGACGATGCCTTTGCATCGCTATTCTTCCAATGACGTTAGTGCTGTGATGTTACTGTAATTGAACGTTGCCAAGCATTTCACGTGCGTGAGCCAGAGTTTGTTCAGTCAGTTCTAATCCCCCTAGTAGACGTGCGATTTCTTGTGTGCGGTTTTGATCCTTTAGCAGCTCGACTTGAGAAGATGTTGCTTCGTCTTCAACCAGTTTACTGACTCGAAGGTGCTGATTACCTTGAGCGGCTACTTGCGCTAAATGGGTAACGCAGAATACTTGCCCACGTTTGCCTACAGAGCGCAGCATGCGACCAACTACCTCTGCGATACCTCCACTTATACCAACGTCTACTTCGTCAAAGACTAAGGTTGGAATAATTGAGGTGTGGGCGGTTACTACCTGAATGCCTAAACTAATGCGTGACAGCTCACCGCCTGAGGCTACTTTACGTAATGGCTGAGCGGGCTGACCTGGGTTGGATGCGATCATGTATTCGATGTCTTCAAAACCGTTTGCCGAGACTTGATTGAGTGGCTGGCATTGAATAAAGAAACGCGCATGTGGCATGCCCAGTCCATGTATTTGTTCTTCGACTTTTTTTGCCAATTCGTCTTTGGCGATAATGCGTTTTTCCGTCAATGTCGTCGCAAGTGCGGTGAGCTTTTCATAGGCTTGCTCTTCTTTCTCTTTGAGAGACTCTAAGCTTTCTTCACTGCCTTGTAGACTATCCAGTTCTGCTTCGACACTTTCTCGCAACGCTAATAGCCCTTCCGGTAAGGTTCTATGTTTACGAGCTGTATCGTAGATATCAGATAGGCGCTGCTCAATATCCATAAGACGTTCTGGGTTTTGTTCTAGGGTGTCTTGATAATGATGCAAGCTGTCGGCTGCTTCTTGTGCCTGAATCAGAGCAACATTCATCATTTCTAGCGCGTTTTCTAGTTCCTTGGTAGACGGACGAATTTGGCTAGCGCTATTAATGGCTTGATGTAATAAAGAACACACATTGCCTTCGTCGCTGTCGATCAAGATGCCGCTGGCTTGGTAGGCTTTGAATTGTGAATCGGCAATGTTCGATAAGAAGGCTTGCTCGTTTTCTAGTTCTTCGATTTCGCCTTCTTTTAGATCAAGCTGTTGTAGCTCTTGTGCTTGATAAGACAGCAGCTGAATTTTTGCATCTTGTTCTGATGAGCGGTTCTGTTGAGCAGATAATTCTTCTTTCAGTTGTCGCCATATTGCGTATTGCTGGCTGACTTTTTTACTCAAGTCTGTTAGTCGGCCATATTCATCGAGCTGTTGTCTTTGGGCGTTCTTTTTAAGTAGTGATTGATGTTCGTGTTGTCCATGTATATCAACCAGTTGGCTGCCGACTTCTTTGAGGTCACTTAGGGTGCAAGGGCGACCATTGATGTAAGCCTTAGAACGACCTTCCTTACTTATTACACGGCGTAATATACAGTGTTGATCGTGTTCTAGATCTCTTTCTTCCAACCATTTATGGACGTGTGGGTAGTGCTGAATATCAAAACTGGCGCTAATGTCTGCTCTTTTTTGCCCATGTCGTACGACGGCAGCATCAGTGCGATCTCCTAAGCAAAGTGATAAGGCGTCCACCATGATGGATTTACCTGCTCCTGTTTCACCTGAGATCACGGTCATGCCTTTTTTGAATTCCAATTCTAGGGATTCAACAATGGCGAAGTTGGAAATAGCGATGCTGGTCAGCATAGAGTGCTCCAAAGAGAGAAAATATTTATATGGTTATTTATACAGTACTTGGTTGTTTATACAGTAGTTGGTTGTTTTTTGACAAGTGCTGAAACAAATTATTTCTCTTCTTTTGTGCTTTTTAGAGAGCTTGATTGTAGTGGCTGGTGCCTAATAAAATGAGTGCCGAAGCAGATAATGAGTTGTTATTAAGCTATGTGGTATTTGCTAAACGTTTATTGAACGGTTCGAATTCCTCGTTGCTTTCCTTGTCTAATTGTACCTAATAAAGTCGCGTCAGCGATGACATCATCAAAGGCACTTTCAATACTAGCCGAGCCATGTGTAGCTGGAACGGCAATAACATTTGTATCGGCAAGTTATGGCTTGGACTAGTTCTGACATCTTTTTCGTTATTAATTAGCTGGTATTGGGATTTATTAGATGCAATTTCATTAAAGAGTCCTATTTTGAAAATAGCGTTTTGAAATTAATCGAGGTATCCGAGGTCGCGTTTAGGCTAAGTGAGTTCCTAATGTGTTCTAAGTGATGTGTCATCCATATTTTAGCCTCCTTGGCTTGCCCTTTATCGAGTAAGTTTAAGAGCTCTTCATGATCTCCGCACTCACAACTGATACTATTTTTAGAGCCATATGCAGCGACAACCAGAGAAGATCGATAACATAGCTGCTCAATAAAATCTGCCAATACTGTGTTATCTGCTAACTTGGCTAACTCGTAATGAAATTGTGCTGTTAGCTGTATTCCTCTTGCGAGATCTTTGTCTCTATCAGCAATTCTTTCTTGTTCCACTTTCTCTCGAAATTGAGTTGATAGGTTTTCATCCCAATTTAAAACCACATCTTGGATAAGTTGAGGTTCTAATAGAATACGACTTGCAAATACTTCTTTTGCCTCTTTTTCACTGGGTTTGCTTACATGAGCACCTTTGTTGGTTTGTATTGTCACAAAACGTTCTAAAGCCAATCGCTGAAGAACTTTACGTATACCTGTGCGGCTAACTCCAAACGCTTCAGATAGTTTATCTTCAGGCAATCGAACGCCAGGTGGAAGTTGATGTTCGACAATTGCACTCAGAATTTTTTGGTAAATTTCTACATCGCTAGACATTTATTTTCCATTACTTGTGTTTCCATAAAGATACGTACAAAAGTACTTAGTACCGTGTTTTTATTTTTAGTAGTAGAGCCATTTAATTTGACTCTTCTAAAGCGGCTTTTTCGGCCCAGTTTTTGATAATGACTAAGGCTTCTTCTGATTCGTGCTGGGAAGAGGTAATGCGCCTTTCTTCTATTCGCATACCCACTTGTTCTCTTAAGTCATCCGTATCAACATTTTCATAGATGGTGTTTTCAAGAGGTTTAAAATGCTTAGTGCAAGAAGTGAGATCGGATGCGTAATAAATTGCCTCAATTCCCACCACATACATTGTTGCGACACAGATAGAGCAGGGTTCACATGAAGTATAAAGCTGACACCCAGACAGATTGACAGTATCCAACTTTTGGCAAGCGTCTCTTATTGCTTCAATTTCTCCATGAGCTGTAGGATCCAGTTTACTGATAACCTGGTTGTATCCTTCCCCCACAACTTTTCCTTCTTTTACCACTACGGCCCCAAAAGGCTGACCATGCTTGTGATGCACACTTTCTTGGGATAATGCTAATGCTTTAAGCATGAATTCTTGTTTATACATAAGTAGGTTCTCCTCCTAGGCTCAAGAAGCTAAAAGAAATGCGTTTTCTGCATTCCATGATAATGTGAGATCTGCGCCGTATTTTAAATTTAATGATTCAACTTCGTGTTGCTGCTTTTGAACTTTAAATTCTTGACCATTTTTGAGTTCAATAAAGAGGGTAATTACTGAACCAACAAACTCTTCGCCACTAATTTTGCCACTGATCTTTTGTTCTCCACTGCCATCTAGGTGGATACAGTCTGCTGCAATGACTAGTTTTGATGGAGTGTCTTTTTGAGCCCCGACAAAAGACCTAGCTTTAAATATACCCAGATCAGTTCTGATTTCAGCTGTTTTATCTTCGAGTCGAAGAACCGCACCAGGTATTAGGTTGTTCATACCTATGAATTCCGCGACAAAAGCATTATTAGGCGCACGATAAATTTGTTTTGGCGTTCCTATCTGCTGAACCTTGCCTTGGTTCATGATCACAACACGATCAGACATAGTAAAGGCTTCTGACTGTGAATGAGTGACATATATGAAAGTAATGCCTAGCTCCTTATGCAAACGCACTAGCTCCGTTTGCATCTTGATTCTAAGGTGTGAGTCTAATGCACTTAATGGCTCATCTAGTAGTAATATTCTGGGCTCTGTGACAAGTGCGCGAGCAAGGGCAACTCGCTGTCGTTGGCCTCCAGATAGTTGAGATATATTCCGTTTGGCAAATTCGGTTAGGCCCATACGTTCAATCCATTCCGCTGCTTTTTTTGAACGAGCTTCGCTTGGCACTCCTTGCATTTTTAGTGGGAATTCAATGTTTTTTTGTACATTGAGAAACGGAAACAATGCGAAGTTTTGCCAAACCATAGGCATTCCCCGCTTTTCTGTCGGGACTTCTAATTGGGATTCACCATCTAAATAAAGCGCCCCAGATGTTGGGTTGTCCAACCCTGCCATCATTCTTAGTGTTGTAGATTTACCACATCCACTGGGTCCCATTAAAGAGATAAACTCCCCTTTTTTAATGTCTAAATTTAAGTCGTCTACAGCAATAAAATTCGAGTATTCCATAGAAATATTTTTCAAACTTAATAATGCAGCGTTCATGCCTGGCTCCAATGTAGAATGAGTTTATGTGGTTGGTTGTTTCTTTTTCATCAGCCAGAGTGTGCTGGCTACTAAGCTAAAAGTAAGTGCGAACACTAAGGTTCCAATTGCATTGATTCGGGGACTGACTTGTCCTTGCAATAAGTTCAAGATTCGCACAGGAAGCGTTTCATTCAGTCCGCCGACAAACCATGCGATCATGAACTCGTCAAAGGAGACAGCAAAAGACAAAAAGAAGGCTGCAAGTATTGCAGTACGACAGTGGGGCAGAATAACAAAAACGATTCCTTGTAGTCGACTAGCGCCTAAATTCCAAGCTGCAGACTCTATTGAGGTGTCTAGCTCTTTTAAGCGTAAGCTGATTAAAGCCATAGCAAAGGATGACGCAATAGCAATGTGTGCAATGGCAATGGCCTTTAATTCGCCGAATAGACCAATACGAGCAAAGAAAGCGAGTAGGGCGATGCCCATAACCGTTGGAGGTATAGCGGGTGGTATGGCAACGATTAGGTTAAGAGCTGTCTTACCTCGAAACTTATAACGATAGTCAACATAAGCTGCTAAGAAGCCGATGATAGTGGCCCCAAGTGCGGTTGAGAGTCCAACAGTTATGCTGTTTATAGCGCTCTCAATAACCATGGGTTCGTTTAAAATAGCTTCATACCAACGAAGGCTAAAACCTGACCAAGGAAAGCCAGGGAAGCGGTCTTTGTTAAATGAGAATAATACAATCATCGTAATTGGAGTCGCGATAAATCCAAATATTATAAGAAGATATAATCGTTCTAAAAAATAGATACAGCGTGCCTGCATTATCTTTTCTCCTTGCTTGATAACAATTGAGATAGCCATAATACGAGACCAATAAAAAGCATCATTACAATGCCAATTACCGCAGCCCTTGGCCATTGAGCGCCAGATTTAATCGTATCGACGATCAAGATACTCAATGTTGGAGGATTGCTGCCGGACAATAATAAAGGAGCTATGTAGTCCGAGAAAGTCAGCATAAATACGGTTGTTACCGCCAATAAAATGCCATTTCGAATTGAAGGAAGTAGCACATGCCAAAATACTTGGTGTGGGCGACAGCCTAAATTTGAAGCGGCTTCTAGCTGGCTTCGATCAACGCCAAGTAATGAAAAAGTCAGAATCAACACAACGACAGGCAAACATAGAGTTAAGTAGCCTATTTGCAAGGCAAAAGCGCCTCCTAGCATATCGATAGAAGTAACACCTAAATGACTAAATACCCAATTAATTAACCCTTGAGGACTCAATACTACTTGCCAGGCATAGGTACGTAATACATAGCTAGTAAAAACAGGTACCACTAATAAAGCGATTAAAATGGGTTGGTGTTTCTTGTTTATTCTAAATGCCAAGATGCATGCGGCCGGCAACGCGATAATAATTGTAATGATCGAGCTGAGGGTAGACATCTGAATTGTGTAGGCCAATGCTTTCTGGAAGGAACTAGACCCTAAAATTCTTATCCAATTATCCATCACAAAAGCTGGAACTGGTTTGTAGGATTTTACTTCCCAAAAGGTTAAAGCCAGTAGAAAAAACATAGGCAACACAAAAAACATAAATTGCCACAATAAAGGAGGAAGGGCTAAGGCCGCTGGAAACCAGCGGCCTTTCCTAACTTTAATTGAGGGTTTTGTTGATATGTTTTTTGATAGGACTAAATTATCCGAATAATTATTCATAATCCCCTCATTTGTTACGCGCTTTTAAAGTCAGTCCATAAATCATTCCATGTTTCTATAGACTGATTAGAAGGTAACTGTCGGTATGCAATTTTTTTCGTTCTAAACTCATCGATCACATTAGGCGCGTTGAGCTGCATACGAAGTAGTTCTGCTTCATCTGGCATGGTCTTATTTAATAACTCCCAGCCAGCTTTGCTTGGTATGCTTTTCTTGTTGTCAGGCTTCGTAGCCATCAACGCTTGCCCTTTAGGTGATGTTGTCCATTGAATAAACTTACGAGCAAGATCTTGCTTAGGCGAGGACTTTAAAATGGACATGGACTCAGTCCACTGTAAGCCACCTTCATTTGGAATTATGGTATCAACGGGGACACCGCTTTCTCTTAGTCCTAAAGTAATCCATTCACCAATGCCAGGTATTAAAGTCGCTTGGCGGTTAGAGAAGGAAGAAAAAATGTCTGCAATAGTGTAGAAACCAGAAGCCTGTCCTCTTAAAGACATTAATTTATTAGACAGCAAGTCAAACTCTGCTAAGGATAAGTCGAATGGTGTTTTGTTTCCTGCTGCTAGGCTGACACACCCCATTGAAGGTAAGTAAAAGTCGAAGAAGCCAACTTTGCCTTTTGCTTTATCACTCAACATAACATCATAGGATTCAACCTCTTCAGGGCGGAACACTTCGGTGTTATAAGAGAGCCCTAGGTAGCCAAAATCGGTCATGACAGAATATAAGTCACCATCAAACCAATGTAGTGGGAACTCTTGGAATTCAGGCCAGTAATCATCTAGCGGATAATCATCTGGATTAAGTTTTTGAAGGAAGTCTGCTTCTTTTAGTAGATGCATATATTC
The DNA here is from genome assembly GCF_003315485.1 of Marinomonas rhizomae. GTDB lineage: Bacteria > Pseudomonadota > Gammaproteobacteria > Pseudomonadales > Marinomonadaceae > Marinomonas > Marinomonas rhizomae. The sequence continues at coordinate 43,184 of NZ_QNSE01000019.1, forward strand.
TGCATCTGCCATAACGACATCAAAAGAACCAGGCGGTGCTTGATGTAATAGTGCCAGCATCTGATCACCACCAACGTATTCTTTTATTCTAACCTTTACATTGTGAGCTTTTTCAAACTCGGCTATTAGGTAGGGGTCTGCATTACCTGGCCAAGCTAAATAGTTCAGAACTCTAGGTGAATCGGAATAAGCAAAATTTGAGTAAGGTGCGACAGCAGCTGTTGCCCCCATTGCTGCACCTGCTTTAATAAAGTCTCTACGGGACCAGCCATTCATCTTTGAATTTTTCATTGTGAACACCATTGTATACAGTTTAGGACTTTTTTATTGGAGCATAATGCATGCCAATGTTTAAAACTCCTTTTTAAACAGGTAGATATAGTTAAGTTCGGTTAATAAGGCTTTTTTTATGAGAAAAATCGTATGCAAAAACACCAAAAAAGTGCATACAATTTTATTTTGCACTATAACTGTTCTTTGTTTTTGGATTTTTTTCCCCAAATACGTAATTGATTAATGCTGTCAAACTCTTCTTTTTTTATTGCCTTTAAATCAAAGTATTCCCTTGTTCTTACGTATCCCTGCCCGCCCATACGACCTACTGCATCAAGGCCAATTTGGTCAATATAAAGGTTGTTAGTATCTATAATTGATTCATTTATATGAGCCATAACCACCTCACCTAGTAATAAGTCTCCATATTCACTTGTTGAGATGTTGCTAAACAGTTTGCATTCAAGAGAAATCATGGACTCCTTTATCCTTGGTGTGTTAATCAATGTCCCTGGGATGGCTGAAAGGCCCGCCATAGATGCTTCATCAACATTGCTTTCAAATTGAATTGCGCAAATATTCATAGCCTCTACAAGTGCGTCAGATACAATGTTCACGGTGAACTCTTGATTCTCAATAATGTTTTTATAAGTATCTTTTAGTTGGCCATCTGGCATGCGCTGTATTCCGAACCCTACTAGTGGAGGGTTTGCGGAGAGAGCGTTGAAAAAACTAAAAGGGGCAGCATTTAGTTCGCCTTTGTTATTGATGCTTGTAACTAGAGCTATAGGTCTAGGGACGACACTGCCGGCTAAAATTTTATACCTTTCTTTTGTTGTAATTGTTTTGAAGTCAATAGAATGGGTTGATGTGTTCATGATTTCTCCTTTTATTGTATGTAATTTCTAGCCATATTTGTGCCAACTTTTCTTTTTCTAGGTTTTCGTAATAGTTTGGGAAGTCCAGTTGGACGAATTTAGTCTTGCTTCCATTTTTATTTCTTCTCTCTAAAAAGAGTAAAAAATTGCCTGTGGTATATGGTCAGTAGACGAACTTTCTCTATGAAGTAATAGTCTTAAAAATTCCCATAAAATTAATGCGGCTTTAGTGTTGAAAGGTTAAAAGCTGACCCCATATACCCTGCACATAGAAAGTAATGTTTCTGTTATTTGGAGTTGAAAATGAGTGAGCAGCAAAAAAATCCTAATCTAGACGCGGAGCATGATTTGAAAAGCGAAACGCAAAACGAAACAGTAGAAGAGCTTTTAGAGCCTGAAGTAGAGACTTTAGAAGAAGTTACTGTAAATGATGAGCTTGCAAAAGCATTAGAAGAAGTCGCTCAGTATAAAGAAGCGGCACTTCGCGCTCATGCAGATGCACAAAACGTACGTCGCCGTGCTGAACAAGATGTCGAGAAAGCGCACAAATTTGGTTTAGAAAAGTTTGCTAAATCCATTGTGAACGTAGCAGACAATCTTGAGCGAGCCTTGGCTTCTGCGCCAGATACAGGTGAGTCTGACCCTGTTCGTGAAGGTGTGGAATTGACGTTGAAAGATTTGCTTGAGACTTTGGCTCGCTTTGAGGTCAAAGTGGTTGATCCACATGGCGAACCGTTTAACCCTGAGCTGCATCAAGCTATCACTATGGTGCCAAACCCTGAACTAGATGCGAACACCGTTATGGATGTAGTGCAGAAGGGTTACACCATTAATGGCCGCTTATTGCGTCCAGCAATGGTAGTGGTTTCAAGCGCGGCTTAAAAATACTGTCATTTTTTTGACACTGGACGCTTGAAATACTTTTAAGCGTACCCAAATACAGAATTATCATCGTCATAAACGAATTTATTGGAGATACAAACCATGGGTAGAATCATTGGTATTGACTTAGGTACAACGAACTCTTGTGTTGCTGTGTTGGACGGCGAAAAAGCTCGCGTTATTGAAAACGCAGAAGGCGATCGTACCACACCTTCCATCGTCGCATTTGCTGAAGACGGTGAAGTGCTAGTAGGTCAATCTGCTAAGCGTCAAGCGGTAACAAACCCAACAAATACATTGTTCGCAGTTAAGCGTTTGATTGGTCGTAAATTTAAAGACGACGTGGTTCAAAAAGACATCTCTATGGTGCCTTACAAAATTATTTCTGCCGATAACGGCGACGCTTGGGTAGAAGTGAAAGGCGATAAGAAAGCGCCACCACAAATCTCAGCTGAAGTTCTTAAAAAAATGAAGAAGACAGCAGAAGACTATCTAGGCGAGAAAGTAACTGAAGCGGTTATCACTGTGCCTGCTTACTTCAACGATTCTCAGCGTCAAGCCACGAAAGACGCAGGTAAAATTGCTGGTCTAGAAGTGAAGCGTATTATTAACGAGCCAACTGCAGCGGCATTGGCTTACGGCCTAGATAAGAGCAGCGGCGACTCTACTATCGCGGTTTATGACCTTGGTGGTGGTACATTTGATATCTCTATTATCGAGATTGCTGATGTTGATGGTGAGAAGCAATTCGAAGTATTGTCTACAAACGGTGATACTTTCCTAGGTGGTGAAGATTTCGATATGCGCGTTATCGAATTCCTAGCGGCTGAATTCAAGAAAGACACAGGCATCGATCTACACAATGATCCACTAGCACTACAACGTTTAAAAGAAGCGGGTGAAAAAGCCAAAGTTGAGCTTTCTTCTTCTTCTCAAACTGAAGTTAACTTGCCTTACATCACAGCAGACGCGACAGGACCTAAGCACTTGAACGTGAAATTGACACGCTCTAAGTTGGAGTCTTTGGTTGAAGAGCTTGTAATGAAGTCTCTTGAGCCTTGCCGCCAAGCATTGAAAGACGCAGACCTTTCTGCTTCTGATATCGATGAAGTTATCTTGGTTGGTGGTCAAACTCGTATGCCACTAGTGCAAGCGAAAGTAACTGAGTTCTTTGGTAAAGAGCCACGTAAAGATGTGAACCCAGACGAAGCCGTAGCAATTGGTGCGTCTATCCAAGGTGCTGTACTTTCTGGTGATGTTAAAGACGTTCTTCTTCTAGACGTTACGCCGCTGTCTCTAGGTATCGAGACAATGGGTGGTGTAATGACGGCGTTGATCGAGAAAAACACGACGATTCCGACTAAGAAATCTCAGACTTTCTCTACAGCAGAAGATAACCAAAATGCGGTAACAATCCACGCATTACAAGGTGAGCGCAAGCAAGCATCTCAGAACAAATCTCTAGGTCGTTTCGACTTGGCTGACATCCCACCTGCTCCACGTGGTGTGCCACAAATCGAAGTAAGCTTCGATATCGATGCTAACGGTATCTTGAGTGTTTCTGCGAAAGATAAAGCGACTGGTAAAGAACAGTCTATCGTTATCAAATCGTCTTCTGGTTTGAGCGATGAAGAAGTAGAAAAAATGGTTCAAGATGCTGAAGCGAATGCTGAAGAAGACCGTAAGTTCGAAGAGCTTGTACAAGTTCGCAATACAGCAGACGGTATGATTCACGCTACTCGTAAAACATTGACTGACGCTGGCGATAAAGCAACAGCGGAAGAGAAAGAAGCGATTGAAACCGCGATTACTGAACTTGAAGAAGCGTTAACGTCTAACGACAAAGAGAAGATCGAAGAGAAAACCAACGCGTTGACTCAGGCATCTGGCACTTTGGCGCAGAAGATGTATGCAGAAGCAGAAGCTGGTGAGCAGCCAGCTGAAGGCGAGCAGGCTAAGTCTCAGGATGATGCGGTTGACGCGGAATTCGAAGAAGTGAAAGAAGATAAAAAATAAGCGCTAAGCACTTATGTTGCCCTGACTAATAGGGCTGTTTATAGCGAGCACGGTTTTAGACCGTGCTTTGCTATTTGCAAAATATGAGGTTGGTGATTTTAAAAATTGAATTTTTTTAAATTCTTAAATTTTTCGATTCCAGTTTTCAATTCAGATTTTTCCATTCAGACTTTTAATTCAGGAATGCCTGCGATGAGCAAAAGAGACTATTACGACGTTCTTGGGGTGGCCAAAGACGCGGATAAGAAAGATATTAAAAAAGCTTATCGTTCTTTAGCGAATAAGTACCACCCAGATAAGAATCCAGACAACCCAGAAGCGCTCGATAAATTCAAAGAGCTGGCGGAAGCCTATGAAATATTATCTTCTGATGATAAGCGTGCCGCTTACGACCGATTTGGTCATGATGGCGTAAACGGTCAGGCTGGTGGTTATGGCGGCGGCGCTGGAGCTGGTGGTTTTAGTGACATTTTTGGTGATGTGTTCGGTGATATTTTTGGCGGCGGTGGTGGCGGTCAAAGCCGAACTCGCCGTGGCTCAGATTTACGTTACACCTTAGAGCTTGATCTTGAACAGGCGGTTTGGGGATGTGAAGAAAAAATCCGTATACCGACCTTAGTGAATTGTAAAACTTGTGATGGTTCCGGTGCTAAAAAAGGTTCGACGCCTAAGACCTGTGGAACTTGTGGTGGTGCTGGTCAAGTACGCATGTCACAAGGTTTCTTCTCTGTTCAGCAAGCTTGTCCAGAATGCCATGGTGCCGGTCAGGTGATCAGTGATCCTTGTAACGATTGTCATGGTCAAGGCCGTGTTCAAGAATACAAAACGCTTAATGTTAAGATTCCTGCTGGTGTAGATACGGGGGATCGTATTCGTTTGTCTGGTGAAGGCGAAGCGGGAACTCATGGTGGTCCAGCGGGTGATTTATTTGTACAGGTCTCTGTTAAACCGCATAGCATTTTCGAGCGTGATGGTGCGAACTTATACTGTGAAGTGCCTATCAGCTTCACAACGGCGGCATTGGGTGGTGAAATTGATGTGCCGACATTAGATGGTCGTGTGCGTTTGAAAGTCACAGCTGAATGTCAGTCTGGCAAGTTATTCCGCCTGCGCAATAAAGGTGTGAAGCCAGTTCGTGGCGGCCCAGTGGGTGATTTGATCTGTAAGGTTGTTGTGGAAACACCAGTGAATTTAACGGCTCGTCAAAAAGAGCTGTTTACAGAATTGGCTGAAAGTATGGGTGAAGGGACGGACCATTCACCTAAGCAAAAAAGCTGGTTTGATGGTGTGAAACGTTTCTTTGACGACATAAAGAAATAAAGCTTTGCTGCTTCGGTAATATAAAAAAGAAGGGCGCCTATTTGGCGCCTTTCTCTTTTAGTAAGTAGTCTATGTGATTTCGCAGTAAACTCGCGGCGTTGGTGAAGCTTTTGTTGTTTGGGATAATGAAATCCGCTTTACTGCGAATGTCGATGGTCTTGAGTGAGGCTTGACGTACATGGCGCATGTAGCGGCTTGTTACTTCGTTTACATCACGTCCGCGTTCTGCAATATCTCGTTTCAAACGTCGCACAATGGCGATGTCCATATCTGTGTCGACATATAAAAGGTAATCAACAGCATCACGAATACCTGGGTCTTGGAACATCATGTGACCTTCCACGAGAACAACGTGTGTTGGGTCTAGATTACGATAGCCAGTACGTTTGTGTTGAGAATGATCGTACACTGGAATTTCATTTGGCTGCTGGCGGTTTTTACAGTTATGAATCGCCAGAGTGATGCTTTCAAGGTCTAGTGAGCTTAGATCATCAAAGTTATAAACGTCCGGATCGATACTACCGCATCCATTATAGAAACTGTCCTGGCATAGGACGGTGATTTTGTCACCCTGACCTTCCGCTAATAAAGAACAAAGTCGGCTTTTTCCGCTTCCAGAGACACCGGTGATGCCAATAACAAGAGCCATTTTTTACCTCAGAAAATAAAGTTTTGATGCTCCTTGAGTTGAAGGAGTTTATAGTGTTGTATTATATATCAGGTTTGATGTTTTGTGCCCAGTCAAACTGATGTGCGTCGCCTCAAAGGAAAAATTAATGCCAGCTAAAGTCACTCCAGTGTTTATTATGGTTGTATTTGCTTTTTTTATGGGCTTCTCTGCGTTAGCCAAAGCTGAAGTGAGTGGTGTTTCTCCTCCTTTTAGCGAGGCTAAACTGTTTGGTTTACCATTAAACGACCTAAGCGTTTCTCGATTAGACAATCAGCTGAATAGCATGGGACTGCGTAGTTATCCGTCTTATAAAGATGGTGTGGTGAGTTATAGCTTAGGGCCTGAAGGTATCTTGGGAGTGACTAGCGTGACGATTTATTCAAATAGATCGGGTTATATTCGTCAGGCTCTGTTGTCTGGTGTGGTGGAAAGTAAAGAGAAGCGTAAGGCGTTGGGTGAATTGCTTATTCGTAAGTACGGAGATCCTAATGAAGGTGTCCTTAATGATGGTATTGGGCGCTCAAAGTGGTTTTTTAATGATGGCACCATGATTGAACTTCATAATACGACTTATGATGTATCCCTTATGTATGTTGATGAAAGTCCAAAAGTTGCCACTCGTTCTGGGAAAATTGATGTTGAAGCCTTGTCTCGTAAAAATTAATAACCCTTAGTTTGTTTATCGTGTAGTTAATTATCTATGTTTATTCTTGATCTAAATCTTCGTTTTGCACACTTTCTTCAGCCTTATCTTCAGGATATCTCTTTAGCGTTGGTTGCTACTTGTTTGGTCGTTTACGGCGACAAGGTAAATGGATTTATCAAAAGCTTGGTGTCTTCTTGGGTGTTTTTTGCTCGGGTAGTGGCGTTTATTTTGATGTGTACTTTTGGGTATGGGCTTCTCACTTTATGGAGTCAGCCCTTGGTTTATTGGGGAATTACACGTGTCGATTTGATGTATCGTCCGGCTTTAATTCTATTTTGTTTCTGTCTTTTGGGTGTTTTGGCTGAAAGAAAGCGTCATTTGTAAAATAATTTATGAAATTTCCTGTCAGTCTTTGTTGCCAAATTACAACATAATCGTGCCAATAGCAGGTATCTTCCGTGTAATAACGCGATTATGTAGTAAAGTTTCTAGACCTTCTCTGTTATTTCGTTATTTCTATAAAAAAACACGCTAAACACCCGTTTTTAAAGGTTTTTTGTTGTCTTCTTACAATTTGTTTTTGTCCTGATCTGCCGTTAGACTGCGCCCATATTGATACAACAGAGTCTTTTTTCGGGGGCAGAAAATGACAAGCACTTGGTTACAAGCACTTTCACAAGCAGAATCTATGATTCCTCTTTTAGGTAAACTTGGTCGTGAGAAAGCGGTAAAAGTTCAGTTGGCAGGAAACACCTTAATGGCTGATTCTGTTACGAGCTTGATGGCTGCGTTTGATCAGCATCCTGAATTAGATCTTGCTCAAGTTTATCAAGTGTTAGAGCAAGTGTTGGCAAGTGACACCGCTAACAGCGTGGTGGAGCTAGAGACATTGATCGCTGAGGCAGATGTGGAATCTGTGTTAGCCGCTCAAACAAATGATGGAGCTGAAACGCCTGTTGTTTTGTATGGGTTTGGTCGTATTGGTCGTTTGCTTGCTCGACGTATGTGTACTCTTGGTCATACAACACCAGGTATGGCATTAGCGGCGATTGTTGTACGCAAAGCGTGTGACAATGACCTTTCTAAGCGTGCCAGTTTGCTTAAATACGATTCTGTTCATGGCGTATATGATGGGTTGGTAAAAGTGGATGAAGAGAATCAAGCTCTGATCATCAATGGTTCGCCTGTCAAAATTATTTATGCTTCTGATCCAGCGGAGGTTGATTACCAAGCCCATGGTATTAACAACGCTTTACTTGTTGATAATACAGGTCGCTGGCGTGATCATGATGGTTTGAGTGTTCACTTGAATCGTCCAGGTATTGAGCGCGTTGTGCTTACCGCTCCAGGAAAAGAAATGAAAAACATCGTTTTCGGTGTAAACGATAGCGATGTAACGGACGCTGACCGTATTGTTTCTGCTGCATCCTGCACAACAAATGCGATTACGCCTATCTTGTCTGTATTGGAAAAAGAATACGGTATTGAGTCCGGTCATGTAGAAACAGTTCATGCTTATACGAATGACCAGAACTTAATTGATAATATCCACAAAGGCGATCGTCGTGGTCGTGCTGCGGGTATGAATATGGTGATGACTGAAACCGGTGCGGCAAAAGCGGTATCAAAAGCGATCCCTTCTTTAGAAGGTAAGCTGAGTGGCAGTGCGATACGAGTTCCTGTTATCAATGTTTCTATTGCTGTGTTAAGTCTGAACTTGAAATCTGCAACGTCTGTTGAAGGGATTAACCAGCTTTTGAAAGCGGCATCCAGCAGTGCTGAATTGACAGGCCAAATTGGTTACAGTGAAGAATGTGATGCAGTAAGCTCTGACTTTATCGGTTCTCAGCAAGCGGGTATTCTGGACTCTTTGTCGACAAAAGTTCGTGGTAACCAAGCAACTTTATATGTTTGGTACGATAACGAATACGGTTACAGCTGTCAGGTTGTGCGCTTAATGGAGAAGTTAGCTCAGGCAAATTTTACCAAAGCTGAATTACTCGAAGAGAAAGCAGCTTAAGAAATGACCGGACACATTTAATGTGTGTTATTTAACGGCAACCTTCGGGTTGCCGTTTTTTTTGCTTCAAGCGTTAAGTGTAAGGTTAAAGTTAAAGCAAAAAAAAAGCCGGACAAGGTCCGGCTTCAACAAAAGTAACTAGCAGTTGCGAATAGCATCATCCTGTGGGGAATGGTGATATTCATCTAAAACATGACTGTGGGACACGTTTTAGAAGTAATACAGTTAGGGCTGTATCGATAAATATTAGGTCGCTGTTCAACCTAAGAGATCTAATAATTTTATCTATTTAAATAAGTCTTACAAACGATATAAATTGATTTGTTGGATTAGTTAAATTAATGCAAAATACATTAATTATTTTTTATTTTATGTTTTAATATTTAAAGAAAAACAAAAATACAGAATTAAGTTGTTGATTATAAAGTTAAATTTAAATTATTTTGCTGCTTTTTATATTGGCTTTTGAGTTTGGTGGCGTTTTTATTTTGCAGTAGCTGAAGTCATCTAATGAGGGTTTTTATGAAATCTATTCCTTTGGCAGGATTGGCCACATTTGCTATCGCGGCTCGTCATTTGAGTTTTACAAAAGCTGCGCAAGAAATGCATTTAACGCAAGGAGCGGTTAGTCAGCAAATTCGCCAATTAGAAGAGCGTTTGAAGCTGACTTTATTTGTTCGCTACCATCGGCGTTTAGAGTTGACTGTGGCAGGGGTGCGCTTGGCTGTGCAGCTCAACCATAGTTTTACTGAAATTAATGATTTGGTGCTAGAGCTGCAAGAAGAAGAAACGTCTAATATTTTGACGGTTTCTGTCATGCCATCTTTTGCAACCAAATGGTTGATCCCCCGATTGGGTAACTTGCAGGAAGCTTACCCCGATTTACAGCTTCGTATTCAGGCTAATGACAGAGAGGTGAACTTTCAGCGTGACAGAATTGATGTGGCGATAGTTCATAGTCATGTTCATAGCTCCAAAGGGCATATTGTTCCCTTGATGAAGGATAAGGTGTTTCCGGTTTGTAGTCCGGCGTTTGTACAACAGCGGGCTTTAACGGAAGCGAGCCAATTAGCGCAAGTGCCTTTATTAAATGATGATTCTGAATGGCGTTTTTCCAGCCCTTATGCGGAATGGGAGAAGTGGCTGCTATTGGCTAACGCAAAAGGTATTAAGCCATCTCGCGGTATCAGTTTTAATCGTGGTGACCTTGCTGTGCAAGCTGCTATTGCTGGGCAGGGCGTTGCTTTGGGTAGGACACCTTTGGTTATGGATGACATTCAGCAAGGAAGGTTGGTTATGCCATTTTCAGAAACGTTGGATGAAGGTTATGCTTACCTGTTTGTCTGTCCTGAAATGCAGCGTCAGCGAGAGCCTGTCCAGCAGTTACTCAGTTGGCTGGTAGCGCAATGCTACGAATATTCATCAGAGGATGCTTTGACAGCGCCTGAGTAAGTTGAGCTAAGCCTTACTAGTTGTCTAATAATAATTTAATTGAAATGGCTAAACACATAATAATTACCATGGGGCGAATCAGCTTCGCGCCTTTGGTAATAACCAGTCTTGAGCCAATTTGCGCTCCAAACCATTGCCCAATTCCCATCACGATACCTAATGCCCAAATTAGATGGCCGCTAAAAGCGAACATGGCTAAGGAGGCTAGGTTGCTGGTTGCATTGAGTACTTTTGTGTGGGCGGTGGCTGAAACCACGGTCAGCCCCATTAAGCATAAATAAGCGGTAGAAAAGAAAGCGCCTGTTCCAGGGCCAATCAAACCATCATAAAAGCCGATGCTGGTGCCTATAATGAGCGCAAACTGGACATGAGTAAGAGAGAATTTACTGGCGATATAAGGTTGAACCTTAGGTAAGAAGAAAAAGAAAATAGCCACAGCAATAAGAATAAGCGGAACGGCCTTAAGCAGTAGACTGCTGTCCAAGTAGGATACTAGTAATGTTCCGCATATCGCCCCGATGGCAGTCATTAGAATAGGGAGCCACATATCAGATAGTTTTACTTGGCCCTTTTTAATGAAGTGGTAAGACGCAGATACCGTGCCTGCACAGCCTTGTAGTTTATTGGTTGCTAGAGCTTCTGCAGGTGAAAGGCCTGCCGCTAATAAAACCGGTACAGTGATTAGACCGCCTCCCCCTGCAATAGCATCGATAACGCCTGCAAAAAACGCAGCGCCAAAGAGAGCAAGATAGACCCAAATAGATATATCGAAAAAGACAAAGTCCATTGTATGTTTATTCCTGTTAAAGAGGGGGTTGATGCTTTTAGTAGAGCAAAAAAAGCCCACCTAGACAATAATTTATGAAGTGACCCCATAAAGTTGGACTCTTTATTAACCGGCTAACAATGCCTGATTTCGGTACTCTACCGGAGTCAGGCCATTTAACCCCATTTTTATTCGTTTCGTATTGTAGTAATCAATATACTCTTCAAGTTCTTGGATCAGATCATCTTCGTCCTCGAAGGTTTCGCCATGGAACATTT
>NZ_QNSE01000020.1 GCF_003315485.1 Marinomonas rhizomae
GCATTGCTGAGCTAATGTGATTTTAAAAGCACGACTGTACTTTGACATAAAAAGAACCCCCAATGTTGTTTGTCCAACTATTGGGGGTCACTTCAGAGAGAGGCTTTTTTGTCGGCATGCTGAACCCAATTGAACCAAGTTTGCCTGACGTAACCGTTTCCTATGCGACTTGGCCAGACATGTCAACCTTCGACAAAGCACGCAAATACATTCTCCATGCGCACATACCGGCGAATAAGTTACCAATGAGTACGCCAATGAAAATACCTTTTAGCCCAGCCAACTCAGCACCAAGCCATAGACAAGGCAAAAAGAAAGCAAATAGCCGTAACGTTGAAATGGTTAACGCCACATAAGATTTACCAAGCGCATTACAAACAGACACCATCAACATGCAAATTCCCAACGCACCAAGGCTGACAGGCACAATGATTAAATGCCAAGTTAAAATGTCCGACACAGCCTGTTCACTGGTCATGAGACGAGCCAAAGGCCCAGCTAATACGAAAGTCAGTAATGCCACACAAAATTGAAACAGCAGAATAAAGCGAATTGAGATCGACACCACAGTACGAATGTCTTGAATCCGATTGGCCCCCAATAAGCGACCAACCATTGGCGGCATCGACATGGTTAACGCCAACACAGCCACAATCGAGAAAAATTCAAAACGTGAGCCCAACGCCCAAGACGCCACGGCCGCCGTACCAAATCCAGCAATAAGCTTGGTCGCCAACATAGAAGAGACTGGCGGCAACAACTGACTAATCATCGCAGGCCCCATTATGTGACCAATCGCCCCCAAGCTTTTGCCGATATTTAGGTCCTTCCAATCAAAGGTAATCCAATGTTTACGAGCTACTTTTGGTGCAACAATCAAAGTTCCCAAACCAAACGCCAGTGTGGTCGCCATAGCTGCACCGTTCAAGCCAAGGTCAAAAGTGAAGATAAAAATAGGATCCAATACCAAGTTCAATACGCTGGTCACAATCATCATGATGCCAGGCAACATGGTATTCCCATTGGAACGGCAAATACTGTAGTAAAAGTAAATTAACGCACCCACCCAAGCGCTGAGCAACCAGTGAGGCCAGTAAGAATCGATAACAGGATAAACTGAGTCCGGCGCACTCAGTAACGCCAAAATAGGATGGCGTAATAGCCAAATGATCACACTAAAGAAAGCGATCCCCACACTTCCCATCATTAACACCAAACCACCTAACTGCTTGGCATAACGCGTGTTCCCTGCCCCTAAAGCACGAGAAATAATTGCCGTCGTCGCGATACCCAGTCCCACTTGCAGACCAATTACAATCATCTGAATGGGCAAGGTAAAACCCTGTGCCGCCAACGGCAAAAGCCCCAACTGTCCGATAAAAGCACTGTCCACCAACTGAAAACTCATCAACGACAAAACGCCAAACAGCATTGGCCATGTCATGGAAAAGAGTTGTTTTGCTAAAGAACCAGATTGGGGTATTTGAGATGACATAGAAATAGGTGTGCTCATACTTAAAAACTGAGTTTATATTCTAACCTACTTTGATGAAGACAGAATGACACTCACCTTCCCCTAACCCATGATGCGCTAAATAGTCTTATTCTTCAGCGTGACGTCGGCTGTAATTATAGCCATATCTAAGCATGATAAATGCAATCATAGAGAAGAGAACAAAGCCGCTGGCTAACGGAATAACCGTAAAATTATAAAACTGCCCAACGAAGGTCGACAGCACAATCGCAAGCAAACTTGATAGCGACGAAATCAGTGATGCTCCAAGCCCTGCCATTTTTCCCAGCGGCTCCATCGCCATAGCATTGACGTTGCCAAACACCATACCGAAGCAAGAAAACATCACCATACCTAATCCCATAAATAGGGCAAAAGGCGGCACACCATCGAAAAGTAAAGACACAAACAAAAGAATAAAAGCGGTCGATAACAATACTGTCAATGCGCCGATAACACAGCGCAACATGCCGACTCGTAGAACTATTTTGCCATTTGAAAAGTTGATAACAGCAGAACCAATTGCCAACATCGCAAAGAACAAAGGAAAGCGATCACCAGTCTCATACACATCCTGAAAAATCGATTGTGCGGTACTAATGTGCAACATTAAGCCACCAAAAATACAGCCTAATAAAACGGTATACGCCATCACATCACGACGACTTAGAACAATACGAACATCGGCCATTAATCGTTTTCGGTTGAGCGGAATACGATTTTCTTTTGATAGCGTTTCCGGCTGACGAAGCAGTAGCCATGCGCCAGCAATGCTTGCTTGAGCCATCAACAAACCAAAAATCCAACGCCAATCTGCGACTTGCAACACCAGTTGTCCAATCGAAGGCGCAAGCATAGGCACTAAAATAAACACCATCATCACAAAAGACATAATGCGTGCCATCGCCGCGCCTTTGTACATATCTCGGATCAAGGCGCGAGAGGCAATTTTTGGTCCAGCAACGCCAAAACCTTGAATCATACGTCCCAACAAAAACACCTCAATGGACGACGCCGACAACGCCACCAAAGAACCCATAAGATACACACTGATACCAAGCAAAATACTCTTTTTCCGGCCAATAGCATCAGACAAAGGCCCAAAGAAAATCTCACCAAACACCATTCCCAAAATCATTGCAGACACAATCCATTGGGTTTTCTGATAATCCACAATCGCTAGAGACTCAGCAATAAAAGGAAACGCCGGCAACATGGCATCCATACTCAGCGCCGTCAGAGACATCATCAAAGCAAACAAAGCCACCAGCTCTTTTTCAGCTAAGCGCTTTACTGGCAGTCCGGTGGGTTGTGATGAATGAGAGAGTGACATCCTTTTCCTTAGCAATGGGTAAAATGGCTCAATAGTTTACTCGTCATGATGAATAAAAAGAAAACTAAATTTCATTCATCAATGCTGCGCCAAGATAAAACAATACAATAAAAAAAGCGTGATCAATAAAATCATTGCATCACGCTTACTGAGTGTTACCGCAATTTATCTAAAGTCTATTTATCTACTTTAGAATTTAATTGAAGCACTATGAGAAATGTTGTTCTTCATACCATTTTAGGTATGTTAATTTCTGGAGCGAGATAGAATAATTTGCAGTATTACGTGCTGCACGCCTTAGACAAATTACGTATGATAAAACTCCCCTTTACACATTCTTTAATTTAGAAGGAATCTATGGAATTCATTTGGATCTTATTCGCATTCGTCTGCGGACTGGCTGTCAAGATGATCAATTTACCACCACTAATTGGTTTCTTATTGGCTGGTTTTTTACTTAACTATGCGGGCCTAGAACCAAGTAGCACATTGGACTCTCTTGCCAACATTGGCATTACGCTCATGCTATTTAGTATCGGTTTGAAATTGCATGTTAAAGACCTCCTAAAACGTGAAGTATGGGCTTCTACATTAAGTCATATGGGAATAAGCACCGTCATTTTTGCCGGTATCGCCCTGCTACTCGGCACATTGAGCCTGCCGTATTTTGGTTTACTTGATTTTAAAACCGCTGCTCTACTTGGTTTTGCCCTCAGTTTTTCCAGCACAGTTTGTGTTATGAAATTACTGGAAGAAAGCAGCGAACTTAAAACTCGTCACGGACAACTATCTCTTGGCATTCTGGTTATGCAGGACATAGTCGCGGTGATTTTTCTTGTGGCCGCCACAGGTAAGATTCCGTCTATCTGGGCACTGGGGTTATTTGGCTTACTACTGATTCGCCCTGTTATAAACAAGGTCGTCGACAAGGCTGGCCACGGGGAAATGCTGCCATTAACGGGACTATTTCTTGCGCTAGGTGGCTACGAGCTATTCTACTTGGTGGGCGTTAAAGGCGATTTAGGAGCGCTGATTTTCGGTATTCTATTGGCCTCTCATTCTAAAGCCGCTGAAATGAATAAGTCCCTAATGAACTTCAAGGACCTATTCTTGATAGGCTTCTTTTTATCCATTGGTTTTACCGCCCTACCAACATTAAGCATGATCGGCATCAGTCTGATCATTACCTTAGTCATTTTGGCAAAGTTCGCTCTCTTCTTCTTGCTACTAACCAAGATGAAACTACGCGGTCGAACATCCTTCCTGTCGTCAATGATTCTGTCAAACTACAGCGAATTTGGCCTCATTGTCGTTGCTCTGAGTGTGGCGAACGGCTGGTTAGAAAAAGAATGGCTGGTTGTTTTGGCTCTCGCCGTGTCTTTTTCTTTCGTTATTACCAGTATTTTGTACCGCAACGTTCATCGCATGTACCGTAAAAACAAAGACGTCATTCGCCGGTTTGAAAGTGCAGACTGCTTACCTGAAGACCGCTTCGTGCAACCGGTAAACAGCGATATTTTGGTGGTAGGTTTAGGTCGAGTTGGACGCGGGGCATTCGAATCGTTAAAAGGTTTTGTAGGCGATACTGTTGCCGGTATGGATGCCGATCGTAACCGTATCAACCAAATGCAAGCCGACCAAGAAAACGTCTTTTACGGCGACGGTGAAGACGCCGACTTGTGGGAGCGTTTAGACACCTCTCGAATTGATTTGGTCTTGCTGGCTCTGCCTGCCGCAGAAGATACAACCAATGTCGCCATCCAGTTGCGTAAAGCCAACTACACAGGACAAATCGCCGCGATTGCTCGCTACCAAGATGAAAGAGATATTCTCATCAACAGCGGCATAGACAACGTTTTCAACTTCTATACCGAAGCTGGTACTGGTTTTGCGGAAGAAAGTTTGGCGCTCATTCGACCAATGGACAACGCTACGCCATCCTAGTCATTGAAAAAATTAAACGCTTAAAATCTTATGCGCTATAACTAAAAACGCGGTGCCATTAACATGGCACCGCGTTTTTTATTAAATCTATTTAGACCCAGCTTCATCTATCTTCACTTTCAAAGCTTCGGCTTTTTCTGTCAGCTCTGAATAGAGCCTGATGTCGCCGCCGCGTTGGGCTTGCATGGCTTTTTCTAGTAGCTCACCATATTCTTTGTCGAGCTTTTTAATCGGGTCGGACTTTAGAAAAGAAAACATAATTAGCCTGTTGTTGTGAGTTAATAACATTCATACGTGACGGAACAAGATTTAGATCGCTTTAACCTTGCATATCATCAAAACGAAAACGCCAATCAGATTTCTCTGACTGGCGTTTAATTCAAAGTAACACAACCTTGCTAGCTCAGTCGTTATGGTTAAACGTCTAGGAAATCCATAATCCCTTCCGCAGCCTTACGACCTTCATCGATAGCCGTTACCACTAGATCTGAACCACGAACCATATCGCCACCAGCAAAGATTTTTTCGTTGGTCGTTTGGAACATGAATTTACCTTTCTTCGGCGCGATGACACGACCGCGAGCGTCTGTTTCAATGCCGAATTTTTCGAACCAAGGCGCAGGGCTAGCTTGGAAACCAAAGGCAATCAATACAGTGTCGGCAGGAATGATCTGCTCACTACCTTCAACGATTTCTGCAGAACGACGGCCATTTTCATCAGGCTCACCCATTTTAGTTTCAACAACCTTGATACCTTCTACTTTTTCATCACCAATGATTTCAACTGGCTGACGATTAAATAGGAACTGCACACCTTCTTCTTTCGCATTTTGCACTTCTTTACGAGAGCCCGGCATGTTTTCTTGGTCACGACGGTACGCACAAGTCACGCTTTTCGCGCCTTGACGAATAGCTGTTCGGTTACAGTCCATCGCCGTATCACCACCGCCCAAGACAACAACTTGTTTACCTTTTAGGTTTACATAGTCTGCTTCATCTTCTTCGAAGTCTAGGCAATGGTTCACATTAGAAATCAGGTAATCCAAAGCGTCATGAACACCAGGAAGCTCTTCACCTGGAAAACCGCCTTTCATGTATTTGTAAGTACCCATGCCTAAAAATACCGCATCGTACTCTTCCAATACATGTTCAAACGGTACGTCATCACCAACCGAGGTGCCTAGAACAAATTCTACGCCCATTTCTTCAAAAATTTCACGACGACGTGCCATAACGCTTTTTTCCAGTTTGAATTCCGGAATACCAAACGTCAGCAAGCCACCAATTTCTGGGTACTTATCAAATACAACTGGCTTAATACCATTACGTACTAAGATGTCAGCACAGGCAAGACCTGCTGGACCTGCGCCAACAATAGCAACGGTTTTATTGACCGGTACGACGTTAGACATATCTGGACGCCAGCCCAAAGCAAAAGCCGTATCTGTAATGTATTTCTCAACCGAACCAATCGTTACGGCACCAAAACCACCTTCCCCAAGCGTACAAGCACCTTCACAAAGACGATCTTGCGGGCAGACACGACCACAGACTTCTGGCAAGGAGTTGGTTTGGTGGCTCAGCTCAGCGGCTTCTAAAATGCTACCTTCGCTCACTAGTTTCAGCCAGTTTGGGATGTAATTGTGTACTGGACATTTCCACTCACAATAAGGGTTACCACATTCTAGGCAACGGTGCGCTTGGTCTTTGGCTCCCGGCTCTTCGAATGGTTTATAAATTTCGACGAATTGCGCCTTACGAGTAATTAAAGGCTTCTTTTTAGGGTCCTTACGGTCCACTTCGACGAATTGAAATGCGTTGTTCAAGCGCTCAGACATAAGCTGCTATCTCCTTGGCTGCCTGTAAACAGGCAGCGCTTCTCTCAAATGGGTCAGACTGATTCGTTCACAACGCTTGGTTCGTTTCATCACAAGCCAAGCGCTATAACAGCGTGTTTTATTCCGGACGTTGACGAGTGCTTGCCAATAGCGCGCCTAAGCTGGCGGCTTTTGGTTTGACTAGCCAGAACTTGCCAATGTAGTCATAGAAGTTTTCTAAGATCTCTTGGCCCCATTCGCTGTCAGTTTCTCGGACGTATTCTTCGATCACAGAGCGAAGGTGTGAGCGATACTCTTCCGTTAATTCCGTACCAATACGGTGAATTTCAACCAATTCATGATTGTATTTATCCACAAAGGTACGGTCTAAATCGAGCACGTAAGCGAAACCGCCAGTCATGCCCGCACCAAAGTTGTAACCAGTATTTCCAAGGACAGTCACCATACCGCCGGTCATGTATTCACAGCAGTGATCGCCTGCGCCTTCGATAACAGTATGAGTGCCAGAATTACGTACAGCAAAACGTTCACCTGCCGTACCTGCCGCAAACAACTTACCGCCCGTCGCACCATACAAACAGGTGTTACCGATAATGGCCGAATCTTGTGATTGGAAGACAGATCCTTTTGGTGGACGAATAACCAATTTTCCGCCTGTCATGCCTTTACCAACGTAGTCGTTCGCATCGCCTTCCAGGTACATGTTTAAACCACCCGCGTTCCATACTCCAAAACTCTGACCAGCCGTACCAGCCAACTTCAATGTTAATGGAGTATCAGACATACCTTGATTACCGTAGCGCTTCGCTATTTCACCAGACAAACGCGCACCGATAGAACGGTCACAGTTGGTCACATCAAAAGCAAATTCGCCACCTTCTTTCTCTTCGACCACTTCTTTAACCGTATCCCACATTTTCAAAGCCAATAGACCTTTATCGTGTGGCGGATTAAATGGCGCCTGACAATATTGTGCTTTATCCGCTGGAATCAAATCATTTTTTAAGATCGGAGATAAGTCTAAGTTACGCTGCTTATCGGTTTCACCTGGTAAGATAGCCAACAGATCTGTACGACCAATCAAATCTTGTAGCTTTGCAACACCAAGCTTTGCCAACCATAGGCGTGTATCTTCAGCCATAAAGCGGAAGAAGTTTTTGATCATTTCTACTGTGCCGATGAAATGTTCATCACGTAGCATTTGATCTTGAGTCGCCACACCGGTCGCACAGTTGTTCAAGTGACAAATACGCAAGAACTTACAACCCATAGCAACCATTGGTGTGGTACCAAAGCCAAAGCTTTCCGCACCAAGAATCGCGGCTTTCACTACATCTAGACCCGTTTTCAAACCGCCATCTGTTTGTAGGCGAATGTTGCCACGAAGATCATTAGAACGAAGCGCTTGTTGCGCTTCCGCTAAACCTAGTTCCCAAGGTGAGCCCGCATGGCGAATCGACGTAATTGGCGAGGCTGCTGTACCGCCGTCATAACCAGAGATAGTGATCAAATCCGCGTACGCTTTCGCGACACCTGCGGCGATCGTACCAACACCTGGTTCAGAAACCAGTTTCACCGATACCAAGGCATCTGGGTTTACTTGTTTCAAATCGAAAATCAGCTGTGCCAAATCCTCGATAGAATAAATATCATGATGTGGCGGTGGTGAAATCAAGGTAACACCTGGAACCGCGTAACGTAGTCGAGCAATTAAGCCGTTTACCTTACCGCCTGGCAATTGACCACCTTCGCCTGGTTTCGCACCTTGTGCCACTTTAATCTGCAGGACTTCGGCGTTGACTAAGTATTCTGGTGTCACACCAAAACGGCCAGACGCGATTTGCTTGATCTTAGAACGACGCTCAGTACCGTGACGAGCTGGATCTTCACCACCCTCACCAGAATTAGAGCGACAGCCTAATTCATTCATCGCTTGCGCCAAGGCTTCGTGTGCTTCTGGCGACAAGGCACCCAAAGACATACCCGCTGAATCGAAGCGTGGCAGAATCGTTTCAATGGATTCTACTTCGTCCAGCGCAATAGATTTCGCCTTATCGGATAAGGTAAACAAGTCACGCAGCATAGAGGCAGGACGGTTGTTAACCAGTTCTGTGTATTTAGTGAAGTCTTCAAAACGACCGCTACCCACAGCTGTTTGCAAGTTGCGCACAACATCCGGGTTAAACGCATGGTATTCCGCTTCATGAACGTATTTTAGATAACCGCCCTGTTGAATCGGTTTACGCAACTTCCATGCATTGTTTGCGATGGATGTTTGATCTTTTTGGAAATCTTCAAAGCGCGCGCCCTTGATACGACTTGGAACGCCTTTGAAGCATAGATCAACCACTTTAGAGTCTAAACCAACCGCTTCAAACAACTGCGCACCACGGTAAGAGGCAATCGTCGAGATCCCCATCTTAGAGATAATCTTCATTAAGCCCTTGTTAATACCTTTACGGTATTTAACGTGACAAGCAATCGGATCACCCAACACCTCACCTTTATTTATCATGTCATTGATTAAGCGATAAGAAAGGTAGGGATAAACCGCTGTCGCACCAAAGCCAAGTAACACGGCAAATTGATGAGGATCACGAACAAAGCCAGTGTCAGCGATAATATTAGAATCACAACGCAAACCTTGCTTAGACAAATAATGATGTACCGCGCCTACGGCCATTGGTGCAGGAATTGGCAAATGGCCTTTCTCAATATCACGGTCAGTCAAGACAAGGATAACCGCGCCATTACGTACTACCTCTTCCGCTTTTAGCTGTAAATCTTTAATCGCTTGCTCAAGAGAAACGTTTTCTGGATTGTAATTAGTGTTCAAACGTACCAAACGGAAACGGTGATCATCTAATGCCAACAAACGGCTGTATTTACGTGGTGATAAGACAGGCGAAGACAAAATAATACGGTTTGCGTGTTTTGGTGTTTCTTCAAATAAGTTACGTTCCACACCGATACACGTTTCCAATGACATCACCACTGATTCACGTAGCGGATCGATAGGCGGATTGGTTACCTGCGCAAACTTCTGACGGAAATAGTCTGTAACAGGGCGAGTCTGGCTAGACATAACAGCCATCGGCGTATCATCCCCCATAGAACCAACTGCTTCATGACCACTTTCAGCCAATGGACGGAAAATTTGCTCGCGCTCTTCAAAAGACACTTGGAACATCTTCTGATATGTGAGCATTTCTTCTTTGGTGAAAGGTTCGAATTCAAGAGACGACTCTTCTAACAAAGACTCAATACGAATCGCTTCCTGCTTCAACCATTTTTTGTACGGATGCATGGACTTCAGACGATTATCAATGTCGTCTGTGTGGAGCACTTTGCCGTTTTGCGTATCGATGACCAACATTTGGCCTGGGCCAACTCGCCCTTTTGACACAACGTCTTCTGATTTGTAGCCATAAGTCCCTACTTCAGAAGCCAGCGTGATAAAGCCATTTTTAGTAATAACCCAACGCGCAGGGCGCAAACCGTTACGGTCAAGCATACAAACCGCATGACGTCCGTCTGTCATAACCAAACCAGCTGGGCCGTCCCAAGGATCCATATGCATAGAATTGTACTGATAGAAAGCACGCAACTCTGGATCCATGTTTTCAACGTTTTGCCACGCTGGCGGAATGATCAAACGTGCCGCACGAAAAATATCCACGCCACCCGTAACCAAGACTTCCAACATGTTGTCCATGGAAGAAGAGTCAGAACCAGTCAAGTTAACAATTGGCTGCAAGTCTTGTAGCTCTGGAATCAACGGCGTACGTAGCTTACTGCTACGAGCCAATGCCCAGTTACGGTTACCTTCGATGGTATTGATCTCACCGTTGTGCGCCAACATACGAAATGGTTGCGCCAATGGCCACTTAGGAAGCGTATTAGTCGAGAAACGTTGGTGGAAAACACAAATCGCTGTTTGCATTTTTTCGTTGCCTAAATCTTTATAAAAGAAAGGCAAATCTACTGGCATCATTAAGCCTTTGTACGCCAACACCTTGTCGGACAAAGAACAGATGTAGAAGTTTTCGTATTCCGACAACGCGATTTCAGTTTGGCGACGAGCCACAAACAAACGCGTTGCGAAAGTACGAGCATCCATACGGTTGCTGTCGACAAATACTTGCTCAATACGAGGCAAGCAATCCATCGCGATAATACCTAGGCAAGACGCATCAATAGGAACTTCACGCCAACCTACAACATTCAGACCTTCATCGGTCAATTTTTTCGTTAAGGTTTCACGTTGCTCACTTGCAAGCGCGTCATCTTGATCAAGAAACACCATGCCGATACCGTAAAGGTCAGACAGAGTGTGATTAAATAAAGCGTGCGCTTCACCACGTAAAAAAAGATCCGGCTTTTGGATAAGAAGACCACAGCCGTCACCTGTTTTGCCATCGGCAGCGATGCCGCCACGGTGTGTCATACATGTCAAAGATTCAATGGCTGTCTTAAGTAATTCATGGCTAGTATTGCCTTCCATATGAGCAATTAAGCCAAAGCCACAGTTGTCTTTGAACTCGCCAGGACGATAAAGGCCTGCATTCATACACCAACTCCCACAGTTGAAACATAAAAAAATAAAAATTAGATATAAATTCGATTATCAGGTGGCTGGACTAAAAAGCGAAAAGCTCGCTTCGAGAATGACTATCATCTACCCAAAACACCACCGAAATGGACGATCATACTACCCTGACGAAGAGCACTACTCAAACGAGCGCAGGCCTACTTTATGTTATTTTGGCGTTTTTTATAGGGGTTTTAGCGGCAAATAGCGCGGACTTAGAGAATTATCTATGGCTGGAGTTTTTCCAAACAGAAAATTCCACTGTTCATTCATGTTTTTCAGAGAATTACAGTGATTTTTACTAAATTAGGGGGGATGCTATACAAAACCTTCACAAAAAGAGGCTTTGGCAACGTTTTATACACTTTGAGCCAGAAGAAAACTCGGAATCCTCAATATAAAACAAAAAGGGTAAACGCCAATCAGCCTTAATTTTTCAGAAAGTCACTGGGCCTTTCTAATATCATCCTGAATACCACGAGCACTTCGCGCCCAAGGATTAAGGTCACGAATATCTTTCGGTAGCGTTTCGGCTGCAGCGATTGCTTCACTACGATTACGATAAGCTCCATAAACAACGACAAACCAATCTTTGCCATTGTGTTTTGACTTAAAGTAGCCAAAAGCATCCACACTACCTTGAGCGCGAATGAAGTCTTGAACAGTCCCTTTATTGTGTGTACCTAAGAGCTGTAAGGTATAACGGTTTGGGCTCTGCGATAGCCACCATTCCGTCTTATCAAAGCGATCTTGTGAGACTTTCAGATTAGCTTGTTCTTTCTTAGGTGGAACGTCTTCGACAGGCACATCGGCACTAGGTGCAACTTGCGCTAAAGGTGCTTCAGCACGAATAGGTGCAGTAGAAATGGCAGGCGTCACCATTGAAGGCGTGTTCGATTGCCCTGTCGTTTGAGTATTTGACATACTGATCGGAGGTAGTGAGGTACCCGCCGGAATAGGAGGAAGTATAATTTCGCCTTCTTGGCCTATCTTGCGCTGCATAGCGTCAATACGAGCAATCGTATCAGGAGATGACTGTCCTTGCCTTGGACTCAAAGGAATGACGTTACTCGTTCTATCGGCTGCTGAAGACGACGACGACGACGGTTTATCAGACTGTTTATCAGAGAATAATACCGCCACCAAAATACCCAACATAACCACGGAAAGCAGCGCCATGTGCGCTAAAGGAAAGCCGATAGCGAGATTAAAACGCATCCCTGATTTTACGGGCTTATCCCCATTTCCCATCATAGCCTGAGCAAGCTGATTGATTCGTCCAGGGTAACCACCAGACTCTTGATGAATCTGCTTCACTTGCTTGTCATTAAATGGCAAATTGATTCCGCCGCCTACCGCACGAACACGATGCAATAGATAAGCACGAGTTTGCTCTAATGAATAAGGCGCTAGGGTAAATGAATGACTCAATTGCTCATAACGAGAACGCTGATAGGCATCTAGGTTACGCGACAAAGGATATTCACTAAACAAGACAATATGAGGAACCGTTTGGTTTTCTGTTGCCAATGACATCATATCAAGCAACATACTCACCGCGTCGGTGTTTAGCTCTTGGGCATTATCAACTAGAACTAAGGCCGCTTGGCCTTTCTCATCTAAATCATGAGAGAACTTAAGCAAAGGACCAAAGGTGGTTTCGTTCGGCGGCTGACTAAAATGACTGGCAAAACCAGCATAGATAGCTTGCAGCAACTGCCCAGCCGTCATTAGCATAGTACCTTTTACATGACTAACAACTGTAGTGTCATCTTGGTGGCGAGCAAACTCCATTAAAAAACGACTTTTACCACTGCCTTGAGGGCCTTGAACGACAGACAGTAAACTACTGTAGCGGCTCAAATGCTCAAGCAAAGCCAGTTGCTGATTCCCTTCTTCAGACGCGAAATAAAGTGATGCGTCTTTCGAACCAAAAGGATCTCTTAGCGTGGCTTTGGGGGGCTGATTAAGCGCATCCTCTAGATCAAACTGAAAGTCTGGCTTAGACATAGTCATCCTTTAACGTAAAATAACGAACAAGAGTCAGTAAGATTAAACAAGGCTAGCTTGTTTACTCGCTTCAAGTGCATCTAAAAGGCTAGAACTAAAATCTTCCATCGGAAAATCCGACGTCACAATTGCATCGCCCAATGCGCCAAGCAACACCAAACGTAAGCTACCATCCAATACTTTTTTATCCAGCGCCATGCGGTCAACAAAGCTTTCAACTGTCATTTCAACAGGCGGTAATACTGGTAAATTCGCGGCTTGAAACAGCGCCACGGAACGACTAACATCTTGCTCCGTAAGATTTCCCATACGCCACGAAAGGTCAATCGCTAACATGCTACCAGCAGCAACGGCTTCGCCATGCAGCCAATTGCCGTAGCCCATCTCAGTCTCAATCGCATGACCAAATGTATGCCCAAGGTTTAAAATAGCACGAATACCGCCCTCTCTCTCGTCCTGCGCAACCACATTGGCCTTTGCTAAACAAGATTGATAAATAGCTTCACTAATTTTGTCGTTGTCTAATGCCATTAAGTCAGACATTTCTTGCTCTAACCAATCAAAAAATGGCACATCACAAATCAAACCGTATTTAATGACTTCAGCCATTCCCGCTGACAATTCACGTTGTGGCAAACTCGATAATGTCTCCGTATCAATAATCACTGCTTGAGGCTGATAAAACGCGCCTATCATATTTTTCCCAAGAGGATGATTCACACCGGTTTTTCCACCAACAGAGGAATCTACTTGGGAAAGCAGCGTGGTTGGCACTTGGATAAAAGGCACACCTCGTTGATATGTCGCTGCGGCAAACCCCGCCATATCACCGACTACGCCTCCACCTAAAGCGATAACCGTAGTGGTGCGATTGTGCTTTGCTTCCAATAAAGCTGACATGATCATGCCATAGGTTTCAAGTGTCTTATACACTTCACCATCAGGCAAAATACAGGTATCGACCTTATAATCAGAAGATAGCATGGACACCATAGACTCTAGATACAAGGGAGCAACAGTGTCATTAGTGACTATCATGACTTGCTTACCATGAATAGCATCGTCAAAAAGAGCTTTCTGCTGACGAATACCACTACCAATAAAAATAGGGTAGCTACGATCGCCAAGGTCAACGGTTAACGTGCGCATTAGGATACAGTAATCTCCATTTTAAGATGGCGCTTGATCGCATCGAGCACCTTGTTAGCAACAGAACGAGGATGGCGAGAGTCGGTTTCAATTACTAAGGTCGCAACGTCTCTGTACAGAGGATCACGTACTTCAAATAACTTTTTTAACGTTGCTCTCGGATCACCGGTTTGTAGAAGAGGTCGATGAGTGCTTTTTGAGGTGCGATATAGTTGCTGCGCAACTGAAGCATACAGATACACTACGAGTGCATTGTCTCGAAGAATATCTCTGTTTTCTTCACGCATCACGATACCGCCACCCGTTGCTAACACGCAATCGCCAGTGTCTGATTCGGCAATAGTAGCCAGCGCTTGGGTCTCGCGCTTACGAAAACCATCTTCTCCTTCTCGCTCAAAAATCCAAGGGATATCTGCGCCGGCGTTATCTTCTATGACTTTATCAAGATCATAAAACTCTTTGCCCAGCGATTGAGAAATCAAACGGCCTATCGTCGTTTTTCCTGCGCCCATCGGGCCTACTAAAATAATATTGGGGGCTTTTATCATTGTATTCAATTACGTCGGGATTAAGCAGATTTAGACTGCGGCCTAGTTAACTGACATTTGTAGCAGCTTTGGTGTAATAAATACAAGTAATTCAACCTTTTCTTGCTGTTCTGACCGTCTTTTAAACAACTCACCTAACCAAGGAATATCACTCAAGAAGGGAACTCGGCTCTCTGATTCAAAGCGCTCCTCTCGAAAAATCCCACCTAAAACAAGCGTTTCTTGGCTCTTCACGACCACCTGTGTTTTCAAACGATTGGTTTTTAAGCTGGGAACACCATTTACTAACTCGCCAACAGAATCTTGATGAATGTTTAACGACAGCAGAATATATTCACCATCCTTTACAAATGGTGTTACCTCTAGCATGAGTGCAGCTTGGCGAAACTCAATACTCACTTTATCATCACTCACAGTTTGGTAAGGCACTTCCGTTCCCGACTCAATTCGAGCGGGCTGCCCTTCTGATGTCACAATTTTCGGTTTCGACACCACATCGGCTAACCCCTCACTTTCCATCATATCTAAAGTCATTGACAACAAACTAGAACCCCCAACACTGGAAAAACCTAAATTCGTGGTTGGTGTTAATGCCCCCAAATCGATGGCGCCACCAATAGATGATCGAACACCATCAGACAACTTAGTTTGCCAGTTTACCCCAAACTGAGATTGAGCCGTTCGACTCACTTGAGCAATTTGCGCGCTGATTTCAATTTGTCTTAATGGTGAATCTAACCAAGCCAGCGTTTCCCGAACGCCTTCAAAGGCATCACAAGAATAAGTAATAATGGAATTAGTTCGATCATCGACCACTAAAGAAATAGCAGGGTATAAAGTTTGTAAGTGCAAACCGACACTCTTTGCCTTGGCATGCTTCAACACCCAATAGGACCTCTGACACTCAGAGGGGGCATGCGTCGAGCTTTCCACTGACTTTGTTTTCGCTAACATAAGTACGGCAACCTGACCCTGCCACTCAAGCTGAATATTTGGCAGCTGGGCCACCGCTTCCATCACATCTTTCCAACTCGCATCCTTGATAGAAAGAGTTAGCACATTATCGATATCAGGACTAATTACCACACTTGCATTCATCTGCGATGCCAACCAAGGTAGCACTTCTTGTACTGGGCGCGATTCAAAATACACATCCATTGCCAAGAGAGTGCGAGGCATAATGACAAAAAGTATCAACAGCCATCGAATTAGCCGCTTATTCATCACTCACCCCCTTTTCACGCATAGCCAATACTTTCTCCGAGCCATCTTTAGCAATCAAAGTAACTCGACCAAAAGAAACACCATTAACAGTTACACCTGCATCGGGTAACCAACTACCGTCACTAACCCAATGACGAACATGTTTGTACGCAACTAAAGCGGATGTTTTATCTCCCATTCGCATGGTGGAAAGTAGCAACCAATCATTTGGCTCAAAACGATTCATATGTAACTTTGTTGGTAACCAATTGTGGTACACCCTATTCGCTTTAGGGGTCTCAAGAGAAAACAACAAGTGGCCTCGCCAATCTCCGTTTTTTTCTCTTTGCCAAGAGGCAGCAAGCAAACCCAAAGCATACTGAGCTTCCACTTTCTCAAGCACTGCCTGCCACTCAGCAAGAGAAGCGGCCCCCGCGATAGACCATTGGGTTGGAATCCCCTTTTCAGAGTCTTCCACTCTATGCTGTACCCATGTTTCATTAAGCAAACTCATGCCACGCAATTGATTTACTTGTTGCTGTATTTTTTCCCAGCTGGCCTCAGCTCGCGCCTTTAACTTAGCTTGCTTATTCAGCTCTTCTTGAGCCTGAGACAAAAAGGGATACCAAAGAGAAATTTGTACAAACATCATCAGTGCCACTGCTGAGCCATTGATATGCCTTAAAGATGCTTTACTCGCTTTTAAATACTTTGATAGAGACATCCACCACCTCCTTTTGCGTTATTGGAGAAGTGGGATGATGTGGTCGTTGCTTTACTTCCCAACGCCAATCTGGCTTATGCTGGCGCCACGTTACCAACAAGAGTTCTAAATCTCTTGCTGGTAACGTCATTTGCAGAAAAGCCCGTTGGGCTCTGCTTTCAAAATATTCGAGCCGAGCAGATCTAGGCAAAGCTTGGATCAAGTCCAATGCTGACGCAGAAAACGCATTGGCGCTATGAGTCGACGACCACGCAGATTGAGTGTTTTGTATCGTTTGACGTGCGATCCGCATGTATGTCGTGTTTTGATCGAGAGATAAAAAATAGACCGATGCCGTACTATTCAAAACCAAGCTCAAGACCACTAAGCACCAAAAAAGCTGTCGAGCTTTTACACGCTTCGCTTTTTCCGGCTGGTACAATGACAAAGAACAAAAGGAGCAAGATGACCAAGAGCGTTTGCGCGATGACATTGCCTGCCATTGACTTATCGTCATAAGCAAGTACGTCTTGGGAATCGATAGAAACGGCAAAACCAATTGTTCTGCCCATTCGCATGAACAAGCATAAACAGATAACAGAGACTGCTGTGCTGACAGCGGCTCATATTGATAACTAAACAGCAAATTCTCTGGCAGTGAAAAAGTTGCTTCAACAGCATAGCTCAATGCCGCTAAAGGTCGTAACGACATAGGAATAAGGTGATCAACCCTATGTTGTGATACAGATAGCCAAGCATCAGGCACTAATATAATAATTCGTGAGCCATTTAACTCTTGGCCAATTTTTAGCCTTTGATGAATAGCATACAATTGCTGGGAATCAGGTCGGGGGGCATTTATAAAAGCGGAAAAGTCTGCTAAGCAAGCAACTTTGCTGGAGTTATACAGTTTGCATTCTTGAGCCGAATAAACAGCGACAGAATAGTCCGATAAAAGCTTCATCATTCATCCTTGAAATAGCAAGCAACCAAGTAGGGGTTTTAGTTTGACTTCCATGCAAACTTTTTATGACGATAACACGATTTGCTGCAAAGTTAACCGCCTATTCTGTGATCATCTTAGGTATAATGCCATTTTCTCACTCTGTATTAATTGAATTTATATGGCTAAGACACTCAAAATACTTTTCTTTCTAGGTCTCTTTGGGGCGCTGTGTGCCGCAGGAATCACCTACGCGATTTACTACAACGTAAAAGACCGTATTCCTACTGTGGCCGAACTAAAAGACATCGAGTTAAGGATACCACTGCGCATTTACACAGCTGACCACCAACTTATTGGTGAATTTGGTGAGCAACGTCGTAGCCCGATCAATTATGCAGAAATCCCTCAAAACTTAGAACATGCAATCTTGGCGGCCGAAGACACCAATTTTTATCACCACCCTGGCGTTGATATTCTTGGCTTAGGCCGAGCTGTTTTTCAACTCATAACAACTGGACAAAAGCAAGGCGGCGGCAGCACCATCACTATGCAGGTAGCGCGAAACTACTTCCTTTCATTTGAGCAAACCTATACCCGTAAGTTTACTGAAATTTTTATCGCGCTAAAAATGGAGAGAGAATTATCTAAACATGAAATTCTTGAATTGTACGTCAACAAAATCTACTTGGGTAATCGCGCCTATGGCTTCGAAGCAGCGGCACAAGTGTATTATGGAAAAAGCTTAAATGAGTTAAATCTTGCGCAATTAGCCATGATAGCCGGCTTACCAAAAGCACCATCGCGCTTTAACCCTGTCGTCAACCCTTCGCGTGCGTTAATTCGTCGCAACTGGATTCTACAACGCATGCTATCGCTTGGCATGATTGATAAAGACGCCTACCAAATCGCGGTAGAAGCACAAATCACAGCCAAAAACCACGGCGTTATGCCTGATATCGAGGCGGGCTACATCGCTGAAATGGTGCGGGCTGAGCTTTACAGTACTTTTGGTGATGATCTTTACAGCACAGGCATGACCGTCTATACGACGATTGATTCAAACCGTCAAAAAGCGGCCAACGAAGCCGTGTTCAATGGCGTATTAAATTATGACATGCGCCACGGTTACCGAGGTTCTATTGAGACTCGTGTGGATTTGATTGACGCCCCATTGGAAGAGCAAGAAAAAGCCTTACAAGACGTAAAACGCTTTAAAAACTGGCAAGCGGCATTGGTTATTTCAACCACAGAGACGACTGCTGATGTGCGTTTAGCCAATGGCCAACGCGCGACGTTACCATGGGATGCCATCAAATGGGCACGACCTTACATTAATGAAAATGCGCAAGGTAAATCCCCTACCCTTGTATCTGATGTTTTAGTACCCGGCGATATTGTTCGCTTGCGACCAGATAATAAGCTTGAATGGTTACTCGCACAAAAGCCGAAAGTACAAACTGCGCTGATCTCATTGAACAGCAAAAATGGCGCCATCCAAGCTTTGGTTGGCGGCTTTAACTTCTACGAAAACAAATTCAATCGTGTTACTCAGTCCAAACGCCAGCCGGGGTCGAACTTTAAACCCTTTATTTATGCGAGCGCACTAAACCGAGGTTACACCGCAGCCAGTATTATCAACGATGCGCCAGTTGTCTTTAATGACTCCAACCTAGCATCAGCATGGCGACCCACCAACGATGGAGGAAAATTCTATGGCCCCACTCGTTTACGCCAAGCACTGTATCGCTCACAGAATATCGTTTCTGTCCGCTTACTTGACGAGATGGGCGTGAGACCAACATTAAATTTCTTACGTCGCTTTGGGTTTGATCCAAAGGAATTACCGCACAATCTATCGTTATCTTTAGGGAGTGCAAACTTATCGCCTTTGCAAATCGCAACGGGCTTTGCTGTGTTCTCTAATGGCGGCTATCAAGTACAGCCTTACTTAATAGATAAAGTAATAGATAGAAGCAACGAAACACTGTTCCAAGCAAATCCAGTGACGGTGTGCTTGGCTTGTACCCCTTTGGAAAAAACCAGCGATGGTGAACAACAAATGGGGCTATTTAATACTCCTGAAGGCATTCTTAGCTTACCAATTGCACCACAGGTACTCGATCCAGAAGTGAATTACATCACCTACGATATGATGCGAGATGTTATTAAATACGGTACTGGCCGACGCGCAAGAGTGCTACAACGTGATGATCTAGCAGGCAAAACAGGGACTACAAACGATGGTCGTGATGCTTGGTTTTCAGGTTTCAATGGCAATTTAGTGACTTCTGTATGGAGTGGTTTCGACAATTCTTCGCCACTTGGCCGTTACAGTGGCGGACGAGCTGAATGGGGTGGCTCAGTCTCATTACCGCCTTGGATTGACTACATGCGTGAGGCACTAAAAGGTACGCCGCCAGATTTCGTCGCAAAACCTTCTTCTTTGGTGACGGTGAGAATTGACCCCAATACTGGTGAACGTGCGCTACCTGGGCAATCGAATGCCATTTTTGAAATATTCCGAAAGGATCATGTGCCGCCACAACGCGACTTGAACTTACCAACCTTTAACAACAATGTTGGTAATGAAGCACAAGAAGAGAAACAAGAAAATAACGTCTTAGAGAATTTATTTTGATTATATTTTCATCATCTTCACTAAAAATGCCAGCCTAAGCGCTGGCATTTTTTATCGCATTAAGCCCATTAACTCCACTTAGGCTGGGGTGCTTGGTAAGTTTGAAAAGTCGATACAAGCATCTCTGGTGTGTTGGCTTTAATAACCATATCAATATAAGACTGCTTAACAAAACCAGCATGCAGCATACTTTCCAACATAATAAACATTGGATCGTAAAAGCCATTTATATTATAAAAAGCACAAGGTTTACCATGCAGACCGAGTTGCCCCCAAGTCCAAACTTCAAATATTTCCTCTAGTGTTCCAACTCCACCAGGTAGTGCAACAAAAGCATCCGCTAATTCACTCATCTTAGCTTTACGCTCATGCATATTAGCGACCACATGTAGCTCAGTTAAACCTGTATGAGCAATTTCCTTGGACTCAAGGTGTGCAGGAATCACACCGATAACTTTCCCACCAGCCTGTAAAGCAGAATTAGCAATGACTCCCATTAAGCCAACATTACCACCACCGTAGACAATGTCGATTCCTTGCTTAGCAAGATGCACGCCCAGGGCTTTCACACCATTGGCGTATTCAGGAGAATGCCCCTCAGCAGAACCACAATATATTGCTACTTTCATACGAAGGCTCCTTGCTCCTATTTAACTAACGTCAATTTATTCATCAACAAAATAATTTATCAAACAATACACAAAAAAAAGCGACGCCTTGTTAGGGAGTCGCCTTTTTTATCAGATCACGATTCGATTAAGCACCGAAGTGATCAAGATTCTCTAGCGGGTAGAAATCTGGGTATGGAAGCATAGCTACACCAGAATCAACCGCGGCACGAGCAACCGCTGCAGAAACAACGTTAAGCAAACGAGAATCCATTGGCTTAGGCAAGATATATTCTTTGCCAAAACTCAATGCCGCGCCGCCGTATGCCGCAACAACATCTGCTGGTGCTTCTTCTTTAGCCAGATCTTTAAGTGCGTGAACGGCTGCCACTTTCATTTCTTCGTTGATCTTAGTCGCACGAACGTCTAAAGCACCACGGAAAATGAAAGGAAAGCCAAGAACATTGTTTACTTGGTTAGGGTAATCAGAACGGCCTGTTGCCATAATCAAATCATCACGAGTTGCACGCGCAAGCTCTGGATTGATTTCTGGATCAGGATTCGAACAAGCAAAAACGATTGGATTAGCGGCCATTTTAGCAAGCTGGTCTGCAGATAATAGATCTGGGCCAGACACACCGATGAATACGTCAGCACCATCAATTGCATCATCAAGAGTTCGTTTGTCCGTATCAACTGCAAACATAGCTTTAAACTGGTTTAAGTCAGTACGACCAGAATGAATAACACCCTTACGGTCAAGAACGAAGATATTTTCGCGTTGTGCACCACAAGCAATAATCAGCTTCATACAAGCTGTTGCGGCAGCCCCAGCACCTAGACAAACAATTTTAGCATCGGCAATATCTTTACCTTGAAGCTCAAGCGCATTCAAAAGACCCGCCGCAGTAACAATCGCGGTACCGTGTTGATCGTCATGGAAAACAGGGATAGAGCAACGTTCGATCAACTGACGTTCGATTTCAAAACACTCAGGCGCTTTGATATCTTCTAAGTTGATACCACCATAGGTGTTTGCAATACGAGCAACAGTATCAATAAAAGCTTGTGGGCTTTCAGATTCAACTTCCACATCAACAGAGTTAATGCCAGCAAAACGCTTAAACAATAAACCTTTACCTTCCATAACTGGCTTGCTTGCCAATGGACCTAGGTTACCTAACCCAAGAATTGCTGAGCCATCAGAAATAACAGCAACTAGGTTGCCTTTACCTGTAAAGCGATAAGCTGCTTCTGGGTCTTTTGCGATTTCACGACAAGGTTCAGCCACACCTGGGCTGTAAGCTAGAGAAAGGTCACGAGCGGTCGCTGTTGGTTTAGTAATAGTGACGCTCAGTTTTCCTGGAACTGGATACTCATGGTAGTCCAGTGCAGCTTGCTTTATATCTTCTGCCATTATGATGTTTCCGTCTATTTGGTGTAATTAATTAATTTTATCATAGCCAAACTGGGCCTTGTTCCCAAGCTTAAACAGCTTCGAAAGCGGCACCTTATAATTTTGTATCGTCAGAATAATCGATCTACTCAATAGTTTAAAGCGTAAAACTATAGGAATATTCTATCATTCAATGTGTTAGGAATGCCTTGATTTCAAGCAAATCATTGGGATGCCTTACAGAAAGCACCCAAGATTTAAAGTCTGAATAGCGACTTTTCCTTTGATGTTGCCAACCACGTACTTCAATTGACTTACCCTCAAGATAAAATACCGTCTGAGCGGGCCAATAATCCGTTGCGTTTGGTGGTAAATTGATCACTAGATCCTGATCGGTTTCTAGCCACCAACCTCCTCGGTTCCGAGTAATTGAAGTGATATTGACACGGGAGATTGCAAATCCAGCTTTTGGCTGCCATTGCAAATTTTGCTGCCATAATCCCTTATGCGCATTGCGAGCTGCATTTTCAGCCGCCTCAAAACAGTCTTGATAAGCTAAGTTTGGAGGAACAGCAATACGATAACCAAGTCCCTCGGATAGTAACTGACTCGTCAGGGAAATACGATCTTTATCGAAAAGGTAGTACAAATAACGACCATATCTATCTTGATCATTCTTCGCTCTTTGCAAGTAGACAAATTGATCAAGACGAGAACGAAGGAAGTCTGTCGCCGCTACAGCATAAGGCTCATGATTGCCTTTTTTATGATCAAGTTCTGGCGTATCGAGACCCACCAGCCGAACTTTTCGGCCATCGGTTAGATGAATAGTGTCTCCATCAACCACCCTCTTGATCCTGGCTTTTTCGAGTTCGCCGATTGCCGTACAGGTTTCAGTGGCTTGAACAGCAAGTGATGAAAACAAAAAAAGCGCCAAGATGACTTGGCGCTTTTTTAATACGTTCACTATCATGCCACCAATTACTTAGTAGTACGACGAGCTCCGAAACGCTTGTTGAAGCGATCAACACGACCACCAGTATCAACCATTTTCTGTTGACCTGTGTAGAATGGGTGACAGTTACTGCATACGTCGACGTGAAGGTCGCTACCTAAAGTAGAATTTAGGTTTAGAGTGTTACCACAAGTACAAGTAGCAGTAACGGCAGAGTAATTTGGGTGGATATCTTTTTTCATCGTATATACCTTCTAGATTTGGTGTGCCGCCACTTGATCGATATAAAAGGGCTTTCGCCGCGTCAAGCACCGCACGTTTCGTTGTACAGACATTGTACAGTGGAGCCAAGAGTCGCGTATTTTAGGGATCTATTGCCCAATCAGCAACCTTTTTTCATGCTTTTCTCATAAAATTGTGGCTCGCACCGACCCACCACTCTGACGTACACTTACGAAATGATCAAGACATCCCATTTTTGCTTTACTAAACAAGGTCTAACCTAACGCATGTCCGAGGCGCTTCTTACTCCTTATTCATTTATCAAAGTCGCTTTGCCTGTACCAATGCGCACACTGTTTGACTACAAGGTGCCCAAAGCGATCGCGCTAAGACACGAACTGAAACCCGGCATGCGTGTTAAAGTTCCTTTTGGTAAGAGCAGTCGTCTTGGCGTTATTGTCGCTCTAAGTGAAACCAGTGATTGGGATCCTAGTCAAGTTAAAGCACTGACCTCAATGCACGACCAGAGCCCGGTGATTACAAAAGAACTAATGGCACTGTGCGAATGGGCTGCGCGTTATTATCATCACCCAATTGGCGACGTTATTTTTCATGCTCTACCCGTTCTACTACGCAAAGGTGAAAGCGCGGAATTCCGCACAGAGAACTGGTGGCTTACCACACCCGAAGGACAGTCTTTACCCCTTGAACAACTTAGCAGAGCACCACGTCAGCAAGATTTTTTAAAAGCCGTACAGCAACATCCCAATGGTTTGAGCCAACATGCCGCTTCAGTCTTAGACCTGGCTCCGGCGGCCGGAAAAAGCCTAGAAAATAAAGGTCTGCTACGCCGAGAACCACGCTCTTTCAATAAAGGAGGTGAAAAACACGCACACCAAACTCAAGTTCCCCCGACCCTCAATCCGGAGCAAATACACGCAACCGAGCATTTATTAAACAACCGCCACCAATTCAACGTCGCTTTATTAGACGGTGTGACAGGCAGCGGCAAAACTGAAGTCTTTTTGCGAGTTATGGAACGACTGATTGAGGAAGGGAAGCAAATTTTAGTCATGGTCCCAGAAATCGGCCTGACACCACAAACGCTGAAGCGCTTTGAAAACCGCTTCAATACCGACATCGTCTTAATGCACTCTAATATGAGCGATAGAGAGCGTCTGGATGCTTGGCTATTGGCGGCCAGCGGCCACGCTAAAATCATCATAGGGACAAGGTCAGCGGCTTTTATTCCAGCGCCTAACCTTGGCTTGATAGTGATTGACGAGGAACACGATACCTCTTACAAACAACATGAAGGTTTTCGTTATCATGCTCGAGATCTTGCCGTAAAGCGTGCTCAAGCGCTGAACATTCCCGTTCTACTCGCCTCGGCCACACCGTCTTATGAAAGCCTCACCAACGCCCTGCAAAAACGCTTCGCTTGGCTAAAGCTTCGTCAACGAGCAGGCAATGCACACATTCCTGAAATGGAAAGAGTAGATCTGCGAGGCAAGACCTTAGTTCATGGTTTTAGCGAACACGCCCTTGCTAGCATGAAACTGTGTTTGGAACGAAAAGAGCAAGTCTTAGTATTTTTAAACCGTCGAGGTTATGCGCCAACCTTAATGTGTCATCAGTGTGGCTGGATTGCCGCTTGTGATCATTGCGACGTCAATTTGACCGTGCACAAACGCGCCAATAAACTACATTGCCATCATTGCGACACGCAAAAGGCATTGATTCATACTTGCCCTGAATGCCAATCGGAAGAATTATTTACCGTCGGCGAAGGCACTGAGCAAATTGAAACTCAGCTCAGTACACTTTTTAAAGAGGTACCGATTTTACGTATTGACCGTGACAGCACTCAGCGCAAATCCGCCATGGCGAAGCTCACCCAAAAAATCCACGAACATGACCAAGCGATCCTTATTGGTACGCAAATGCTGGCAAAAGGGCATCACTTTCCTAATGTCACACTTGTAGTCATCATGGACGCTGACGCGGGTTTATTCTCTTCCGATTTTCGGGGCATGGAGCGCACCGCTCAGCTGATTACCCAAGTCGCCGGCCGTGCTGGTCGAGCAAAAAAACAGGGACATGTATTGCTGCAAACTTACCACCCTGATCATGCGGCCATCGAATGTTTATGCAACCTAGGCTACGAACACTTTGCGATTGATGGCTTGGCCGAGCGTAAGTCACTCTCGCTTCCTCCTTTTTATCATCAAGTTATTATTCGCGCAGAGTCAGGTAATGAACAAGAAGCCATGCAGCTTTTAGCCGCCATGAGAAATGACCTTGAACCCTACTTTGCCAAGGACGTGCATCTGGTTGGCCCTTATGCAGCCATCATTGTTCGCAAAGCGGGACAGCATCGCGCTCTCATTTCAATTAAAGCCGCACAACGTGCACCTTTACATCAGGCAACGCAAATGATGACCGAGTGGTTAGAACAATCAACAAAACAACATAGAATTCGTTTTGCAATTGATGTTGATCCACTGGAAACTTACTGATCTTGCCCGCATAATATGCGCCACTCACGCTCTGTTTATTTACGCTAAAAGCAAAAAGCCCAAATTATGTTTAATCCTGTTCAAATTGCAGCAAAAGGAAGTCGCCCAAAAAAAGGGGCTACACGCCGAACACCGCCACCACAAAAACGTAAAACTGCATGGTGGTTATGGCTTCTAGTACCCGCAATCCTTGTGGCTTTTATTTATGGATTAATGCAATTAAACCAAGTTGCTCCCAAACCAAAACAGATAACAATCGACAAACCTAAAACGGCGTTACCCAAACCTAAGCCAGCGCCCGTAAAAGAAAAAGCACCAGTACCAGTGACGCCTAAAAAAGACACTTTTGAATTTTACCAAATCCTTCAAGATAGCGAAGTTGATACCAGTCACGTTGATGCTTATCAGTCAACGCCTCGTGGCGAGCAAGATTTTTATTACATGATACAAGCTGCGTCCTTCCGTAACGCTGAAGACGCTGACCGTATGCGCGCTAAATTGATCTTATCTGGCATGGTAGAAACGAGTGTCCGTAAAACCATCGGCAAAGGTGAGCAGCCTTGGTACCGTGTCGTTCTCGGTCCTTATGAGTCCCGCTCTAAAATGAACCGAGCAGAAGATAAACTCGTTTCCATGGATATTGCGTCCTACTCCTATAAAGTCAAAAAAGAGCAATAACGCCTCCTTACCATCACGTATAGATTGCATACAGAAAGTGAAAGCTTACTCTGTGTGCAATCCTCGCTTGAAATCCTCCGGCTTGCCCCCATTTCGTTAGAATCGAAACTGGAGTAGACCATGACAACAATTCTTACTGTACGAAAAGACAACCAAGTCGTCGTAGGCGGCGATGGACAAGTATCTTTAGGCAACACCGTGATGAAAGGCAATGCTCGTAAAGTGCGCCGCCTATACCATGGTGAAGTAATTGCCGGCTTCGCTGGCGGTACAGCGGATGCTTTTACCCTATTCGAACGCTTCGAAGGCCAACTAGAAAAACACCAAGGCCACCTTGTTCGTGCTGCCGTTGATCTTGCTAAAGACTGGCGCTCTGACCGAGCATTACGCAAATTAGAAGCTATGCTGATTGTCGCCAATAAAGAGAGCACTTTAGTCATTACGGGAACGGGGGATGTGGTCGAACCTCAACATGGCGCGCTGGCGATTGGCTCTGGCGGTAATTTCGCAGAAGCGGCAGCTCGAGCCTTGATTGACAACACAGACTTATCGGCCAAAGAAATCGTTGAAAAAAGTCTTAATATTGCGGCTGATATTTGTGTGTTCACCAATCACAGTTTAACTATCGAAGAAGTCACTGTTGATGCGCAACTTGAAGATAAGTCTAAGTAATACTTTACCAACGTATCGAAGCAAACATTAAAACGACGCAGATACCATAATTCAAGAATATAGAAGAGAATTGATAATGAGCAGCATGACCCCAAGAGAGACGGTTAACGCCTTAGACAACCACATTATTGGTCAACAAAAAGCAAAACGCGCGGTCGCTATCGCATTGCGTAACCGTTGGCGTCGAATGCAACTTCCAGAAGAAATGCGTGCGGAGGTAACTCCTAAAAATATTTTGATGATAGGGCCAACCGGTGTTGGTAAAACAGAAATTGCACGCCGTTTAGCCAAGCTATCCAATGCACCATTCATCAAGATTGAAGCCACTAAATTCACCGAAGTAGGCTATGTTGGTCGGGATGTAGAGTCTATTATCCGTGACCTAGTCGAAATGGCAATTAAAATGCTTCGTGAACAAGAAACGGCGAAACTGCGCCATAAAGCAGAAGATGCGGCAGAAGACCGCATTCTTGATGTGCTATTGCCTCCAGCTCGAGGTGGCGACCCTGAACTAGAAGACAATAGTACTCGTCAGACTTTCCGTAAAAAATTACGCGAAGGTCAATTGGATGACAAAGAAATAGACATCGATGTTGCCGATTCCCCAATGGGCGTAGAAATCATGACACCTCCTGGCATGGAAGAAATGACCAGCCAGCTGCAAAATATGTTCTCTAACTTCGGCTCACAAAAGACTAAAAAGCGTAAACTGAAAGTCAAAGAAGCATTACGCCAAGTTCGCGACGAAGAAGCCGCAAAATTAGTAAACGAAGAAGAACTAAAAGCTCGTGCAGTTGAAGTAGTTGAACAAAACGGCATCGTGTTCTTAGATGAAATCGATAAAGTGGCAAAAAGCTCTGAACGCTCTGGCGGTGAAGTTTCCCGTGAGGGTGTACAGCGTGATTTATTACCTTTGGTTGAAGGCTGTACCGTCAGCACAAAATACGGCATGATCAAAACTGATCACATCCTATTTATTGCGTCAGGTGCGTTTCACTTGTCTAAGCCATCAGACTTGATTCCTGAGCTACAAGGTCGCTTGCCCATTCGCGTTGAGCTAGACGCACTAACAGTGGGAGATTTCAAACGCATATTGGTCGAACCAAGCGCGTCTCTTACGAAGCAATATGTGGCGCTGGCAAAAACAGAAAACATCAACCTGAACTTTACTGAAGAAGGCATTCATCGTATTGCTGAGATTGCTTTCCAAGTGAACGAACGCACTGAAAATATCGGTGCTCGTCGATTACATACGGTGCTAGAGCGCCTGCTTGAGGAAGTGTCTTATTCCGCCAGCGACATGCCAAATGACCAAACGGTCGACATTACCGCTGCATACGTTGACGAACAGCTTGGCGAAATCGCCGAAAACGAAGATTTGAGCCAATACATTTTATAACTGACTCCTTCTTATAATCTAAAAGAAGCCCCTTCTATTGAAGGGGCCTTATAGGACAAAACATGGCAACGCCCGCGCCAACCACTATTAATTATCACAAGCAGTCCCGTGAATTGGCGCTCACTTTCGCTGACGGATTGAGCTTTCGCCTCAGTGCAGAGTTTTTACGCGTGCACTCACCTTCAGCCGAAGTCCGCGGTCATGGCTTACAAATGCCCATTCTGCAATACGGCAAAAAGCACGTTGGCATCTATAATATTGAAGGTGCAGGTAATTATGCGTTAAAAATTTCCTTTGATGATGGCCATGATACTGGTCTCTATACTTGGGAATACCTCTATAATATTGGTAAAAATCGCGACGAACTTTGGCAAATGTACTTAGATCGCCTTGAAAAAGAAGGCCAGACGCGTGACACTTCAGTGATTCAAATTCACCAAGTGTAGTTTTAACTGCATTCTAGCCATCATCGGGAAAATTTTTTATGGGTTCACTCAGTTTATCGGCACTCAGCGCCATTGAAAATGCGATCAATCTCGCCCTTAAACAAGACACGCCTTCCCAAAATCGTCTAAGTAAATTAGCAGGACAACAAGTCTTTCTTTATGTTGAAGACTTTGCCTTTATTTTGCAGATTCATATTCTCGAACAAGGCGTGATGCTGAGCCACCCAGAAAGTCTAAACGAAATTGAACTCGATCCGCGACTGGACACTCTTGTTCAAGGACCGAGCGCCGCGTACCGAAAATTACTTGAGGGAGATGGCTTCTTTGATGGCGATTTACGCATTCAGGGCAACGCTCAAGCCTTAATGACACTGCATAAAGTGATGGAAAATTTCGAATTCGATTGGGAAGGGTTACTCGCAGATCACATTGGTGACTTATCTGCAGCGGCCTTGGCTCGTTTGCTTCGCGCCCAATGGTCTTGGAGCAAAGAATTCGCCACCAACGCCAGAATGCAGATGGTTCATCACCTACAAACCGACAGCCAACTACTACCAAGTAAAATTGAATTCGACAACTTCGTCGATGAGATGGAAAGCTTCGGCACCCGTATTGATCGTACTGAAGCCAAGTTAAGAATCCTAGAGCGAGGCCGTCTTTAAAGTAATATTAGCCAGCATAAAAGTAATATATGACTCTCATGCTGGAAATGCGTTTAAACGTTAGCCTTACAGCTTAGGCACAGCCAAAATCTCTACCATTTCATCCACTTTAAAATAACGACTAGCCACTTCATTCACCCCGTCTAAAGTCGCACCTGCGTATTCATTGTTGCGGTCAATCCAAGATTCCATTGTCGTCCCTTCAGCCAGTTGTTTTGATAATAGACCAAGAACCTTAATTTCGTTGTTTAAGGTTTGACGGCGACTATCCAATATCGTTGATTTGGCTAGATCCAACTCATATTGAGAAATACCAAAGTTCGCTATTCGAGCAACTTCCTCTTTAACAGCATCGGCTAACCGCATACCTTGACCAGCGAAAAAGTCTCCTCGGATACTCACAAAAGCATAGTCGCCTTGAGTCGGTACACGTATCGATGAGCGAATGTCATAGGAAAGTTGTTCTTGCTCACGCAATCGTCTACTCACACGAGACGCTAGTGGATGTCGACCGAGCACATGCTCGATAATAAAAAGCTCGGCATCTTCTAGCGACTTACTATTTGCTGCAAAGTAAATGCGTCCATTGTAGTAACCAGAGTTCGAGCTCGACTTGAGAGACTGACGAATAGGCGTATGATCATTATGCATTATGACGATTGGCTCGTAGGTTGATCGACCCATCCAGTTGCCAAACAATACCTCTAGTGCTTCTTTTACTTCCTCAGAATCAAAATTTCCACTAATCGCCACCTCTCCATGCTGGGCACCATAATAGTCTCTATGAAATTGTTGTACCGTCTCTCGAGTTACCTTTTCAAGCTGCTGCTGCATCTCCTTTGGCTCTAGATGGCGTCTAACATCCTGTTGAGAATAGTGTTGTTCTGTATAGCGTCGCAACGCTCTATTTACGATATCTACAGGCTGAGTAACCGGAGTCA
Organism: Marinomonas rhizomae; assembly: GCF_003315485.1. Classification (GTDB taxonomy): domain Bacteria; phylum Pseudomonadota; class Gammaproteobacteria; order Pseudomonadales; family Marinomonadaceae; genus Marinomonas; species Marinomonas rhizomae. The sequence continues at coordinate 30,915 of NZ_QNSE01000020.1, forward strand.
TTAAGGCTTGCATTTGCTGTCTTTTAACCAGATCAAACTCTCTCTCAGTAAAAGATGGAACTTTTAACACCTCAGCAATCAAGCCTAGAACCTCTGTTAACTTACCAGGTGGGCTAGCAAAGCGAACACTTAACATTCCGCGCTTGGGCATAACATGAAAACCTGCGCCTAATTGATTCACTCTATCTATCAGTTCTTGATAGCTGCGCTTATGTGTTCCTCTGATCAGCAAAGTGCCAACAAGGTCTGATACAGCTTGGGTTCCTTTCAAAGTGTCTGGGTTACCAAAACGTAGATTAAGATGTCCTCTAATAAGGTCTTTACTGTCTGGTAAGGGACGTAACGCCACTTTCATGCCATTGCTCAGCTTATCACGCAGAATGCTACTTTCTATTGTTCTAATATAAGCATTAAACTCCTCAACATCTGGCATATCTAACTCTATCGCTGCTTTTTCACTAGCAGACATCCGTGAATACCTCTTTGTTGATGTTGCACTTCTGTCACTACTTAGCGGCTCATTAGCATTATCTGAAACACTATTCTCTTCCTGCTCTGCTAGCAAATAACCCACAACAGGCTTTTTATCAGCCAATAGAGTCTCAACGTGAACTTGTAATTGTACTGGTGTGAGTTTCTCAACTTGATCATGGCGCTGAAAGTTGAGTAACCAATTACCCTGCACTGCGGCTTCAGAAAGTACGTCCGATAGGCTAGCAGCATCATTTAAGATCAAGTTTTTTAGTGGGTGTCTCATCGTCTGAATACGCGCTAATTCCTCCATCGGTATTGGTTGCTCTCGTAGCCGTTCTATTTGAGCGATAAGCTCTTGCTGAATAACCTGCGGCGATTGCCCTTGCCCTAACACTGACCCAATTATCACTTGCCCTCCTTGCCGAAAAAATTGGGGAATGACAAAAACGGATTGGGCTTTTCCTGAGACAACAAGTGATTGGTAAAGCCGTCCATGAGGTTCACCTGCTAACATTTCGGCAAGTACGATTAATGCGGTGTTACGCTCATCCTGACTAGGTGGTAACTCATAACTCAAGGCCAATATGTTCAGTCCCCCCTGCTGAACTTGAATAGTACTGTCTGTATTTTTCGAAGGCGTATGTTTGATGTTATGGATGGCATGAGAAGAAGGCTTAATCTTCGCGAATCGATCATTCACGGATGAAAGAGCTTGATCTAAATCAAAACCACCAGTTAACACAAGTACGGCATTATTAGGGTGGTAATAGTCGGCATGAAATTGACGTAGATCTTGAAGCGTAATTGCTCGCAACTCATCATAGTTACCAAGAACGGGACGTCCGTACCCCTTTCCATCCCATGTTGCCGCAAGCAATTGTTGATTGAAGAAGCCTAATGGATCATTTTGTGCTCGAGCAATCTCTTGGCGAACCACTTCGACTTCGGCACTCATATCAGATTCTGAAAAAACAGGAACCACCATACGTTCTGCTTCAAGCTCCAACAAAAAATCCAACTTACTATGATCGGCATTTAATCTAGCGGAATAGCGAGTTCGATCAAAACTGGTCGTTGCATTGAATTGAATACCTTGCTCTTGCAAACCTGCCAGAAGCTGCGGCCCTGTGCGCTGAGTTGTACCCTTAAACATCATGTGCTCAAGAAAATGCGCCGTACCAGAAGCGCCTTCAGGGTCAGCTAAACTGCCTGTCAAATAAACAAGGTCGGCATGAATGACTTTTTTTTCAGCATCGGGAGCAAATAAAATACTCATGCCATTTTCTAGTCGATATTCGCTAATCCCCTCCCAACTTCTAATCAGTTCAGGTGAGGCTTTTGCTTGAGAAAAAAGAAAAACAAATAAAACAAACACTATATACCGCAACATTAGCCTATCCTTATTAGCAATTATGCAACTTCGTCTGTGTCTAAACGAATGTCTTCCGTTATCTTTCCTTGTTCGAAATGAATTATTCGAGAAACCATAGCAACCGTTTCTCTACGATGGGCAATAACGACTCGTGTCATGGACAATGACTGTAAGTTACTCACAACATGCTGCTCGCCATGCAAATCTAAATGACTGGTCGCTTCATCCAGTGCCAAAATGCTTGGCTGTTTATACAATGCTCTCGCTAATAACATCCGCTGCTTTTGTCCACCGGATAAACCACTCCCCATTTCAGCTACCAAAGTCTGATAACCCATCGGCATGTTTGTGATAGCTTTATGAATGTTGGCTTGCTGCGCAGCTTTTTCAATCCTCTCTTGTGTTGCACCAGCCTCGAAACACGCTATATTCTCAGCAAGAGAACCAGCCATAAGCTGATCATCCTGCATCACTACACCAACTATGTTCCTTAAAGCCGTTGGTCCCAGCTGACGAATCGAAATATCACCAATACGAATATCACCCTCGGTTGGCTCTAACAGCCCTAACATGAGCTTAAATAAAGTAGACTTACCACAACCAGAACGGCCAACTAAGGCAACCGCATCACCAGCATCAATTGTGAAGGATAGATCTTTAATGACCCAACGCTCGCCATCAGCATATCGAAAGGACACATTTTTAAACTCGATACGTGGTTCTATCCTGCTGAGGTCCGTTTCGATTGCAATATCTGACTCTGGTGTTTCAAGAGCAATATCAGCCAAGCGCTCTCCATGCAAAGATAGCATTTTGATTTCAATCCCTAGGTCAATCAGCTTGCTTGCGCGAGTAGTAAACTGACTTTTGTAAGCAAGGAACGCCAACAACATCCCTAACGTTAGGGTGTTACCTAAAACCGCAACTCCACCGACGTACAGAAGCAACATTCCCTCTAAACCAAAAATCAAAGTATTGCAGCCACCAAATACCAACAACATTTTTTGGGTTCTAAGATCTCGATTCTGCACATCGGTCAGTAAGTTTTGCCAAGTAGCCAATCGTAAGGGTGTTGAATTGAAGAGTTTCAGAGGCTGGACAGCACGAATAGTTTCTAAAAAATACGCATTTTCTCTTGTCGCTAAAACGATACGTTCTTCCATCGCATTTCGTAAGGGTACATAAAAAGCCCAACGAAGAAGCACATATAACGCAACCGCAGTCAGAACGATAACAGTCAACATTTTACTATAGAGTGTCATCAGTGTGAGCGTGATCAAGGCAACCAATGCATCAAGCAAGATAGTCACAGCACCATTTGTAATAACGGCACGAATAGCATCTAAGGATTGAAAGCGGGCCGTAATATCACCCAAATGCCGTTTTTCAAAAAAAGACCAAGATAGTCTCAATAAATGGTGAAAGAAATTGCTGGTCCATTGCAGCGTCAGCTGTTGGTTTAGCCTGAGCCCCATCCATCCCCTTGCCATACGCAAGACAAAGTCAATCACCAACAAAAGGCAACCACCGATGACAACTAACAACAATAAATCATAATCAGCCGAAACCAAGGCATGATCCACAACCCATTGCATAACTTGTGGCGATAACAGAGCAACAACTTCTAAAGCCAAAGCAAGCATAAGGATATTTACCAGAGCCCGTTTTAAACCAAGAACATGTCCAGTTAATTCGCGAAGTCGTAAACGAGGCTTCTTTTCTGCAGACTGGAATCTTGAATTTGGCGTCAGTTCTAAAGCAACCCCAGTAAAAAAACGAGAGACCTCGTCCATTGTTAATGTTCTTCGTCCCGCTGCTGGGTCCAGAATCGTCACCTTCTGCGTCCCTACCTTTTCTAGCACAACAAAGTGATTCAAGCTCCAGTGGAGGATGCAAGGCAGACGAAGTTGCTTCAATTCATCTAATTCCAACCGAACTGGACGACTGGAAAAATCTAATGACTGCGCATAATTAAGGATTTGTGGAAGATTAGTACCTTTAATTGAGATAGAAAAGCGTCGCCGTAAGGTTGGAAGATCTAAGTGCGAGCCATAGGCACTGGCAAGCATAGCAAGACAAGCAAGTCCACATTCATGGCTTTCTGATTGAAGAATAACTTTCATTTCATCAAACCATCTTCAGGGTAACATTATTCTCTTCCGAACCAATGACCACACTGTCAGAAACTGAAATCAACTCTAGAATATCATTCAATGCAAGTTGAAATAATAGCTCGTGAAGTTTATTTCTAGGATAGTTTGAGAACACAGTTAGAACATCGCTGACGGTACAAGCCTGATGCTTATTTATATAGTTAATAAGCTTCTGACTAATCTCATCTAAGTTTATTTTGTTACCATTAACTATCAAAAAGTTATTAGAAAACGGATAGAGTAAATTCACATTAAGTCTAATTCTTTGAGTCATTTCCAATTGACTTATCTTTCCATTGGCAAGAGTACCAAGTGATATTGGCGAATCAACTCTATGTTGTCCTATATAATCTGCCATAAACTGCTCATAAGTCGCCTCATCAGACATTAGTGAAGCAAACTCTTTTCCGAATCGATCTAATGATTCTTTACTTTCTTGGAATCCATGTAAATTATGGCGGCCATCCACTATATTAGGAGCCTTCTGAACAAGCCAACGGATATAATCAAAGCCAGTTGGCGCAAAGCTTCCAACAGCCAAATGAAATGTTTCTTCTCCCATAGGAATTGGATTATGCCACCAACCACGCGGTACATATAGAATATCGCCTTCTTCAAGTACGACATCTAAATAAACCTCTTCTGGTTCCTCAGCATCGGGCATATCTTTCGTTTGCTGCATGTACAAAGGGAGTTTGAAGGTTGGTTCTTTTAAAATCCAACGCTTACGGCCTTTTAACTGAACTGCAAAAACGTCACGAGTATCCCAATGGCAGCGATAAGAAGGCTTAGCACTAAATGCAGCATAACCACTCGTAATGACCTGTGCTTGAGCGAAATTAGCTATTTGTCGAGAAATATTGCTAACAAAGGGCTCATTACGGATACGATTATAAACTAGGGTTGCACCTTTACGCATATAATCATAAATAATAGGTTTTATATAACGATACTCCACTCTTCCTACATTGACATATGACTCTAAATACTTTGACTTTGGTACCTCATGACCATTCATCAATTTGAAACTAGGATCGGATGCGTCTGCCCTCTCATATATTTCACTAATATCTTTCCAAGACAACTCAATATCAGATACGATATTTAAAAAAAAAAGGTTTTTTATAAATATGGTTAGAAAAAAAATCATCCCTATAAGTATCGAACAAAATCAAAATCCTTTTAAGATCAACAATAAAATAACACTAATTATAGTTTGTACCATCCGAACAATAATCAGAGCCATCGGCTGCATTTCCTGCAGCCCCTCCAGTAATAGAAGACAACACTGTCGTCCTAAGAATATGGAGGGATAAGGGGCCTAGCAAAGCAGCAGTTCCACCAACAACTGCAGCTGTCGTAGCTCCTTACACTGTTGGCTAATTACCTTGAGTTGAATTAACTATTAGTTAGATAATCGACATCAGCTACTACTGCTTTAACTGCCACTACAATAAAAAACAAAGAAACTAGTAAAAGATAAAATGATACCTCCTACGACACCACCAAGAATTACCTTGAAAACCATTATAAAAAAATCATATGACTTATTTTTCAAAGCGAACTACCTTTAGAAAATTTAATGCATTGAATTCTTCATATATTTAGTAGCTTGTACCATCGCTAGAACAATAATTCGAGCCATCCATAGAGTCCAAAACATTTCCCGCTACCGCTCCACCAGTAGAAGAAAGTACAGAAGTTCTTAGAGAGCTCGCCCCGCCTCCTGATAAAGCCCCAACTGAAAAAGATGTAATAAGGCCTTTTTGTGTTATCTCTTGACCTTGAATTGCATTAGTTATGGTATAACCCAAAGCACTCGACACACCACCTACAGCCATTTTTATAGGAACCGTAACTAATGGACTAACACCTCCGCCAACACACTCTAACTCAGCTATATTAAGCTCTCTCATTTATCCCCCTATCAAGAAAAACATTTATAAAAAATCTAAAAAATCAACAATGAGACTTCCTAAGACTCCACTAATCACACCTACAAAAATAATTTTTAATAAAACCTTTAAAACCGATTTAAAAGTTTTTTTTTAATTTCCAAAGCTGACTCCAAAATAAGAATCTATATTTTCGTAAAAATATCGCGAACACTATTCATAAAAAATGTATTATTATAGATATAAAGTTAAGATATAATCCTACAGATGTAGGGTTTTAAAATTCACCACTTTCCATACTTTCAAAGTAATAAGCTGATACCAGCCGCTGTCTAGATGAAACCTGCTTCTTTCGAAGCAATGAGGAGACATGGTCCCTAACTGTGAAATGACTGATATTAAGCTCAGCAGCAATTTTTTTGTTGCTCTTCCCCTCTGCCAGAACTCGTAGAACTTCCTGTTCTCGATTTGTTAATCTCATAGTGTTAACCTTTTTTGTCTTAACTATATTTTTCGTACTATTGAATAAATAGGATCGAGTATCCACTCGTAGAATCTACGTGTGTCCTGTTGAACATCCGCTTCAAGCTGCATACTGGGGAGTAACGGTTGAGAATCGCCATGATGTTGGGAGTTTATTGCCATAGTAACTTTATAAAAGTTCTGCGCTTGATTTTGCGTGGCTAGAGTATTCTGTAGAATACTAGCAATGTGTGTGGGGAGTTCTTGGAGTGAATATGGACTGCTGGCAATATTCATAATACGTCCTTGCGCCATGCCAAATTTCTGATATGGATAGGCTGTGTAACGGAGCGAAACATTTTGATCAATGGCTATAAAACCCACTTGACTGGGAGTGATGTATAGGTCAGCTTGCAGCTTACTATTCTGAGGCACTAGACTAGCCATTAGAGTATTGATCATGACTTGCTGACCTGCTTGAATACTTAAACCTGTTACTTTTCCACTAAAAGGCGCTTGTATTATTTGCTTTGAGCGCACAGTGTTCTCAGCTATTTCCTGCTGTAATAACGCTAATCTTTGTTCAGCGTCCGTCATCTGACGTTGATATTGCTCTTCTTGATCTTGGCGTTGAGCGATTAACTCTAAACGATTATTTTCTAAGCTACTTTGGCTACGTATGAGAGATTGCTTCTGACTAGCTAAAACTAATAACTCTGCTTCTGCATTTTGTAATTCAAATTCAGCAACATGCCTTTGATCATGTAGGACTCGCAAACGGTTAAGACTCTTTTCTGCTAGCCCCTCTCTTCGCTCTAACAAATCAATTTCAACGTCAAATTGCGATTTTTCCAATTCCATCGAAGAAAGGCGAAGTGCGAGTAGTTTTTTCTGGCGAGCAAATCTGACTTTGGCCTGTTCTTTGTCTTGTTTTATTAAAGACTCTCGCAGTGCCAGCGTTTCCGCTAAAAGGTTTTGTAATTCACCGATACTGGAAACTCGCTCATCAGAGACTGTGAATAAGGGATCACCAGCGTTAACAAACTGACCTTCTCTGACCTTTACCTCTTCGACTTGGCCCTGTACTGGAGCTAGAATTCTAAGCACCCCCTGACTTGGAGCTAGAATACCCGGAGCCCTCACCTTTTGAGTATGAATACCAAAGAATACAAACGCTATTACAAGAATAACGAGCAAAACTGCAACGAGTACAACCCATACATAGTTTGCAGGCTGATGAATAAGCACTTGCCCCATATGAGAGCGCTGCTCCTCATGTAAGACTTCTTGCCTAAATAGAGAAGAGTTTGGTTGGCGATTTGTTTTATCCATAAATACAATTTACTAATGACATCCTATCAATTTTGATAGTTTTACATAAATATAATAGTAATAAAACCCATTATCATTAAGTTCATTATACAGATTTGATAAAATCAAGACTCGCATACTGGCGCAAAACCAAGTTCGTCTTATCGAAAATTATTGAATGGCGATGGTTTCTTTGACGGTGACCTACGCATTCAAGACAATGCTCAAGCCCTAATGACACGGCATAAAATAATTTCAACTGGGAAGAATAGAACGCTTCGGCACCTTAATTGATGGTGCCGAAGCTAAATTGAGAGTATTGGAAAAGAAAAAGTCAGGCTAGCCAAGTTTGCCTGACTAACTGGTGGTTTTTTTTACTCAGAGCTCAGTTGTCTATCTTTTTCAATAACTCGGCAAGCTCATCCACTTTTGACAGCGTATCACTCACTAAACCGTCGATTTGATTACTTGATTTCTTAGAGTTAGCAGCCAGAGATCGCACTTCGTCAGCAACGACAATAAAACCTCTTCCCATCTCTCCCGCTCTCGCGGCTTCAATAGCCGCATTTAACGCCAGTAAGTTAGTTTGCTCAGAAATACCATTGATGGTGCTAACCATCTCACTGATTTTATTACTCGCCGCTACCAATTCAGACATCGCTTCTTGAGTTTTGATAAACGTCAACTTACGACCTGTAATATCAATACCAAAATAGACATATTGGGTTACTTCACCCTTAAAGTTTCGCAAAACATATAATTTGGCATCGATACTGAGTACCTCACCATGACTCTTTATGTCCGTCTGTAAACTTAAACTACCCTTTTTATTTAACTCTGATTTCTGGTTGTCCGTTAATCTGTTCATGATATAAAAGCCAAAATCTGCGGCTTTCATGAGACCTTGAAGTTTGCTCTCTATTAGAGTATTCGCTTTGATTAGAGAGAATTTCGTATCAAGCTCAATCATTACCAACGCTTCACTAATCGCATCTAGCTTGCGTGTAAAATCCAGCGCCATTTGCTTAACTTGGGTAATATTTGCTTGTACGAAAATAAAGTTTTTAGCGTTCCCCTCATCATCAAATACAGGGTTAATTGAAAGAGAAACCCAATACGGATCTCCACTCTTAGCGTAGTTAAGGATTTCATCATAAAAAGGCTCTTTTTTAGCAATATGACGTCGCATATTGTCTACTGTTGCAGGATTAGTTTCATGACCTTGTAAAATTTTTGCCACGAACTTCAGCCATTTCATAGCCAGTTAAACGCTCGAACCCTTGGTTAACATATTCAATCAAACCTGAAGCATTAGTAATAATAACGGCATTATCGGTCTCATTTGCCACCAAGGACAACATTTCTCGCTCGGCTCGTTGTTTAACTTATTAGGTAACGTCTTTGACAAAAGCTGTGTACAACGTACCTTCATCAAGCTCAATCTTTGATAGCGATAATTGCCCCCAGACCACCCGCTTATCTTTGCGTTCGATTTTAGTTTCTCGGCTAGTACCAACAATTTTATCGACACCTGTACGGCGATTTCGATCAATTAATTCGTCATGCTGAGATTGTATTGCTACAGGCACAAGCATTTTAACATTATTACCAATCACTTCCTCTTTCATATAACCCCAAAGTTTCTCTGCAGCAGGGTTAAAAAAAGTCAACCGCATTTTTCGTATCAATTGTAATGACCGCAACAATACTCTGCTCTAGCGCTTGTTTTTCACTACTATTTGCAAACAACCCCATATACCCACCTACTAAAATCCATCATTAAAAACACAAAATGCAAAAAATTTAATAGTAGTCGTTTAATGACAAATAGCATGTTAACCAATGTAGTTTTTTATAAGAAGCTAAAGCATATCGTGATTTTATTTAAACACACCAAAGCGAAGTTCAATTGATTGTCATAGAAAAGTACATTCTTTTCCCTTTCATTTATCGCTGTATTTTGCTCTACTAAAATACACACCGACAATCGTAATCACAAAACCGACAATTTGAATACTTGTCATGGATTCACTGAATAAGAAATAACTTTCTACAGCCGCCAAAGGTGGGGCTAATAGCAACATAGTCGACACCTGTGATGCTCTGACTTTTCTCAATAACCACACCATTAAGAAAACACCGCCGCCAGATAAAACCAGCACGCCCCAGATAACGAGTAAGAACGATTCCAACTGCACTGCAAATAAGGTCTCACCGAGTAGCAACATAAAGCCAATCGAGACAACACTCGCCGCGAGGTTTTGAATCGCCATTGAGCTGAAAATATCAGACGATGATATAGACATTTTCTGATACGTGACACCAAGAGAAAGAGTAAATATCGCCGCACAAGCCAAGGTAAACGTCAGCAAAGTGACGCCTCCGTGGCTCATATCAAGCTCTAGTGCTGGACTGATGACTAACACTAGCCCCACAATACCAACCAACATTCCGATGATTCCTTTCAGAGACGTTTTCTCTTTGATCAACAAGAAGGCGAGCAAGGTTACCAAAGCAGGCTGTAATGCACCGATTAAAGCCATAACACCAGCAGGTAGACCTTTTGCAATAGCAACATAGGCAAAGCCCAAGTAAAAACCATTCATCAACATGCCAGCAATAATGTGCTTAGGTAGCTCTGTCAATGATGGAAAACGTCGACGCTGCCACAAGGCAATGGATAAAAATAGTAATCCAGCCAACACAAAACGAATACTCAAAAAAACGTTAGGATCAATCAGACCGACGATAAGTTTGCCAGTGATAAAGCCTGTTGACCAAATCAGTACTAAGAGCACATATAAAAATGCCATACAAAATCCCTTTTAACTCTTCTTGTTATAAAAAGCAGTTTCTAATCTCTTCGCTCGAAGCTCCTAAACCTATTAAAAAGCTCAGCTTCACAAATGCCGCTTCATATGTCATATCTTGACCTGAAACTACGCCCGCTTCGACCAATGCAGAACCCGCTGCATAAGCGCCCGCAGCAACACTTCCGGCGCCACATTGACTTACATTAACGATCACCACACCGCGCTCTGACGCGGTTTTTAGTAGCGCTAAAAGAGCAGGGTCTCTATCTGGTGCATTGCCTGCGCCATAGCTTAATAACACCGCGCCTTTTACGTTCTCACTCAACAATCCTTGCCAATGGGCAGCGTGAACACCAGGGAAGACAGGCAAAATGGTTACAGAACCTTCTTGCATTTCGGGAATCTGAATTTGCATGGATTGCTTAACAACATCGACAGAGCGCCAACGCCAATCAATACCTAATACGCCTCGCTCTGGACAATTTGGAGAGCTGAACGCTTGCCAGTCACTGGTATGTGCTTTATGAGCACGATCCCCTTCAATCAAACGACCAGCAAAAAATAAAAACACGCCATTGCTATTCTTTTTACAGTTAAGTTCTTCACAAGCCGAAATAGCGCCCATGACATTGATCATGGCATCGGTACGCACCTTATACATGGGAACCTGCGAGCCAGTGACAATAATAGGTTTATCACTATGGGAAAACATGAAGGACAGCGCCGCCGAGGTATAAGCCATGGTATCTGTGCCATGTAGAACAATAAAGGCATCGAAGTCATGCCACTTGCTTTTAATATCACAAGCAATGGTTTGCCAGTCTTTTGCCGTAGCATTGGAGGAATCGATTAAGGTAGGATAACTTGCAATTACAAAGTCATGAGCAAGTTCATCGGATTCATTTAAATGTTGGGTTAGATGGTCTGCAAAGGCGGCGTCTGGTATCAAGCCTTGCTCCGAAGGCACCATACCAATCGTGCCGCCTGTGTAAGCAATATATATCTTCATGTCACTCCCATCACTTAAAAGCATTCAATAAATAAGCCAATTCTAGGCTAATAATGGCGACTAGTTTAAGCCATCTTTGAATACGTTCCTACACGAGAATCACGCCTAATATCAAAAGGTAAGAAGATGATCTGTTATAAACGAATAGTGACTTTTTGAGACTAAAGCTCCACGCTGACAGCTTGGTATGACTCTTTGGCGAGATTCAAATAAGATTGATAATCAGGTGCAGGCATTGGTTTGCCAAAGAAATACCCCTGCAAAATATCGCATTGATGTTTTATCAAAAAATTTATCTGTGTTTGGGTTTCAACACCTTCAGCAATCACATACATTTTTAGCCCTTTCGCCATCGCAATTGTGGCCAAGACAATACTCTCATCCGCCTCATTATGCCCAATACCAGCAATGAAAGACTGATCGATTTTTAAATAATGGGCATCAAGGCGCTTTAAGTACGCAAGTGAACAATAACCCGTTCCAAAATCATCAATCGCTATGGTGATTCCCTCCTCTCCAAACCGAGTCAAATTGTAGGTCAAGATCGGCGAACTAACCAAGAGTGCGGTTTCTGTAAATTCCACAGACATAGCTGAACTAGGAATATTATACTTATTCATTACCGCCAAAAGATCATCAGCAACGTTAGAGCTAGATAATTGAACTGGCGAGATATTAATCGCAACCTTTCCTAAATCCAGACCTAACTCACGCCATTCACACAACTGTTTGCAACTGGCTTCAATAATCCACTTTCCTAGCGCCACTATTTGACCAGATTCTTCTAAAATAGGAATAAGCTCTCCAGGAGAAATATTTTCACCACTTTTTCTCTGCCATCTAAACAGCACTTCAGCACCCACTACCTCGTATGTCTGTGCATCAACCTGAGGCTGAAAATGTAAGCTAAAACCCTCTCCTGTGCACATAGAGGCATCAAGTTCTTGTTGTAAATAAACTCGATGTTTCATTACTTCTGCCATAGATTGATCAAATAACTGGTAAGTGTTTCTCCCCTCTTGCTTAGCTCGATACATTGCCATATCGGCTTGACGCAGCAAGGTAGAAGCATCGGTCTTTCCAATATCGCTCACTGCAACCCCCACACTGCAGGTAACAGCGAACTTAGAACCACAATAATCAAAAGGCGTGGCTAGGGTCGCAACAATATTCTTAGCAAGCTGACTCATATCACTAACATCTACCAACGGATAAACAAGCAAAGCGAACTCGTCTCCACCTAAACGAGCAAGTATGGTTTCATCAGGCAAAACCTGCTTAAGTTTATTAGCCGTTCGTTTTAATAAAACATCGCCCGCTTCATGCCCGAGAGTGTCATTAATTTCTTTAAAGCGATCTAAATCGATAAAGATTAACCCTATATTTCCTTGGACACAGGAGTGAAACAACTCACCAAGATGCTCTTCAAAATGATGACGATTCGCTAGGCCAGTTAAGCCATCATGCTTGGCTAAAAAAGACGCTTTTTCTTCGGCTTCTTTTCGTGCGCTAATGTCTTCATGAACAGCAATGAAATGCTCAATTTCACCAGCAGCGGACTTAATCGGTGTAATGATTTGGTTGACTGAAATCAAACGACCATGCTTGTCTCTATTAATTAACTCTCCTCGCCAACTTTGACCAGACTTCACCGTTCTCCACAGGGCATTAAAATAACGTTTATCTTGATACCCCGAATTTAAAATATTAGGTGTTTTGCCTCTTACTTCTTTTAGACTATAACCAGTCAAATAGGTAAACGCTTGATTTATCCAATGAATTTTACCTTTTGAGTCAGTAATAAAAATAGCGTTCGCGGTATTTCGCATAGCTTCACTCAATAACAAGTTACTGCCTCGTTCATATTCCTGTCGATTTTTTAGGATCATAAAAGTGGTTGAAACTAGGAGAACAGCCAATACCAAAAGACCAAAACTCCACTTCAATATAAGCACATCAGAAAACCAACTAGATAGATCTATCCGATCATAAGAACGAAGTGTCACAACCAAAGGAATTAAAGAAGTCGCACGAAAATTCTCTAAATAACCGGAGGAACTGTCGTCTTGTACTCGTATTTTCCCCCACGCTTTGTCTTGTAATGCCATCTGTATCCAAAGAGGCATGGATGAAGCCCCGCCCAACATATTTTCACCTGACGAGTGGAAAATTTCGATTTCTCTGCCACCATACTCTGTGGCACTAATTAAATTAGAATAGTAATGCGGATTGATTGACCCTACGATAAATCCTTTAAGCTGATCATCGACATAAAATGGCGAGCAAACAGGCCAATACTGTAACCCTTTTAAATTCGGGCTTACTCCCCATTGACGACCATTTTGAGGTGCCAGCATACGAGTTTCAGATCGCTTAAGTGAAGTAACGAGAGGTTGACATAAAGTTGCCTTGGCGAGAGGAATGACATCAATACTTCGAAGTTGTGGGAGAGATCGAAGCATCTGTTGCTCGACTGATTGTCTGGACTCTTCTGACAACTCTGGAATTTGAGTAGCAAGCGAAGTAAGACTACCATTTACCGCTTGAATAGAACGAGTGACAGAGTCCTCAATTGCATAGATCAGAGCGGTATTGGTTATCAATTGTTCTTTTAAGGCTCGTTCATAACCACGCTGTAACAATTGTTGCAGCAACACGAGCATAAAAATAACAAGAACAACAGCAGCAGGAATTAAGACAGGTTGTCTTCTAATGTATATGCCTAACATTTGCTGTATTTGCTTAAACATAAGTCGTATCACATTATTTAAATGTGCCTGAATAATAGATATAAATCATAAGGGTGTAAGTATGTCACAAGCAAAGAAGGGCTTTATGTATGTAATTTGTTACTTTTTATTATTCGCTGCGACTTCAATTATCGCATCAGAAAGAGAAAGTATTATTCATCAAAAAGGTCAGTTAGATGTTTGCATCTGGCCGGATTATTTTTCAATTAGTTATTACAACGATAGATCTAATAAGCTAGAAGGGATTGATATTGATTTAAGCAAAGCTTTTGCCAAAGAGCTTAATGTGAAAATTAACTACGTAACCAGCCATTTCGGGCGCTTTATGAACGACCTTGAAAAGGGTAAATGCGATATCGCCATGTTTGGTATTGCCGCGACAAAAAATAGAAAAAAACGTGTGGATTTTAGTAATACTTACCTTTCTAGCCATATGTACGCAATCACTGTTAAAAAGCACCCTTTCATTAAAAGTTGGAAAGATATTGATCAAAAAGGAGTTATCGTTGCTGTACAAAAAGGCACCTACATGGAAAGTGCTATGAGTAAAAAACTGAAAAACGCATCGTTAACCATCACCACGGAGCCCAATCAGCGCGAACTAGAAGTCCGATCTGGACGTGCTGACGTTTTTATTACTGATTTCCCGTATGGGCAGAAAATGATCTCTCTATTTGATTGGGCTAAACTTATTCCTTTAGAAAAATCATCAGAGCCGCTTAACTACGCCTATGCTATAAGAAAAGGGCAGCCTGATTGGTTAGAAAAAGTAAATCAATTTGTGACTAAGATAAAAGAGGATGGACGACTGAAAACATACGCAGAAAAGCACAAACTCGCCCCCATCGCTATTTTCCAATAATCGTAAAAAAGGCACCTTTCAGTGCCTTTTATTCGTTATTCGCCTAGTACTTACATACGTTCTAACGTTTCAATACCCAACAAAGACAAACCGAGTTTCAACGTCGAAGCCGTATTCAATGCCAATTGCAGGCGACTGTGTTTCACTTCATCCTCAGCATTTAGAATAGGGCACGCTTCGTAAAAAGTCATAAAGGTGCCCGCTAAATCATACAGGTAAGAACACAAGAAATGCGGCATACCGTCGTTCGCTACTTGTTGAATGGCTTCTTCGAACTGACACAATTTCACGGCTAAAGCGCGCTCTTGAGGAGCATCAACAGAAATGTCGCCCGTAAGGCCCGCTAGATCGATTTCAGAGCGTTTAACGATACTTGCTACTCGAGAATAAGCGTACAACAAATAAGGCGCAGTGTTGCCTTCAAAGCTCAACATAGTGTCCCAGTTAAAAACGTAATCACTGGTACGGTTTTTCGATAAGTCAGCGTATTTAACCGACGCAATACCAACAACACGACCGATGTTTCGTAGCTCTTCTTCGCTCATTTCTGGGTTCTTCGACGCCACCAATTGATAAGCACGTTCCTGCGCTTCTTCCAATAAAGAGGACAGTTTTGCTACGCCGCCAGAACGAGTTTTGAATGGTTTCCCATCGCTGCCCATCACAGTACCAAACGGCATGTGTTCTAGTTGTGTTTCTGGTTTCACAAAGCCTGCTTTACGAGATAAGGTAAAAATCTGCTGGAAATGCAAAGATTGGCGCGCATCAACAAAATACAGTACGCGGTTGGCATGCAAAGTGTGTTGACGGAAACGCACCGCTGCCAAGTCAGTGGTTGCATACAAAAAACCACCGCCAGTTTTTTGTACAATAATCGGGGTAACTTCACCGTCTTTATTAGCAAACTCTTCCATGAACACACATTGGGCGCCGTTAGATTCTTGTAGCAAACCTTGATCTTTTAGCTCGTTAACTACGTTCGCCAAGTCATCGTTATAGGCACTTTCTGGCATCACGTGCTGGCGCTCTAAAGACACCCCAAGCATCTTGTAGGTTTCTTCACAGTGCGCCATAGATATTTCGATAAACTCATCCCAAAGCGCCAAGCATTCTTCGTCACCTGACTGCAACTCAACCACCAATTCACGAGCGCGAGCAGCAAACGCTTCATCATCGTCAAAGCAAGTCTTTGCTGCACGATAGAAGGTTTCAAGGTCTGCAAGCGCCATGCTGATTTTAGCATTTTCGGCGCGTAGGCGTTCCATGTACGCCAACAGCATACCGAATTGCGTTCCCCAATCGCCCACGTGATTTTGACGAACCACATGATGCCCGAAGAACTCTAAGGTGCGAACAACCGCATCGCCAATCACCGTCGAACGTAAATGACCCACGTGCATTTCTTTGGCAAGGTTGGGAGCAGAATAATCCACTACCACGGTTTCTGGCGCTTCAACAGGGTTAACATCAAGGCGCTCGCTAGTACGTAATTGAACTAACTCTTTGCTCAACCAAACATTCTTCAGAAAGATATTAATAAAACCTGGCCCTGCGATTTCTACCTTATCGGCAAGGTCAGACAAATCCAATTGCTCTAGCGTAGCTTTCGCAAAATCACGAGGATTCATTTTCAACGCTTTTGCCGCACCCATAATGCCGTTAGCTTGATAATCGCCAAATTGAACTTTTGCTGATTGACGAACTAGCGCTTGCGCAGTATCAGACGCACCAGCCGCCACCATAGCAGCTTGGATACGTCGATTTAGAAGAGTTTGAATATTCACAAGGGAGACCTTTAAACAGTATATATGCCGCTCATAATGGCGTCACATTAAAATCACACAGCCCTCTCACTGTCACCAATGAGAGGGCTGAATTCAAAAAAATAATTGTACTTATGATAACCGATTTTAGAGCTTTTAGCGAAAGAACAGCTTGCAAGCGTCGTTGTTATTTTCGTCTTGGTAAGGATAACCCAACTCATCTAAGAATTTAGTCACATCAGTTTCTTCGCCTACCGCCTGCAACCCGACCAAAACACGCCCATAAGCATCGCCATGATTACGATAATGGAACATAGAAATATTCCATTGACCACCAAGCGTGTTTAAGAATTTCAACAGAGCACCTGGGCGTTCAGGGAACTCAAAGCTGTACAACAACTCACCTTTATCGCTGCGTAAATGCCCACCAATCATATGACGGACATGAACTTTGGTCGTTTCATCATCAGTTAAATCTGTGATTTCGTAATCTTTCAGGTCTTCCAATAGCTCTTTACGACTATGCGGGCTGCCGCCTAAAGCGACGCCAACAAAGATGACAGCTTCTTGATCATCGCCATAACGATAATTGAATTCTGTAATATTACGACCGACCAACGCTTGACAGAAATCTTTAAAACTACCTGGATGCTCAGGAATCTTCACGGCAATAATAGCCTCGCGCTTTTCACCTAACTCCGCACGCTCAGATACGTGACGCAAGCGGTCAAAATTGACATTGGCGCCGCTATTGATCGCAACAAGCGTTTGTCCTTGCGCATCTTCACGCTCGATGTATTTCTTCAAGCCAGCCAAGGCGCATGCGCCAGCAGGCTCAGTAATCGCACGAGTGTCATCGTAGATATCTTTGATGGCCGCACACATTTCGTCTGTAGTCACTGTGATGACTTCGTCGACGGTATCTTTGGCAATAGCAAAAGTATTTTGACCGATTTCTGCCACCGCCACACCTTCGGCAAAAATACCTACGGTCGCCAAACGAGTCGGCTTACCTTCTTCCAGAGCAATTTTTAGACAGGCGGCATCTTGTGGCTCAACACCAATAATTTTAATATCTGGACGAAGGTATTTGATATAAGCCGACACACCAGCAATCAAACCGCCGCCGCCGACTGGAATGAAGATTGCGTCGATATTCCCTTCATGTTGGTGAAGGATTTCCATACCGATCGTACCTTGACCCGCAATAGTGTCTAGATCATCGAATGGGTGAACGTAAACTTGGCCAGTTTTCTCCATGATTTCACGAGACTTTGCCGAAGCTTCATCAAAGGCATCACCAAACAAAACCACTTCTGCGCCATGATTACGCACCGCGCTGACTTTCACTTCTGGCGTAGTCGCTGGCATGACAATCGTTGCCTGAATGCCAAGTTTCTTAGCCGCCAAGGCCAAACCTTGTGCGTGGTTACCTGCCGATGCAGCAATAACGCCACGAGCCCGCTCTTCTGGTGTTAACTGACAAATTTTGTTGTATGCCCCACGAATTTTGAAAGAAAAAACCGGCTGTAAGTCTTCTCGCTTCAAAATAATCTCGTTACCCAATCGATTCGATAATTGATTGGCACGAGACAGTGGTGTTTCTACGGCAACGTCATAAACGCGCGCCTGTAGAATCTTTTTGATCATGGTATGAGGCATAGTGTTTCCTAAACGAATAAAAATCGACAACACGATGTTCTTAATGACATCTGCGCTGACTGCTAGTCAAAAAAAACCGAGTAGGAAATATACTCTTTCACCTCTCTTGGCGCAAAGACCGATGCTTTCTAAATTCACATCAAAAAGAGATAAAACCCATCAATAGCCTAATAAGTTAGGGTAACAATAGAGAGATGAAGCGCCTATAATACGACCACCATCAGAGGTGGCTTATCATTATAGGTAAGCCGAATAATACCGCCCCCTTGTAAAACTATAATAGAAGGTGAACATCACCATGACGCAAGACGAATTAAAACAAGCCGTTGCAGAAGCTGCGGTAGCTTACATTCTTCCTATGTTAGAAACCGACACTATCGTCGGTGTTGGCACAGGCTCGACAGCAAACCTTTTTATTGATGAATTAGCTAAACACAAAGGCTTATTTGACGGCACTGTAGCAAGCTCTGAAGCATCTGCTGAACGTCTGAAAAAGCATGGCATCCCTGTTTATAATTTAAACAGTGTTGACAGCATTCGTGTGTATGTCGATGGCGCCGATGAGTCGAATGACCACCTGCATTTGATCAAAGGCGGCGGTGCGGCATTAACCCGCGAAAAAATTGTAGCAGCATGCAGTGATGAATTTGTCTGTATCGCAGACGAATCTAAACTCGTAAAAGTGCTTGGTGATTTCCCTCTTCCTGTAGAGATCATCCCAATGGCACGTGGGCATGTTGCACGTGAATTGGTAAAACTAGGCGGTGATCCGGTTTATCGTGAAGGCGTTGTTACCGACAATGGCAACCATATTTTAGATGTCTATAATCTAGAAATTCTTGATCCTATCGCCCTAGAAAAAAGCATCGACGGCATTGTTGGTGTGGTAACAAATGGCTTGTTCGCAAAACGCTCTGCAGACGTTTTACTATTAGCCACGAAAGATGGCGTTAAAACCCTAAAGAAATAGTCTTACTGCGTTCAAAGTCTCGATAAATACGAGGCTTTGAACGATTCATACAAAAAATAATCAGCGCCTTAAAACCAGCGACTTTTACGCATCAGCCAAAACTGCCCACCACCTAACACCAATAACACCAGGCAGAACAACCAAAAAGCGGCATTGCTATCAGTCCCTGGCATACCGCCAATATTGATACCAAACAAACCAGTCAAAAAACCTAACGGCATAAAAATACCAGATAAAATCGATAGCACGTACATACGAGCGTTCATCTTCTCTGCTTGTAAATTGGCGAATTCCTCCTGCATCAACAAGCAACGCTCACGCAACGATTCCAGCCCTTCGACATAGCGAGTGATATCATTGGCCGCTTCCTGCACTTGTGCAATTTGATCCGCCGCCATCCAATTAGCTGACTCCTGAGATAGCTTATGAATCGCTTCTTTTTGCGGTACCAAGAAACGTCTCAGACGTATGGTTTCAAGGCGGCGTTTAACAAGAGAGTCACGCTGTCCTCCTTCGATACCTTCACCAATACTCTCTTCCAAATCCGCCAGCTCATCTTCTAAGCTCGCAATAACCTTCGCCATTCGACCTGTCAAGGTCTCAGTCAAGGTCGCAACAATATCACCTGTATTTGTTGGCCCTTCCATATTCGCCAAGTCCTTTACGACATCTTGAACAGATAGCAACTTACGGCGACGGCTAGAAACAATAAAATGAGGCGTTACCCAAAGACGTAAAGACACCATATCAGAGGGGTTGGATTCAGGGTTTAAATTCACTCCGCGTAGCGTTAGCAATAACCCTTTTCCCATTCTAACCGTACGAGGCCGGGTTTCTTCGGCAAATAACGCTTCGACAGCCGTTTCAGGAACACCGTCTAAACTGGAAAGCCAATCGTATCCCTCTTCTTCGCGGCAATCCAAATGCACCCAGCGACAACCTTGAACTGGCAAAGCTTCAGGCAGCTCTGAAGCGGGTAACAAGGTAGCGCCGCCTTGACCATCAAGCTCTAAGTTGTGCACAACAAACGCAGACATAGCTATTCCTCTAAACATTTCTCGTAGATTATCTGAAAACGTCAATTTTCCCTATTTATTTTATGCTCAAAACGCGAGCTTGGCTGACACCCTGCTACTAGGATGGCATAATTTCAACAACCTCAAATAACAAGGAAATGCCACACCATGCAAAACCTATCTGATGTTTTAGCATCCAACGCGACACCGAAAACATTACAAGAGGTGTTAACGGTTACGACTAACACCTGTATCGCCATTTCAGATGCGCTAAAACAAGGCTCGCTTGCAGGCATTTTAGGTATGGCTGGCAATGAAAACGTTCAAGGCGAAGAACAGAAAAAACTGGATGTCATCTCTAACGACATGCTGAAAGATGCCCTGATTGCTTGTCCAGCGGTTAGAGCCATTGCTTCAGAAGAAGAAGATTACATTGTTCCAGCCAACACAAATGGCGAATACTTCATCGCTTTTGACCCATTAGATGGCTCTTCTAACATCGACATAAATGCAATGGTCGGAACTATCTTTTCCATCTATCACCAAACAGGTGACAAACCAGCAAGTGAAGCTGATTTTTTAATTCCAGGCAAAGAACAAGTCGCAGCAGGTTACGTTCTATACGGCCCATCAACCATGTTAGTTCTGACAACTGGCAACGGCGTTAACATGTTTACTTACGATCCAATGAACCAGGTTTTCACATTAACGAATGAAGGCATTCAAGTTGCGAAAGACACACAAGAGTTTGCC
Source organism: Marinomonas rhizomae (assembly GCF_003315485.1). Classification (GTDB taxonomy): domain Bacteria; phylum Pseudomonadota; class Gammaproteobacteria; order Pseudomonadales; family Marinomonadaceae; genus Marinomonas; species Marinomonas rhizomae. The sequence goes on from NZ_QNSE01000020.1 coordinate 52,180, forward strand.
ATCAATATGGCTAATCAACGTTTTTGGTCAACCAACATGCAAAACTATGTTATTGACCTTGTGAAGGGGAAAGAAGGCTCTCGCGATAAGAATTTCAACATGCGTTGGGTTGCAGCTATGGTAGGTGACGTACATCGTATTCTTTGTCGTGGTGGTATCTTCATCTACCCATGGGATAACAAAGATCCATCTAAAGCAGGTAAACTTCGTCTAATGTATGAAGCTAACCCGATGGCCATGCTTCTAGAACAAGCTGGCGGCAAAGCTCATACACACACACAACGCATTCTAGATATACAACCAGATGCCATTCATCAACGCGTCGCCGTCATACTAGGTGCAGCTAATGAAGTGGATAAGTGCCTAAGTTATTAACAATCAAAATAAAACTCGCTTCACTTTGAGTGCATAACATAGCCAGTTAATAACAAGAAGGTCGCCTAGCGGCCTTTTTTATTATCCGATGCTTCGATTAACACTTTACGGGAATGACCCAAGTAGCGCGTCCTTATAAGACCGGGGCCTCATGCAAGATTCTATTCACATTGTTATTCGATTCAACGCGTTGAGGTACCAAACAGACGCAAGCGGATCGGATGACAAAGTGTCCTCTAGGTAAAAATCATCTTGTACAACTCTATCTTCCTTGCTGTTTGATTCGCGCCGACGCATTGAGGGACGAAACAGGCGCAAGTAAAGGGAAAACCAAGGAGCGACTTTATGGGAAGTACTGTGTTTACTGGGTTTTAACTATGCCTGTCTTGGTTAAAGGAGATACTGCTCTGTTTAAGAGATCTGACCTTGCGCAATCAGTGTGAGAGATTCTTGTTTTCATTTGCGCTGACGCGTCGAGGTACGAGGCAGGCGCAAGTAAATGAAAGAACAAGAAGCGATCTTGGCGACAAGACCAAGACACCAACGCTTTCTAGGAGGGTTAGACCCAGCTCTGGGTTTTTGATTTATTTCAGGCATAAAAAACCCCGCCCTGCTATGCAGGATGGGGTTCTTTTCGTTTTAAAGCTTGACGACAACCTTGTCTCACATGCTTTCTTTCTATTATAAGACCCACACGACCATCGGCATGGCGAGCGCCTGCGGCGAAAAGAAAGTAGATGAGATCAGGTGGTTCAAACTTAAGTGGAGATCAAGCCATGCTGGCTTTCCTACAGACGTAAAAAAGCCCTGACAGGATAACCTATCAGGGCTTCTTATATTTAAAGCTTGATAACAGCGTCACTCTCACATGCGTGTCTTTGATAAAGAGCCCCACACGTGGGAAGCGTTGTTACTTCGTTACTTCTCTTAAACGAAAAAACCCCACATGACATTGTCATGTGGGGTTTCTCTTAATGTAAAGCTTGACGACGACCTACTCTCACATGGGATCTCCCACACTACCATCGGCGATGGCGCTTTTCACTTCTGAGTTCGGGATGGGATCAGGTGG
>NZ_QNSE01000021.1:0-50279 GCF_003315485.1 Marinomonas rhizomae
AAATGTTCCATGGCGAAACCTTCGAGGACGAAGATGATCTGATCCAAGAACTTGAAGAGTATATTGATTACTACAATACGAAACGAATAAAAATGGGGTTAAATGGCCTGACTCCGGTAGAGTACCGAAATCAGGCATTGTTAGCCGGTTAATAAAGAGTCCAACTTTATGGGGTCACTTCAAAAACTGTAATTCGAGTGGGCTTTTTTCGCCCAGCCGCGCCATTTATGATAAGCATCTAATAACGATTGTTGAGGATTGGGGATGACAAAATCGATAATCGTTGTGGTACCACCCGCAAGTGCCGCGACGGTACCGGAAGCAAAGTCGTCTTTTGCTACAGTACCCATAAAAGGCAATTGCATGTGAGTATGCGGGTCAATACCGCCAGGCATGATGAGTTTGCCTGTAGCGTCAATGGTTTCAACATCCTTGGGAAGCATACTGATATCGCCAATTTCGACGATTTTATTATCCTTGCAAAGAATGTCCGCTTTGAAGGTTTCTTCGTGGGTGACTATGGTGCCGCCTTTTATTAGTAGAGTCATATACCATCCTTTTTCAAGAGAATATTTTGTGCATCGCCAGATGATTGACGATGAATAAGGATCAACGAATTAAAAATATCGACGATGCCCGAAAACATCGCCGACAAAACCAAAATAGAATTAAGATTGCAGTGCGTCAGTTTGAGCCGCAGAAGCGGTCTGCATGTTGGCAAGTACGAAGTACACAATGGCACCAGTGAACGCACCCGTAAACCAGCCATAGCTGTAGAACCAACCAAGAGCTGGCACATTCAAAGCAATGAGAGTAATCGCAACAGGTATCGCAAAAGAGATTAGCCCAGCGTTGTTAAAAGCAGGATAAAGGCTGTTTGGTGTATAGAGTGCGACCAAGTCTAAATGCTGGCGTTTGATCAAAAAGTAATCAATAATCATGATGCCAGCAATTGGCCCCAACAAGCTTGAGTAGCCCAAGAGCCAGTTTGAATACATGCCTTCTACGCTGACATCTGATTCCAATAGCCCTAATTTCTTAAGTAACTCCCAACCCATTAGCAAAATACCAATCAAACCAGTTAACAAAGCACCACGGGTATGGTTAATCAGTTTTGGCGCGATGTTTTGGAAATCGTTGGTTGGAGAAACTACGTTGGCTGCTGTATTTGTCGAAAGCGTGGCTATGACGATCAAGATCATCGCAATCGCTACCCAGAATGGGCTGTCGATTTTACCAATCAATGAAATAGGGTCAGAAATCGTTTCGCCAACCAATGTTGTAGAAGCTGCAGTTAGTACTACGCCTAAGGCTGCGAAGAAGAACATGGTCGCAGGCAGGCCAATAATTTGACCAATGATTTGATCTTTTTGAGATTTTGCGTAGCGGCTAAAATCTGGAATATTCAACGACAAGGTTGCCCAGAAACCCACCATGGCGGTTAGACCACCAAGAAAGTACCCCATGAATCCCGCTTCTTCAGGACGGTTCGCGGGTGTTGCTAAAATCTCAGTGAAAGACACCTTGCCGCCCGCCCAAACCATTAAGCCAATGGCAACGATTAATAACAATGGCGCGGATAAGGTTTCCATCCATTTGATGGATTCTGCACCGCGGATTACCACGTACATATTCAGCGCCCAGAAGATGAAGAAGCCAATCACTTCACCAACGCCGCCCAAACTTGCCCAGCCATCGGACACAGCAGACAAGAATAAATGAATCGCCAAACCGCCAAACATGGTTTGAATACCGAACCAACCGCAAGCAACTAGTGCGCGAATTAAACATGGAATATTAGATCCGATCATACCGAATGATGAGCGTAACAATACCGGAAAGGGGATGCCGAACTTAGTACCTGGATAAGCGTTAAGTGTCAGAGGGACCAGCAAAATAATGTTAGCGACGAGAATAGTGAAAAGTGCTTCCATTACTGAGAGTCCGAAGTAGGCAGTTAAGACACCACCCAAAGTATAGGTTGGTACACAAATAGACATACCGACCCATAATGCGGCGATATTCCACTTGCTCCAAGTGCGATCTTTTACTTTGGTTGGCGCTAAATCGTCGTTATACGCTGGACTTTGTTGAAGATCGCCATCGACCTCCAACTCATAAAACTCACCTTGCTTAACAGACTTACTGGTCATTTTTGCCACCTCTTCTATTTTTTGATTATGGGTATGTTTTCATTCAATGGTTCTTTGTTTTCTTCTCTTTGCATTGCTTATTTTTGATGTTCTTTAGCGATACGTTCACTGGCCTCGAGCATGGCGTGTAACAGCACATTGGCTCCAGCAGCACATTCTTCCGGGGAACTGTATTCCGCTTCGTTATGACTGATACCGTTCAGGCAAGGTGTAAAAATCATTCCTGTTGGAACAAGATCTGCCATGTAACAAGCGTCGTGACCGGCGCCAGCATAAATGTCCATGTGGCTGTAGCCGAGCTTTTCAGTGGCGGCTTTTACGTCGTCGGAAGCATTAAATTCCACTGGAGCGAAATACCAAAAAGGATCGAGATTGACTTCAACACCCTGCTCAAGGGCTATTTTTTCGCAAAACGCCACAAGCTCTTCGTGCATAGTGAGCAAAACGTCAGGTTTGGGGTTACGAAGGTCTGCACTGAATGTCACATTGCCCGGAATGGTATTGCGCGAGTTTGGCCAGACTTGCATAAAGCCCACTGTGCCCAAGCCATTTTCATGACGAAGTGCAATTGCATTCATCTCAGTAACAATGGCTGAAGCCGCTAACATAGCGTCTTTACGAAGGTGCATTGGCGTAGTGCCAGAGTGGGAAGGGCGACCCACAACTTCCACGTTGTACCAGCGAATGCCTTGACCTAATCGCACAATGCCGATGGCTTTTTCTTCGTCTTCAAGAATTGGCCCTTGTTCTATATGCGCTTCGAAAAAGGCGCCCATATGGCGGCTGCCAAGTTCCATTTCACCTAAATAACCAATACGCTCCAGTTCGTCACCGAGACGAATGCCATTGACGTCGGTTTTGTTCAGTTCGGTTTCCAGATCAAAGCGGCCAACATAAGTGCCAGAACCTTGCATTGCAGGCTGAAAACGAGAGCCTTCTTCGTTGGTCCAAACAGAGAATTCCATCGCTGTTGGCGTCTCAATCTTGTTTTCATGAAGCGTACGCAGTACTTCAACGCCAGATAGAACGCCAAATACGCCATCAAATTTGCCGCCGGTCGGTTGAGTATCAAGGTGGCTGCCAGTTCCGACAGCGGGTAAGTCATTGTTGATACCTGGACGACGAGCAAAGATGTTGCCGATCTTATCGACTTCCACAGTACAGCCACAGGCTTCACACCAAGAAACAAAAAGATCGCGTGATTGCTTGTCTAAGTCAGTTCCTGCAAGACGGTTACAACCGCCTTTTTCTGTACCGCCAATGTCTCCCATTTCCATTAAGGTGTCCCAAAGGCGTTGCTCATTGATACGTAGGTCTTGCATGGCTTGCTCCTGCTCCTGTTTTTAATACTGGCTGAAATACATTTACCAAAAGGTAAAAAATGATGATAAAAAAACACCAAAAACCTGCCTTTTAGGTCAGCAATAAGTAGGCCAAGTTTTAATCAAGTTTGTCGGGAAAGGCTCGTTTGAAGTATCTGATTGTGCTATTTTAAAATCTAATATAAAGATAATGTTTAATAAAAACAGCGTCTTATAAGATTAAAAGAAAAGAGCGTTTTTTATTTAAGGCGGATTGAATTTTGGTTGAGAAAAAAACAAAACGAACAAAACAATCAATTAATAGAGAAGAATTAGAGTCTCGTATATTGCGCTCTGCTGAAGTGTTATTTGCAGAAAAAGGTTACAGCGGTTCGTCTATGGAAGCGATTGCCGCTGCCGCCAGTATCTCCAAACAAAATCTAATTTATTACTTTGCAAACAAAGAGTTACTCTACAAACGAGTGTTAAAAGAAATGCTCGATATCTGGATAGAAAAGCTCTCCTTCTTAGAAACTCAAGGTGACACGCCCGAAGCGGTTATTCGTCGTTATGTGCGTGAAAAAATGGCACTCTCGCGGCTCTATCCGAACGGATCTAAAGTCTTCGCCCATGAAATTATAAGTGGTGCACCTGTCTTAAAAGAATACCTAATGAGCCACTTAAAACCTCAGTTTGATCGTGACGTCGTATTGGTTAAGTCATGGATAAATAAAGGATTAGTCGATGATATCGACCCTGAGCATTTATTCTTTACTATTTGGGCAGCAACACAAACTTATGCGGATTTTTCGGTACAAATGGAAGTATTGTTAGGGAAAAAACGTTTAGGTGATGCTGACTTTGAACGAGCGGAATTAGCGGTGACGGATTTCGTTGTGCGCGCTCTTGGTGCCAAAAAAAATAATTAAAAATAATTTCATAGAATTTTTCCTCTGCTATTCCAATAAATGGCGTTTTTTTATGATCAATTGAATTGTGTAAAAAAAACGCTATTTTTCATCATCTTAACCTTTTGGTTAACTTTTCTATTAACTAAACTTTAGGCCGCGAGCCCTTTATCAGTGCGTGTTTTGCACTAATAAAAACAATTTACTCTATGCAAAATGATTGCTATTAATTTTTATACCAAATGGTAAAAAACTTAATTTAATCTCTTTTAATCATTTAACGTGTGGAGTGAATATGATCTCTGATTCTGAAGCCATATCTTATGAGTTTGCTACTGGGCCAGACTTGTACGCACTCTGCCAACAAGCTGCAACTGTGCGCGATGACTCTTGGGGTAAACAGCTCACTTATTCAAAAAAAGTCTTTATCCCTTTAACGAATATGTGCCGTGATAGCTGTGGTTACTGCACTTTTGTACAGTCACCAGACTCGCCTCATGCAAATTACATGACCCCAGAGCAAGTGCTAAAAACCGCACGAGAAGGTGCAGTACTAGATTGCAAAGAAGCTTTATTTAGTTTGGGCGAACGTCCAGAAGAACGCCATCAGAAAGCTCGCGATATGTTGGCTAATTTAGGCTACGACAGCACCTTAGAATATCTGCATGACCAATGCGAAAGCGTGTTAACTCATACCAGCTTATTACCTCACGTAAATGCGGGCGCTTTGTCTTTTGAGGAACTGAAACACCTGAAGCCCGTCGCTGCCAGCATGGGAATGATGTTAGAAAATGTCTCCAACGATTTACTCAAAAAAGGTCAGGCGCATTATGCTTGCCCAGATAAAACGCCAAAGCGTCGACTCGACACTATAGAGCAAGCGGGCCGTCTTGATATCGCCTTTACCACAGGCATCCTGATTGGTATTGGCGAAAGCTGGGCAGATCGAGTGCGTAGTCTCATTGCCATTCGTGATCGCCATCTGGCCTATGGACATATTCAAGAAGTCATTATTCAGAACTTTCGTGCCAAAGCTGGAACTTCCATGGCCGATTACCAAGAACCTAATTTAGATGACATGAAACGTACCATCGCCGTGGCGCGTTTGATTTTGCCAAATGACATCAGCATCCAAGCCCCGCCCAATTTGGAAGTCGAATACGGCAGTTACATCAATGCGGGAATTAATGATTGGGGCGGCATTTCGCCTTTGACGAAAGACTTTATTAACCCAGAAAGAGCATGGCCACAGATTAGTAGTGTCTCACAAGCTTGTGAAGGGTTGGGTTATTCGTTGGCAGAACGGCTGACCATTTATGACCATTTTCAGCATCAGAACACTAAATATCTAACCCCTAATTTAACGCAACGAGTCGCGTCGCTGGTCAGCCGTGCTGCTCAAATGAGTGGAGGAGTTATCGCATGAACCTATTTCCTTTAATGTCAAACAATACCCAAGTGAGCGAATCCGTTCGATCGATCTTAGAAAAATCTCTACTGGGCGAAGAATTGAATGTCGAAGACGCTTGTGTGCTATTTGCTACGCAAGGCGCAGAAGCTCAAGCCGTTTTAGACACCGCAGACAAAGTACGCGCAAAGCGAGTGGGCGACACTGGTACCTTTGTTATTACTCGCAATATTAATTTCACCAACGTGTGTTATATGGGGTGCAGATTCTGTAATTTTGCCAAAGAAAAAGGCGACAAAGAAGCGGAGTTCCTAACCGTAGAACAAGTAGCTGATCGTGCTGAAGAGGCTTGGGAGCGCGGCGCGACGGAAGTTTGCATTCAAGGTGGGTTGCATCCAGATATTGGTCCAGATTATTACCGTGATTTGATTGTCGCGGTGAAAAAACGTGTGCCAGATATCCACATTCATGCCTTTTCGCCGTTTGAGATTTGGTATGGTTGCAAAAAAGGCCGCCTTGAGCCAGAAGTGTTTTTATCTGAACTAAAAGCCTTAGGGCTGGGGTCTATGCCAGGCACCGCGGCTGAGATTCTAGATACCGAAGTACGTAAGCAATTAACTAAAAATAAACTCACCACAGAAGAATGGGTGCGCATCATTAAAGCCGCACATTCTGTTGGTGTACCGACAACCTCGACTATTATGTACGGTCACGTGGATCAGCCGATTCATTGGGCAAATCACCTTAAACTATTACGCGATATCCAAAAAGAAACCGGTGGCTTTACTGAATTTGTTCCGCTGGGCTTTATTCATTACGAAACACGTCTATACAAGGATAATCCAGACAAGGTTCGTCCTGGTCCAACTCAAGATGAGCACTTCAAAATGCACGCTATTGCGCGCCTCATGCTGCAAGGTCATATCGATAATATTCAGGCCTCTTGGGTAAAAATGGGCCCAGATGTGGCGACCAAAATGTTGCGTTCTGGTGCGAATGATTTAGGTGGTACTTTGATGAACGAGAGCATTTCTCGTGCAGCGGGCGCAACACACGGTCAAGAAGTTTTTCCTGAAGACATGGTGGCGAATATTCAAGCCGCAGGTCTAAAAGCGGTTCAGCGCAATACGAAATACGGAGCAGTGAAAACGTATCTCCTTGAGGAAAACACCGCTAAAGCACCTTTATCGAACCGCATTGCGATTCAAGGAGTGGCGTAATGTCAGCCCTAAATATCACATTATTGGCTGGTGGCGTTGGTGGCGCGAAAGCGGCGGAAGGCTTGGCAAAAAGTCCATACGCTAGCTCAACCAAGATCATTGGTAACATTGCTGATGATGACGAATTCCACGGACTTTGGGTCTCACCAGATATTGACACGCTGATCTATTCCTTGGGCGATCAGATTGACCGTAAACAAGGTTGGGGACGCAAGAATGAAACGTATCAAGCGCTGAAAGAGCTAAAAGCCTTAGGGCAAGACACTTGGATGACTTTGGGCGATTTGGACTTAGCCACGCATGTGTATCGAACGAATTTAAAACGCCAAGGCGTTAGCGCCAGTGAAATAACCGAACAATTGGCGAAGCGTCATGATGTTTGTGTACCTATTCTGTTACCTACAGACGATGTCGTGCAAACACGAGTGAAGACACCACAAGGCTGGCTGTCTTTCCAAGAATTCTTTGTGCGTGAACATTGTCAGTCCGACGTGCTGGATATTGAATATCACGGCATTGCTGATGCTAAGCCAACGTCTCAAGCCTTAGAACAAATTGCCAATAGCGACCTGATTATCATCGCGCCGAGCAATCCTATTGTCAGTATAGGGGCCATTCTCGCTGTACCGGAAATTCAGCAAGCGGTGGAAAAGAGCGGCGCTTATATTATTGCTATTTCGCCTTTAATCAGCGGAAAAACAGTAAAAGGTCCAGCGGATAAAATGCTTGAAAGTGCTGGTAAAAGCATCGATTCAACAGGAATTTACGACTGTTATCGCACATTTTTGCAGGCCATGGTGATTGATTGCGTCGATCAAGAAGACGTCGCTTGGTTGCAAGCACAAGGTTTGGATGTGCTGGTCACACCAACGCTGATGAAAACCCCGGAAGAGAAAACGGCTTTGCTTACCAAAGTGGTTGAGTTTGCCTTGTCTTCTAAAAAGCAGAGGGCGGCCTAATGACTTCTTTTTTAACCACTTCTTATTTTGTAGACAAACTTTGCGTGGTGATTCCGATGAAATCGCCAAAACGTTCTAAGCAAAGGCTTGCGGGTAGTTTGTCGGATGCGGCCCGTGAAAGTTTGTCTTTGACGCTGTTTGAAAACACCTTGGCGTTTTTTCAACGTCACTTTCCCATGTTAGATGTGCTGGTGGTCAGCGAGTCTCTGGAAGTACTTGCGCTTGCTCAGACTTATGAAGCAAATACCTTGTTTGAAGATGGAGAAAAGGGGTTAAACGGAGCCTTGTATTTTGCTTGCGATTGGGTGAAGCAATCTGGATATGACAGCCAACTTATTGTCCCTAGCGATATTGCGGCTTTGAATCCAGAAGAAATCCTCTCTTTGCTGAAAGAGGCAGATGATGCGTCAGTAGTGATTGGCGTTGCCAAGGATGGTGGCACTAATGCCTTACTGACGTCACCGCCGGATGCTATTCAATTTGAGTACGGTTGTGATTCTGCTGCTGCTCATCGAGCTAATGCAGTGAATAATCGCTTGATTTGCCGCTGTCTGCATCTTGCCAATCTGGCGTTGGATATCGATCAGAGTGAAGATCTTAAAGTCGCCGTAATTCGTCAACCAGAACGCTTTAATGCATGGGGTGGGATTAGCGAAAAAACGCTAACAAAGGAACGCCAATATGCCTGATTCTATGAATATGTTTCGCCTGATGGGGTTGCCTGATTTTCAGCGAGGCGACGATCTTGCGCAGCAAATCATTGAAACCCTCGCGGCACAGAATCAAACCTTGGTGGCTGGGGATATATTGGTTATTGCTCAAAAAGTAGTGTCAAAAAGTGAAGGCGCTTTCGCCTATTTGGACGACATTACGCCCAGCGAAGAGGCCATTGAGCTGGCAAAAAAAGTGAACAAAGACCCACGAAAAGTCGAGGTAATCCTTTCTCAATCTACGCGTATCGTTCGAGCGATGAAACGACCAGAGCAAGAAGAAGGCGTGCTAATTGCGGAACATAAAAATGGCTACATCTGCGCCAATGCGGCGGTGGATGAATCCAATACAGATCATCCCGGACAACTCATTTTACTCCCCGAAGACCCAGACAAAAGCGCGCGAGAGCTTTGCCAAAGATTAGAAGCTCATTTTGCTTGTGACTTGGGTGTCGTTATTAGCGATACCTTTGGTCGACCTTGGCGATTGGGGCAAACCAATGTGGCGATTGGCTTGGCGAATGTGCCGGGGGTGATGCAGATGCTGGGTGAGGAAGATGCTTTTGGGCGACCATTAAGCGTGACCGCCCCGGCTTTTGCGGATGAACTTGCCGCCGCATCAGGCTTGTTAATGGATAAAAGTGCTAAATCGCCAGTGATTATTTTTCGTGGCCTATCTTGGTCAAAAACCGACAGTTCGAGCCGAGATCTTATTCGCGCTCATAATGAGGATCTTTTTAGATGAAAAATGAAGTAATTAATAGCGTCGCCATCATTGGCGGAACCGGCCCGCAAGGGAAAGGGTTAGCGTTACGTTTGGCGTTGTCTGGTGTCAGTGTGGTGTTGGGTTCACGAGATCCTGCCAAGGCAGAAGAAACCGCTAAGGAATTGGTCGCGTTATTGGCAACCAAAGATTGTCAGGCAGATATCACCGGTTTGTCGATGGAAGACGCGACCAAAGCCGCTGGCGAGCTAGTCATTTTGTCGGTGCCCTACAGTGGCCACGATGCGACTTTGGCAGCATTAGCTCCCTTATTAACAGACAAGGTGTTAGTCGACATTGTTGTGCCATTGGCACCAGGAAACCCGAAAGCTGTTGAAATGCCCGAAGCTGGCTCGGTCACTGAGTCCGCTCAAGCGCTACTGGGTGAGAGCATTCCTGTGGTTGGCGCGTTGCATAACGTGTCTGCGATTACGCTGAACGATCTATCTCGCGCTATCAACTGCGATATCTTGGTATGCGGCAATGACTTAATCGCGAAGAAAAAGGTTATGGCGCTGATCGAAAAAATGGGCACCAAAGCCTATAACGCTGGCTTGGCAGATAGCGCTCGTTGCATCGAGGCGATCACACCGATTTTGATCCGGCTGAATATTTCTAAAGAGGTGCCGTTTTCCCATGCGGGGATTCGTATCTGTCCACCCGATGAACACTAGTTTATGGCTACTGAGCTCACCAATACTTTGTTAAAAACAGACTCACACTTTGAAAAATATTAAAAAAACATAATCACAAGGGGAACACACTATGGAATTCGGTATTACGTTTAAAGGTTTCGTTAGTCCAGATCGCGCACGGAATCTTGTCCGTCAGGCGGAAGCGGCTGGCTTCACTTATTGTTGGTTTTACGATTCTCACATCCTTTGGCGTGAGTCGTTTGTTGCTATGGCAATGTGCATGGAACATACCAAAAATATGCGATTTGGTCCTTGTGTAACCAATCCAAATATTCGTGATTGGTCTTTATCGGCCAGTTTATACGCGAGCTTGGCGCATCAAAGTAATGGTCGGTTCGATATTGGTCTTGGTCGTGGTGATTCTTCCATGCGAGTAATGGGTAAAAAACCTGCGACCTTGGCGCGCCTTGCGGAATTTACCACTAAGGTAAAAGCCATGGTACGTGGTGATGAAGTGGAATATGGCGAATGCCCAGAGCCGGTTAAATTACCTTGGGCGACAGGTTACGAGTTGCCTGTTTGGATTGGTGCTTATGGCCCGAAAGCGTTGGCCACCGCTGGGGAAGTGGGCGATGGTTTGATTCTTCAAATTGGTGACCCTGATTTGGTTAAATGGTTTAAAGATCAAGCTATTGACGCTGGCGAAGCCGCTGGTCGTGACATGTCTAACTTTAAAATTCAAGCGGCAGCGCCAGCATACTTTGGCGACATGGACTATTGTATTGAACACACCAAATGGTTCCCAGCTATGGTGGGTAATCATGTTGCAGACATTGTTGAGAAATACGGCAGTGATTCGGGTTTAGTACCAAAAAGCTTAACAGATTACATCGAAAAACGTCGCGGATACGATTATTCCAAACACGGTCAAAGCGACAACCCATTCTTGGACTTTATTACCGAAGACATAGTAAAAAGTTTTTGCGTATTAGGTACGCCAGAAGACCACATTGCCAAAATAAAAGACCTTGAAGCAGCGGGAACCACGCAATTCAACATCTACCTAGATAGCGGCGACGAAGAAGAAATCATCGCAAAATACGGTAGAGAAATCATTCCCGTATTTAATGGCTAAGCTGCTGTTGTAATCATAGACCGAATAACATTCCTTCTCGAAACTACCGACTGCCTCGTCGGAATGTTATTCGCCCATGATGTTCGGTCGCCCAGGAGCGGAATTACACCGTGTAATATTTCGGGACATCGTCGATTTTATTACGACTCACTAACCTCCAAATTAAGCCGCATCAGTGTGTGGCTTTTCTTGCGTCGCGCGACGAAAAGCACTGGGCGTTTGCCCTGTTACTCGAGAAAACTCCCGATGAAAATTGGACTTCGTTTGGAAGCCTGAGTCGAGATAAATTTGAGTGATGTTTTTTGTGCTTGTGATCAACAATTGTTTTGCTCGTTCAATACGGTATTCGTTCACCACTTGTGAAATATTGCGACCGTAAGCTTGGTTAATGGCCGCGGATATTTGACGAGCAGGGATGCAGGCTTTACGAGCCAGTCGATCTAGGGTGAGGTCGGGATCCAGAAACACTTCTTTTGTGGTCAGTAATACATCGATTTTGTGGACAATGTCGTTCACTTCATCGTCGGTTAATGGATGCGTAGTCTTATCTTTTGGTTCTTCAATGACTTTTTCTGTTTGCTCGGGTGACTCGCTAACGCTGGGTGCGATGCTTAGGCTCATCATAATAACGGCCGCCGCTAGAATGGGCAGTAATACCGCATGACCAATGGTCAGAATAATCAGTGTATGGTGGCCCGAAAAGAGGGAGAAATCGATGGCCAACGCACCATCAATTACAGCGGACATTAACAACATGATGCCCGCAATTCGTTCGGCTTTGAGGGCGTTATCGATATCCGATAAGCGCACTTGCTCTGGAAGACGTGTTGCTTTGTAAGACGCTCGAATTAACCCAATACCATAAACCACATAAAGCAGTGTTAAAACAGGGTCTAAGGGTGGCCGCCAAAATGGGTAAGTGAAAGAGGCCAAGGTGACGAAAACAGGGGGCAATAAATGCCAGATTTGAAACGTTTGATGTTGGTGTGCTCTGGAAAAACAGTACCAAGCGGTAACGGGAATACAAGACGCCAAGATAGGTTGAATCAAACGAAATAACGCATAATCAAAACTCCAGCGTAACCCAACCACCGTTGTCGTCAGCGCACACAAGGCAATAAAAACAAACGCTGACTGCGTGGTTTCATCCCGACGAATAAATAACAAAATCGCTAATATAGACAGCAAGAGGGCAACCACAAAGGGTAATGGGATAGCGATCATCTTGTTTCCTTTTGGATTGGGTTATTTGTGAATAAGATCGGATTATGTCCTAAAAAGTCATCAAGGACGTCCTAAAACCCGATTTAGGACGTTATATTTTACGTAAAACCTTACTTTTAACCTTCGGTAATGTCTTATTAGGAGAAAAGTATGAACTGGTATTTTGATGCGTGGAAGCGTTATGCGCAATTTTCAGGACGAGCATCACTGGAGGCATTTTGGATGTTCTTTTTGGTGAATTGTTTGATCTCGTTAGTGTTTGTCTTATTGGAGATATTCTTTCAAGCAACTTGGAAAATAGAAGCGCTTTATAGCTTGCTGGCTTTCTTGCCAATGCTGTCTTTGACTGTACGTAGGTTGCATGACACTAATCGTTCGGCTTGGTGGTTGCTGGTGCTTTTGGTTCCCGCGATAGGCATGCTTGTGTTGCTCGTGCTGCTGGCGTTACCAAGCGAACCAGATAGTCATTTTGGTCGTTATCCACAAAGCACCTCGATGCTATAAAAAGGAGCCAAACATGAAAGATGTTAATAACTTACCCCACTTATCCACCATTTTATGCTCAGTTTTGCTACTTTTGTCGGTTTCTGCGTGCAGTCGTGAAGTCAAAAATACGCATGAAAGTAGCTTGGTGTCTTCAGATAATATAAAAGCCGTGGTCTACATCGAGTCGCCGAAAGTCGGTACTTTATTGCAGCTGCGAGGTATCGCTGGAAAGGGCCTGCTTATCGTCAAAAATGATGATAAGCAGAATGAGCAAGTAACCTGTTCTTCTTCGCCGATTCGGTTTGCAGCAGGTGACTTTGGTGGCGACAGCATTGGTATTCAATCCATGGAGCCGATTCGATTGCTTATTTACTCTGACAAAGTGGTGAAAAAACTCAATGCTGGCGACGAGATTGTCACTGAAGATTATGATATTACCGATCGGGGCGATGCAAGATTGGGGGATATTAAAATCGAATCGGGCTTAACGCTCAGCTATGGTTTTGTGCTAAATCCTGGTGAGTGGTCTTGGTCGTCGGTGTTTGGCTTGGATCGTGAAAAAGTGGATTGTGGGGCCATGTTGACTAATAGGCGCCACGAAAAAGACAGGACGCTTATATGAGCCTGTCTTTTGCGTGTTGTTATGCCACTACAGTAATGCGGTTTCGGCCGTTTTCTTTGGAATGGTAGAGTGCTTCGTCGGCACGGGTCATCAGCTGATCTTCTGTTTCATCAAAGTGATATTCGGTAACGCCCATACTGGCGGTGAATTTTGGTAAACCTTCGATTTGGAGTACTTCGATCTCATGACGAAGGCGTTCCGCGATTTTGGAGGCTGCATCAACGCTTTGTCTCGTTAGCAGGATTAGAAATTCTTCACCCCCCATACGAAACACCATATCAGGTTTGGTGATGTCTTTTTGCAGTAAATTTGCCAGTTCTTGTAAGACTTTATCACCCATTTGATGACCGTAGGTATCATTCACCTTTTTGAAGTGATCGACGTCTAATGAAATCAAGCTAAAGGTATTACCTTGCTCGGAAAGATTGATGAGTAACTGAATTTGTTCCGACCATTTATGGCGATTATAGGTGTTGGTGAGTTTGTCTTTGGTGGCCAGAGTGAGTAATTGCTGCTCAACCTCTTTTCGGGTGTCCATCTCGTCTGATAGCCGCATTATCATTCTTTTTAAATCCAATTCAAGCTCACCCAATTCATCGCTGCTACTTAAGCCTTTATTGTCTGGTCTAACGATAGGTTCGCCATGCTCTAAAGAGGTATGAAGTTGTTCGACTTGTTGGTGAATGTGGTGAATTCTAGAGCGCATCACATGCAAAACATAAGCCGCCAGTAAGCTGCTTAAAATAAAAGCGCAAATCCCAAGGCTGGTTTCAATCAACATAAAGCTACGTTGATGTTCTTCTGTATATTGTGCGCTCTCTTGAGTGAGCCTGCTTATTTGGCCTAATATGTTCACTATGTTTTTATCTAAGCTGGCTGCCGTTAATTCTAAGCGCTGCCATGTTTCTGCTGGTAAATTGCCATTAATTAGTAGGGTTTCCAGCTGTTTTTCAAATTCTTGATTGACGTCTGAAAAGTCATATATTTCAGTGAGGATGAGCTGATACTGGTCTGGTTTGAACTGAATTTCATCATTATTAAGGCTTGTGCTGACTAAGTTTGTTGCACGATTAAGTAAGTTAGTGATGACTTGGTGGCGGTTTAAAAATGACTCAACGGTGTTTTCGCTTTTATGGCCTTTTTCAAGCAATAGACGAAACTGTTCTATGGAAAGGTGTTGTTGCAGCTGAAGCATTTCGACCTGAGTGATGACTTCATTTAGCGGAATATCAACGTGTGAAATCTCTCTTAATTCATGGTTGATCGCCCGAACCTGATAAATAGAATAACCAATGACAATGAGTAAAAAACTTAATGATACGGCGAGGATACTGCCGATTTTTCGGTTAAGAGACGCATTAATCCAATCAAACATAGCCTAAACATCCCGTGTTTTTCTGATTCAGAATAGGGTTTACTTTACTGTATTATTTGATACAGCATAAGATGAAAAAAAACAAATAAGATAATGTCTGCTCATCACGACTTTTTTAGTCGGATAAGTGTATGTTTATAGAGTAGCCCAGCAAATTCGATTAGTCATTTTTACAACATTAAATCATCCAGTTAGAGAAACTTTTGCCTTTCTCTAAAAGGTATTCTTTAGCTTGTTCAAAGGTATCCGGCAATCTTGTGTTTTTGTGATACACAAGGTAAATGGGATAAGTGAATTCAGCAGCGCTTTTTACTTTGTGTAAAAGCCCTTCTTTTAAATAGTGGTCGACCACTCGTGTACGAAAGTAACCATTTCCACCTTTCGCCAATAAGTATTTCAATGCCATAGGGCCAAGAGAAAACTGCATTGCCGTTTGTCGGTTAAAGGGCACACAACGATCAAATTGTAGGGTAAATTCTTCTCCCCATTCGATGAATAAATCTGGAAAATTTTGCTTGCCTGACTCGACATGAATGAGTTTTTCTTCGGCAATTTGTTCGACGACCAAGCCGGGTAAATAACGCGGACTGTGGACAATAATGGCATCGATTGTTTGTTTTTGCAGAGATTGATACAGCATGTCTGTGGTGGATACTTGGCTGTTGATCATTAAATGTGGCATATCGTCAGCAAGAGCAAGTAACCAATCGATTAAAATCGGGTTCCACAAACTAATTTCTCCGCCGACTTTTAGTGTCTGTTTGGCTTGATAGTCCTCATTACCACAAATTTGTTTGGCTTGTTCCCATGCTTCCATCATTTTCTTGGCTGGTTGCACAAAGGCTTCACCACTTTTTGTTAGCTTTGCACCCGCTCGATTACGGATAAATAGAGTACAAGCTAGTGCCGATTCCAATGCTTGGACCCGTGCCGTCACCGTGGTTTGAGTGACATGTAGGCGTTCTGCTGCACGAGCAAACGTTCCCGCATGAATAATTTCGAGAAAGGTTTTGGTTTGTTCAATATCCATTATAATTTTAAATGCAACTATATTGCATTTAAACCTCATTTAAATTCGTTATACATCAGGCTATTTTAATCACTAAAATGGCGCCGCTACTAGGAAAACACTATAGGTCGTCTTAGTTGTTTGAAATCGTTATTTATTTTTGTAAGGTCCCATTAAATAAATGTTCCTCTCATATTGTCGTAACATTGCTCTGTTCATTGGTATTGAAACCAATAAAACTTCCCACTTTGAACGCTTTTTATCAGGTATGACTGCTTGTCTCGCATTAGTCAGTGTTTACTATTTATCGAGTCTATTTTTATCTCTATCGGATTCATTATTGGTAGTCGCCTCTATCGGGGCCAGTGCGGTTTTGTTGTTTGCCATTCCCCATGGAGCTTTGTCTCAACCATGGCCTTTTATAGTAGGGCATCTTATCTCTGCTTTTATTGGCATTAGTTTTTATCAAGAATTTGGTACGTCTTTTGTTACTGGTGCTATGGCGGTTGGTGTGTCGATTATCAGCATGCATTACCTGCGTTGCTTGCATCCGCCAGGCGGGTCGACTGCATTATCTTGTGTGATTGGTGGCAGCAGTATACATGCGATGGGGTATGAGTTTTTACTGTATCCATTATTGATCAATTTATTAGCAATGCTGGTATTGGCTTTTATTCTCAATAATTGTTTTTCTTGGCGACGTTATCCTGTTTCTTTAAACGTTTCGCTCAATCAAGAACCCCATGAACAGCAGTCGCTTGAAATGGAAGACCTTTATCACGTGCTAGAGCAGGAAGACATTTTTATCGACGTGAGTGCAGAAGAGCTTATGAATATCTACAACACCGCAAGAGACAAAGCGAAAACACGACATAAAGAACGTGTTGCTAAATTGTCGAGATAGGGTTCTATGGCTCTTGTTGACTCATTTCGAGATTGCTATCCAATGCAAAAGAGCTAACATGTTTTCTTAAAATATTGTTTTTCTTGAAGCTCTTTTGCAGGGAAATATAAGGGTTTTATATGGATATTAGATTTGAACCTATTTCTATCGATACACACTTTTCTCAATGTGTGGCATTTAGACGGGATGCATACTTATGCAGCTTCGGAAGTGATGTTGGTTTTGAAGATTCAATCATTGGCTACGAAGCTCTGTTACGGCAAAACACGTTAGAAGAAGGCTGGTATTACTTTCATATCTGGCATGAAAGTCAGCTTATTGGTCAGTTGGAATTTAGATCTTTTTCTAGGTCTGTTGATACTGGTTATGTTCAATTAATCTATTTGATTCCCGAATATCGAGGTTTAGGCTTGGGGACTAAGCTGCAAGAGTTTATCCGCGCTCAATTAATAGAAGCGGGTTGCAATAAAGCAATGCTGTGTGTGAGTAGGGCCAATGAACGAGCTTTACATCATTATAAACGCGCAGGTTGGGAGTATTTATTCCCTAATCCAAAAGGTAAAAATATGGATTTCTACCAAATAGATTTGTAGAAAATAGGTTAAATACAGCCAAGGCATTTTGATGAATTTGCCAGTGTAACAATGTTGCCTCGACTGTATTCCATTCTTAATTCCCGAACTACTAAAGCACAGCCCCTATAAATTGTTTGAGCTCGTCTGTCTGAGGGTTGGACAAGAGGGTTTTCGAATCCCCTTGTTCCCAGACTTTGCCTTGGTGCATGAAGACCACTCGGCTGCCGACGTCGCGGGCGAAGTTCATTTCATGGGTCACAAGTACCAGGGTGATACCTTCTTTCGCCAATTGCTCGAGTACTTTTAGTACTTCGCCAACCAGTTCTGGATCAAGAGCAGAGGTGATTTCATCACATAATAAAACTTTCGGAGACATCGCCAGGGCGCGTGCGATGGCCACACGTTGTTGCTGACCACCAGATAGCTTTTCTGGGAAGCTATCGAATTTATCTGCGAGCCCTACTTTTTCCAACATGGCGCGAGCCGTCGTTTCGGCCTCGGCTTTGCTTTTCTTTAAAACAATCGTTGGCGCGAGCATAACGTTTTCGCCCACCGTCATGTGCGGGAAAAGGTTGAAGTTTTGGAAGATCATACCAACGCTAAGAGCAAGACGACGCACCTGAATATCTTCAGTGGTGACTTCTTTACCATCAACAGTAATACCGCCTTCTTGGTATTGTTCCAGGCCATTAATGCAGCGCAATAGAGTACTTTTGCCAGAGCCACTTTTGCCGATGATAGAAACGACTTCTCCTGCTTTGATGTCTAGATCAATGCCTTTCAGCACATGATTATCGCCATAGTATTTATGGACTTGATGTAGGTTAACGAGAGACATTGAATTTTTTCTCCAGATGCTTGCTGTACAAAGACAGTGGGTAACAGAGCATGAAATAAATAAGTGCGACTAGAGTGAATATTTTGAAGGGTTCAAAAGTAGCATTATTTAACATGGTGCCGACTTTAGTTAGCTCGACAAAGCCAATTACCGACGCCAAAGCTGTGCCTTTAATGACTTGTACTGAAAAGCCGACAGTTGGAGCGGTCGCCACGCGAATCGCTTGCGGTAAGATAATATGTCGTAGGGTTTGTAAAAAGCTTAAGCCCAAACAACGGCTGGCTTCCCATTGGCCTTTTGGCAGGGTGTCGATACAGCCACGCCAGATTTCTACTAAAAAGGCGCTGGTAAAAAGCGTCAGCGACAAAATGGCTGCTCCCCAAGCGGATATTTCATAACCCAGCATGGATAAGCCAAAGAAGCACAAGAACATCTGCATCAGTAATGGCGTGCCTTGAAACAGTTCCACGTAGACTCTTACGATGCGTTGCATCGCAGGGTTACGTGTTAAGCGCATGGCGGTTAATGTCAGCGCGACTGTAGTACCGCCGATAAACGCTGCGAGTGATAATAAGATCGTCCATTGTGTCGCAAACATTAAGTTGCGCAGAATGTCGTAGTTAGAAAATTCGATCATTGAGTTTTCCTCATTTTGCTCTTATTGAATGTCTTTTAATTAGACGCTCTATAAGCAAATAGGCGTTTTCCTAAAGCGTTGAAAGCAAATCTCAACAGAATAGACAAACCAAGGTACAAGAGTGCTGTCACAAAGTAGCTTTCAAAAGCGCGGAAGTTACGTGATTGCACAAGGTTAGCTGCGTAGGTTAAGTCCTGCACCGAAATCTGTGAAATGACCGCAGAACCCAACATGACGATAATGCATTGGCTGGTTAGGGCTGGATAAATTTTTTCAAATGCCGGTACGAAGATCACGCGCGTCAGTGTTTGACGAAAGTTAAGTCCCAACACTTTTGCAGCTTCAATCTGACCTTTTGAAATACTGGCAAGACCTGCTCGAATGATTTCTGTGCTGTATGCGCCAAGATTAATGGTCAGTGCGATCATGCTGGCTTCCCATGGCGACAACATCATGCCAATAGCTGGAAGACCAAAGAAGATGAAAAACAATTGAACAATAAAGGGCGTGTTACGGATAAGTTCCACGTACACACTGACGACTCGTTGACTTGCTCGGTTGCCGTATTGGCGTACGGTCGCGCAGACCGTACCCAATACCACTCCCAAGATCGTTGTCAGTACAGTGAGCTCAACCGTGGTTTTTAAACCACTGAGAAACACATCGCTGTATTGCAATAGATCAGAGAAATACAACATAACGAAAGCCTTATGCGCCGAAGCCTTTAGGTAGTGGTGCTTTTAGCCATTTCATCGAAATGTCGTTTAGCTCACCTGATGCTAAGGCGCCTTTGATCAAGTCATTTACTTTGCTCTGAAGAGCTGTTTCGCCTTTTGCCATGCCGATGTAGCAAGGCGAGTCTTTCAGCATGAATTTACTTTCTGGTGCCCGTTGTGGCTGGCGTTTAGCAATCTCTGCTGCAACCAAGTTACCAGTAGCAATCAAGTTCACTTGACCAGACAGGTAAGCCGTTAACGTGGTGTTGTTGTCTTCAAAGCGACGCACGTTAACAGATTTAGGTGCATTTTTCTCAAGCTCTAAATCTTCCACCGAACCGCGAGTAACGCCAACGGTTTTGTCTGCTAGCTGGCTGATTTGTGTAACGGCAACCTCTTTAGAGCCAAATACGCCTAAGAAGAAAGGTGCGTACGGTGTAGAAAAATCGATGGCTTTTTCACGTTCAGGGTTTTTGCCAAGGCTAGAAATCACTAGGTCGACTTTTTTGGTTTGCAGGTAAGGGATACGGTTTGCACTGGTTACTGGGACGATTTCGATTTTTACGCCCATTTCTTTCGCAATGTAATTTGCCATGTCCACATCGATACCCTGTGGTTTTAAATCAGTACCAACAGAGCCAAATGGAGGGAAGTCTTGAGGAACAGCGATGCGAATAAGGTTACGGTCTTTTATATCCTGCAATACATCTGCACTTGCGCTTAATGCACTAAAGCCTGCAGCAATGATCAATGTTTTGCTTAGTAGTTTGGTTAATCTTTTCATGGTCGGGGTTCCTGTTTCATTTTGTAAATGCCTGAAACACAATTTGCAACACCCATGCCAATGTGAAACAAAAGTTTCTCTATATTTGTTTTATGTAACAAATCAGCGCAAATACGATAGAAAATGACCAGTGACCAAACGTTATAGCGAAAAGGCGTTGCAGTGAAAAAGAGTATTCAGTGTTCTTTTTTGTGCGCCAATGTGGTGCCTTGATGATTTTTTGGTGCGCTCTTCTTTTACTTGGTCTGATGTGTTTTCCTGATGAAAGCGTACTACGAGACCCCAAAGCGATAATCTAAGTTGGCAGTTCAGCGATAATACATTACCGTAGAGCAAAATATCCCCGAATTGAGGTTAACCCGTGGCGACAAAGCAGGATGTGCTATCCCTGATCGAGCAGAGCTACCCGACTCTGTCTCCTTCAGCGCGATCCATAGCAAACTATTTACAACAGAACCCCTTGGCAATTGTGAGTCAAACGTCGGCCGAGATTGCTGAAAACACCAACACGTCAAAAGCGACCGTGAGTCGTTTCTTTCGTCAGCTTGGTTACGACTCTCAACAAGGGGCGAAGCAAGCGCAATTGTCATTGCGCGAAAGTGGGGTGCCAATTTACACCCAAGGCTCGTCTTTGGATCAAACCGCGCAAGAGCTAAAAAACCTGTCCTTGACCTTTGAAGGTCTGCGACCTGAAGTCCTTAACGACATCAGTGAACGCCTAGCCAAAGCAAGCCGAGTGACCTTGATAGGTTTTCGTAATGCCTATCCATTAGCGTTGCATTTTCGTCAACAGTTGCAACAAGTGCGTCACTCCGTTCGCTTATTGCCGCAACCGGGTCAAACATTAGGGGAAGATTTACACGACATTCTTGATGATGAAGTGATTGTCTTGCTGGGCTTTAGACGTCGCACTCGCCAGTTCAAACAAATCGTTGAAGCTTTGCAGGGCCGAACAACAGTCCTGATTACAGATCCAACAGGGCAGGTTTATAACCAACAAGTGTCCCATGTACTGCTTTGTCACCTTGGCAACGAAAGTCCATTCGACAGCTACGCCGCGCCAATGAGCTTAATTTCTATGTTGTGCAACCGTGTGTTTGGCGTTTTGGGTGATGCGGCGAGTCGTCAGACGCAGGCGATTTCGGCGTTGTATGAAGATTTGGACGAGTTAGAGCCATAATTTTTAAATAGAAACTGACCCACACTGTTTGCGACACTTTTGAAGAAAAAATAGAATTCTTTTTTGTTTCAGTTGACAGGGTGGTGAAACGATTGTTTCATATGTGCTAATCAAGCGGAGGACATATGAAACATTTCATGGTACAAAATCCCTTTCTTACATTAGATTCAATATCGAGCGAAACTGTTTGGAATGAGTCGCCACAAGCCGATTCTTCCTTGCCATTAAGCGGTTTGCGTTTAGCTGTGAAAGACTTGTTTCATATGGTAGGGCGGCCAACTTCCGCTGGGAATCCAACTTGGCTTGCCACTCATCCGATTCCGACGAAAACGGCTTCTAGCGTTACTGCTTTGCTTGATGCTGGGGCAACTTTTTGCGGTAAAACCATTACGGACGAGTTGGCTTACAGCCTTAATGGACAAAATATTCACTACGGAACACCCTCAAATCCGGTGACACCTAATCGTCTCCCAGGCGGGTCGTCATCGGGTTCGGCGGTGGCTGTGTCATCTGATCTTGCTGATATAGGCTTAGGCACAGACACGGGCGGTTCGATTCGCGTCCCTGCAAGCTATAACGGCTTGTTTGGATTACGTCCGACCCATGGCGTCATTCCATCTGATAATATGGTCGCTCTTGCGCCGTCTTTCGATACGGTAGGTTGGCTTACCAGAGACTTAGAAACGTTAGCAAGAACGGCCGCAACGCTGCTCAAAAGAAAACCGTCTAAAGCATTTAATAACATATTGATTGCTAAGAATTTAATTGATCAAGTAGCCCACGTAAAAGAGCTAAAGAGTCAGCTGCAAACATGGCGTGAACAAGGTTATTTCCTAAAAGAATCTTCCGTCGTAATCGACACCAAAGTATGGAAAACCAGCGAGACTTTTCGAACCTTACAAGGCGCAGAAATTTGGCACGAACATGGCAAGTGGATTAATGATCTTAAAGGCTTAGCAGAGGTTGATACTTCCTCTGTTTTTGCACCAGATATTCAGCAGCGTTTTGACTGGTGCCAAACCATTTCTTCAGCTGACATTGCCGCTGCAAAACAGCAAAGACAGCGTTTTACTGATTGGCTGGAAAATGAAATCGAAGAATCAGTACTTATCATCCCGACTACACCAGGGTTAGCGCCTTTATTTGATGCGCCCGATGACGAACTCGCGGCGTATCGAAATCAGTTGATGGACATTACGGCCATTGCTGGATTGGCAGGGCTTCCACAGTTGCATTTGCCTGTTTGTACCTTACATGGTGCGCCGTGTGGTTTGTCTTTGGTGGGTTCAAAAGGCACAGATTTGGCGCTAATTGAGTTCGCAAAAACCTTAATGGAGTCAGCGTCATGAAAAAGAACGAGATAGCGTTTACGGCGCCACATTTTAAAGCCACAGAAACAGGGCGAAAAATTCTTGAACAAGGTGGTACTGCGATAGAAGCCATGGTCGCTGCAGCGGCTACGATTGCCGTGGTCTATCCACATATGAACGGCTTGGGTGGTGATGGTTTTTGGTTGATCAGTGAGCCGAACAAAACACCGATTGGCATTGATGCGTCAGGCAAAGCTGCAGAATTGGCCTCGATGGAGTTTTATTGCGGCCACGATAGTATCCCGACACGAGGCGGAAAAGCGGCTTTGACTATGGCGGGCGCTGTTGCGGGTTGGCAAGAAGCCTTGGCAGTGAGTCAAGAATGGCAAACCGCCTCCAACGCACAAAACTTGCCCTTATCGACCTTACTGGACGATGCGATTCAGTTAGCGAAAAACGGCAGCGCAGTGACAAAAACCTATGTCGATGCCAGCAAGAAAACCTTTGCGGATCTAGTCGACGTACAAGGCTTTGCATCGTCGTTTTTAAAGCATAGCAGCCTGTACGATCAAGGCGATAACCTGACTTTGCCAATGTTGGCGAAAACGCTGGAAGAACTGGCTGAAAAAGGGCTAGACGATTTTTATCAGGGCGATATTGCCGTGCGATTAGCGAAAGATTTAGCGACAGCAGGCTCACCTATTCGTTTGGCGGATTTTCATTCATATCAAGCAAAACGCGTAGAGCCTTTGCAGGTCAAAACCAGTGTTGGCTCTCTCTATAACTTGCCAGCGCCAACACAAGGTATCGCGTCGTTATTGATTTTGGCCTTGTATGACAAGCTTTATACGCAAGGTAAAACCGCCACCGACATGGCGCACTTATTGATTGAATGCACCAAACAAGCCTTTATCGCGCGCAATGAATTCGTCACCGATGAATCTCGTTTAGCCATGGATTTAGCGTCCCTGTTGGAAGAAAAACAGCTCGAAAAAATGTGTCACGAGATCGCTTTAGAAAGTGCTCAGCCTTGGCCGCATCAAGCCAAACATGGCGACACTATTTGGATGGGCGCGTGTGACAGCGAAGGTCGCATGGTCAGCTACATTCAGAGTTTGTATTGGGAGTTTGGCAGCGGTGTGGTCAGCCCTTCTACGGGTATTGTGTGGAATAATCGCGGCTCGTCTTTTTCGTTAGATAAAGACTCAATTCAAGCGCTTTCGCCGAATTTAAAGCCTTTTCATACTTTGAATCCGGCGTTTGCTGAATTGAATGATGGCCGTCGGATCAGTTATGGCACCATGGGTGGAGAAGGTCAGCCACAGACGCAAGCCGCCTTGTTTAGTCGCTATGTTTATCATCAAATGCCGTTGGATCAAGCCATTAGTGAAGGACGTTGGTTGCTTGGTCGAACGTGGGGTGATGTGAGTCATAATTTGAAAGTCGAGCAAGACTTTGCAGATATCGCTGCCGATGAACTGGTGAAACGCGGTCACGATTTAGTCGTCGTTGATTCGTGTAATGAATTAATGGGGCACGCTGGTGCGGTGGTGCTTCATCCGGAAGGTCACACCGACGCTGCGACGGACCCACGCAGTGATGGCTTAGCCATCGGTACTTTTTAAAACACATTTTATTAGTAACACTATTTTAAGTAACAATCTCATTTAGGAGCGAACAGAAACATGTCATTCATAATGGAAAACTATTCCATGATTCTCGCCATGATGGCCACGGGTGTGGTCGGCGGGATTTTAGCCGGTTTGTTAGGTGTTGGCGGCGGTATTGTTATCGTGCCTGTGTTGTTTTTCTTGTATCAAGGCTTGGGTGTGAGCGCAGATACGGCCATGTTAGTGGCGACTGCAACGTCTCTTGCAACCATTATTCCGACCTCGATTAGCTCGATTCGCGCTCATAAAGCCAAAGGCAATGTGGATTTTGACTTGCTGAAACGTTGGGGCTTTTTTATCTTTTTAGGCGTGATGATCGGCAGTTTTGTCGTAACGCGTGTTGATGGGCAGTGGTTGACTCTGTTGTTCGGTATTATTGCGACCTTATCTGCATTGAACATGTTGCTTGGCAAAAAAGACAGCATGTTTAAATCTTTACCGGGCCATGCTGGGCAAGGTGTGATGGCCACATGCGTTGGTTTTTTCAGTTCTATGGTGGGGATTGGAGGAGGTACCTTAACCGTTCCCATGCTGACCTTTTGTAATTATCCAGCTCATCGCGCTGTCGGCACTGCCGCTGCAGTGGGTTTGATTATTTCATTACCCGCGGCGTTAACCATGCTGGTTTTTGGTGATAGCCCAATTGATTCCCCTTACGGCACTGTGGGCTTGGTGAACTTAATTGGCGCCGCCTGCATCATTCCATTGACCGTTTTATTTGCGCCAGTTGGTGCGGGTTTAGCGCATCGTTTAGATGCGGCGAAATTGAAGAAAGTCTTCGCTGTGGTGTTAATTTTCACTGGCATCAAGATGCTTTATCAAGTTTTAGGTTAGGAGATTATTATGCAGCCGCTTTCATTACCTCCAAGGTTATTAATGGGCCCTGGCCCGATCAATTGTTACCCACGCGTGTT
Source organism: Marinomonas rhizomae (assembly GCF_003315485.1). Lineage (GTDB taxonomy): Bacteria > Pseudomonadota > Gammaproteobacteria > Pseudomonadales > Marinomonadaceae > Marinomonas > Marinomonas rhizomae. Next base: position 25,437 of record NZ_QNSE01000021.1, read on the forward strand.
GTCGGCGATGTCGACTCAGTTAGTGGGTCAATATGATCCAACCATGACCAGCTACATGAACGAAGTTATGGAGCTATATCGTCGCGTTTTTAATACTAAGAACCAACAAACCTTTTTGATCGATGGCACCTCGCGTGCCGGTATTGAAGCGGCTTTGGTGTCTTGTTTGGAACCAGGCGATAAAGTGCTGATTCCTATCTTTGGACGCTTTGGTCACTTGTTAGCCGAAATTGCCGAACGTGCCGATGCCGAAGTTCACACCATCGAAGTACCTTGGGGCGAAGTCTTTGATCCGCAGCAAATTGAAGACGCGATCAAAAAAGTACAGCCAAAACTATTGGCGATTGTGCAGGGCGATACGTCGACCACCATGTTCCAGCCATTAGAAGAGTTGGGTGATATTTGTCGTGCTCATGATGTGTTGTTTTACACCGATGCCACGGCATCTATTGGCGGCAACCCGTTGGACGTTGACGCATGGAAAATCGACGCGGTCTCTGTTGGTTTGCAAAAGTGTCTTGGTGGCCCATCGGGTAGCGCACCGATTACATTGAGTGAGCGTTTTGTCTCTTGTGTTCGTAAGCGCGCGCATGTTGAAGCAGGCATTCGTGATGCGCATCATCAAGGCTCATCTGGCATGCGCATTCGTTCAAACTACTTTGATTTGCCAATGATCATGGATTATTGGGGCGATGAGCGTTTGAACCATCACACGGAAGCCGCGACCATGTTATTTGGTTCTCGTGAATGTGCGATTCAGTTACTTAACGAAGGCCAAGGTGCGGTGATTCAGCGCCATCAGCTGGCAGGTGACGCCATGCTGCAAGGTGTTTTAGCTATGGGTTTGAAACCGTTTGGTAACTTAAAACATAAGATGACCAATGTCGTTGGTGTACATATTCCAGAGCACGTCGATGGTGAACAAATACGTCATGATTTGCTGAACATTTTTAATATCGAAATCGGCACCAGCTTTGGGCCATTAAAAGGAAAGGTTTGGCGTATTGGCACCATGGGTTACAACGCTCGCCAAGACGCTGTTTTGCATACTTTGCAGTCGCTAGAAACCGTACTTCGTCGCGCTGGTTTTGCGTTACCTGCTGGCGCTGCGGTAGATGCGGCCATGTCGGTTTACGCAGGAGAAAAATAATGGCAGATTACGGCAAACTCGCTCAGTTGGTCATGGACCGCTGTGACGAACTTGGCAAAATCAGTCAAAGCGACGATTGCCTAGATCGTCGTTATCTCACCAAAGAACATAAACAAGCCAATGGATTGGTGGGCGGCTGGATGCAAGAAGCGGGCATGCAAACCTGGCAAGATGAAGCAGGTAATCTATGGGGGCGCTGGCAAGCGGCTGATCCTGATGCGCCGCGATTTATCATGGGCAGTCATCTAGATACCGTCCCAAATGGTGGTCAATACGACGGCATGTTGGGGGTTATCACGCCTGTTACCTTGATCGCTGCAATGAAAGAGGCAGGCGTTCGTTTGCCGTTTCACCTGGATGTAGTGGGCTTCGGCGACGAAGAAGGCACGCGTTTTAGCTCTACCTTGCTTGGCAGTCGTGCTCTGACAGGCCAATGGCCTGCAAGCTGGGCCGAAGTGAAAGACAGTGATGGGATTAGCCTAGCGCAAGCGCTAAAAGACTTTGGCTCAGACTTCGCGAGCATTCCCAATGCGGCCATCGCAACGGAGAACTTGCTCGGTTATCTTGAGCTGCATATTGAGCAAGGACCAGTGCTAGAAGACTTGGATTTGCCCGTTGGTGTGGTAAGTGCCATCGCTGGGGCGAAACGCTTTGAATTTAATATCACCGGCATGGCCGGGCACGCGGGTACAGTGCCAATGAACCTCCGTCAAGATGCCCTTTGTGCTAGCAGTGAGATGATTCTTGCGGTGGAACGAGTGGCGCAAAATCATGGCATAGTTGCCACCGTTGGACGTATTCAAAATCGCCCTAATGGCGTGAATGTTATTTCTGGCAACACGGGATTTTCCCTTGATATTCGCAGTGAATTTGATGATAAGCGTGATGTCGCGCTCGACGAAATTTTGATGGAATTAGACGCCATTGCTGCCCGTCGTAATGTGCGTATTGAGCGCAAAGCGACCCATGCCGCAGATGCGGTACATTGTGACGCGAAACTACAAGGCGTGTTACGAGATGCGATTGAAGTACAAAATATTCCGGTTCACACCTTGTTCTCTGGAGCAGGACATGACGCCATGGCGATTGCGGATATTTGCCCTGTGGCTATGTTGTTTATGCGCTGTGACAAAGGCATTAGTCATCACCCAGCGGAAGCGATTGATACACCCGATGTAGCCGTGACCTTGGCGGTGTTGAATCACACATTGCAGAATTTGGTGTAACGCCTCACTCCTGTTGTACTGAACTTAGTATCACGCTTCGCTCCCCGGTAGGACGTAAGGTGGCTCCCCAGTATAACGTTTCGCTCCCCGAGCAAGCTCGAAGAATCGCTTTCACGTTATGCTGGGGAGCTAGCCTTCTTCGGTTTAAAGCGTCCATGCGTTTAATTGGTGCTGACGTGTCGAGGAACGAGACAATACGCAAGCCAATTGAATTGCATGGAAGCTTATGAGGACGGCAAACGAGCAGGCCCGTGGCGTTGTATTCGATGAAACGAATATGAACACGCAAGCCAATTGAATTGCATGGATGCTTATTATTACAGTAAATAAAATTACGGAAAATAGAGGAATATTCGATGCAATTTACGCGTATTTTTAACGATGATCAGGGTAAAAGTCACTTCGGTGATTTGAATGTTGATGTTCGTGATGGTGGCCCAATTGGCTTTTTGTCGGAGCGTTTTCCAGCAGGTGAGATGATCTTCCGTGAAACCCCAAGTGACTATGATTTCAAATGGCATCCAGCGCCACAGCGTCAGTTGTTGTTTATCATCAAAGGCCGCTGCGAGTTTACAGTGTCATCCGGTGAAACTCGCCAGTTTGGTGCAGGGGATGTGGTCTTGTTAGAAGACACCGAAGGCGAAGGTCATTGCAGCAAAGCCTTGTTCAACGAAATTCGCCACTCGATTTTTGTCACCGTGCCGGATGATTTAGTGTTTGGTTAATGTCTACTTTTGTACTGCAAAAACCTTAAAAGCCTGAGTCGATGACTTAGGCTTTTTTATTGACTTTCGTTAAGCCTTTTATAGCCTACTTAATGTTTATGAGGATGATAATTGTTATTATAGTAATCTTTTTATAAGAACAATGAAGGAAGTTCCCCAGTATGCTGGTAAACCAAGTAAGAAAATGGCTGTTTTGGCTGACAGCGTGTTTGCTGATGTTAGTGTCAGTCAATCAGGTGATGGCTTCGGATAGTAAAAATGATGCCTATAAAGAGGTTGTCCATGCTATGGGGCGCTCTGAAGTTCCCCAAAAAGTCTTACGTGTGGTGACCTTGTTTCAAGGAGCGACGGATTCTGCAGTGGCATTAGGTGTGACACCTGTTGGTGTTGTGGATTCTTGGGCGCAGCAGCCAACCTATGAATATTTGCGGGGTGCTTTGCAAGGTGTTGCTCATGTGGGGTTAGAGACTCAACCAAACCTAGAAGCCATTGTTGCGCTGAAACCAGATTTGATTATTGGTACCAAGTCGCGTCATGAAAAGATCTATCGTCAACTGTCGCAGATCGCACCCACTGTCATGGCAGAAAATGTTTACGACTTTAAAACTACGTTGGATTTAACCGCTGAAGCTCTGAATAAACAAGAGAAAGGTAAGCTGATTTGGGGTGAGTTTCAGCAGCGTATTACTCATTTCCATAATGAAGTTAAAAAGCGTGAGGTAAATTGGCCATTAACGGCGGCGATTCTCAATATTCGTGCTGATCATTTACGTCTGTATTTGAATCAAAGCTATCCTGGCGTGGTGCTAAAAGAGATAGGTTTTAAATTCCCGTTGCCAAATAAAACTGGTTGGGGGGTGAAGCTAAAAACTAAAGAAGCTTTGCCAAGTGTGAATGCTGATGTGTTTTTTATTATTTTGCATTCCAATGATTCGGCCGTTAGGCAAAATTACGATGCATGGCGTGCACATCCGTTATGGAAAATGCTAACGGCGCCTAAAAATAAGCAAGTATATGAAGTAGATAATGTGGCTTGGTTGTTGTCTGGCGGGATTCTAGGCGCTGAGAAAATACTAGACCAGCTGTACCAAATCTATCAATTACCTCAGGTCAATCATTAGAGCATTTATGCACTTACATAGCAGCCACACTGTTAAATGGAGCCTTCTTGCTCTGTCTATTTTATGTCTTATGCTCTCCTTATTGGGGAGTATTGCTTATGGTCAATATGTCATTTCAAGCAAATCAATTTGGACGGCATTTTGGGCGTTTGATCCTCAATCTATAGATCACGTTATTATTCGCACCACACGTTTATCTCGTGCTCTTGTTGCTTGTTTGGTTGGTTCTGCGTTAGCTGTTTCTGGCGTACTGATGCAAGCATTAACGCGTAATCCGCTGGCTTCACCGTCTATTTTTGGTGTTAACTCGGGCGCTGTGTTTGCCATTGTTTTATTTTCTACTTTCTTTTCCGTTACTTCCTTGAATACTTTTCTTTGGTTGGCGTTTGTTGGCGCTGCTGTTGCTGGAGCCTTGGTGTATGGCCTGGGGAGTTTAGGAAAAGATGGTTTATCTCCAGTGCGTATTGTCTTGTCTGGCGCGGCGATTTCAGCGCTGTTTATGGCGTTTACCCAAGGCATATTGGTGATAGGGCAAGAAGGATTAGACAGTGTATTGTTTTGGGTCGCGGGCTCCGTATCGGGTCGAGATTTGTCTATGGTGATGCCATTAGTGCCCGCTTTTGTTGTCGGTATTGTATTGGCGATGTTGGCGGCACCACAGATCAATATTCTGTTGTCCGGTGACGATATTGCTAAAGGACTGGGCCAGAACACTGTGCTGATTAAGGTGGTGTTGAGTTTGCTGATTATTGGTCTGGCGGGTGGTTCGGTCGCGCTTGGTGGCAGCATTGGATTTATTGGTTTGATGGTGCCGCATATGGTGCGTTCCTTGGTAGGTTATGACCATAAGTGGCTGGTTCCGTTAAGTGCTTTATGGGGCGCAATTTTATTGTTGTGTGCGGATGTGATTAGCCGTTTTGTCATTATGCCAGAAGAGGTGCCGATTGGTGTGACAACGGCGCTTTTGGGTGCACCTTTCTTTATCTATTTGGCGCGAAAAGGAGGTAAGCGTGAGTAAATTCTTTAGTGTTCGCCATCGTTTTTTTTCTTTTTCGACGCCTGTTTTTTCCGTATGGGCGATGCTCGCTCTCTTTGCTGTTTTTCTAACGATTACTTTGCTTTCTCTGTGTTTAGGTGAAGAGCTCATCGTTTTGCCTGACGTTTTTCTGGCGCTACTTGGTCATGGTGATCAAGGCACACAGTTTGTGGTAGAAACGTTGCGTTTGCCAAGGGTGTTGCTGGCGGCCATGGTGGGGGCTGCATTGGCTTCGTCTGGCTTGGTATTGCAATCAATGATACGCAACCCGCTGGCGTCACCGGACATTATTGGTATCACTGGTGGCGCTTCTGCGGCTGCGGTGTGTTTTATGTCTTTCTTTGCGACGGCAATGGGGGTTATCTGGCTGCCAGTTTTCGCCATTGCGGGCGCTTTGTTGGCGGCTTTATTGATTTACGCGCTGGCTTGGAACAGTGGCGTGACGCCGATGCGACTGGTATTAGTCGGTATTGGTATTTCCTCGGCAATGGGCGCAGTGACGACCTTTGTTATTGCCGCAAGCCCGCTCTCTACCAGTATTACGGCGTATATTTGGCTAACGGGCAGTGTGTATGGAGCTAGCTGGGTTGAGGTGAAAGCTTTGCTGCCTTGGTTGCTGGTTTCGTGGCCGTTGGCGTTTTATCTAGCGCGCAGAGTGAATACCCAGGAATTAGGCGATCAACTGGCGACAGGGCTGGGGATTCCGGTACAGCGCCTGCGTTTGGCGTTGTTGTTTTTGAGTGTGATTATGGCCGCCCCTGCGATTGCTTATGCTGGTGCGGTGGGTTTTGTTGGTTTGATCGCGCCACATATTGCCAGGCGTCTTGTTGCACGCAGCTTTGCGCTTTTATTGCCAACCTCTGCATTAGTCGGGGCGTGTTTGGTTATGTTGGCTGATTTATGTGGTCGTTTGTTGTTCCAGCCTTTGGATATTCCTGCAGGAGTATTTGTGTCGGCGATTGGTGCACCATTTTTCATTTACTTACTCTATCGACAGCGTTTCTAAGTCGATTAGCTATATTGGGATTTTTTAACGATGAGCTTGTCTGAAAATCATTTATTAGATCGTAATTTAGGCAATAGTCACTTAGGGAAAAACAACCCATTAAAAAGTGTGGCGCTGTCTTTAGGTTATGAGAAAAAAACCATTATTAAGTCTTTGGATTTGGCCATTGAACCTAACCAAATTACAGTGTTGGTGGGCGGGAATGGCTGTGGTAAATCTACTTTGCTTAAGTCGTTTGCTCGTTTGTTGAAACCATCAACAGGGCAGATTCTATTGAATGGTGCGGACATTCATTCTCTGTCTGGAAAAGACGTGGCTCGGAAGTTAGCGATTCTTCCTCAAGGCCCAGTTGCGCCAGAAGGTTTAACGGTTGAGCAGCTGGTTCGCCAAGGTCGTTATCCTCATCAAAATTGGCTGCAAAGCTGGACGGAAGAGGACGAGCGTTTAGTACGTAAAGCCTTGCAAGACACCAACATGACTGAGTTTACTCATCGCTCTATCGATGCGTTATCGGGTGGCCAGAGACAGCGAGCTTGGATTGCCATGGCACTGGCGCAGAATACCGATATTTTGCTATTAGATGAACCGACAACTTATTTGGATTTAACCCATCAAATAGAGATTCTAGACTTATTGTTTGAGCTTAATTTGACCCAGCAGACAACCATTTTAATGGTGTTGCATGATCTGAACCTTGCCGCGCGTTACGCTCATAAAATGATTGCGATTAAAGACGGTGCTGTGTTTTGTCAGGGCGCACCGGAAGCCATTTTAGATCATGATATGGTGAAGTCTGTGTTTGATATGGAATGCTATATTAGCGCCGATCCGCTATTTGGTACGCCGATGTGCATTCCTTATGGAAAAGGACGCAAGGTTAAGTCTCAGGCTGCTGAGCATGTTTGAGCGAGATAGCAAACATGAGCTGCTTGCTAAAGAATGGGATGTATTAGCAGCATTTGGTTTGACATCTTATCGACAGGAAGAGCTTCTTGCTATTGATTCTAGTAAGTTGCTAGACGAGGTGGTGTGTTTAGAAACATTGCAAAGAATCATGCCGGAGCTTGGTGCGCCGAGTCTGAAAGTGACGGCGTCATTGGTGATAAAACGTGTTGCATTTCTTGCTTTGGCACCCGTTTTATATGCAATGTCGGGCTTTAATAAAGGCCTTGATGGCTCGCTGGAGAATAGTATTTTCGAATATTCGTTAGAAAATAGAATATGGCAATCTAAGATGCCATTAAAAGACACGTCGGTGTCTATTTGGAAAGGATTGGATAAAGAGGGGCGAGATATTTGGCGAGATGAGATCTTGCATAAGGTATTTGCTGGGCATCTAACCTTACTAGTTGAACACTTCTATCGCTTGACTAAAGTATCGCGACGAATTCTCTGGGAAAATGTTGCAGTGCGAGTGTTTAGTATCTATGAACAGCGTATTTTAGCCGCTGTTAGTGAGGAGAAGAGGGCGATCGCAGAAGCTGATTACGCTTATCTTCTGGATAAAAATACGACAAAACTATTTGGCTTAAATGAAAACCCATTGACGGGTTTTTATCGAAAAAAGCAGTTGACCGCGTTATCAGAAAAGCCGGTTCGTGTACGACGTACTTGTTGTTTTTACTACCAGGCCACTGATCCAGCTGTGTATTGTGGGACTTGCCCTGTGCCTTTAAAGAAGCGCTAACTCTCCTCTTGAAAATAAGAGGAGAGTTAGCCGGATGATTAGAAATCTAAACCATAAGCCAGTGTTACAGTACGACCTCTGCCTTTAAAGTAGAAGCTGTCATTTGCGTAGGCTGCTTGGGAATAATAGGTGAAATAGTCTTCGTTCAATAGGTTTGCAACGGAGACATTCATCTTACCAATGGGTAGTGAATAGCCAATGGAAGCATCGACCAGAGTGTATCCGTCAAAGTTTAAATCTTCATCATCAAAGCTTCGGTCGAAGGCATGGCTTACTTGCAACAAAGAAGACAATTTTTCATTCCAAGTTGCGTTCCATGACGCCACTAAGCGGTTAGGTGAAATGTCTGCACCGGTCAGCCTAGTTTCCACTTTACCATCACCATCGGCATCTGATTTTCCTTGGATGTAAGAGTAGCTTGCTTGCAGTTTGTGCTCTTTATTCAATTGATACCCTAAAGAAGCTTCTGCACCTTGGATTTCTTTTTTCTCGCGTTTGACGATATACAACCCGTTATTTTCAACGATGCGGCTACCTAAGTCAGAGTTAGATTCGTAATAACTGACTTCGATATCGTAAGGGTGACGATTTACACGTAAGCCGACTTCATAGTTATCTGTCACAATAGGCGATAAGTCTATCAATGTGTCAACATCTTGACCTGTTGTGCTGACGCCGCGTAATACGCGTCCGACATCAGGCATACCAAAACCTTGAGAGTAGTTAGCAAAAACACTAACGATAGGTGTTATTTTGAATACCGCACCTGCATTGTAGACCGTTTCATGGAAGCTTGGGCTTCCGCCATTGACTGTTACACTGTTGTTAGCTGCTACTGTTTGGTAGGTATTTACGTCTAGTTTAGCGTGTTCATCACGAACTCCAGCCTGTAACACTAGGCGTTCAGTTGGCTTATATTCAAACTGAATGAAAGGCGCATAGTTAGTGTATTCTGTTTCTGGTACATATGTACGCTTGGTTAATATTAACACCTGACTGGTTTTGTCCTCTAGCAAGTCTAATCCTGTCGTGATGCTTAAAGCGTTATCTAATAGATCGTCTTTTGTTAAACTAAATTTTGCCCCAAGCTTTTCTGACTGGTTTTGGCTTTGGTCGTATAGGGTTCCGCTTGGCGCAATGCTGGTATCCTGAAAGCTATTGGAGTTTGATGCCCCATAACGTCCTTCAAAGTCTTGGTGAAAAACTTGAGCCTTAAACGTCATACCATCAAGGTCACTGTCTGAGTAGAAAAGGCTAGTTGTTTGTACGTCGTTGTAAGGAGCGACGCCTTCTGATGGTGTTCCTTTTACCGAACTGGTTGCCACACCATTGTCTCTATCACCATCTACGCCAGTAAAGTTCATGCGCCCTTTCATTCTGTACTTATTAACTTCTAGTTCTAGCCTTTTTTCGTCGCTAAGCCAGTAACCAAGCTTGACGAATGTGTCGTAGCTTTTTGAGTCCATTATGTCGCCACGAACCGTTGCCGCGCCAACATAATCCCCGTCCGCATCGAGGTACATGCCTTGTACCTCGTTAGTTAGACCGACAAGGTAATCGAAATCACCTTGTGAACCTTCTGCTTGATAGCCAATTTTATAAGACAGGGTGTCCTTGCTTATTTCGTCAGTCGGTGTGGTCATTTGTACATCGACGTGCTGTTTGAGTTCATTTGAGCGAGTTGATTTTGTGATGAAGTTAATAATGCCACCAGTTGCCCCTAAACCATGAACAGCGGTTGCGCCATGGATGACTTCAATGCGTTCGACCATAGAAAGGTCGATAGTGTGCGCAGAGCGGCTGCCCTCTCGAATGGGGTTTGATTGTGGAACGCCATCTATCATGTATAGAACAGAGCGACCGCGGAATGTCTGGCTACTGTTATTTAATTTTTGTGTATTTGGAGAATAAGCCGGCAGCAGGTTAGATAGGGCTTGGGAGCTATCGGTAGAAATAGAAAGCTGCTCTTCAATTTGCTGACGATTGATGACCGTAATGACTTGAGGGCTGTCTTCTTTTTTTGTATTTGATCGACTGGTTTGGATAACCAGTGTATTCAGGTTAGTTGCCTGGTCGTCTGTCGTAATATACTGACCACGTTCCACTAAGCTATAGGTACCATCTTGATTAGAAAGTATTTCCAAATCTGTATTCGATAACAATTGCTTAATGAGATCGATCGGACTGGTATTACCAGAAATACCTTTAGTTTTAAGGTTTTGCGTCAGTGCTGAGTCAAATGAAAGCGCAATATTGTGATGAGCGGCAAAGCTAGTGAGCACACTTCCAAGATTACCTGCTTCTATTTTTAGTTGTTGGTGAACATTCTGGTGTGGGGTGTCTTGCGCCAAAGCGTGCGAGCTAATCCCCGAAGCGATTAGTAAACCACTACAAGTTAATGTCGTGCTGATTGCTATTTGGAATCGTGTTTTGAACAGCGTGTTTTTACGGGTAGACACAGCCACCTCCTTCTTTAAAGTTTTTCTACTTATGAGTTGTTTAACTAATAAGCCACCTGAAAAGAAAAAAAGTGTCAGTAATAATAAAAATTATTTTTTATGTGGATTGCTCTATTTTCCTACTCTTCCCTTAGGTGGCTTCTAAAGTTACCCAATAATTACCAAGGTGGCTGTTTATATTGATAGGGTAGGTATGTGACAGCATATTAAAGATGATGTTGATATCTTGGAGGGGGAAAGCACCAGACACATCAATATTTGCAATGTCGGGGGAAACTCTTAACCGTCCTCTGTGGTAGCGGGAAACTTCTTCAATAAATTGCTTTAATGGCATGTTGTGCACGGCTAGCATGTTGTCTAGCCATGACGTTGTCTCTGATTTGAGAGCGTTATCGGATAAGAATGCATGGCTTGATAGCTCGATTTGATGGCCAGTGTCAAAGAAAGCACCTTGTGCGTTATTTGCAAACTTCGGGGTCACTTTTAGCGGTCCTTTAATAATCCCTACCCGTGTCATTTCATTGTACTGACGTACCGTAAAGTTCGTCTCTGTGGGCGATAAAACCGCTTCCTGAGTTTGAACTATAAGGGGCTTCAGTTCTTGAGAGCTTGTTGTTGCAGTATGGACTTGGATTTCACCTTCCCGTAATGATAATAAGCGTGATTTACCGTTAAAAGAAATATCAAAGGCGGTCGCCGTATTGAGCTTAACAGTGGTCCCATCTGGTAAGGTTATTTGTTTTTGCTGCCCTTTTGCTGTGCGGTAATCGGCAGTCCACTGCTGTGTTTCGATTGTTTTATAACTTCCCCATACCAAGGGTCCAGAAGCTAAGATTAATGCTAGCTTTCCAATGTGTAAGCGGCGGTTTTCATCGTCAGGTCGGTTCAGTACCGTGTAGGCAATATCTTTAGGTAGAGTATCAATTTGGCTTATAAAACGCTGGGCACGTTGCCATGCAAATTGATTGTTTCTGTCCGATTGTAGCCATTTTTCTAATTGTTCTTGCTCTGTGTCGGTAAGTGTTCTTTCTTGTTGTTTTACGAGCCAGTCAGCCGCTTCTAACATGCTTTTTTTTGATATCTTATTCAAAAAAATTGCTCTCCATTAGAATGAAACACTTAACATAAGCTTGCTTCATATATCGCTTCACAGTGGCGAGAGAAAGGTTCATTTCATCGGCGATTTGTTGGTATTTTTTACCTTCTATTATAGACATCAAAAACACCTGTTTTACATTACTCGGCAGGGCGCTAAGCAGGGCATCTATTTCTTCTAAGGTTTGTAAAATAATGGACTTACTTTCTGCTGAAATGGCGAAAGACTCAGGCTGCTCTGCTAAAAGTTCAAGGTAAGCTTGTTCCAATGATTTACGGCGATAAAAATGGCCAACAAGACCTTTTGCGATTGTTGCCAAATACGCTTTAGGTTCATTGATTGTGTCAGCATTTTGTTTAGCGTGAATGCGTAAGAAAGTGTCTTGAGTCAAATCAGCCGCATCACATTGATTGTCTAAACGCTTACGGATCCAAGCATATAACCAATTATGATGGTTTATATATAAAGAGTGCATAACATCATGGTGCACACTGAGGTTTGCATTGTGCGGCATGAAATTGGCCCTTAAAAATAATTAATAGAAATGATAATTACTACCATTAAATAGGCTGGTTGTTTTTTTGTCAATATTATCAGGGAGAGAAGAGGGCTTTCTTATAAACAGAATGAAAACGCCTCAGTAAATACTATTACGAGGCGTTTTTCGTTTTGAACTCGGTTTTAGTTATTGTGGATAACTACTAAGGTCTTATCTCGTTGGATAATGATTCATAATCCAATGATCTGCAATGTCTTCTCGTTTTGCGATCCATACATCGTCGTGAGACTGCACGTAATCTAAGAATTTTTTCAATGCCATGAAACGGCTGGGCTTCCCTAAGGTTCGGCAGTGCATGCCGATGGACATCATTTTTGGTGCGGTGGCGCCTTCTTCATACAAACAATCGAAGTTGTCTTTCAAGTATTGGAAAAACTCCTCGCCATGGTTAAAGCCGTACGGCGAAGAAAATTTCATGTCGTTGCAGTCGAGAGTATAAGGCACGATAAGGTGCGGTTTGCTGCCACCATCAAGCGTGTCGACTTTCACCCAATAAGGTAGGTCATCGCCGTAGTTGTCGGAATCGTATTTTAGTTGCGTATGTTCTGCGACTAAAGCGCGAGTATTTGGCGAGTCGCGTCCTGTGTACCAGCCAACAGGTTTCACGCCAGTGATTTCTTCTATTAAGGCGAGAGCTTGTTGCATGTGTTCCCGCTCTTGTTCGATGGGCATGTCTTGGTAATGAATCCATTTTAAGCCATGACACACAATCTCGTGTTTGCCTTCTACAAAGGCTTTTGCTACTTCCGGATTACGCTGTAAGGCGGTGGCGATGGCAAAAACCGTCAGCGGCAGCCCGCGTTTTTCGAACTCGTTAAGGATACGCCAAACGCCAGTGCGGGAACCGTACTCGTAAAGGGATTCCATGCTCATATGACGATCTTTGAAAGGCTGTGCACCGAAAATTTCCGACAAAAAAGTCTCGGCATGTTCATCACCGTGTAAGACGCAGTTCTCACCGCCTTCTTCAAAGTTTAAAACAAACTGTAGGGCAACTCGGGCGTTGTTTGGCCATTTTACGTTTGGCAGCCCTTGACGGCCATAACCGGCGAAATCACGTTCTAAATAATGTTTCATTGTATCGGTTCCATGTTGTATGGATGGCAAGTTAAAAAGTTACTTGCTCCAGTGGGCATAACGGCCAATAAAGGGTTTGCTGATGCGTTGTCCATATTGACCCGTTTTAGAAGTTTGTAAGCCTAACTGATGCAATGATTCTGCCAGCTTTACCGCCGCGGTCACGCCATCAATGATGGGCACTGGCAGTTCTGCTGCCAATTTTTCAACCAGTGCAGACATACCTGCACAACCTAAGACAATGGCTTCGGCGCCGTCTTCCTCGATAGCTGCTAAACATTCCGCTTTCAGAAGTTGGTAGGCTTCAGGCTCAATATTTTCCAAGGCTAAAACAGGAATGTCTGTGGCTCTGACGCCACTACAGTGATGCTTATAACCGTATTTTTGTAGTAAATGCTCACTCGCTGGTAATGTTCGAGATAGCGTGGTCACAACCCCAAAACGATGGGCAATCAGACTGGCCATGTGAAAACCCGCTTCGGCAATACCGATCACCGGAGCGTCAGCCAATTCGCGCGCTGCGTCTAAGGCAGGATCACCAAAACAAGCAATGATGTGAGCGTCAACACCTTGTTGTTTACCTTGTTCGATAAGGTCAAGCAGGGCGGCGCTGGCAATGACTTCATCAAAAGCGCATTCGATGCTTTTGGGGCCATGTTCTGGTGTGCTAGCGATAATGTGGGTGCTATTCAGCGCAATAGACTGTGCGCTCAGTGCCATTGCTTGGGTCATATCAGCACTGGTGTTTGGATTGATTAGTTGGATTCGCATGGTGCTCCTAGCGGCCAAAAAGTTGCTGGAAATCGATGTTCTCTTCAGCTTTGTTTTCAAGAATGAGTGAAGATTTGATGTGTTTGAGGTGATGAGTCATCCAAGTTTCCGCTTCGCTTTCGTTACCTTGGTCAAGAATATCAAGGAATTGAGAGTGGTCGCCGCACTCGCAACCGACACTACCACGAGTACCGTAAGCGGCAAGAATGAGAGAGGAGCGATAGCAGAGCTGCTCGACAAAGCGAGCAAGCACTTGGTTGCCAGCTAACGTTGCTAATTCATAATGAAAGCGGGCGGTTAATTGAATGGCATCAGCGAGTTGATTGTCTTTTTCAGCGCGTTTTTCTTCTAGCGCCATGGTACGAAAACGCTGCGATTGAGCTGAGCTCCAGTGCTGAAGTAAGGCTGGAGTAAGTTGCGGCTCAATGAGAATGCGACTGTCTAGCACCTCAAGTGCTTCGGCTTCACTTGGGTGGTTTACTTGTGCTCCCTTGTTTTTTTCAACCACCACAAAATGCTCTAAGGCGAGTCGATGCAATACTTTACGTATGCCGGTTCTACTTACGCCAAAGGCTTCAGATAGACGATCTTCTGGTAAGCGCGCCCCTGGTGGCAATTGATGTTCGACAATAGCTTTTAGCATTTGTCGGTAGATATTCTCGTCATTGGACATGAAGCTCTCTATTTAATGTATACAATGTATTGGTTAATTTTGTTGATTAAATAATATAGCACGACAAATCATCAGACACATCTTAAATAAAGACACAATTATTCTGCACAATAAAGGTGTGTTTTTTATTCTTTGACTCGAATTAGTGCGTAATTTTAGGGTTTATTTCTATAAATTATGGTTTTTCCTTAGATTCTTTGGTTTTCGTTTTTGGCACGTAAATTGTATTTGTCATTGTATACAATTAAAAAGGAACAGAATCATGAAACAAGAGTTTGAGCAAAGCCCTAGATTAGCGAATAGCGATCTTCTACCGGAGAAAGATCAAAAGTGGGGTTGGTATAGTATCTTCGCTTTTTGGATGTCTGATGTGCACAGTGTTGGTGGTTATGTGTTTGCTGCTAGCTTGTTTGCGTTGGGATTAAATGGGATTCAAGTGTTTATCAGTTTGTTGCTGGGGATCTCGATTGTGTTGCTATTTGCCAACTTGATGGGCAAACCTGGTCAAAAAGCCGGTGTGCCATTTCCTGTGGTTGCTCGTATGTCTTTCGGCGTGTTCGGTGCCAATATTCCGGCCATCATTCGTGGCTTGATAGCGGTCGTTTGGTACGGTATTCAAACTTTTCTGGCGTCGAGTTCCTTTATTATCTTGCTATTGTACTTCTTCCCTGGAATGGCGCCGCTTGCTGATGAATCTTTTATTGGGCTTTCGTACCTAGGTTGGATTGGCTTCTCTGCCATGTGGGTCGTGCAAGGTATTGTGTTTATGTTTGGTATGGACATGATTCGTAAAGTAATTGACTGGTCTGGCCCTGCTATTTATGTGGCGATGTTTGCTTTGTGTATTTATATGATTGATTTGGCTGGTTGGGATAATATCAGCTTTAACTTGAGTGACTCCAATCTAACTGGCATGGACGTTTATGTGCAGATGTTCATCGCGATTGCTTTAGTAGCCGGTTATTTTGCAGGCCCAACTCTTAACTTTAGTGACTTTTCTCGCTATTGCGGCAGCTATAAAAAATTAAAGCTGGGTAATCTATTAGGCTTACCGCTTAACTTTGTACTGTTTTCTTTATTTAGTGTGGTGATTGTTTCTGCTTCCATTCCAGTGTTTGGGGAGATGATTACCGACCCTGTAGAAACGGTGAAACGCCTAGATTCTGGTTTTATTACGGTACTGGGCGCACTGACTTTTATCTTTGCGACAGTGGGCATCAACATCGTGGCGAACTTTGTGGCGCCTGCGTTTGATTTTTCTAATGTATCACCACAGAAAATCAGCTTTAAAGCGGGCGGTTTTATTGCCGCATTTGGTTCTGTTTTGCTAACACCTTGGAACTTGTTCAATAACCCTGAAGTGATTCACTATACAGTAGATGTATTAGGCGCGATGATAGGGCCTCTGTACGGCATTATTATTGTTGATTACTTCTTTATTAAGAAAGGCCATATTGATATCCCCGCTCTGTATACGGAATCGCCAAAAGGCTGCTATTGGTATGACAATGGTGTGAATAAAAAAAGCGTGTATGCCTTGGCTATTGCTGGCGCTGTGTCTATCTTAGCGACCTTTGTGTTCAGTGCTTTGGCAAACTACGCCATCTTTATTGGTGGTATTGTGGCGGCCTTATCTTATCGTTACATGATGGAGCCAGAACGTCTTGCTTTGCAAAGTATGAACCTTGTTAAATCATAATCTGCTTACTGAGAATGTCTAGAAAACAAAAAGCCCCGCATTGAACAATGCGGGGCTTTTTGTTGTTTCCAATCCTATTGAGTCGAATTAAGCCGACGTAGCAAGGTCTGCTTCAGCAGCGGCCAACATATCGAACTCTTCTTCTGGCGTTTTCGCCACAAGGCGGTTCTTGCTGTACACGAAGTAGTAAGCGGCACCGATGGCAAACAATACGAGCGTGTAGAAAAACGCGCGTGGATCGTAAGCGTACACACCTGTCAGTGCTAATAAAGACAAAACAAAAGCAATGGACGACGTCACGATTCCACCAGGTGTTTTATATGGGCGTTCCATGTTTGGTTGCTTGATGCGCAATAAGATATGGCTGAGTGCCATCAAGGCATAAGACACAGTCGCGCCAACAACCGCCATGGCTAACATTAGATCACCTTCGCCAGTCAAAGATGCCAGAAAGCCTAAAACGCCTGGTACGATCAAAGCACGAGAAGGTACTTTGCGTTTGTCTGTAACAGACAAGTTTTGAGGAAGGTAGCCAGCGCGAGACAAGGCGAAAACCAAACGACTGTAACCATAGATGATCGAGAAGAAAGACGCGATTAATCCAGCAAGCCCCAAGACGTTGACAGCTGTGCCTAAGGATTCATGTCCAGCAAAGTTTAAAGCGTCCACCAATGGCACTGCGCTTTTACCCATGGCATCTGCACCTGCGGCACCCGCTAATAAAAACACTACTAAAAGAGCAGTGAAAAGTAAGAAAATCATCGCGCCGATAATGCCTTTAGGAACATCTTTCGCTGGGTCTTTGGCTTCTTCCGCTGCAAGAGGCACACCTTCAACGGCTAAGAATAGCCACATACCAAATGGTAATGCCGCCCAAACACCATACCAGCCCATAGGCATAAATTCAGACGCTCCAGCCGCATCGGTGACGGCAACATCAAATAAGCGGCTTGTGTCGAAATCACCAATCAGTGCAACCGCTGTTGCTAGAATGGCGATAACGGCTAAGCCACTGATGACCATCATCACCTTTAGCGCTTCGCCCGCACCCGCCAAGTGGATGCCAATAAAGACAATATAAAAAGCAGCGTAAACCCAAGGTCCATTAAACCCTAATAGAGCTTCTACTGCAGAACCGATGAAAATAACAATGGCTGCAGGCGCTAATGCGTATTCAATTAATACCGCCAAGCCCGTTAAATAACCGCCCGTCGGTCCCATTGCTTGGCGAGCAAAACTGTAACCGCCACCCGCAGCAGGAATCGCTGCCGACATTTCCGCTAGGGATAGAACCAGCGTGAAATACATCACCGCCATCAAACCTGCGGCAATGGCAAAACCGCCCCAGCCAGCTTCAGCAATACCAAAGTTCCAGCCAGCGAAGTCACCTGAAATGACATAAGATACGCCCAAACCTGCTAGCAAGATCCAGCCTGCGGAGCCTCTTTTTAACTGGCGTTTCGCCAGATAATCTTTATTGATTTGATCAGACATTGTATGTTCCTTTTGTTCCAGTTGTTCTCTATAAGTTGAGTTTTAAACCGTCATTTTTTGCCCAATGGGCTTATAGTTTTGGTGCATTTTTTTTGTACGTTTAGTGCATTTTTATTTTATTCTCCTCAGGATATGAGGAAGTTCTTCGACTCCGTTGATGTATCTATGATTAGGTCATCGTCTGATCGGTCTTTTAGTTTGACGCCAGACAACTTCAAGGTGCGTGCTTCTTTCAGCAAATAAAAAGCTTTGCGCGCGGCTTCTTGGTACACCAAGCCCGCTGGACGGACGTTGGATATGCAGTTTCGATAGGCATCGGTGAGACCGACTTTGCCGTTCCAAGTGAGATACAAACCTAAGCTATCGGGCGAACTCAACCCAGGACGTTCACCGATCAACACCAAGACGCATTTTGCGTTTAGGCGTTCACAAACTTCGTCGCCAATTGCCACGCGGCCTTGTTTTACAAAGCTGATAGGCGCTAGGTTCCAATCGTCTAAGTGGCTAAAAAGTGCCTGCAGAAAAGGCTGCGTATTTTGCTCTATTGCGAGAGATGACAGACCATCGACCACCACAATGGCGAGATCGTAGTCTTGCGAGGTGGACGCTCGATGTTCGTCTAGTATGTTGGCCGATTCTTCATCCAACCTGCGGCCATAATCTGGGCGCTGTAAATAGGTAGCACGGTCCGTCGCGCGACTGTGCAGCATTAGGGGGGCACAGTTTGTCATCCAATCTTTCGCCCAATTTTGCTCCATGAGTGTTTTCGACAAGGTATCGCTATCGAGTTGTGTATGAACGGCATCGATGGCTTGAGCATGGGCAAGCTGAAAGGCTAATAAATGTTTGGTTGGAACGCTGATCCCAGAACGACCCAAGCCAACGCGAGCATCCGTAAAAGCATTGAGTTTGTTCCAAGCGTTCTCGGTGACTGGCTCTTCTTTGCTGGTGGTTTTAGAGCCTTGTTCCGTCGCAGCTGGTGCATGTGGATGTGTCGGGAAAGACTTATCGGATGGGTAGTCGTCTTGGCTCATGAGCGACCTCCAATCATGCGATTAAGTGACTGATGGAACGCATCCGGCAGCTGGTGGTTGAGAGTGAATTGCTCGTTGTTTTTGAAAATCTCCATCTTAGTTAACCAGAGGTCAAACTCCGGCGCGGGCTTTAAACCCAATGCTCGACGAGCATACAAGGCATCATGAAAAGAGGTCGTCTGATAGTTCAGCATGATGTCGTCGGAACCGGGAATTCCCATAACAAAGGTGCAGCCAGCGACACCTAAAAGTGTCAATAAATTATCCATATCATTTTGGTCAGCTTCGGCGTGATTGGTGTAACACACATCGCATCCCATGGGTAAACCAAGCAATTTTCCGCAGAAGTGATCTTCCAAACCCGCGCGAGTGATTTCTTTGCCATCGTATAAGTATTCTGGGCCGATAAAACCGACCACAGTGTTAACCAGTAATGGATTGAATTTACGTGCTACCGCATAGGCACGGGCCTCGCAAGTTTGTTGGTCCAAACCGTGATTGGCATTCGCTGACAAAGCGCTGCCTTGGCCCGTTTCAAAGTACATGACGTTATTGCCAACCGTGCCACGATTCAATGACAAGGCCGCGTCTTGCGCTTCGGCCAGATTCGCTAGGTTAAAACCAAAACTGTCGTTGGTGGCTTGGGTGCCGCCAATCGATTGGAACACCAAATCCACTGGCGCGCCTTGATCGATGCATTCAATGGTATTGGTCACGTGAGTTAAAACGCAGGACTGAGTCGGTATTTCATAATGCTGAATGACTTCGTCCATCATCTTGATCAAGCGCGTGGCTTGCTGCACGTTGTCGGTGGCAGGGTTGATGCCGATCACCGCATCACCATTGGCATAAAGCAAACCGTCTAACATACTGGCGGCGATGCCAGTTAAATCGTCCGTTGGGTGATTGGGTTGTAAACGTGTCGACAAATGCCCCGGCAAACCAATGGTGTTGCGAAAGGCGGTTTTTACATGGCATTTTTTCGCGACCAGAATCAAATCCTGATTGCGCATTATCTTACTCACCGCGGCGGCCATTTCTGGTGTTACGCCCGGACGAATCTGAATAAGCACGTCGCTGGTGGCCAAATCACTTAACAACCAATCACGAAAGCCACCTACGGTAAGGTGTGAAATCAAAGAAAAAGCAGACTTGTCATGATCGTCTAATATTAATCGGGTAATTTCGTCTTCTTCGTAGGGAACGAGGGCTTGCTCAAGAAAAAGACTTAATGGCACATCGGCCAATGTCATTTGTGCGATGGCGCGTTCTTCAGCGCTTTCTGCTGCAACACCCGCTAAGCGATCTCCGGAACGGGCAGGTGTTGCTTTGGCCATTAGATCTGCAAGATCGACAAAGCCGAAGGTGCGTTCTCCTACCGTATTCTTGAATTGAAAGTTCCTAAATTGAAAAGTCGAATTTGGCTTGCTCATAACCGTTTCTCGCGCTTTACTGATATTGAGTTGGCTCACAAAACCAACATAAAAAAGGGCATAAGATTTGCTTACACCTAAAATCATTAACGTTAGTTAACATTACGGAAATGTATAAACTGACGTTATCGAATTATGGCAAAACTTATAAACAGTATGTTTTTCAAAATCTTAGGTTTTTAATTCCTCATATTCTGTGAGAAAAACAAATACAGACAGGTATGGTTATGTTGAATTCAATGATTGATGCACCAAAACAGGGCTCTTTCTCTGATATATCAAAAGCTCGTGTGTCGGAAGCGCACGATGCAGACTTACACGCCAGTAATTTGACTAACTGGCAGCAAGAATACGACCAGACCAGCCGCGGCAGTTTTTATGGTCGTATTGTCGAGCTGCCGTTTGATGGCTTGCAGGTTTTTTGTGAACATACCAGTCAGGCATTGCAGCAAAAATGTGTCGTTTGGCCAGATTCTGTTTGGCTGGGGATTCCCCTTTCCGATCAAGAAGAAAGCCGCATTAACGGTTTAACGATTCATGAAAATAACATTATGTGTCGACCGGGCGATTGTGATTTTCAGCTTTCCACACCGCAAGATTATGATTTATATGGATTGGTGGTGGATCAGTCCAAACTGATGGAAATGGCATTGATCCATGGTGTCGATCTAAATTGGAAAGAGCTTACCGAATATGGTCGCCTTGGGGTGCCAGACAAAACATTAGAAGAAGTACGCTTTGTGCTCGCGCGTTTGCTTTCGATGCAAAACAAAACAACACCGCCACGCTTGCAGCAAGATATAGTCATGATGGCGTTGTTGGAAGTTCTCAAAGTGGAAACCCCACAACCTGCCAAAACACAAAGTTATTTTCACCGTAAAAAAGTCGTCGATTGCGCGCGACAGTTCCTTGATCATCACCTTGATGAACCCGTTACCGTGACGCAATTATGCGAAATTGCCAGCGTCAGCCGTCGTACCTTGCAATACAGCTTCGAAAGCATCCTCGGCGTCAGCCCAATTCAATACTTGCGCATCAGCCGATTAAACGGAGTGCGTCGATCTCTAGTCCAAGCCCAACACGGACAAGCCGTCAGCGACATCGCTGCCCAGTGGGGCTTCTGGCACCTGAGTCAGTTTGCCAAAGACTACAAACAATTGTTTGGTGAAACGCCCTCAAAAACACTTACAGGCTTGAGTGGCTGAGTGAAAAGCGACAGCGCCTTCCATCCCATCATGTTATAAAATTTGATCAAGAGGGCTATTTGTTCCCGCAAAATGCTGGCCAATAACATGGGTGTAAATTTGTGTTGTTGACACATCGTTATGCCCAAGCAATTCTTGAACGGTTCTTATGTCTCGCCCTGCCATGAGTAAATGAGTCGCAAAAGAATGTCGGAAAGTATGACAATTAACTCTTTTTTCATTGATCGATGCCTTGTCGACTGCTTTTTTCAAGGCCTTACGAGGCACAGAATCATGCAAGTGGTGCCTGCATAGTTCACCAGTCACAGGATGTGGACTTATTGATGTAGAGGGAAATAAAAACATCCAACTCAATTGACGAAATGCATTTGGGTACTTTTTAGACAGCGCAAATGGCAAGGATGGCCCATACCCCTTGGCGTTGTCATCTTGTTGAATTTGTTGTGCATAGGCTTTTTGCTTGTTTAACGCCTCGGCTAACTTACGGCTAAGAATAGTGGTTCTGTCTTTGTTTCCCTTACTGCACCTTACCGCCAAACTGCCCTGATCCAAATTAATATCTTGAATGCGAATACGCAAACATTCGCTAATTCTAAGGCCCGAACCATACAGCAACGAAAATATTAAGTGGTCTCGTTCATTCATAAAGCCTAGTATGTTTTGAATCTCATTGGCCGCTAAAACAATGGGCAGGCGTCGACCTTGCTTGGCATGCTGAAACCCTAAATCTCCCAATGGTTGATCCAGTAATTTGTTATATAAAAAAGCGAGGGCATTCAAGGCAGATTTTTGGGTGTTAATGGCGACATGTTGCTCAACGGCTAGAAACGATAAAAATGCTCTTACTTCTTCTGCGCCCATGTTTTGAGGGTGTTGTAGCTTATGGAATCGAATAAAATATTTAATCCAATACAGGTAAGATTTCTCTGTCTTTAAGCTATAACCGCGTAGGCGCAGCTCTTGGCGAATAAAATTGAGAAAAGGGCTAGAAGACATCACACACTCCTTGTGGATAATTGATGAGAGCTGTACAAATATACAGTTTATTTTTATGGCTGCCAACTTATGGCTCGGTTTGCCAGTTTTGAATAGTCCTATTTTGCGTATTTGTACTAGTAGTAAGCCAGAAAGTCTTTTAGTATCAATCAACAAGATAAAACAAAGCCCATATAACGTGCTGTGGATAAATGTGTAAACTCGCACGCTCGGGTTTCCAATTAACCAGTCTGTGGAAAAGGTTAAAAAGTGCCATAGAATCAGTTTTTTATAGGGATTTATATGGAAATTAAAAACAGTGTAGATGCGCAAGCGCACTATTAAAATGTTAACTTTTGGTATCAGATATGGAAATTATTCAAACAATATTGGAATGGCCAATAATCATTCAAGGAGCTCTTGGCTCAGCTTTATTTTGGGCGCTGTTAACAGGAGGTCAGAAACTCTTGGTGTTTGCATCTCAAAAGCTTTCTAAAGATAAAGAAGTCGCAAATTATTTTGCTAAAGCGTTCAAAGCTACAAAAATTAGAGATGAACAAGTTTTAAAAACTCATGCTTTTCGCATAGCTGCATATGGCGCGCTGCATTACTTGATTAAAGCAATACTCGTTTGCGTATTGTCTATTTTAATGGGGCAATTCGTACCGCTATTTCAAGAAATAGGTTTAGTATTTGGTTGTTACTTCTTATTTAGGGCTCTATCGTATGTCCCTCATTTCGATAGCCTACCGTCAGACGAGAAAATAAGAGAAGAGCTTGAACTTGATAAAGAAAGTTAACAAGGCGCTGCTACGGAAAATTTACTCGCTAGCGCTTGTAAATTTCCGCAGAGCGCGGCGTTATGTAACTACAAGAGTATTGTGATGGAATTAAGGCTCGTTTCAGAAAAAACTATTAACGGTATATCGACTAGAACAAATAATGCGGCAGAAATGAGTCCAAATGGAAAAATACCCGCATTGTGGCAATCTTTCGATGAAAGTATTCCTGTTGACTATAAAAATGGTGAACGTGTTTACGGCGCTTACTACAACTACGAATCAGACCATAACGGGATGTTCACCGTTCTCGCTGGTTTTGATGGTCAGTCATACCCATCAAATGTAGATATTGAGCAAATAACTATTCCTAAAGGTAAGTACCTAGTGTTCACATATAAAGGGGAAATGCCTCAAATCGCCATAGATGCATGGACAGAGGTATGGGAATACTTCTCTAATGAAAGCTGTGAGCATCAAAGGTTATTTTCAACAGACTTTGAATATTACCCAAACGGCAATGAAATAGAAGTCCATATCGCGGTGCAATAGTTACATAACAATCGCATCAAGTCGGTCGCTTCGCTCACTAGGACAACAAAACTACGCGGCGTTTTAGTTTTGTGCTGCGCCCAAGTTTAACCAAACCGCCGCTACATTTTGTTGGCCCTTATGCGGGCGTTATACCTAAAGATAAGGAGTTCAAATTGAATAAAGTTGTATATGTACCTGCACATTTCCAAGCGATAGGTAAAGAAGTCACAAAGAAAGTTGCCACAGGTGAAAAGAAGGCTGGATTTTTTGGTGGAGAAAAGGATGTCACCAAAAAAATAAAGGAATGGGAGCAGACAGGATTCTCTGATCGATGGGTTGATGGCGAGCGTTTATCTAATGATATAGCTGGTGCCGTAGATGAATTGAATAAAAATGGTTATGAAGTTGTAACAGTAACATCAGTTACATCTGGAAATTATGATTACAGTTATAAATCAACGGGCAGCGGCCATAATGGCGACTCAGGTTATGGTTACGGTTACGGGTATAGCTACACCGAGGGAGTAACTATAATTGCTAAAAAATCGGTATAACAAAGCAATTAAAATCCGCCCACAAAAGACGTGGGCTGGACTCGCTACCGCTCGCCTTTTATTGCGGCGTTATACCTAAAGATAAGGAGTTCAAATTGAATAAAGTTGTATATGTACCTGCACATTTCCAAGCGATAGGTAAAGAAGTCACAAAGAAAGTTGCCACAGGTGAAAAGAAGGCTGGATTTTTTGGTGGAGAAAAGGATGTCACCAAAAAAGTAAAGGAATGGGAGCAGACAGGATTCTCTGATCGATGGGTTGATGGCGAGCGTTTATCTAATGATATAGCTGGTGCCGTAGATGAATTGAATAAAAATGGTTATGAAGTTGTAACAGTAACATCAGTTACATCTGGAAATTATGATTACAGTTATAAATCAACGGGCAGCGGCCATAATGGCGACTCAGGTTATGGTTACGGTTACGGGTATAGCTACACCGAGGGAGTAACTATAATTGCTAAAAAATCGGTATAACAAAGCAATTAAAATCCGCCCACAAAAGACGTGGGCTGGACTCGCTACCGCTCGCCTTTTATTGCGGCGTTAAG
>NZ_QNSE01000021.1:50376-51207 GCF_003315485.1 Marinomonas rhizomae
ATAATTGCTAAAAAATCGGTATAACAAAGCAATTAAAATCCGCCCACAAAAGACGTGGGCTGGACTCGCTACCGCTCGCCTTTTATTGCGGCGTTAAGGCTTTATAAAGGAAATATAATGGACTGGAAAACATTCATAGCACAAATTATTGGCTCCTTAGCCTGGCCGCTAGTTGTTGTATTTCTTATTTACCAACTAAAAGATAGATTATCAGAGTTGTTGCCCAGATTAAGAAAGTTGAAGCATAAAGACACCGAGCTTGAATTCTCTGAAAAATTGAATGAATTGGCAGTCGAATCAGATGCAACTAAGAAAGGAAAAACTGTAGCCGTTAAAAGGCCTGAAATTAATGAGCAGTTCAATTTTTTAATGAGGTTATCTGATATTTCACCTAGATCTGCCGTACTAGAGTCATATCGAGTTTTAGAAACCGCATCAGCTAAAGCCGCCACTAAAGCTTATCCAGAGTTGGAATCTAAGCAAATATTTAATCCAATGCAGGTTCAAAAAATTCTGCAAGGAAAAGTAATTAATAGAAATGAAATTCATCAATTTAATGAGCTAAGGAAATTGCGCAATCAAGCTGCACATATGGAAGATTTTGAACTTAAAAACATGCCTATAGAGGCATATATAGATATTGCATTAACATTGGCAAACAGCCTTGAAAATTATGAGCCCTAACAATCAGCTGCATCGGAACAATTTTCGCTGCGCTCAAATTGCCCGCTGAGCTGGGCGTTGAGGCTGTAGAATTTCTCCAAAAAGAACATTTTCATGTTCTTTTTTAATGGCCTGTTATCTAATCACTATTATTCGCTACAGTTGAAC
>NZ_QNSE01000022.1 GCF_003315485.1 Marinomonas rhizomae
CCACCTGATCCCATCCCGAACTCAGAAGTGAAAAGCGCCATCGCCGATGGTAGTGTGGGAGATCCCATGTGAGAGTAGGTCGTCGTCAAGCTTTACATTAAGAGAAACCCCATCCTACTGAGTAGGGTGGGGTTTTTTCGTTTAAGAGAAGTAACAACGCTTCCCACGTGTGGGGCTTTTATGAAGGAACGCATGTGAGAATGACGCTGTTATCAAGCTTTACATTAAGAGAAACCCCACATGACAATGTCATGTGGGTTTTTTTCGTTTAAGAGAAGTAACAACGCTTCCCACGTGTGGGGCTCTTTATCAAAGACACGCATGTGAGAGTGACGCTGTTATTAAGCTTTATATCAAGAAGGCTCTGATAGGTTATCCTGTCAGGGCTTTTTTACGTCTGTACTTTTTTCGTTTGTAGACAAAGCGCTTCATTACCAATCATCCCTTTTAGGGAGGTACCGGGTACGGTACCGTCCCATAAAGTGTGTCTTATTCCATTAAAACATGTTCTCTGACCTGTTAATGAAACAGGTGATTTTTAAAAAAATGACTCACTGGATATTGATAAGTTGAACTGTTCATGTCAATTGCTACGAATGTTCGAGAGTTGCCCGTTCGTTTGATAGCGATACGTTGTGACCGTTTAAGGTCAAATGTATTTGTTATATTTTTGCTAAGCTTTTAGCCTCTTCTTTTAACCAGCGTCTTAAGTATCTTATTGCTTCTTCATCCTTCCTGCTTTCTTTGTAAGTAATATAAAAGTTGTCACCAGTCTTGAATGCACTGCAGGGGAGTTTGACTAGTGTGGTTTCATCATGCTTTTCACTCATCATATAGTCATTGACAAGGGCAATTCCTAATGAGTGCTTGGCTGCTTCATAAGCCAGCATGAGGTGGCTGAAACGGTGAAATTGAATGTGCTCTGGGAGTGCGATAGCTACATTCGCAAACCAGCGTTTCCAATCCTCTATGTGGCGATCATAGATGCTATATGAAGTAATAAGTGGGAATTGAGCTAGCAAACTTGGAGTTGAGCTCAATTTATCAGTTAGTTCTTGATAGGTTATTGCTCCTAACTTATTTTTAATGGTCTCTAAATAATTTTGGCTGCAAACAGGAAAAAGTTCTTCTTGATAGAGAGACTCAAATAGAAACCCCCGCTTTTCTTTTTCTGTGGTGATAAAAAAATCAGCCGTCCGATCAGAAAGGTCTGGAGTTCCATGACTCATTTCAATACTCAGTTCTAGGTTTGGATGTAAATGCTTTAATTCTGGAAGCCTTGGTATCAGCCAATAGACAGCAAACGAGCTGTATACAGCCAGCCTGATATGGGTTTTCTGTTGGCCTTTAATATAGTTTGTTGCTTCTTCAATTTGCAGTAATGAGTTGCTGATTGAATCTAAATAATGCCTGCCTTCCTTTGTTAGCTCTAGGTTTCTTCCTTGACGATGGAAGAGACTCTCCCCTAGGTGATTTTCTAAAATTCTTATTTGATGGGAGACTGCGCTTTGGCTGACATTTAGCTCGCTAGCGGCTAGAGAAAAGCTATTTAGTCTAGCGACGGCTTCGAAGACCGGAAGTGATTTTAGAGGAGGGAGCATACTTTATTATCCAAATAACTAATACTTTAGCTAAATATATCATTTTATCTAATGCTATGTACTTATTAAGCTGGTGCGAATAATCCGTGTACTCAAGGGGATAAGTTGTGTCGGGTCGTACAGTAAGTAGCGCTATTTTAATTCTTGTTCTAGGAAGTTTTTTTGCAACCTTGTGTGATGTCTTTATTAAGATGGCAGACGTGGACGTGGCAATTTTTCAGTTTACTTTTTTTCGCGCTGTTTTTATGTGTCTGATCCTTTGTCCGATCGCAGTGGTCAAATACTTAGGCTCCGATAGATCAATGGCAAGGCTGGGTTTAAAGCTGCATTTTATACGGGGCAATATGTGGGTTTTAGCTGCTGTTCTACTGGTCATTTCCTTAGCTGAATTGCCTTTAGCAACGGCCAATGCTGTGTTTTATACTGCTCCTATTTTTATTATGCTTTTTGGTGCTTTTTTCTATAAAGAGCGTTTGAGTGTGGATGTTGTACTTGCCGCTGTATTGGGATTTATTGGTACGCTGGTGATTTTAAGGCCGACTGAAATTACGTTCGCTATGATAAGTGCGATTCTTTTTGCCATTGTTTTGGCTGCAAATAGCTTATTGATTAAGAAAATACCTCAAGAACAAAGCATGCTATATGGTCTGTTTGTGACTCAGCTTTTTGCTTTACCAATGGCCAGTGGATTGGCTATCTGGGAAGGTGAAGTATTTGAAATTGAAATTTTGATTTATGCGGCGTTGTCTTCGATTTGCTCAATCTTATACAGTTTGTCCTGTTTGCTAGGATATCGTTATGTAGCATCGAGTAAGGTTACTAGTGCTGAATACTCAGGGTTGATCTTTGCATTTTTACTGGGTTGGTGGATCTTTGGTGAAACACCCGATTTAGGTGTTTTTGTCGGATCGCTTTTTGTTATTATGCCTTTATTGTATTTAAGCCATAGAGATATTAGGCGATTACGAAAAGAGCAGCTACTGTCGAATACGCGATCCAATTTAGGTGCTGGTTGAGCAAAGGTTTTTAATCATTTGCTCAACCATATCGGATAAGTCTTCCATGTCTAGGTAGATACCATCTATAAACAGTCTGGCTAGTCCGTGAAGGCTAGCCCAAGTAGTTTGTCCTATCCTGAGAGAGGTGTTGTTGTTTGGCAGGATATTTTGCTCTTGCAACTCTTCTACCCAGTCGATCCATGCTTTAAAGGTTTGCTTAGAGGCTGCTTTCAACGAGTCACTAGGGTTGCCTGCTTTCCATAGGGTTCTGCCATACATCAGGTCATAAGTTTCATTATGTTGAAGCGCATACTCTAAATATGCGTGAACGTATTTTTTGAAACCGTCTTCAGCTGTATTTTTTTGTTCTCTTAAGATTTTGAGTATTTTTTCTTGCTCACCAAAGCCTTGTTCCGCCAGTGCGCAAAGTAGCGCGTTTTTATCTTTAAAATGGTGGTAGGGCGCGGTTCTTGAAACACCAACTGTGTCTGCAAGTTTACGCATACTCAGACCTTCTACACCTTGTTCTTTGATGATTAAAGAAGCTGATTCAAGTAATGATTTGGTGAGATCACCGTGGTGATATTGTGTTTTTAATATTGACATGAACAGATTAGACACTTTTATCTTGACACTGTCAAAATGAAAACCTATCTTGACAGTGTCAAAATTGCGTGCGGGCAGCTGCAGTTTAAAAAATAATAAAACAAAGCGAGTCATAATTATGAGCCATTCAATCTATCCGAACTTATTTGAACCGCTAGATCTTGGGTTTACTCAGCTAAAAAATCGTGTGCTGATGGGATCTATGCATTTAGGCTTAGAAGAGATAAAAGGTGGAATCGACAGAATGGCTGTCTTTTATGCTGAACGTGCTCGTGGTGGTGTTGGGCTTATTGTAACTGGGGGGATTGCACCTAACTCTGAAGGTGCGGTTTACGCTGGTGCTGCTAAAATGGCGTCTGAAGAAGATGTTGAAAAACATCGAATTATTACCGATGCTGTGCATGCAGAAGGCGGGAAAATATGTATGCAAATTCTGCATACAGGGCGTTATGCCTATAATCCAAAACTGGTGGCACCATCGGCTTTACAGGCTCCGATTAATCCGTTTAAACCTGAGGCGTTGACTCCAGAAGGTATAGAAAAACAAATATCTGATTTTATCAATTCAGCGACTCTAGCCAAAATGGCGGGTTATGACGGTGTTGAAGTGATGGGGTCAGAAGGTTATTTACTGAATCAATTTATTGCTACTCGTACAAATCAACGTGAGGACGAGTGGGGTGGGGAATATGATCATCGAATCAAGTTGCCGACAGAGATAGTAAAACGAATTAGAGAAGCCGTAGGCCGTGAATTTATCATTATCTATCGATTATCTATGTTGGATCTTGTTGAGGGCGGTAGTGACCTTGAAGAAGTGGTGACACTTGGCCTTGCTATCGAAAAAGCGGGCGCAAGTATCATAAGCACAGGAATTGGTTGGCACGAAGCGAGAGTGCCGACAATTGCCACCAAAGTGCCACGTGCAGCATTTACTTGGGTAACGGCAGAGCTACGTAAATCCTTATCTGTTCCTTTGGTCACTTCTAATCGCATCAATACGCCAGAAGTGGCGGAGCAAGTTCTATCTCGTGGTGATGCGGACATTGTTTCTATGGCGAGACCTTTTCTTGCCGATCCTGAGTTTGTGGTAAAAGCAGAACAAAATCGTGCTGACGAAATCAATACCTGTATTGCTTGTAATCAAGCCTGTTTGGATCATGTGTTTGATCAAAAAATGACGTCTTGCTTGGTTAATCCAAGGGCCTGCCATGAGACGGAAATCATTATTACCCCCGTAGATTCTCCTAAACGTATTGCTGTTGTTGGAGCCGGCCCTGCTGGTTTAGCGTTTGCGACCACAGCAGCAAAGCGTGGACATATTGTTACTTTATATGATGCGAGTAGTGAAATCGGCGGGCAATTTAATATCGCCAAACGCATTCCAGGTAAAGGCGAGTTTTATGAAACCTTGCGCTATTTCGCTCGTCAGGTAGAACTGACAGGCGTTAACCTTCAGCTCAATACTCGAGTTGATGGTGGACTTCTAAAAAAAGAGAAATTTGATGACGTTGTATTGGCAACTGGTATTTTACCAAGAACACCGGAGATTGAAGGGGTAAGGCATCAAAAGGTACTGAGTTACTTGGATGTAATGAGTGGGCAGCCGGTTGGAAAAAGGGTGGCTGTTATTGGTGCGGGTGGTATTGGTTTTGATATCAGTGAGTATTTAATGCATTCGGCTGCTCATAAAGAGCAAAAGATTGAGGACTTCATGTCTCAGTGGGGCGTTGATATGAACTTTTCAGCCCGCGGCGGTGTAGAAGGAATCAAGCCTATGTTTGAAAAGGCAGAACGAGAAATCTTTTTGTTACAACGTAAGAAAAGTAAAGTAGGTGCTAGATTAGGAAAAACAACGGGTTGGATTCATCGTACTGAATTGTTGAAGAAAGGCGCCACCTTTTTGTCTGATTGTGATTATCAGCGTATTGATGATGAAGGGCTGCATTTAACGGTAAATGGTGAAGCCCGCTGTCTTGATGTTGATACGATTGTGGTTTGTGCAGGACAAGAGCCAAATCGATTATTAGAGCGGGATATTGATCAGGCTGTTCACTTCATAGGTGGAGCTGATGTGGCTTCTGAGCTGGATGCTAAGAGGGCAATTAAACAAGGGACCTTGTTGGCTTGTTCATTATAAAAATATAAAAAACACTCAGAGAGTGATGGTAGAAAATATTGATACATCACTCTCGTTATTTAGCTTTAAGGATGGCTATACTAATACTTGTCTGGTTCTAGCAATGTAGTAATGAACTTGATCTTCAATTTCTGAATTGACCATGGTTTCAGGCCCGCAATCATTAGGGCAGGCCATTTTGGGGGTCGTGCCGAAAAGTCGACAAATTAGTGGGCGCTCATCGTAGACCTCACAGCCATTCGGCCCTAAGTGAACGCAATTGAGTTCTTCCAAAGCTGCGTCATGCTCTGCATCCGATTTAACGGGCAAACGTAACATTTCTTCCGAAGATGCGGTTACAGGTCCACAGCAATCATGACAACCCTGTTTGCATTTAAAGGTCGGAATTCTCTCGCGCAGTCGTGCAATTATATCTCGCTCATTGGTCATGTCTTTCTGCCTTTGGGTCGCTTTTATGGCATTGTTACAGGTATTCTGAGTTTATATTTCATCAAAATTCCTTGTAAGCCTTCCGTAAATCACTTTATCTCGTTGCTTAATGGTGTAACTTATCACATATAAAATATGTTGATAAAAATAACCATGATTGATGGCTAATTATTAGAGTTGGGGTTTATGCAGGTATTAGAAGCATTGTTTGAATGGGTTAGCTTTCACTGGGTGACTATCATTGTAGTGCTGCATATTGGTTTGTCTGTCGTGGCATCCTTGCATGTGCTGCTATTCAAAGAGAACGAACGAACCTCTCTTGCTTGGATAGGTCTAGTGATATTTTCGCCTGTATTAGGTAGTTTGTTCTATTGGTTATTTGGTATCAATCGTATTAGGCGTATAGCAAAGAGAGAGCATCCTCAGCAGCTTAAACAGGACTTTCGATATAAGGAAGATTGTATTGACTTCCATGGACTGCCTAAGCGTTGGCACTCTTCTGTCACGGCGGGATACTCTATTCATCCAGTGAATTATGTTGATGATAATAGCGTTGAACTTCTTGTTAATGGTGATAATGCTTATCCAGCAATGATTAAATCTATTCAAGCAGCAAAACATCATATTGTGTTATCGAGCTATATATTTGATTACGACTCATTAGGTCGAAAGTTTGTGACGGCATTGGCGCAGGCACAAGAGCGAGGTGTGGTTGTTCATATATTGTTAGATGGAATAGGGGTGGGCTACAGCTGGCGTAAATCCGATAGAGCGCTAAAGAGGCGAGGAGTGAAAACTGCGCAATTTTTACCAGCGATTTCATTGACGAGTATTCGCTTTATTAACCTAAGAAACCACAGAAAAATACTCTGTGTTGATGGGGAAGAAGCTTATATTGGTGGTATGAATATCAGTAAAAGTAATCTGGTTAACTCTGCAAAGCATCCGATAGATGATGTTCACTTTAAGATAACTGGTCCCGTTATTGATCAGATTAGCCAAGTTTTTATAGAAGACTGGTTTTTTGCAACAAGAGAGTTGATTCAATTTCCTTCCTACTGTCCAAATGCACTGAAGCCAAATAATGATGAAGCTATTGTCGCTAGAGTTATTCAAGATGGCCCAGATGAGCATCATAATAGGATACGTTGGACATTAATTAACGCACTCGTTTGTGCGCAAAAAAGCGTTAAGATCATTACGCCTTATTTTATTCCTGACCAAACATTAATGACGTCTCTTCATGCTGCGGCTTTGCGTGGTGTGTTTGTTGAAATCGTTGTGCCGGAGCATAGTAATATTCTATTTGTAGATTGGGTTATGGAAGCCAATTATCCAAGAATCATAGAGCACGGTATAAAAATATATAAAAATAAGCGACCGTTTGATCACAGTAAAATAGTGCTTATTGATGATGTTTGGTCATTTATAGGCTCCACTAATTGGGACGCCAGAAGTTTAGAGTTCAACTTTGAAATCAATTTAGAATGTTTTAACAAAAACCTTAACTCACAGCTCACAGAATTGTTTGAGTCAAAGAAGCTCAATACTGAGCGAGTAATAGAAGAGGATATGAATAATTTACCTATTTATAAAAAAATCCGTAATAACTTGTTCCGTTTGTTTTCTCCGTACTTGTGATTTTTAGTGCGTTACTGAGGTTACTTTATGATTAAAAGTCGATATAGCGCTGTCGAGTCGTTAAAAGTAATGGGTAGTGCCTCTAAAGAGTGTATGGGGCCAAACATTGAGGTATTGCTGTGGAATGTATTTAAATGCAAAAGGAAGGGATGGCAGAGTGATTTTCTTTCTTTGACGAGAGATAGAGATTTAGTTTTGCTGCAAGAAGCTATTTTAAATTCACCTTTCGATGGCCTTTTTAACCATTCATTGCATCATCAGTGGATTATGGCGAGTAGCTTTAGAGATCTAAAATCCAACATCGAGACAGGTGTTAAAACAGGATCAAGTGTTGTAGCAAGCAAACACTTTTTTTCAGTTTCTGATTATAGTGAGCCGGTTACCAACACTAAAAAAATGGTGTTGGCGACAGAGTATCCTCTAGTAAATTCGACGGCGTCCTTCTTTACTCAGAGGTTGCTTGTTATCAATTCTCACATGATCAACTTTGTTTCTTTCGAGAGGTTTAGGGCACATTTAGATCAGGCTTTTCAAGCTTTAGAGCATCATAATGGACCCATCTTATTCGCCGGTGATTTTAATACTTGGAACAAAAAAAGAATGCAGTATTTTGATACGTTGGCTATGTCATGCTCGTTAAAGGAAGTTCCTATCATGCGTCAACCAAGACTCGGGCACTTATTTCGCCACCTGGATCATGTCTATTGTCGAGGGTTGAGCGTTGTCGACGTACATGTTCACACAGATATTCACTCTTCTGATCATTATCCAATTAGCTTGTCACTCCGCCTCTCGGACGATTAAATTTCTTTATCGTTATTAGCTTTTATGCCTGTTTTAATAGCTTGCCTAAGGTTTGTAGGCGGGTGGATATTTCTTTTTTGTCCAAGTCTATGAACTCTTGTTGCTCTAGCTCGTTTTCGATCATGAGTTTTTGATGATGCACAAAAGACCAATGAGTTGCATGATTTGCTTGTTCTGCAACACGAATCAACCCTTCCAATTGGCGTAATTGTACCGCTAAGCATGTTTGTGAATATTGGCGAATTTGGTTAAAGGCTATGTTCGCTAGATTTTCAAATGATGTTGTCTTGTAAGTGACTTTTTCAGTCCCGCTTTCATCATAAGTAATACCTTCAGGGAAGTTTTTTTGAGTCAAATCACAAACAGCAGCAGTAAGTTTATCGACACAAGCAATTGCTGAGTATGGATCATTTATGCCAGGAGAAAGAGCTCTTAAGGCAATTTCAACCAGTTGATGCACAGCAAACTCTGGGTCTTGTATAGGAGTGCGTTGAGGCCCTAGAGTAAAAGAGCCGCGTAATATTTGCCTGTCCTTTTCTGAAAACTGTTTAATATCGCATGTCATGATAACCATACGGTTGACAATAAAATCTCCGGGGTTGACGGAGATATTTAAATGTCCACCTCGCCTAGTCATTAAATTGGTTAGAGTCGAATAATCAATGGCTTGAATATAGCCACATGAGTGGCTCTTCAATTCGTATTGTGTGTAACTTTTTTTTGCTTCAGTAGGTGTCGAAGGTGGATTTTTTTTGGCTGAGGGATAGTTGTCTTCTTCCTCTTTTTGCTGTTTGAAAATTTGGTTGATGCTGTATTGGAGTTCTTGATAAACATTGTCTATAACACTGTCAGACTGCAAATTTAGAGACACATGGTGAATGAAATAGATGAGCAGAAGAATACCAAATAGTGTCATGGCTATTGCGCCTGCAATAGTAAGACCTGGAAGGAAATCTCCACCGGCAAAGTCATCGGTTGTTCGAACTAGAATTAGGCAGTAAACAAAAAGAGAAATAAAAACGCCGAGCACAACCTGAGTGCTTGAGTCTTCCATGAAGTTGCGAATTAACCTCGGTCCAAACTGCGACGAGGCGTTAGTGAGAGCCACGATGGTAATGGAAAATGTGATACTCACTACCGTCATCACACTGCTCGCGACGGTAGTAAGAAGGTCTCGAGTAACACTGGCATCAGCATGGTATAGAAAACTTAGCCAACTTAACGAGTTTAGATTTGTATGTAGATCAATAAGCAGCAGAGATATACAGCTTAAAGTGGTAAGGGACAGAATTAAACATGGCGTAAACCAGAAGCTGGTTTTAACGGCGTCGTATACTTTCAATACTGTCGTGTTATTAATCGTTGATAACGCCAAAAGAATGCAACCTCGTTGGTTGTTTAGAGTTAGGGACTACTAATTTTTTTCGTTTGGCTCACCAGTTTTGAGTAGTTTGAGTAAATCTTCTCTTTCTAAGCTGCCTTTTAGCGCTAAATCTAACTGATATTGGTATTCATCGTTCCAGTCTGTGGTTCGTGGGCTAAGTGTAGATAGATCTCTCATGGCCGATTTCATCACTTTTAAATAAGCCTGAATGTTTTGTTCTTGATCGACCAGGATGTTTTTCAAGGCGGTCGCGCTGCTATGCCTTAGATAGAGTTTAAGCACATCATTTTGCTCTTCAATGGCTTTTATTTTGGCGTCTTGCTGGGAAAGTGTTTGCTCAACATTTGAAAGTTGAGAGCTTTGTTCTGTTATTTTTTCTGCGAATTGAGAGTCTTCTTCTGACGGTTGAAGGAGAAAGTAAGTGACGCCAGAAGAGGCTCCGACACTAAAAATAAAACATAGAAAAAAAGCGATAATAAGCATAGTTGGCTTTTTTTTAGGGGCTTCTTCCAGAGGAGTTTTATCATCAACAGGCTTTGATGGCATGGTGCTTCCTTTTTGTTCGCTCGTTTAAGGCTTAATAGTGTGCTTGTTTGTATGAAAAGGACAAGACTTTTGTTACTTAGGGTTTTCATAAGTAGTAAGGATGTCTTTTTAAACGCATTCAATAGTTTAGTTTTTTCCTTGGTGCACGTAAAATACGCACGCATTATTAAATGTAGGTAATAACCTACTAAAATAGTCAGGTAAATACTTGATAAAAACAGTAGGTTTTGTGTACTATTTACCTTCACTGAATAATTTTAATTGGATAGCTTATGCGCCTGACAACAAAAGGTCGTTATGCGGTAACCGCCATGCTTGATCTGGCATTGCATTCGGATCAAGGGCCAGTGTCTTTATCTGATATTTCGAGCCGACAAGGGATATCCTTATCTTATCTTGAGCAGCTATTTTCCAAACTTCGTAAAAAGTCACTGGTAAGTAGTGTTAGAGGCCCCGGTGGTGGATACCGTTTGAGTCGTTCGAATAATGATATTTTTGTTGCGCAAATAGTCGACGCTGTTAATGAGTCTGTCGACGCAACAGGTTGTAAAGGGCGAAGTGATTGCCAAAGTGGCAACACTTGCCTTACCCACCATTTGTGGTGTGATTTAAGTGATCAAATACATGATTTTTTAAATCAAATTAGCCTAGATCAACTGGTACGTCGAAATGATGTACGCCAAGTTGCAGAACGGCAAGAATTTGAAAGCCGACAACGTTGTCTTGAGAATGACAAAATTAGCGCGGCCATTGTTGATTAAATAGAGAATAAATTAGTAGAGCTTAATGCACTGATTCACGGTGTGTTAGTGACTATAATTGAGTGAGTTTTTATATGACTGAGCAGATTGATAAGGCGCTGGCACGGGAATACGAAGCGGGTTTTGTCTCTGATGTAGAATCAGAAACATTTGAGCCTGGTTTGAATGAAGATGTTATCCGTCGTATTTCTGGAATGAAAGGCGAACCTGAATGGATGCTCGAATGGCGCTTAAGTGCATTTCGTGAATGGTTAGAAATGGAAGAGCCGGAGTGGGCTTTGGTTGATTATCCAAAGATAGATTTTCAGTCTATTTCTTACTATTCGGCACCAAAAAGCATGAAGGATAAGCCTAAGTCTTTAGATGAAGTTGACCCTGAATTGCTGCGTACCTATGAGAAACTTGGCATTCCTCTGATAGAGCAACAAATGTTGGCAGGCATCGCCGTTGATGCGGTATTTGATTCTGTTTCTGTTGTGACAACATTCCGTGAAAAGCTAGAAGAGGCAGGTGTTATTTTTTGTCCTATTTCGGAAGCTGTTCACAAATATCCAGATCTTGTTAGAAAATACCTTGGCAGTGTTGTCCCTAAGAAAGACAACTATTATGCAGCGTTAAACTGTGCTGTATTTACTGACGGCTCTTTTGTTTATATTCCTAAAGGCACTCGTTGCCCAATGGAATTGTCTACTTACTTCCGTATTAATGAGCAAAATACTGGCCAATTTGAGCGAACTTTAATCGTTGCTGATGAAGGTAGTCATGTCAGTTATCTTGAAGGTTGTACTGCGCCACAACGTGATGAAAATCAATTACACGCTGCTGTTGTAGAATTGGTCGCCATGGATGACGCTGAGATTAAGTACTCAACGGTTCAAAACTGGTATCCAGGTGACGAAAACGGCAAAGGTGGTATTTACAACTTTGTAACCAAACGTGGTGTTTGTCATACCAATGCCAAAATATCTTGGACGCAAGTCGAAACAGGCTCTTCTGTTACTTGGAAGTACCCAAGCTGTATTTTGAAGGGTGATAACAGTGTAGGTGAGTTTTACTCGGTTGCTTTGACCCGTGGTCGTCAGCAAGCTGACACGGGCACTAAAATGATCCACATTGGTAAGAACACCAAATCGACTATTATTTCAAAAGGCATCTCGGCTGGTCGAAGCAATAATAGTTACCGTGGGCTTGTTCGTATGAACCCTGGAGCTGAAGGTGCGCGTAACTTCACCCAATGTGACTCTTTGTTGATCGGAGATCAATGTGGCGCTCATACTTTTCCATATGTAGAGAGCCGTAATCCATCAGCTATTGTGGAGCACGAAGCAACGACCTCTAAAGTTAGCGATGAGCAGATGTTCTTGTGTCGTCAACGAGGTCTTGATCCTGAAAAAGCTGTATCCATGATTGTTAATGGCTTTTGTAAGGAAGTATTTAAAGAATTACCAATGGAATTTGCCGTTGAAGCGGGCAAGTTACTAGAAATAAGCCTTGAAGGCTCAGTAGGTTAAGGAATTATTAAAGATGTCGAACACGAAAAGTTTGTTGACGATAAAAGATCT
Source organism: Marinomonas rhizomae (assembly GCF_003315485.1). Taxonomy (GTDB): domain Bacteria; phylum Pseudomonadota; class Gammaproteobacteria; order Pseudomonadales; family Marinomonadaceae; genus Marinomonas; species Marinomonas rhizomae. The sequence continues at coordinate 12,473 of NZ_QNSE01000022.1, forward strand.
GCACGCCAGCGTTGAAGAAAAACAAATCATTAAAGGTTTGGATTTAGACGTCAAGCCGGGTGAGGTGCACGCGATTATGGGGCCAAATGGTGCCGGCAAAAGTACCTTAGGTTATGTTCTTTCAGGTCGTGATGGCTACAGCGTTGAAAGCGGTAGCGTGATGCTTGATGAAGAAGATTTGTTAGAAATGGAGACAGAGGACCGTGCTCGTGCCGGTTTGTTTCTGGCGTTCCAATACCCAGTTGAAATTCCAGGCGTAAGTAACTTAGAGTTTTTGAAGGCGTCAGTAGATGCCCAACGTGAAGCACGTGGCGAAGACGCCATTACTTCAGCTGATTTCTTGAAAGAAGCAAAAGCGGCATGTAAACAAGTTAACTTGCCAGTGGCTTTCTTGAAGCGTGGTGTTAACGAAGGCTTCTCTGGTGGCGAGAAAAAGCGTAACGAGCTAATGCAAATGTTGTTGCTTAAGCCAAAGCTTTGCATTTTAGATGAAACCGACTCAGGTTTGGATATCGATGCTTTGCAAGTGGTTGCAGAAGGCGTAAATAGCCAACGCTCTGCTGATCGTAGTTTTATTGTTGTGACTCATTATCAGCGTCTTTTGGATTATATTAAGCCTGATTTTGTGCATGTGTTGTCTGACGGCAAAATCGTCAAAAGTGGCGATGCTTCTCTTGCACTTGAGCTAGAAGCTCAAGGTTACGCTTGGTTGCAGAAAGAGCCAGTTGAAGACGAACTTGAGGGGTAATGCATGAGTGAATGGTTAGAAAGTGCCATTGCTCGGGCGCAAGGTATCAATGATTGGCTTGCTCCAAAGCGAGCTCACGCACTTGAACTTTTAGCGAATACCAAATGGCCTACACGCAAGACGGAAGCATGGCGATATACGCCACTTCGTCCAATAGAGCGCACGCAAGCGAAAGTAATAAGCGAAAAAGTCGCTTTGACACCGGTTTCTATTGCTGATTTATCCGCTATTGAATTGGTTTTTGTTAACGGTCAATTTGATTCAGCTCAGTTACCGGAAACCTTGCCTGAGGGGTTGTCCATTTCTTTGGGTGGGGATTTAGATGCTGCTGAACAGGCTGAGGCGTTAAGTGGGTTTTCGGCGATTAAACCTGAGCGACATATTTTTGGCTTGGTGAACGATGCGTTAGCACAAGATGTGGTGGTGGTATCTGTTGCTGAAGGTGTTGAGGTTACTTTGCCGATTCGTATTAGCTCTTTATTGAGTCAAGGCGCGGAATCTCATACGCGTGTCCAAGTCGCTTTAGCTACCGGCTCTAAATTAACGGTTATTGAAGATCTCCAGGCGCAAGGTGAGAGTTTAAATACCGCGTTTGTTGAATACAATATAGCGGCCAATGCACGTTTAGAGCATTATCGTTTTGCTCTTCAAACAGGTAGCAATGTGGCTGTCGGCGGTAGTCACTTCAATTTGCATGACCATGCGAAAATGAACAGCACAATCGTTGGTTTTGGTAGTGAGTTGTCTCGTTTGGACACGGACATTATTCATGCGGGCGAGTTTGCTGACGCTAAGTTAAATGCAATGTACTTGTTGGATGGCAAGGAGTTGTTTGATCTTCATGCGACCGTTGAGCACGCTATGCCAAATGGTAAAACGGAAGAGAATGTTCGTTGTATTGTCGCAGATCGTTCTCGCGCTGTATTTAATGGCCGTATTCATATACATCGTGATGCGCAGAAAACCTTAGCAGAATTGAATAATCGCAACTTGTTGTTGTCCGATAAAGCTGAGATTAACACTAAGCCTGAGTTAGAAATTTACGCAGATGACGTGAAGTGTGCTCATGGTGCAACGGTGGCTCAGATTGATAAGCAGGCTTTGTATTACTTACAGACTCGCGGTGTAAGCCGTTCGAAGGCGCAAGTAATGCTTAACTTTGGTTTTATTAATGAGCTGATTGATTTAATGCCAAATGCGGCGTTAGCGGAGTGGATTCGTCCGATTATTCGCGAGCGTTTTGCGCAAATGGAAGTGAAGTAAGCGAGACAACGATGAGTTTTGATGTAGCAGCTATTCGTGAGCAATTTCCTATTTTAAAACGCGAAATTGATGGTAAGCCACTTATTTATCTTGATAATGCGGCGACGACGCAGAAGCCGCAATGCGTGATTGATGCCTTGGTGAATTACTATACGACATGTAATTCTAATGTGCATCGTGGTGCCCATCGTCTTGCGGACGAAGCTACGCGTCGTTTTGAAGGCGCACGCGACATCGTAAAAGACTTTATTAATGCGCCGAAACGCGAAGAGGTCATTTGGACTACGGGTACTACAGAAGCGATTAATATTGTCGCCAATGGTTTGGGATCTTTGTTGTCACCGGGTGATGAAGTCATTGCAAGTGGAATGGATCACCATGCCAATCTTGTGACATGGCAGCAAGCCTGCAAAGCATCTGGTGCGACTCTAAGAATCATTCCTGTGACGGATGCTGGCGAGTTAGATCAAACGACTTACGATGCTTTGTTAAATGAGCATACTAAGTTTGTTGCTTTTCCGCATGTTTCTAATGCATTGGGTACCGTGAACCCAATTAAAGAAATGACAGCGAAAGCTAAGCAGTTTGATGCTTTAGTCTTAGTGGATGGCGCTCAAGGTGCCACTCATGGTTATGTTGATGTGCAGGATATAGGTTGTGACTTTTATGCCTTTTCAGGTCATAAAGTTTATGGGCCGATGGGTGTTGGTGTGCTTTGGGGTAAAGAATCAGTATTGTCGACGTGGCCTGTTTGGCGCACCGGCGGCGAGATGATTTCTACCGTGACTTTGCAAGACGCTACATGGAATGTATTGCCTTATCGCTTTGAAGCGGGTACGCCAAATGTGGGTGATGCCATTGCTATGGGTGAGGCGATTCGTTGGTTTAGTGCCCTGGACCAAGATGCTGTAGCGACTCATGAGAAAGCGCTACTGGATCGAGCAACTGAGCTTGCCGAGCAATTTGAAGGCTTAACCATTATTGGCACTGCCAAAGAAAAGATTGGTGTGCTGAGCTTTGTAATGGATCAGGGGCATCCAGCGGATATCGGTTTTTTGCTAGACCGACAAGGTATTGCGGTTCGTACAGGAGATCATTGTGCGCAGCCTTTGATGGCACGCTTTAATGTACCTGGTACGGCGAGAGCATCGTTCGCGATTTATAATACATTAGAAGAAGTTGACGCTTTGTTTGTTGCACTGAAAAAAGTGCGAACAATGCTGGCTTAGGAGGTTTCAATGACAGTAACAACGTTTGATCCTGTCTCTAGCGTGTCTTTAACCGCTTCTGCACAGAAATATTTTGCCTCTAAACTGGCTAAAGAGCCAAGCAAATTGATTCGATTAAGTACTAAAGAAAGTGGTTGTACTGGATTTTCTTATGTATTGGATATCGTTGATGCGGCATTGGAAAAAGATACTGTTTTAGAGTTTGGTAATGTTGTTCTTGCGGTAGACTCGCAATCCGTTTCCATGCTTCAAGGAACAGAGATTGACTTGGTGCGTGAAGGCGTTAACGAAGTTGTGAAGTTTAAAAACCCGAACGTTGTAGCTGAGTGCGGCTGTGGCGAAAGCTTTAGTGTGAGTTAACTTCATGCAAAAAATGGTAGTAACACAGCGTGCTTGTCCTGCAAGGCGAGTTCCAAGCGGTGAGCCGGTTAGTATTCCTGACGGTCAATTTATTACGATCAATCAAAGTCTTGGCGGCAATTATACGGTTACTTGGCAAGGCAACATGTTGCGTATAGATGGAACGGATGCTGAGGCCATTGGTCAACAACCTGAGGTTTTAGATTTTGAAGATCTCGGTACAGGTAACATTAGTGAAGAGCAGGTTTGGCAAGCGCTAGATACCATTTACGATCCTGAGATTCCTATTAGTCTAGTGTCGTTAGGTTTGGTGTATAAAGTGACGTTAGATCAAGATTCAAAATCTGTTTTGATCGACATGACGTTAACTGCACCAGGCTGCGGAATGGGGCCGGTATTAGTGGGTGATGTAAAGTATCGAGTGGCTAAAGTGCCAAATGTTGAGTTGGTGAAAGTGGATTTAGTGTTTGATCCACCTTGGTCGCGAGAAATGATGAGTGAAGAGGCGCAACTAGAAGCTGGGCTTTTCTTCTAAGGTCTTTTTTTGATCGCTTCGGTCATTGTTTAAAATCTTATACAATAAGAAACGGCCTTGGTGCTTAGCCAACGCCGTTTTTGTTTTAATAGGCTTAGTGCAAAAAGAGGGTAGTCATGGCTTTACCTAGTACGGAAGATATCGTAGATGATCTGTCGTTTTTTGACGATTGGGAAGATAAGTACAAGTACATCATTGATTTGGGTAAATCGTTGCCAGCATTTGATGATGCTTGGCGTACATCTGAGCGTTTGGTGAAGGGCTGTCAGAGTAGTGTTTGGATTCAGCCTGGTAGTGAGCAGGATGCAACAAAAGGTGAAGTGTTAACGTTTGCGGTAGACAGTGATGCTATTATTGTTCGTGGTTTGCTAGGGTTGGTGTTGGCAGCATTGGATCATAAAACACCGCAAGAAATTTTAAACTTCGATATTACAGCGTATTTTGAAGAGCTGGATCTTGAAAGGCATTTAAGCCCTACTAGAGGCAATGGTTTACGGTCCATTGTTGGTCGTATTAAAGGCATCGCACAGGTTGCTGCTTAACTTTTTAATTGTAAAAAAAATCGTCGTTTGATTTTTATTGGAGAGCGTTAAATGAACACCCCTGTTTATCTGGATAATTCAGCCACCACGCCAGTCGACCCGAGAGTGGCCGAAAAAATGATGGCATGTTTAACGCAGGACGGCAATTTTGGAAATCCAGCTTCGCGTTCACATCTTTTTGGTTGGCGAGCAGAAGAAGCGGTAGAAGAAGCTAGATTGCAGGTGGCTAACTTAATTAAAGCGGACTCTCGTGAGATCGTTTGGACATCTGGTGCGACGGAAGCCAATAATTTGGCCCTGAAAGGCGTAGCTCATGCTTATCGTCAAAAAGGTCGTCATATCATTACGTCGATGATTGAGCATAAAGCCGTTTTAGATCCTTGTAAGCAGCTTGAAAAAGAAGGCTTTGAAGTGACCTATTTACGGCCTGATGTGCATGGTTTAATTTCACCAAGTCAAGTTGAAGAAGCGCTTCGCGAAGACACTATTTTAGTCTCCCTAATGCATGGTAATAATGAACTTGGAGTGCTGACTAATATTGCGGAAATTGGTGAGTTAACGCGATCTCGTGGTGTTTTTTTTCATGTGGATGCCGCACAGACGACCGGTAAAGTGGATATTGATATCAATGCAATGAAAGTGGATTTAATGTCACTAACAGCGCACAAAACGTATGGTCCAAAAGGGATTGGGGCTCTGTTTGTACGTCGTTCTCCGAAAGTGAAATTAGAGGCTCAGATCCACGGTGGCGGCCATGAGCGCGGTATGCGTTCGGGTACTTTGGCAACGCATCAAATCGTCGGCATGGGTGAAGCATTTCGTTTAGCAGGTGAAGAGATGGAGCAGGATTGTGCTCGTATTAAAACCTTGCGCGAACGTTTGTGGTCGTCTTTGGCTGAGTTATCTGGTGTGCATCTTAATGGCGACTCTGATAATCGTGTTGCTGGCGTGTTAAATGTTGGTTTCTCTGGTGTTGATGGGGAGGTGTTGTTGATGTCTTTGAGCGATATCGCGGTATCTTCTGGTTCGGCTTGTACTTCAGCAAGCTTGGAGCCGTCTTATGTTTTACGTACGATTGGTTTGGCTGATGATCTGGCGCACAGCTCCTTACGTCTTTCTGTAGGGCGTTTCACGACTGAGGAAGAGGTGGACTTTGCTGCTGAGACGATTAAAAATGCAGTGAGCCGCCTTAGATCTGTGGCTTAAGCGTAAGAATTAGTACTTTTATAGCAGTTTGAATAAATAATGTTCATTTGATCGTACAATTTTAATGAATTGGTGCGTATAATACGCGCGCTGAACTTTTATGTCCCGGGCCATGCAAAAGGCATCGCCCCTTTAAATTTAATTTGGAGTTATACCATGGCGTTAGAACGCACTCTATCTATCATCAAGCCAGATGCTGTTGCTAAAAACGTAATCGGCGAAATCTACACTCGTTTTGAGCGTGCTGGTTTTAAAATCGTTGAAGCTAAAATGATTCAACTAGACGACGAATTGGCTGGTGGTTTCTACGCTGAGCACAAAGAGCGTCCTTTCTACAAAGATTTGGTTGCTTTCATGACTTCTGGTCCTGTTGTTGTTTCTGTTCTTGAAGGTGAAGGCGCTGTTCTTCGTCACCGTGAACTGATGGGTGCAACTAACCCTAAAGAAGCGACTGCTGGTACTTTGCGTGCAGATTACGCAACATCTATCGATGCAAACGCTGTACACGGTTCTGATTCGGTTGAATCTGCAACTCGTGAAATTGCTTACTTCTTCGGTAAGTAATTGACAGCTAGGACCTTTATGTCCGATCTGTTTTGTAAAAGCGGGCGTTAGCCCGCTTTTTTTACAGAGGCTTCTGAAAAGACTTTTCTTTTCAGAGGCTTTTTTCGTTTACACTTAATGCTAACTACAGCAAGCGACATTGAATTATGACTGACATCAAAAAAGTAAACCTGTTGGGTTTATCTCCTGACAAACTGATTGAGTTCTTTGAATCCATTGGCGAAAAGAAATTTCGCGCAACACAAGTGATCAAATGGATCCATCAAAAGGGGGCGGAAAGCTTCGAGGAGATGACGGATGTTAGTAAGGCGCTGCGTGCAAAATTAGAACAAATTTGTGAGATTCGAGGGCCTGAGGTCGTGTCGCAAAATATATCTTCTGATGGTACACGCAAATGGATTATTCGTACTGAAGGTGGCAAAAACGATTGTGTTGAAACCGTCTTGATTCCTGATGGTGATCGAGCAACGTTATGTGTTTCTTCACAGGTTGGCTGCTCTTTGGATTGCAGCTTTTGTTCAACCGGTAAACAAGGCTTTAACCGTAATTTAACCCCAGCTGAAATTATTGGACAGGTTTGGATTGCGATTAAATCGTTTGGCCCTATGGATCCGAACGGCCCTCGTCGTGTCACCAACGTTGTCATGATGGGGATGGGTGAGCCTTTGATGAATTTCGAGCCCGTTGTTGATGCCATGATTCTTATGATGCACGACCATGCGTACGGCTTGTCTAAGCGCCGTGTCACCTTGAGCACTTCAGGTGTTGTGCCTAAAATTTATGAGTTGGTAAAACGTACGGATGTGTCTTTGGCTATTTCATTGCATGCGCCAAATGATGCGCTACGTAATGAGCTTGTACCAATTAATAAAAAATACCCGATTGCTGAGTTAATTGAATCTTGCCAGCACTACTTGGCAAATTTGCCAGATAAGCGTCATATTACGATTGAATATACCTTGATGTTTGGTGTGAATGATAATGAAGAACAAGCCTATGAACTGGCTGAGCTTCTTAAGGTGCTTGAGTGTAAAATCAATTTGATTCCCTTTAACCCGTTCCCTCATTCTGGTTATGAGAAGCCGTCTAATAATCGTACTCGTCGCTTTCAGAGGATTTTGGCAGACGCTGGTTATACTGTGACAGTTCGAACCACACGAGGAGATGATATTGATGCTGCTTGTGGGCAGTTGGTTGGTGATTTTCACGATAAAACTCGTCGCAGTCAAAAATACATTGAGTTGCGTGAAGTGAATAGTTAAGCTTTTTAATTCGCTATTTTGTATATGACAAGGATGTCAGTATGCGTTTATGGTTATTACCATTTTTATTATGTTGTTTACTTTGTTCTTCTTGCGCTTACCAAATGGTTTCTCCAACCCCACCTCCTATTTCAGAGTCTAAAAAATTGTCTATTGCCCAAACTCATCTTCTGCTAGGGCAGTGGGGGTTGGCGAAAAAGAAATTAGATCTGGTTGATGATGCTTATCAAGGTCGTGATTATTGGCGATTACTTAGTTTGTATTGGCTGAGTGTTGAGGATTATAGCGAAGCGCTTGTGATACATGAAAAAGCTCTACTGAAGTTTCCTTATGATGGCTTTATATGGAATAACTATGGGGTACTTTTGGGGCTTAGGAATCGCTGGGATGAGGCTTGTAACGCTTTCAAGAAAGCGGATGGAAATGGCTTGGTAAAGCGCCAATCAGCGCAAATTAATCTTTCTAGATGCGCTATACGTCAGAATCAAGTAAATTTAGCCGAAATCTACCTAAAACAGGCAAAAGAAATTGCGGATTTGCCCTTGATTGGTTTGATGACAGAGCTCAATCTTGTTTTAATACGGGGTAGTAATGACAAAGCTCGCTTAATTTTTAATAATATCCAGGCTGATAAAGAAATTGCCCGAGATTCGGTGCATTTTGATGAGTACAACTGTCTGTCGCGGCATTTAATTGCACGCGAGACTGACCCTACACTGTATTCATTTGCGAGTAATTTTACATGCCTGAATGGCTCAAGGTATTGACATGACAACTGAACTTCAAACGGATGTTTCTGTAAGTAACACAAATATGGACACCATTAATATTGGTAATCGATTAAAGGCCAAAAGATTAGAGCTAGAGTTTGATGAAAGGTATGTTGCTACTGAGCTAAAAATCCCAATTGATCAGGTGCGAGCACTTGAAGCCAATAATTTTAAGTACTTCCGATCTGTTACCTTTGCTCGTGGTTTCTTAAAAAGTTATTGCCGACTTTTACAGATAGATCCTTCTGAAATACTGCGTGCTTTTGATAGCGAGCGAGAGGGCGTTGAATTAACGATCAAGCCTGTCGATAAAGTAAACAAACAAACAAACTTTGGCGACCCCATTGTTATATTCATCTCTGTGGTCATTGTTGCGGTTTTAGTTTTTTTGGTTTTTTGGTGGCCTTCTCAGACGAGCCAGCCCCTTGCAGCTAACGATGTTAAGAACGAAGTGAGTGAGACGGTACCTGCTTCAGAGACAGCTTCTGATGAATCTCTAACGGACACCTCAAGTGAGCCCGCCGCGGCCGTTGCTAACGTGTCCGATTTAAACTCTAACGTGGAGGAGGCTGTTGATACAAATTCAGATACCACGGATAGTCATTCTAAAGTGTCAACCGATAATGATGTTGTGACTGGCCTATCAGCCGAAACAATGGCCATTTTGGAAGAGGCTGGTGTCAAGCCTGAAGATGTTGTGAGAGCGACTGCTGAGGTTCCAGCTGAACTTGCGACTGCACCTAAATTGCCTTCTTATACCAATGAAATTGAAATGACATTTGATGCAGATTGTTGGGCTGAAATTCGTGATTCCTCCGGTAAAATCTTGTTTTCTGGTGTGAAGTCTGCGAATAGTCAATTGTCGTTAACTGGTAAAGCCCCTTATCGCGTCGTATTAGGTTACGCGAAAGGTGTATCATCTTTGAAATACAAAGGTGAAGAATTCGATTTTTCTTCTTTTACACGTAAAGATTTGGCTCGATTTGAGCTCAAGTAGAGACTCTTATGCATTTTGAATCACCTATTAAACGCCGCCATTCTCGTCAAATCATGGTCGGGGATGTGCCGGTTGGCGGTGGTGCGCCAATTAGTGTTCAGAGTATGACGAACACAGAAACTTGTGATATTGATGCAACAGTGGCTCAGATTCGAGCTATTGCTGAAGCTGGTGCCGATATTGTTCGTGTTTCAATTCCATCTATGGATGCGGCTGAAGCGTTCAAGAAAATACGTGAGGAAGTTTCTATACCATTAGTTGCTGATATTCATTTCGATTACAAAATTGCTTTGAAAGTGGCTGAATACGGTGTGGATTGTCTACGAATTAATCCGGGGAATATTGGTAACAAAGACCGTGTTCGTGCTGTTGTAGACTGCGCCCGTGATAAAAACATACCTATTCGTATTGGTGTTAATGCAGGATCTTTAGAAAAAGATTTGCAAAAAAAGTATGGTGAGCCGACGCCTGACGCGTTGGTGGAGTCTGCTTTCCGTCAAATTCAATATTTTGATGAGTTGGATTTTCATGAGTACAAGTTGAGCCTTAAGGCGTCTGATATTTTTATGACGGTTGAGGCCTATCGAAAAATTGCCAGTCAAATAGATAACCCTCTGCATTTAGGCATAACTGAAGCGGGTGGTTTGCGCTCTGGTACTGTGAAATCTTCTATCGGGCTTGGTTTGCTTTTGATGGATGGTATTGGTGATACGCTTCGCGTTTCATTAGCCGCCGATCCAGTGCAGGAAGTTAAAGTCGGTTGGGATATGTTGCGTAGCTTAAAATTGCGCAATCGTGGGATTAATTTTATTGCCTGCCCAAGCTGCTCACGTCAGAACTTTGATGTCATTAAAACGATGAACCAGTTAGAAGAGCGTCTTGATGATATTACCATTCCAATGGATGTTGCTGTTATAGGTTGCGTGGTGAATGGGCCTGGTGAAGCAAAAGAAGCGGACATTGGTCTTGCTGGCGGTTCGCCGAATAACTTGATTTACCAAGATGGCAAGCCGAACAGTAAAACTAAAAATGATGCGCTTGTAGATGACTTAGAAAAAATGATTCGTAAAAAGGCTCTCCTTAAAGAGCAAGAATTGGCCAATATCATTGTAAAAAATTAAGGATCCATTGTGGCTCGTAAAATTCAAGCGATTAGGGGAATGAATGACATTCTGCCTGATCAATCCTCTGTTTGGTTATATCTAGAAAAAACAGTGGCCGATGTTGTTAAGTCTTATGGGTATCAGCAAATTCGTTTTCCAATTGTAGAAAATACGGATTTGTTTAAACGCGGTGTTGGTGAGACAACAGATATTGTAGAAAAAGAAATGTATACCTTTAATGATCGTAACGGTGAGTCTTTGACTTTACGTCCTGAAGGTACAGCAAGTTGTGTTCGTGCTGCGGATCAGGCTGGATTGTTATTTAATCAAACTCAACGTTTATGGTACACCGGTCCAATGTTCCGTTATGAGCGTCCTCAAAAAGGCCGTTATCGCCAATTCCATCAAATCGGTGTTGAATCCTTTGGTATGAGTTCTGCCGATATTGATGCTGAGCTGATTATTCTATCTGCTCGCTTATGGCAAAAACTGGGATTATTAGAACATGTTGAGTTGCAGCTAAATACTATTGGTCTTGCTTCAGAGCGAGAAACCTATAAAGCCGCTTTAGTCGATTATTTGACCCAATTTAAAGATCAATTGGATGAAGATAGTCAGCGTCGATTAGGGACAAACCCTCTAAGGATTTTGGATTCTAAAGATGAATCGACTCAAGCGGTACTGAAAGATGCTCCCAACCTAGAAGACTTTATTGGTGAAGAATCTCAAGCAGATTTTGATTTTTTACAGGCTATTTTAAAAGCGAATGGTATTCCGTTTGTTATTAATCGTCGTTTAGTACGAGGTTTAGATTATTACGGTAAGACAGTGTTTGAATGGGTGACAACGCATTTAGGCTCTCAGGCTACGGTCTGTGCTGGCGGTCGTTATGATGGTTTGGTTGAGCAGTTGGGTGGAAAGTCTACTCCTGCTGTAGGCTTTGCTATGGGGATCGAGCGTTTAGTGTTGTTGCTTGAAACATTAAGTTTGATTCCGGTTGAAGCAAAATTTTCAACGGATGTGTTTGTTATCAGCATGGGGGATGATGCTGGGCTTGCTTCTTTTGTTTTAGCTGAGCGATTGCGTGAAGAAAATGCTCATCTTGTTGTGTTGCGTCACTGTGGCGGTGGTAACTTTAAAAATCAAATGAAAAAAGCCGATCGTTCAGAGGCTCGTTTTACGATTATTTTAGGACAAGATGAGGTTGATCAAGGCGTTTGTCAGATAAAAGACATGTCAACAGGTGAGCAAGAGACTCGCCCAATTGATGATGTTGCTGCCTACATTAATACTAAGTTGTAATTTGATTTAATGGAGTGCTGTCATGTTAATGTTTTTTTGGCAGCGCCTTGCATGAGGAAGAAAAAGTGTCTGAATTGAAGACTGAAGAAGAACAAATCGAAGCGTTTAAATCTTGGTGGAAAAAGAACGGCATGATGTTGGTTATTGCCATTGCTGTTGCTGTTGGTGGTTATTTCGGCTGGCAGGCATGGAAAACAAATCAAGCCAATTACACTAGTGAAGCTTCTGCATTATATCAAAATTTGGTTCAAGCCTCTGCTGATTTGAGTGATGAGAATAATCAAAAAACGGTGACTTTTATCGCTAAGCAACTTGCGGATGATTATGGTGATACGGGTTATGCCATGTTTGGTCAGCTGTTTTTAGCTCGAGTGGACGCTGAAAATGGTAAATACGATGAGGCTATTAAAGCACTAGACGATGCTATTACTAAAACACAGGATGTGTCTTTTATCGCTGTTGCTGATTTACGTGCAGCACGGCTAATGCTTCAGAAGAAAGATTATACTGGTGCCATGGCACGAGCTGAAAAAGTATCGGAAGAAGAGTTTACAGCTCAGAAGCAAGAGCTAATGGGTGATATTTTAATTGCTCAAGGCAAGCGTGATGATGCGCGTATCGCTTATCAAAAGGCGAATGAGTCATTGGGCGTGGGGGTAAATCACCCATTGCTTGATATAAAGCTTAAAGATTTGGTAAAAGGCTAATTATGAGCAAGTCTCTTTTTTTCGTTGTTGTATTTGCGGCTTTGATTGTCCAAGGGTGCTCTAATTCTCGCCCTGCTTTACCAGACCTTCCTTCTATAGAAGGTAAGGTTGATATAAAAACATCATGGCGAACCGGGGTTGATGGTAATTTTGGTGAATCTAGTGAACGTTTTAATCTTGTTGCAGAAAATGGTTCCTTGTTCTTTGTGACAGATGAGGGAACGGTTTACGAGCTTGCACAAAATAATGGTGACAAGAAAGATTCTTTCTCTACTAAATACAAGCCAAGCTCTGGCGTGATGCGACATGGCGATGTTTTGTATTTTGGGACATACAACGCGCAGCTGGTTGCTGTTTCTTTAGCCAGTAAATCTATCTTGTGGGAGAAATCACTAAGCTCAGAAGTATTGTCGGAAGCGTCTTATGCCGCAGGCAAATTAGCCATTCAAACGGCGGATGGTTGGTTGAGTGTTGTTGATGCTGAAACGGGAGATATGCTATGGCGTGCAAAAGAAGATTTGCCATCTCTAACGGTACGTGGTACAAGCGCACCCATGATTGCAGACGGTAAAGTTATTGCAGGTTTTGCTAGTGGAAAATTGAAAGCTTATTCGTTGCAGGGTGGTGATTTACTTTGGTCCTATGATGTAGGTAAGCCAGAGGGGCGCTATGAAATTGAACGCTTAAGCGATATAGATGGCCGTTTAGTGGTGAAAGATGGTGTGGTTTATTCTGTTGCTTACAATGGTACGCTTGCCGCACTTTCAATTGAAAATGGTCGACCTCTGTGGCAGCGTAGCATTCCAAGTTCTGTGGGTGTTGCGGTAAGAGGAGAGCTTCTTGTTGCTGTCGACATGACCAGTAAGGTCATTGCACTGAATGCTAAAAATGGCACTGAAATTTGGGAAAATAAAGAACTTATAGACCGAGATTTGATTACGCCAGAATTTTTCCGTGATTATGTCGCTGTGATGGATCGTGGTGGTTACGTGCATTTGCTTGATCTAACAACGGGCGAAGTTGCCGCCCATAAGGTAGCTGATAATAGCCTTGCTCCTGGCAGTCGTATGGTAGCAAATGATAAACAATTGTTTATTCTTACGCCGGACTCTAACGTGACGGCATTGAGCTATTGAGATCGATTTCTTTTTAGCGATTTTTAAAGAGGCTGCCATCCTTTTAATGGGGATGGTGGCCACTTTGTATTTTTATAGGTAAAAAAATGATTCCAGTTATTGCATTGGTAGGTAGACCCAATGTTGGCAAATCAACTCTCTTCAATCAATTGACGAGATCCCGTGATGCTTTAGTTGCCGATTACCCAGGGCTAACTCGTGACCGTAAATACGGTGACGGTAAGCTTGGTGAGCATGAATTTATCGTTATTGATACTGGTGGTATCAGTGGTGATGAGCAAGGTATTGATGAAAGAATGGCGCGCCAGTCTTTGTTGGCGATAGAAGAGGCAGACGCTGTTTTGTTTCTTGTTGATGGGCGCCATGGTTTGAATCCAGCGGACGAGATGATTGCTAATCATTTACGTCGTTCCAATAAGCCAGTTTCTCTTGTGGTGAATAAGACCGATGGTATCAATGAAGATATCGCGTTGGCGGATTTTTATTCTTTAGGTATGGGTGAGCTACATCCTATCGCCGCTTCTCACGGTAAAGGCGTGCATATCCTGATTGATAAGGTGATGCTGCCTTATGCAGAACGTGTTGAGGAGGCTAAGAATCAAATTAGCTTGGAGTCACGTGGTATTCGCATTGGTGTAGTAGGCCGACCAAACGTAGGTAAATCTACATTGGTAAACCGTATGTTAGGTGAAGATCGTGTTGTTGTGTATGACATGCCTGGTACTACGCGTGACAGTGTTTATATTCCTTATGTACGCCATGATAAAGAATATACGCTTATTGATACTGCTGGGGTTCGTCGTCGAAAACATGTAAAGGAAGCGGTAGAGAAATTTTCTATTGTTAAGACATTGCAGGCTATCCAAGACGCTAACGTGGTTATTGTTGTCATTGACTCACATGAAGACTTGGTAGAACAAGATCTTCATATGATTGGTTATGTGTTAGATGCTGGTCGTGGTGTGGTTCTTGCCATTAATAAATGGGATGGCCTTAAAAAAGACGATCGTGAACATATCAAGAGTGAAGTTGAGCGACGCTTGGGATTTGTTCCCTATGCGAAGGTTCATTATATTTCAGCTCTGCACGGTACAGGCGTCGGTGATTTGTACGATACTATTGAAAGTACTTACGAGTCTTGTTATGCAAAATGGTCAACAAACCGTTTGACAAGAATTCTTGAAGATTCTGTTGCGGAGCATCAGCCTCCAATGGTGAATAGTCGTCGAATAAAACTTCGATATGCTCACCAAGGTGGATCTAATCCTCCGCGTATTGTTGTGCATGGAAATCAAACGAGTGCTTTACCTGGCAGTTACAAGCGCTATTTGGAAAATAAATTTAGAACGGTGTTGAATATAACCGGAACCCCGATTATTTTTGAATTTAAATCCTCCGAAAACCCCTTTGCTCCGAAGAAATAATCGTTATTTCTGTAAGGTAACTTAAGAATCTCTGAGCACCCTTGTTAGATAAGGGGGCTTGGAGATTTTTTTATGCAAAATGCATGAAATCTCTTCCTAAATTTAAGGTTATTCACTATTCTCGCGCCAATGGTCTTAATTTTTTATAAGCATCGTTTGTACGTTCGCTTTCTTTTTTTGTTCAAAGGACATCTATGAAAATCGCAATTCTTTCTCGTAATCCACGACTTTATTCTACTCGTCGATTGGTTGAAGCTGGTGAACTGCTTGGGCATGAAGTAGATGTAATTGATACGATGCATTGTTATATGGACATTACAAGTAGCAATCCTTCTGTTCGTTACGACGGTAAACCTCTACCTAAATACGATGCGGTTATTCCAAGAATTGGGGCATCGGTTACTTTTTATGGTACTGCTGTGGTCCGACAGTTTGAAATGATGGGTACTTACAGCATTAACGAATCGGTGGCGATCAGTCGTTCACGCGATAAGTTAAGATCGTTGCAGCTCATGTCTCGTAAGGGATTGGGGTTGCCCAAAACTGGTTTTGCACATCATCCCGATAAGATAGGCGATTTGCTGAAAAACGTTGGTGGTGCGCCGGTAGTAATTAAGCTTCTGGAAGGTACGCAAGGTATTGGTGTTGTTTTAGCCGAATCCAACAAGACAGCAGAGTCCATTATCGAAGCCTTTATGGGATTAAAAGCTAATATCTTAGTGCAAGAATATATCAAAGAAGCAGGCGGAGCTGATATTCGTTGTTTGGTTGTAGGTGATAAAGTTATTGCTGCAATGAAAAGGCAAGGTGCTGAAGGTGAGTTTCGTTCAAATCTACACCGTGGCGGAACCGCCTCTTTAGTGAAGCTGTCGCCAGAAGAAAGGCGAACTGCGGTAGAAGCCGCAAAAGTAATGGGCTTGAATATGTGTGGCGTGGATATTCTCAGATCCAATAATGGCCCTCTTATTATGGAGGTAAACTCTTCTCCAGGATTGGAAGGTATCGAATCGGCAACGGGTAAAGACGTTGCTTCTATGATCATTAAGCACATTGAAAAAACAGCCTTATTAAGTAGTACAAAAACAAAAGGAAAAGGTTAATGAGCAAAACAGCTTTAACAATTGGTGGTGTAGATATTCCGTTAGGTGGTACTGCTCGCATAAAGCTGCCAATGGTAAAGTTGTACACTGATACAAATATGTCCATGCCGGTGTTTGTAAAGCGCGGCAAGCGTGCTGGTCCTACTTTGTTTATTAGTGCAGCGATTCATGGTGATGAACTAAATGGTATTGAGATTATTAGTCGAATTATTCAAAGCAAATATCTTGATAGCTTAAAAGGTACTTTAATCGCAGTGCCAATTGTTAATGCTTATGGTGTGTTGAGTCAAAGCCGTTATTTACCTGATAGACGAGACTTAAATCGTTCTTTTCCTGGCTCACAACGTGGCTCGTTAGCTGGGCGTGTAGCAGACCGTTTTTTGAGTGAGATAGTTTCTAAAGCTGATTATGGTATTGATCTCCATACTGGGAGTTTGCATCGTACCAATTTACCACAAGTCCGAGCGAACCTTGATGATCCTGAGACACTGGCTATTGCCAAGGCCTTTGGTGTGCCAGTTTTGATGAATTCTAATCTTCGTGACGGTTCATTACGCGAGTGTGCCAATGATGTTGCTACCAAGGTAATACTGTATGAAGCTGGAGAAGCATTGCGTTTTGATGAGCTTTCTATACGAGCTGGTGTGAAAGGTATTGTTGGTGTGATGAGGCACCTGGGAATGCTGGCTAAGTCGCGTAGCAAAAAGTCATTGTCTGAACCAAGGATTGCCCGTAGTAGTAGCTGGATAAGAGCGACTGATAGCGGTTTTACAACGCATATCAAAAAATTGGGAGATCTGGTTGAGGCTGGCGATGTACTGGCTGAAATCAAAGATCCTTATGGGGATATTTTAGATAAAGTTCTGTGTAAGAAAGGCGGTATTATTATCGGTAAGCAGAATATTCCTTTAGTTCAAGAAGGTGATGCTATGTATCATATAGCTCATTTCACATCCCCAGACGAAGTGGCAGGACATGTGGAAAGTATGCAGGATGAATTGATGGATAGCGATGCATCTTTAAACTTAATTGACTATAAATAGTCTTAATTTATTCATTAATTGCCATTTCATTATAACTGACATGTTTTAACCCTTAATTAAGAAATGATAGTGTCATCTTCTTGTCACACATCGTTTTTTTACCTTTTTTTCATTAAGATCTCAGTATTACAAGCTGAGGTCTTTTCATGTTTATTCTTCGTAGTTTAATTTATCTTTTTGCTGTTGCAGGTGTTGCGCAGCTTATTTCGTTGGAAGGATATCAACTACTTTCTGGTGCCTCATACAATGAGCAAAGTCTTACTGAGCACCTGCAAGACTTTATGTCTTTTTCTAGCTGTATGATGTTTCTTTATGCTGCGCGTATTGATAAAAAGTTACACATAGCTGCCACCTTGTTGGGGGCTTTGTTGGCTATGATGTTTGTGCGCGAATCTGATGCTGTATTGGATCAGTATGTGTTTGATGGGGCATGGCAAACTATTGTAAGTCTTATCTTTGTCTGTGTGCTGATTTTTTTGTGGGGGCGATTCTCTTCTATTTACGCCTCTTTAAAAGAGTATTCTTTGCAATCTAGCTTTGGTACTTTTCTAGCGGGATTTGTCACCATATTGGCATTTTCTAGACTAATGGGGCGTGGCTCTTTCTGGCAAGCGGTAATGGGCGACTCCTATATGCGTCTTGTTAAAAATGTTGTGGAAGAAGGGATCGAGACATTAGGCTATACCTTAATTTTGATTTCTGCGATCGAGTTGGTGATTGCTTGTCGTAAGCGAAGTAAGAAGCTGAGTGGCTAGGGCTAGTTTCGAGCGCAATAAAAAACGCGTCATGTTGAATAAGCATGACGCGTTTTTATTGGCTGTCTTTCTGTGAACCTAATTCTGGGATAGGCTCACTGTTGACGAGATTTTATTTTCGTCTTGCGGCGCTTTGTTGGAGTGGCTGCCACGCTGCCGTTGTTATTTTTTCGACGAGCTTTCTCCGCCGCGATATTTTTTTCTATAGTCGGTCTGTTTGATGTATGGGAAGCGCCTGTTGATTGGCCTGGTTTGGCTTTTTGCGGGCGACGACGTATTTGCTTATCTTTTTCTTCCGCTGGCACTAATTTGTTATCGCCATGGCCAATAAGTTCAGGGCGACCCATTTTTATCAAGGTGTTACGTAGATCTTGCCAGTTGCTTGGGTCGTGATAACGCAAGAAACCTTTTTGTACGGTTCGTTGCTTAGCATCTTTAGGGGTATAAACGTCTTCACTCTTATAGGTAACCGGTTTTAAAGGATTTTTTCCTGAGTGATACATGGCTGTCGCTAAAGACATTGGTGAAGGGTAAAAGGTTTGGACTTGGTCTGGTTTAAAGCTGTTGGTTTTCAGCCATACAGCAAGGTTAAGCATATCTTCGTCTGAGCTGCCTGGGTGTGCGGCAATAAAATAAGGAATCAAATGCTGCTTCTTGCCAGCTTCTTTTGAGTACTTATCAAACATGCGTTTGAAGCGATCATAAGTTCCCATACCAGGCTTCATCATCTTTGATAAAGTGTCTTTTTCAGAGTGTTCGGGGGCTATCTTTAGCAAGCCTCCAACGTGATGGGTAACAAGCTCACGCACATATTCAGGGTCTTCTACTGCAAGGTCATAGCGTAAACCTGAGGCGATGGACACCGTATGAATTCCTTCGACTGCACGAGTCTTACGATATAGCTGTGTTGTTGGGCTATGATCGGTATTCAAGTTGGAGCATATCGTTGGGTAGACACATGATAATTTACGGCATGATGCCTGAACTTCATCGTCGTTACAGTTTAGTGTATACATGTTAGACGTCGGTCCGCCAAGGTCAGAAATATGACCTGTGAAGCCTGGTACTTTTGCCTTGATGTCTTCTATTTCATTCAGAATAGATTCATGAGAGCGAGATTGGATTACTCGCCCTTCGTGTTCGGTTATTGAGCAAAAAGTACAACCACCAAAACAGCCTCGCATGATGTTAATGGATGTCTTGATCATGTCATAAGCTGGAATGCGCGCTTTTTTGTATTTTGGGTGCGGTACACGGGCATAAGGTAAATCAAACACGCCATCCATTTCTGGTGTTTCTAGTGGAATAGGTGGTGGGTTTACCCAGATTTCTTTTTTACCATGTTTTTGAATTAAAGCACGTGCGTTATGAGGGTTTGATTCAAGATGCAAAATACGAGAAGTGTGTGCGTATAAAACAGGATCCTTGGACACTTTCTCAAATGATGGTAGGCGAATGTAGGTTTTTTCTGGATCAAGCTTTTCACCACGACGAAGTGGCGCTGGGATCACGCGAATAGGCATGACGTCAGGCTCTTCTTCATCCTTGGTCTGGCATTTTCCTTCAGGAATGTATTCGTAAGGGCTATAAATCTGATCTACTTTACCAGGCCAATCTACACGGGTTGAATCAATTTCTGTATAACCGCCAGGTGGGGTATTTCGAACAATAGTCGTACCGCGAATATCGGTCAGTTCGTCAAGGGTTTTACCCATCGCCATTTGGTGAGTTACTTCAATCATGGCGCGTTCAGCATTGCCGTAAAGTAAGATGTCAGCGGTTGAGTCGATTAACACCGAACGGCGTACTTCATCGCTCCAGTAATCGTATTGGGCAATACGGCGAAGGCTTGCTTCAATGCCGCCAATCATCACAGGAACATCATGGAAGGCTTCTTTACAGCGCTGAGAATAAACAATTACAGCGCGATCAGGACGTTTTCCACCAACACCGTAAGGCGTGTAAGCATCGTCATTACGCACTTTTAAATCAGCGGTGTAACGGTTGATCAAGGAGTCCATGTTGCCAGCGGTCACGCCAAAATACAGGTTAGGGCGACCAAGGCGCATGAAATCTTCCGTATTACGCCAGTTGGGCTGATCAATGATTCCAACACGATACCCTTTTGCTTCCAATAAGCGGCCTAAAACCGCCATACCAAAACTAGGATGATCCACATAAGCATCACCTGACACTATGATCACATCACAGCTATCCCAGCCAAGAGCGTCCATTTCTTCTCTGGTGGTTGGTAAGAAGGGCGAAATACCATAGCACTCAGCCCAATATAATGGGTAAGAAAAGAGTTCTTTGGCGGTTTTATGTCGTTTGATCATTGTTTACTCTTGGTATTGGGCATGTAATGGACAGTGGTATTTTTTTGTCATTACGAGGATACATGGATTATCGGTGGAAAAAATGTGCCGCATTATCCCAGAAAACCCCTAGGGTAGACAGCCTAATCTAGGTCAATTCAGCCTTATATTATTTAAGGCTGAATACGCCATACACTTTCCTCAAAAGTATTGTGCCCTTGTTCTTTGTACTGAGGGTTCGTCAGAGCTAGGTTTTCAGCGGTGATTTTTTGAACTCTGCTTCCCCAGAGTGATATTACGCTGTTTTCAGCAACGGAAAATGGAGGCCCTTGCTGATCGCCATCATATTGTAATGAAATCAGTAATCCGCAAGCTGATGAGGATAACCGCGCAAGGGTATGAGTGACATACTCAGTACGTTTTGAATTTGGCATAGCGACCATAGCAGCGCGATCATAGCAGGCATCAAATTCGGTTTCGGTGAATTGGAAGTAGTCACCCTCGACGATGCGTAACGACAATCCGTCAACGGTATGAACTTTTAAGGTGCCTTCTAGGTGGGTATTATAGCTTATATCATTATCGCCTAAAAATTGAATCACTGCTAGAGAGGACAATTCAACACCCGTAACGTCATAGCCTTGTTCGGCTAACCAAATCATGTCATTAGATTTGCCGCACAAAGGCACAAGAACTCGGCTGCCTTTTGGTAGGTCAGGCCAGAACTCTATTAGTTTCGGATTGACGCCTTCTTGATGAAAGCCAATGCGCCCTGTTTTCCATCGATCCAACCAAAATTCATTTGTAATCACGATAACCTCGTTAAATTAGGCTTGTTTATGTTCAATGTGTATTGTATTTGTCTTATTTTACGTCGAACAATTCGTAATGCAAAAAAGTCATTATAGACGGCAAAAAAAGTTTTTAATTGTCTATTTTCGGATTTTACACATAAATTGTTGCAGTCTTCTGTTAAGGGGTTTTTATGTCTTTAGAACACGCGCCAGATCACATCAAACTGGCTGTTGATCTCATTGAGTTACTTGAGAGTCATGATATTGAGCCAAGCGTTGCGGTCGATGCGCTGGCTATTGTTTTGAAAGACTTTCAAGAAAAGCTTGAAAAAATAGATCAAAACTAAAATGTGCGTCATAAGCTAGACTCAGAAAAACCGAAATAGTTTCTGGGTACATTGGCTTTCTTCCTAGTTAGACAAAAAATTTTGGATAGACGAAATAAAAATAAGAGGTTATATCTATGGAACTAATGGCGATGATCACCACCGGATTTGTAGCCCTTTTGCATCTGTATATTATGTATATTGAGATGTTCTTATGGGACAAACCTAAGGGCATGAAAATATTTGGATTGCAACCAGACTTCGCTAAAGCGAGTAGGGTGATGGCCGCAAACCAAGGGCTTTATAATGGCTTTTTAGCAGTAGGCTTGCTGTGGGGGATGTGGCTTGGTACGGCTGGTTTGGGGGTGACGGTTTTCTTTTTGCTTTGTGTTGTTATTGCTGGTGTTTATGGCGCGATTACTTCCAGTAAGAAAATCTTGTTGGTACAGGGGTTGCCTGGTCTGATTGCTTTAATTGCCGTTTTATTAGCTGCTTAATAAATGCTTCAAGAGGGAAAAATATATGTCGGTAAAAGAAAATATGCAGCTAATGTCGTCGTATAATCAATGGATGAATCAGGCGATTTACAAGGCTGTTGGAGAGTTGAGCTATGCAGAACTGGTTGAAGATAAAGGCGCATTTTTTGGCTCAGTGCTCGGTACGCTTAATCATAATATTGCTGCTGATATTATTTGGCTGAAGCGCTTTGCCGACCATTTTACTGAGCTTTCCAGTCTAGACCTGGTTCGTACAATAGCGCGTCCTGCGGCGCTTAATATTCAATTGTTTGATGATTTACTCTTATTACAACGCCAACGTTTTGAATTAGATTTGCTGATTATTACTATGATGAAAGAGGTAACAGATGAAATGTTGGCCTCAGCGCTCGTGTATAAAAATATGAAGGGAATCGAACATTCTCAAAGGTTTGGCTTCACTTTGCAGCATTTTTTCAACCATCAGACTCATCATCGAGGTCAGATAACCACCTTACTTTCCCAAATGGGGGCCGATGTCGGTGTGACAGATTTGATAACCACCATTCCTCCTATGTAACTGTTATGATACGCATAAACCTCATTAAGAAAGAGCACTATTTTGCATACACTTGACCAACTTAACCGTGGAGAGTTGAAAGGCGTTGTTCGCTTACAGTTATCCGAAAATTTAAGCACGTTTCCAGAGGCTATTTTTGATCTTGCCGACAGCCTAGAAATTTTAGATTTATCTAATAATAATTTGCGTGAACTGCCAGCGGATTTATCGCGGCTGAAAAAACTACGCATAATATTTTGCTCGAATAATCGCTTCACTCAATTGCCAACGGTGCTAGGGCAATGCGAAAAGTTGGAGATGATTGGTTTTAAAAGTAATCAAATCTCTATTGTGCCTTCGGATTCGTTGCCAGCATTGACTCGTTGGCTAATACTTACTGATAACCAAATAGAGTCTCTTCCGGAGGATTTTGGGAGGCTAGTTCGTCTACAAAAGCTGGCTTTGGCTGGAAATCGGTTAACGAGCCTTCCTGAATCCATCATTCATTGTCGTAAGCTAGAGCTGGTTCGATTATCGGCTAACCAGCTGGTGGCCTTTCCTGATGTATTGTTAGACTTGCCACGTCTGGCATGGTTGGCCTTCTCTGGTAACCCATTTTGTGCTGAACGAGACTCTCACCATGATTTTAAAAGGGTGCAATTTTGCGATTTAGAGTGCCATCAAGTATTGGGGCAGGGCGCATCTGGCGTTATTTCTCTCGCTACATGGCGAAAAAATACCTTTCACTTTTCCGACTCGGTAGCGATAAAAATTTTTAAAGGTGAGGTGACCAGTGATGGTTACCCCGAGGATGAGCTGGATGCATGTCTTTCGGTTGGCAGCCACAATAATTTGGTCCAACCGCTTGCCAAGGTGGCAGAGGATGATTGCTCGGCACTCGTCATGGAGCTGATTCCTGTGCACTATACAAATTTAGGGCAGCCGCCTAGCCTTGTGTCTTGTACACGAGATACCTTCTTGATGAGTCAGCAGTTTTCAATTGATAAAATTGCCCGAATTATTCAGCAAGTGGATCAGTTAGTTGCACACTTTTGTGAGAAAAAAATAAGTCATGGGGATCTTTATGCCCATAATACTTTGATCAATGAAGAAGGTCATGTCTTGTTTGGGGACTTTGGTGCGGCATCAAAATATGCCAACTTATCGCCACAGCAACAACAAGGGGTTGAGCGGATAGAGCGACGAGCTGTAGGCTTTTTTATCGATGACATGTTGGGGTTGTGTATTGAAAAAGATCGAAATAGTGATCTTTATAAAGCGCTACGATCTCATTCCTTTTCTTAGTTAGTAAGATTTTTTAGCTAGATCATGCAAAAAAATACCTCATATCCCATGGGATATGAGGTATTTTACGAACTTAGTATTATCTAAAAAATGCTTAAAGCATTTGTTTTGCTTTTTCTGTCAAGCGAATGGTTTGATCGCAGGCATTTGCAAGCTCAATACCCTTCTTAACAAAATGACGGCTGAAGTATTCTTTATGCTCGTCGTGCTCATGGAAATTGTGAGGCGTTAGTACCGCCGTTAACACAGGCACTTCTGTTTCCAATTGAACTTGCATTAACGCATTACAAATTGCTTGGGCCACAAAATCGTGACGATAAATACCACCATCTACAACCAAGGCTGTGCCTGCTATCGCAGAGTATTGCCCACTTTTAGCCAGTAATTTTGCTTGTAAAGGGATTTCATAGCCGCCAGGAACAGGAATGACGTCTATCAAAGAGGTGTCGTAACCACGAGAACTGAGTTCGTTTTTAAAACCTTCTACACAATTCAATACAATGTCTTCGTGCCAAGAGGCATGAAGAATAGCAATGCGTTTTGTAGCTGGAGTGAAATCAATGTTATTCGTTGAGCTCTGATTCATTTTTTAATCCTAAATATCTAAGGTGAATCAGGGCGAACGGGCAGGCAAATACGCCATTTTAAAATAGCGTACCTTAAATCGGGCACAGCAAAAGAGTGCCGTGCCAATATAGGTTTTGTCTGACGCGCTCTCTATCATCCGGACTGTAACCGTCGGCTCTGGAGTTACACCAGATCTGCTGACCCTAAAAGAAAAGTTTCTTAATAGGCGCTCGCGGGCTTAGATTTTAGTTTACGTAAAGTCTTTACCGCCGGTGGGGAATTTCACCCCGCCCCGAGAACGAAGTCGAATAAATCCGACTGGTGGAATATACTTGTTTTCATCCTCTACTGTCAAAGTGTGTGTAGCCACCAATTGTGGTGATTTTGTGACAATTTTTGGCTGGAGAGTTTATTTGGGATGGCTAAATAACAAAAAATAACCAATAAATGACACTACTTAGTAGAGCTTATTATCTGGCTCAATATAAAATGAACTGATAATATACAGCAGGTTTACTGCGATGATCTTTTGGTCAGGAATAGGTTAATTGGACCATTATAGTTTTGAATGGAGTCTCATATAGTGCGCATTAAAAAGTTACTTCTACAAAGTGTTTTGATTGGTACTTCTTTGTTATGTTTAACAGCTTGCAGCTCTATAAATAAAGAGCTTACCTCAGATGATCTGGCATACGAAATAGAGGACATAGATCAAACCAATTCTGCTGATTATCTGTGCGAGAACACCCCTTTAAATATATTCTTCCACGCAGAGCAAGCCCAATTATCTTGGAAGGATAAAACCTATTTGCTGACTCAGGCAATAAGTGCTTCCGGTGCATATTATCTTGGTGAAGGTTTGTCTTTTTGGATTCAGGATACTGAAGCTGAATTAGAATTTAATGATATGAAAGTAATTCACTGTAGTCTTGTCCGTATAAAATCTTAAGTCCGCTACCTGAACATTGCTCACTTTAAATAGTAGTGTTTTCATCCCGTCATATTTGCAATCCGTGTACAATGGCATGATTCGCGCTGTCTGGCGCTTGATTATACAGTAGAGAGTACATGAGCAAGTTATTTGTAATGGGCATGGGGCCCGGCGATTTAGGTTTGGTAGCACCAAATGCCACCAAGGCATTGGCGGTTTGTAGTGATTGGGTGGCTTATGGCTATTACTTGGATTTATTGGGTGAGCTTAGTAAGGGGAAAACCTTCCATAACTTGCCTTTGGGTGAAGAAATTGGTCGCGCGCGTTTGGCGCTAGATTTGGCTGCGCAAGGAAAAAATACGGCCTTGATTTCCAGCGGAGACATTGGCATTTATGCCATGGCGACTTTAGTATTTGAATTGCTGGATATGCAATTACAAGGCAAAGAAAATCACCCTGAATGGCTGGATGTGGATATTGAAGTCATTCCCGGTATTTCCGCAATGCAAGCAGGTGCAAGTCGAGTCGGCGCCATGCTTGGTCACGACTTTTGCACCATCTCATTATCTGATTTATTAACGCCTTGGGAAACCATAGACAAACGCCTGCATGCCTGTGGTACCGGTGACTTTGTCGTGTCTTTTTATAATCCTGTTTCGAAAAAACGTGATTGGCAATTGAATCACGCCCGCGATGTCTTGCTGCAATATCGTCCCGCTAGCACACCTGTCATGATTGGCCGTCAATTAACTCGCCCGGAAGAAGAGGTTACTTTTACGACGCTTGGTGAATTAGACGCAAAAGACGTGGACATGTTTACTATGGTCAGCGTAGGGAACTCCGACACAAAGCACATAGTCAATGGTGAGAAAAATTGGATTTATACGCCGCGTGGCTATTCCAAGAAGCTTTAACGCTTTTGTCAACGTTTTAGCTCTTTCAAAAAAGTATAAGGGAAACAAATGAAAGTTTACTTTATTGGGGCAGGCCCAGGCGATCCAGATTTGATGACAGTAAAAGCGGTCAAAACAATGGAGCGCTGTCCGATCATTCTTTATGCTGGTTCTTTAATTCCGCCTCAGGTGATCGATAGTGTTCGCGGTACTGCAGAAGCAATTTACGACACAGCAGAAATGAATCTGGATGAAACCACCGCCGTTATTGAGAAAGCGGCACAAGAAGGTAAAGATGTTGCTCGTTTGCAGTCTGGAGATCCTGCTTTGTATGGTGCGATTGGCGAGCAAATTCGTCGTTTAGAAGCCTTAAGTATTGGTTATGAAGTGATTCCAGGCGTTAGCGCTGTAGCGGCATCGGCCGCTTTACTGCGCAAAGAGTTGACCTTATCTGGCGTCTCACAAACCGTTATTATGACGCGTTATGAAGGTAAAACTCCTTTTCCAGAAAGGGAGCGTTTGCCTGCATTAGCGCAAAGTGGTGCAACTTTAGCCATTCACCTTGGGGTAACTCGCATTCATAAAATTGTTGAAGAATTGCTGCCTCATTATGGTGAAGATTGCCCTGTTGCCGTATGTTATCGTACAAGTTGGCCTGATCAGGACTATGTGGTGGGAACTTTAGCAGATATTGTTGCCAAAGTAAGAGAGAAAAAATTTACTCGCACCAGTTTAATCTTGGTAGGAAGGGTATTGGATACGGAAGATTTTGCAGACTCCTATTTATACGATAAAGGGCAAGCACATATTTTTCGTAAGATACACAAAACTAAGACATCATAATTTTAAATACTATCCCTGAAAGTAGGAAGGATGAATCATGCAATTGAATAAAATACCAACAACAATTGTGACTGGCTTTTTGGGCAGTGGTAAAACAACTTTATTATCCAATGTACTAAAGCAAGCGGCAGGTAAGCGAATTGCCGTGATTGTTAATGAGTTTGGCGAGCTAGATATCGACTCGGATTTATTGCGTTCTTGTCCTCTTGATTGCCCAGAAGGTATGGAAGAGGGAAGCCAGCGTAGTGACGATGGTTTTTATGAGCTGGCGAATGGTTGTATTTGTTGCACAGTAGAAGAAGAGTTTTTGCCAGTAATGCAGCAACTGGTTGCTCGCCGTGGTGATATTGATCATATCTTGATTGAAACCAGTGGTTTGGCGTTACCAAAACCTTTAGTTCAAGCCTTCAACTGGCCAGGAATTAAAGAACATTGCACCGTCGATGCGGTGATTACCGTAGTGGATGGTGCTGCCGTTGCTGCAGGTCGTTTTGCTCACGATGAAGATAAAGTTCAAGCGCAACGCCAAGCGGACGAAAGTCTGGATCATGACCCTAGTTTGCAAGAGTTGTTAGACGATCAGCTAAGTGCAGCCGACCTAGTGGTAGTCAGTAAAAATGACTTACTCAATGACGAAGAACGCGCCCGTGTGCAAGCGATTATTGCTCGCGAAGTGCCAAATACTGTCAAAACAGCTTATATTGAAAATGGTGAAGTGGCATTGGATGTCTTGTTAGGCATAGATGCGGCAACGGAAAGTAGAATTGACGAAGTGCATAACCACCATGATCATCATCATGCTCATGGTGAGCACCATGATCATGCTCACGACCATTTTGATTCTTTTGTGGTGACCTTGGGAGAAGTTCAGTCTGATCTTTTACAAGAAACTTTGGCTCAGCTAGTTGAAGAGCATAATATCTTCCGTATTAAAGGTTTTGCGGCAGTACATGGCAAGCCAATGCGTCAAGTGTTTCAGGTGGTAGGAACCCGTCTGGATCGTTACTTTGATCGTTTATGGCTACCTGAAGAAGTGCGTAAAACTCAGTTGGTATTTATCGGTAAAGGCATCAGTAAGGAACAGGTTGAGAATATATTACATGATGCTTTGAGTGCTTAACCCCCTCCTAGCCCTTCCTTTGTTAAGGGGAGGGTTAAGAAGGAGGGCGAGAGCTGTCTTCGTGGAAATGACAAAGACAGATAAGTAAGAGAAATAAGCTGGAGAAACCGTGCACTTATTAGCAGCCAAACCGGGTGGCTTTGTTGACGATGAGGGGATTGTTGATCTTGGGCAAACCCCAGCAGAGTTAGTTATTTTAGCCGCTGCTGATAGTGTGCTTGGTGCGCTTGGTAGTGCACTTGATCAGATTACTTCTTTTAATCTGACCTATGATGGATTGGAGCACAACAGATTACCGAGTGTTCGCCTTGCCAATTGGATGCAATTGGTAAAACCAGCAGCTTACGATTTATACGAACACAAGGTGCTTGATCATGCCAAGGTAGTTGTTGTGTCGCTACTTGGTGGTGAGCATTATTGGGAGTATGGCTTCCAGCGTTTGCAAGAGTGGGTGCAAGCGAAAGCAAGTCGAACACTCATTGTTGTGCCTGGGGATGACTCGCAAGATCCATCTCTAATGAATGTCTCCACCGCGAAACCAGAAGACTGCCATCGTGTGTGGCGTTATCTGCGTGAAAGCGGGCAAGTAAACTCCCAGCAGTTTTTTTATTTCCTCGCGGATCGTTACTTCGGAACGCCTTTCTCTTGGCAAGAGCCAGCACCTTTACCTAGCGCTTTGATTTATCATGTTGGCCATTCATCTGGTTTTACCCAGTGGCAGAACCACTATGCGGATTGGCTAGTACAAGGTCGTCCTGTTGCCATCTTGGCGTTTTATCGTTCTCATCTGCAAAGCGGTAATACTGCCATGTTTGATGGCTTGATCGAGGTGCTAGAGCAAGAAGGCTTGGTGCCTTTGGCCGTAGCGGTGAGTTCTCTAAAAGACGATGTGTCGGTGGGTTTGATTGAATCTCTGGTGGACCGAACACAAGCTAAGGTGATTTTAAACACTACTGGTTTTGCGGCGAATCGTGTTGGAAGCCCTGACTTAGGCGCTGAGCCGACAGACTTTCAGTCGGCTTTTGCTTCGCCTATTCCTGTCTTGCAGCTTATCCTTTCGGGAAGTACTCAAGAAGACTGGCAAGGCCAAACTCAAGGTTTGCGCAGTCGTGATGTGGCTATGCAAATTGTCTTGCCCGAAATGGATGGACGCATTATTACTCGTGCTGTCAGCTTTAAAGCTCTGAGTCATTACAACGACATTGCCCAAGTGGATCTAGTGCGCTACGAATTACATGAAGAACGTGCGCGTTTTGTCGCTCAACTTACCAAGCGTTTTGCCAATTTATCCAGCAAACCAAACCATGAAAAGCGTATCGCTTTTGTATTAGCAAATTACCCAACCAAAGATGGTCGTATTGGCAATGGCGTTGGTTTGGATACGCCTGCCTCGGCAATCAATCTATTAAAAGCATTAGAAACAGCGGGCTATCCGATTGCGAATATTCCGCATCACGGTAATGCCTTGATCGAAGAATTGCTCGGCGCGGTGACCAATAATCCTAATACTTTGCATGAACGTGGTTGCTGGCAAAGCCTCGCCTTAGAAGACTATTTACGGTATTTCTATCAGCTTCCATTGGAATGCCAAAACGCCGTTTGGGATCGCTGGGGGCCGCCGGAAGATGATCACAAATGCCGTGAGCAAAACGGCCAGCGACGTATTATGTTGGCGGGTATTCGCTTAGGAGAAACCTTTGTCGGCATCCAACCTGCTCGCGGTTTTAATTTGGATCTCGCGGCAAATTACCATGACCCTGATTTGATCCCGCCTCACAGCTATTTGGCCTTCTATTTTTGGTTACGCCATGTCTATAAAGTCGACGCCTTTGTGCATGTGGGCAAGCACGGTAACCTTGAGTGGTTGCCGGGCAAAGGTACGGCTTTGTCAGATCAGTGTTGGCCTGATATCGCTTTGGGTCCGATGCCGCATTTTTATCCATTTATTGTTAATGATCCGGGTGAGGGTGCACAAGCCAAGCGACGCACGCAAGCGGTGATCATTGATCATCTAATGCCGCCTATGACCCGTGCCGAAACCTATGGTGACATGGCTGAGTTAGAAAACTTAGTAGATGAATATTACCAAGCTATGGGCATGGATGTGCGCCGTGAAACCTGGCTGCGTGAGCAAATTCTTGAAAAAGTCCAAACCACGCATTTGCTTGAAGAGCTGGCAGGAGTGCAGGTGGACAACGATGAATCTGTACTTGAAGGGTTAGACACCTATTTATGTGAGATAAAAGAAGCACAAATTCGCCATGGTTTGCATCGTTTAGGAGAGTTACCCGAAGACGATAAACTGGCCGATACGCTGGTGGCGTTATTGCGTTTACCACGTGGCAGCGAGATAACCAGTCAAGGCATTCTTCATGCCTTAGTTAACGATTTGTCGCTGGAACAAGACGATTTCGATCCAATGAAAAGCGAGCGAACGCCTTGGCTCGGCAATAAACCAGATGATTTACTTGATGTGAGTGAGGTGGCTTGGCGTACACATGCAGACGCCAAAGAGCGCTTAGAGTTATTAGCTAAATCATTGATATTGAATTATTTGATTGGTGAAGGCGCAATAGAAGAGATAGCCGCAAGACTCCCTCAAACGGCTGCGTTATTGGCTCATAGTAAAAAACGCTTGTTGGTTGCTTTGCTGCAAAGTGCTCATGATGAAATTCAAGCATTAATCACCGGCTTGGCTGGTGGCTTTATTCCTCCCGGACCAAGCGGAGCACCAACACGCGGTCGGCTGGATACCTTGCCAACGGGGCGTAACTTCTTCTCTGTGGATAATCGCGCCATTCCTTCTCCAGCGGCATGGGCGATTGGTCAGCAATCGGCTGAAGCCTTGATCCAGCGGCATTTACAAGAACATGGCGATTATCCGAAAGACCTAGGGTTGTCTGTGTGGGGAACCGCTACTATGCGAACCGGTGGTGATGATATCGCTCAAGCTTTTGCGTTGATGGGCGTTCGTCCGGTGTGGGCGCCTGGTTCAAATCGTGTGACTGATTTTGAAGTGCTTTCCTGTATGCAGTTAGGTCGTCCTAGGGTCGATGTTACCTTGCGAGTTTCGGGCTTTTTTCGTGATGCTTTTGCTAATGTTATGCGGCTTTATGATGCGGCCGTACAAGCCATTGCAGGCTATCAAGAGCCCGGAACAGGTAATGTGATTCGCGCCAATGTGGAAGCGCGAAAAAGCAAATTACTTGCTCAAGGCATAAATGCAGAAGAGGCAAATCGTCAAGCGACTTACCGTGTATTCGGTAGCAAGCCGGGGGCTTATGGCGCAGGATTACAAGGTTTGATTGATGAGCGCTGTTGGGATACCAAAGCGGATTTGGCGGAAGCTTATGTGAACTGGGGGGGGTACGCGTATGACGGTAATAATTACAATGGTAAGCAAGACGGGGTAGAGGCTAAGTCCGCCTTTGTTGAGCGTTTGTCTCAATTGGATGCGGTCGTGCAAAACCAAGATAACCGCGAGCACGATATTCTCGACTCGGACGATTATTATCAGTTTCAAGGTGGTATGACCAACGCCGTTACCGAGTTTAGCGGGCAAGCGCCGAGCGTTTATCACGGTGACCATTCTAACCCGAGTTCGCCAAAAATTCGTACTTTAAAAGAAGAGCTTAACCGTGTAGTGCGTTCACGAGTATTAAACCCGAAATGGATCGAAGCCATGCAAACACATGGCTACAAGGGCGCGTTTGAAATGACCGCCACGGTAGATTATTTATTTGCCTATGATGCAACAACGGATTTGGTGGCCGATTATCAATACGAGCAAGTCACCGATCGATTGTTACTTGACCCAGACAATCAAGTCTTTATGCGAGATAATAACCTTCACGCGTTAGAAGAAATGGGTGAGCGTCTATTAGAGGCGATTCAGCGGGGTATGTGGCAAAATGCAGAGGTGCACCGAGAAAAAATTCAATCCTTGTTGCTTGATTTAGATCAGCAGCAAGAGCAAGGGGAGTGATCTACTATCAATGATTGAGACAAAAAACTTGGGCAGAAGTTTTTTGATCATTTAGTGAGTGACGGACACAGCCAGAGTCGACAAAAAGAGAGAAATGATGAGCAATACAAAAGCAGCCAAAAAGGGCATTATGATTTGTGGTCACGGTAGTCGTGATAAAGACGCTGAACGCGAATTTGGCCTAGTAGCGAAGGGGCTCAAGGAACGTTATCCAGATCTTCCTGTGGAATACGGCTTTCTAGAATTCTCCGCGCCAAATATTCATATGGGCTTGGACAGCTTGGTAAACCAAGGGGTAGAGGAAATTTACGCCGTGCCAGGTATGTTGTTCGCTGCGACCCATGCAAAAAATGACATTCCTTCTGTTCTGACAACGTATGAAGAAAAACACCCAGGTTTAAAGATCACATATGGACGTGAATTGGGCCTGCAAGATGACATGATTGAAGCGTTTCAAGCGCGTATTTACGAATCCCTTGGTCTTGATCCGGAAACGCCCCCCGAAAACCTTTATGACACTATGTTAGTGGTGGTTGGTCGTGGGACATCCGATACTTCTGCCAATGCAGAAGCGGCAAAGTTAACACGTATTGTAAATGAAAACATGGGCTTTGGCTGGGCGGATACGGTGTATTCTGGTGTGACTTATCCATCGGTTGGTGTGGGCTTGGAAAAGCTAATGAAGCTTGGTTTTAAGCGTATTGTTGTTGCGCCATACTTCTTGTTTACGGGTCGCTTAATCAAGCGTATTCAAGGTTATGTTGATAAAGTTGCCCAAGAGAACCCGAGTATTGACTTCATTCAAACGCCTTACTTGAATGACCATCCTCGTGTGATCGACGCCTTCCAAAACCGAGTTAAAGAGATCATGCAGGGCGAGCTGCAAACTGGTGAAGAAACCTTGATGAACTCCTTTAAGCGTCGTCTTGCAGCAGGGGAGGTAGATGTACACCATCATCATGCCGAATTTGTAGACCCACAAGACGATACGCAAGGCTTATCAGAGTTTGATAACAAGCATTTTACTGATTTGGTTCAATCACTAGATCATGCTGATCATGGGCATTCATTGGTATTGAAGCATCATGATCACTCCCATAATCATGAGCATTCACATGGTCACTCTCACGATCATAGCCATTCGCATGGACATTCCCACGATCATGGTCATGGACACAGCCATGGTGTATACAAACACATTGGTCACCCAATGGGACCACGGACCATGATCGGTGAGGGGGTCTGCTGCTGCTTTATGGGACAATTCACTGATGACATATTGGAAGAAGAGAAACATAAGATCGACGGGGATTGTACCAAAACGGCGTTTGCTCATAGGTAGTTGATCGGTAGTTTGCAGTATAAAAAAACCAGAGCAGATGAAGTGACCCCATAAAGTTGGACTCATTTCTAAGCAGCTAGCAAGGCCTGATTTCGATATTCAATCGGACTCAGGCCTTTTAGTTTCTGTTTA
>NZ_QNSE01000023.1 GCF_003315485.1 Marinomonas rhizomae
GCCAGCGTTCAATCTGAGCCATGATCAAACTCTTCAGTTAAAAAGTTTGCTTACTCAAAATCTATTACACTAACAATAACTTAATCAATTCATTGTCCCGAAGAACAATCAATCAACATAAAGCGAATTGACGTGTTAGACGTTTCGCAAGACTTCAATTTTTTTGATCGTCTCGAATGATCTAAACCATCCGGACAATCTTCTGAAGCCTCCAGCGAGCGCCCACACAAATTATCTGATTATCTATTTTAAAGAGCGTGCTAACTTGAATGACTAACCAAACCTTGATTTAGTTAGTTGAATTTGGTCTTCGTTGCTCTGAAGCCTTGTCCGTGTCAGCGAGGGCGTATATTAAGGATCTACAGATTTTGTGCAACCCTTTTCGACACTTTCTTTCGATTTATTTTAAATAAAAGCGAATTCGTTCATAAAACCGTCAAAAACCACTCTTTTTGGTTATAAAGCAACCAAACCAAGAGAGCTCGAGCATGATCAATCTGTCAATTCAGGCATATTCACAGAAACAGAACGCACCACTTTCATTTCCTGAGTGTCGATGGCCACTTGGTAAGCAATTACCTCAACACCTTTTGCAACCACCTCTATAAAAGCCTGTGCATACTTTTTATCGATATGAGCCGCTGGCGTAACAGAATCAATCCCTGTATGACTCACACAAAAGAACATTACCGCACGATGCCCTTCTTCGACCATATTAGCCAGCTCATACAAATGCTTGCGCCCACGCTCTGTCACGGCATCAGGAAAATACCCCAAACCGTCTTCTTCTAACAAGGTGACGTTTTTGACTTCTACATAACACTTGCGCCCATCACTGCTGGTTAACAACCAATCAATACGACTCTTCTCGCCATACTTCACTTCTGCTTTCTGTTCGCAGTAACCCGAAAGCTCTTTTACTACGCCATTGGCAATTGCTTCGCCTACTAATTTGTTTGGATAACCCGTGTTAATGCAAGCCAAATATCTTTCATCAACCTCAACCAACTCCCATGTATAGGCAAGCTTACGCTTTGGATTATCGCTTTTAGATAACCAAACACGAGCATCATCTTGCTGACAGCGCTTCATTGATCCCGTATTCGGGCAATGAGCCACCACGACCTCACCATTTGGCAACTCAACATCGGACAAAAAACGTTTATAACGTTTAATTAATTTCCCTTCTATTAAAGGCATTGAAAACTTCACAACAATGCTCCAGAACTTTCTTCAAGGTTTGAGACAAACAAAAACGGCCCTCTTTAAATAAAGAGAGCCGTTTCACTAGACCATTAACGCAGGAGGATTATTCCCACTCTATTGTCGCAGGTGGCTTAGATGATACATCGTAAGTCACTCGAGAGATGTGTTCGATTTCGTTGATGATGCGACCAGATACGGTTTCTAGCAATTCGTAAGGAAGGTGAGCCCAACGAGCCGTCATGAAGTCGATGGTTTCTACAGCCCGAAGCGCAACCACATATTCGTAACGACGACCATCACCGACAACCCCAACGGACTTTACTGGCAAGAAGACAGCAAAAGCTTGGCTTGTTTTGTCGTACCAACCAGAGCGACGTAACTCTTCGATGAAAATAGCGTCTGCACGACGCAGAATGTCGGCGTATTCTTTTTTCACTTCACCCAAGATACGAACACCAAGACCAGGCCCTGGGAATGGATGACGGTAAACCATGTCATAAGGAAGTCCTAACTCTAGACCCAACTTACGCACTTCATCTTTAAACAATTCACGCAGTGGTTCAACCAAAGCCATTTTCATATCATCAGGCAAACCACCAACATTGTGATGGGACTTGATAACATGCGCTTTGCCTGTTTTAGATGCCGCAGATTCAATAACATCAGGGTAAATTGTGCCTTGAGCAAGAAAATCAATACCATCTAATTTAGACGACTCTTCATCGAAGATCTCAATAAAGGTGTTACCAATGATCTTACGCTTTTTCTCAGGATCATTTTCGCCAGCCAGCTTACCAAGAAATAGATCTTCTGCATCAACACGGATAACTTTCACCCCCATGTTATCTGCGAACATTTTCATTACTTGGTCGCCTTCATTCAAACGGAGCAAGCCATTGTCCACAAATACACAAGTCAACTGATCGCCAATCGCTTTATGAAGCAAGGCTGCAACAACTGAGGAATCCACACCGCCAGACAAGGCCAACAACACTTTACGATCGCCCACTTGCTCTTGCATGCGCTCGATAGCATCTTGAGCAATGTTTGCAGGTGTCCATAAGGTGTCACAACCACAAATATCGACAATAAAGCGAGACAGAATACGTCCGCCTTGTAATGTATGCGTTACTTCTGGGTGAAATTGCACACCATAAAACTTCTTCGCATCATTCGCCATTGCTGCGATTGGACAACTATCCGTCGATGCCATCAAAGTAAAGTCTTCAGGCATGGTGCTAACTTTATCACCATGACTCATCCAAACATCAAGCAAAGCAACGCCATTATTAGCAATGTGATCTTGAATTTCATCAAACAACGCTGGACCTTCGTGCTTACGGATTTGCGCGTAGCCGAACTCACGAATCTCAGAACCCTGAACTTTACCACCCAATTGCTCCGCCATGGTTTGCATGCCGTAACAAATACCAAATACTGGCACGCCCAATGTAAATACTGCTTCTGGCGCACGTGGAGAACCCGGCTCAGGAACGGATTCAGGACCACCAGCAAGAATGATACCTTTTGGATCGAAGTCGATAACTTCCTGATCATCCATATCAAAAGCGCGAACTTCACAGTAAACACCGATTTCACGAACACGACGCGCAATCAATTGAGTGTACTGAGAACCGAAATCAATAATAAGAATTTTATGAGCGTGGATATCTTGCGACATTATTAGCCATTCCTTTCACTCTACTTAAGAGACAAATCTTTTCGTAGAAGTAATCAATAAATAGTAAGAGCAATAAATAAAGATGGGGCGTGTTGTACGCCCCATCTCAGTGTCAAATTATCTCGCGATTAACCAACGTGATAATTTGGCGCTTCTTTCGTAATAGTCACATCATGAACATGACTTTCACGCATACCAGCACCAGTGATCTTAGAGAACTGAGTCTTAGTACGCATAGTTTCAATATCAGCAGATCCAGTGTAGCCCATAGAAGAACGCACTCCACCCATCAGCTGATGAATAACCGCAACCATTGGTCCTTTTGATGGGACACGACCTTCAATACCTTCTGGCACCAATTTCTCAACGCTGCTTGAATCTTGGAAGTAGCGATCGCTTGAACCTTGAGATTGAGACATGGCTCCTAACGAACCCATACCACGATAAGCTTTGAATGAACGCCCTTGGAAAAGCACTACTTCACCAGGCGCTTCATCGGTACCAGCAAGTAAACCACCTACCATGATAACGCTCGCGCCTGCCGCAATTGCTTTACTGATATCACCAGAAAAACGCACGCCGCCATCAGCGATCACAGGAATACCGCGTGGATTCATGACCTCGGCAACATTTGCCACCGCACTGATTTGGGGAACACCCACACCAGCAACGATACGAGTTGTACAAATAGAACCAGGGCCGATACCCACTTTTACGCCATCAGCACCAGCATCAGCTAGGGCAATCGCCGCTTCTGCTGTTGCAATATTGCCGCCAACGACTTGAACGTGAGGAAAGTTTTCTTTTACCCAACGAACGCGATCAATCACGCCTTTAGAATGACCATGGGCGGTATCAACAACAATAATATCAACACCAGCATCAGACAAAGCTTTCACTCGTTCGCCTGTATCCGCACCAGTACCAACAGCAGCACCAACACGCAAACGACCTTGATCGTCTTTACATGCGTGAGGATAAGTTGTGGCTTTATTAAAGTCGGTAACAGTAACCATGCCACGCAATTCAAACTGCTCATTGACAATCAACACTTTCTCAATGCGATTCTCATGCAGCAACTTACGGATAGAACCAGATGATGCACCTTCAAGCGCCGTAACAAGACGATCTTTTGGTGTCATAATGTCAGAGACTTTTTTGTCGAAGTCTTTAACAAAGCGCACATCACGGCTTGTTACGATACCAACCAAGTCAGAGCCTTGAACAACAGGCACACTTGAGATGCTATTCGCTGCCGTCAGATCCATTAGCTCTTGAATGCTGGCTTCAGGGTTTATAGTAACAAGGTCGCGAACAATGCCACTTTCGAATTTTTTCACACGACGCACTTCACGAGCCTGCTCTTCAATGGTCAAGTTTTTGTGCACAATGCCAATGCCACCTTCTTGAGCCAGAGCAATCGCCATGCGATGTTCAGTAACGGTATCCATCGCTGAAGACGTAAGCGGTATATTTAACTCAATGTCTTTAGTGATTTTCGTTTTAAGGCTAACATCCTTAGGAAGAACTTCGGAATAGCCGGGGATAAGCAATACGTCGTCAAACGTTAAAGCTTCTTGCACGATTCGTAACATAATGGGGAGTTTCCAATGCCAACAAGGGTGTTAAGATGGCAAGTAATTCTACTCCTTTAGTTGCATTCGGTAAATCAAAACCAAGAGAGATTGATGAAAAAATTTACAACTTCTGCATCACAAGAAACGGCTTTTACCGTATCCCAGCTAAATAGACAAATACAACAACTACTTGAAGCCAGTTTACCGTGGATTCTTGTTGAAGGAGAGATCTCCAATCTCGCCAAACCAGGATCAGGCCACTGGTACTTTTCCCTCAAAGACGACAAGGCACAAATCCGCTGCGCCATGTTCAAAGGAAAAAATGCTGCGGTACGTTTTAAGCCCAAAGATGGCGATATGGTCCGCTTGCGTGCTCGCGTCACTTTTTATGGCCCAAGAGGCGACTGCCAACTCAGCGTAGAAAGCATGGAATCCGCAGGAGAAGGCGCATTACAACAAGCATTTGAACGATTGAAAAACAACTTACAAGCGGAAGGCCTTTTCACGCCGGAACATAAAAAATTACTTCCAACCAAGCCAGAGCGCATCGCCATCATAACCTCTCCTGTCGGTGCCGCTGTTCGCGATATGATAATTGCCTTTCGTCGCCGCTTTCCGTTAACCGAACTGACCATTTTGCCTTCTTTAGTGCAAGGCCAAGACGCTGCTAAAAACATTTTAAGGCAGCTACAACGAGCCGATGACAGCGGACACTTTGATGCGATTATTCTAGGGCGTGGTGGCGGCTCCTTGGAAGACCTATGGAGCTTCAACGACGAAACATTAGCACGCGCAATTTTTGCTGCCCAAACGCCTATTGTGTCAGCTGTCGGTCATGAAACCGACTTTACCATTGCGGATTTTGTCGCCGATGTTCGTGCGGCCACTCCAACGGCCGCCGCCGAACTGCTTAGCCCAGATCGCAACCAACTGCTTCGACAAATTGAGCAACAAGAAAAGCAACTGGTTCGACGCATGTCGCGCATTCTTGAACAAAGTCAGCAACAACTCGACTTTATGACCAAGCGCATTCGTCACCCCAAAGAGCGAATCGAGCAACAGCAAAACCAACTAGAACAACTCAAACGTCGTTTGCAGCAAAGCATCCAGCGCAAGATGTTGGAGCAACAAACACAAACCGCTAACCTAACTCATCGACTGGAAAGAAACAGCCCGACTCGCCGTATCGATCAAGACAGAAAGAAGCTCCAAGAGATAGATGCCCGCCTTGCACGCGCACTAAGCAACACCTTAACCAACAAACAGACAGCCTTTGCCCGAATCATCGACAAACTCAACCTTGTTAGCCCGCTCAACACCTTAGCCAGAGGCTACGCCATTGCCACCAAAGATGAACAAGTTATTCGTTCAATCAAGGATGTAGAGGAAGGCGATGTGATAAACGTCCGAGTTCAAGACGGCGAGATCAACTGCGCAGTAAACACAACCAAATCCAACCCACATGGATAAAAGCCTGCTCTCACCTTTACGAAGTCATTTCCTATAACAAAGAAGCGTCAGAGCCCTCGAAGACAATGCCCTCTTCCACTAAAATGCTTTTAGATGATCTACAAAAGCAGCAACTTGAAGGGGTAAGACTCGATCTCTCATCGAAACCAGATCAATACCTGCCGAGATAGATTGAGCCTGAGGAAGTAATTCTGTCACAGTACCTTGCTTTAACTCTTCTTCAAATAATATCTCTGGTACATTGGCAATACCAAGATTCGACATCACCAGCTGCTTAATCAACCTATCGTCATTTGCCGACATGGATGCCGTCGTCATTTCTAATTGTTTCACCATTTTCTTATCGTTTTTACTGAGCCAGGTTTTCATTGACGGGCAATCAGGGTGATAGTCAACAATATCGCTTTCGATAATATCCATAAAATGATTAAACGGGCCGTGTTCCTTAATAAATTCGGTACTCGCCAAGGTAATAAATCGCTCTTTCCTGAAGGAGGTAATATTCAACAGTGGGGCTTCTGAGAAAAAACCACCAGCCCCAAATCAGAATCACCGTGAATAATGTTGTTTACTGTCATGGCATCATCTTGTAACGCCAGCTCGACACAAACTTGTGGATAACGCTTCTTAAAGCTCACAATGATTGGCACTAACATCAAATTCGCCAATTCCATAGTGGTACCGATCTTGATAGAACCCACTATCGCGGCATGGTCATACTTCACTCTCAAGACATCATGCTCTAATGCTGATAAATGTTTTTCGGCGGTCTTTAATAATGTCCGACCTTCTTGAGTTAAATATATTTTTCGATGCTCTCTTTTAAACAGCAACACACCTAACTCATCTTCTAATTTCTTAATTTGATAAGAAACCGCCTGCTGCGTTAAATGAAGTTTTTTAGACGCCTTCGTTACGCTTCCATGCTTTGCAACCTGAACGAATGTCGCCAAGTTATTTAGATTCCGCACAACCACTCCCGTCAAAAAGATCATTAAACGCTTAAATTTAGCACAAATATTTTTTAATCAAGAGCAAAAAATAACTGTTATTTATTTGTTAATAATCCTCTCATAATCAACGCCTCTTGATCCTTCACGCTGAAAAAGGAAATTACTATGACGCCATTCTTACCCGTCACTAAAAACGCCCTCTTTGGTTGCGCTATGTGCTTATCCATAGGCAAAGTTCACGCCCTAGATATTGAAATAGACCCTTTGGCCTATGCACTGAACGGCCATTCAGTGCATTTTGGTTTTGGCGAGAATCAATTTCGCTTTGACATAGGAGTATTTGGATTAGACGCACCAGAAGCCTTCCATGGAGACGAACGCTACGATTTACGTTTTGACGGTTATGGCGTTAAATTAGATTACTTATTTGGCCGTTACTATGGTGCATTTATCGGCTTAGAAGCCAATTCGTCAAAAGTAAAATACACCCTAAAATCGACCAATCAAACAACCACTCGTACGCAAATATCTCTCGGGCCAAGAATTGGCTACCGTATCATGTACAGCAAAAACATCACTATCACACCATGGATAGGCATCGATTTTAACCTCGACCATGACGACGTTTCTCTCAACGGACAGAAGTTCGATAGCAGCCCTATTTCTTTATTTCCAACCGTACACTTGGGCTGGAAATTTTAACCATATAAAATGACAAAGCTCATGGAGATCATTTGAATGAATCAAGCTACGGGTAATCTCAGAAAGGTACTAAGGTGTGAAGGATTAGCCATTCTCATATTATCGGCTCTCGCTTTTACATACAGTGAGACCAGTTGGATACTCTTTGCTCTACTTTTCTTGGCACCAGACCTTTCCCTAATAGGCTATTTGCTTGGAAGTAAAGCAGGAGCGATGTCATATAACGCCACCCACTCCATAATCGGCCCTACCATTTGCATTGGTGTCAGCATTCTTACAGACCACCATACTCAAATGGCAATAGGATTAATCTGGTCAGCACACATAGGATTTGATCGAAGCCTAGGCTACGGACTCAAATATACCAAAGGTTTTAAACACACTCATCTCGGAAAAATTGGAAAATAAATGGCCTAATCAAACTTGATCCAAGACAAGACTAGCGTCTTGGAGACCATTCTCGACGGTTTTTTTAAGTAAAACCCTTTCTTTCAATGCTCTCTCAAAGATTTCATTGTCTTTCATAGTCAGTATGACACTCAGATAAATCGACGTGAACACCCAATTGCGAAGGCCGCGCCTTTAGACTGGATCGATGGCGATACCGAAGCCAACTAAGCTCTTTTCTACCTTACAAATCCCTGCTTGCTAAAAAGTCCATTTGAGCTAAACTATAAAAACCAAATGAGCCGAGGTGATGTTATGTCTGTCGTTAAAGCGTTTAAACCTCAAAAGTCAAAAGCCTATAGCTTTTGGGAAGGCTTGGGGATTGCTGAGTCTGATGCGTTGGTGGGCAACTCTGTTCGCGAAGGGTTTACCACTTACGCTTACGATCAAATTCTTGCGCGCACTAAGCTGTCTCGCACTAAGTTTCAACAGTTTACCCATATTCCTGTCAGTACGATTAAGCGCCGCTTAGAAAAACAGGAACGTTTCAGCACTCAAGAAAGCGATGTAATGTATCGCTTAGCTTTGTTGACGAAATTAGCATCAGACATGTTTGACGATGAAGACGCGGCACTGGCGTGGATGGAGCAAGCGACCTATGGTTTAGGTGGTAAACGTCCATTGGATATGATTGCGACGACGGTAGAATTTGAACAAGTAAGAGACCTAATTGGCCGAATCGAACACGGTGTCTTTTCTTAATAATGAAGCTGTTTCGACTGACCCAGAAAAAATTCTCAGATGACCCATTCAGCCCTCTAGGCGCACGTCGGTTTGGTGGCCGCTGGAACACCAAAGGCACAGACGCTCTATACTTTTCTGAGTCTGAATCCTTGAGCACATTAGAAGTGTTTGTTCATGTGAACAGCCATCCTAACATTATGAATCAATACAACTTATACTGTATTGAATTGCCAGATCATTTGATTGCTCGATTAGAAAAGGAAGACTTACCCACTCAATGGCGCGCCATTCCCTTTTCTGAAAGTACACAAGCCATTGGCGATGAGTTTCTCACTTTAGCCGACGATGAATTTGCCGCGTTACAAGTACCATCTGTGATTTCCCCTAGAGATTGCAACTATCTAGTTAACCCATATCATCCTGCTATGAAGGCTGTTTTAGCATCGGCCGTCAAACTCAATTTTGAGTTTGACCCTAGAATTTTCAAATAGCGCCTTGTCGTGATAATCCAAATGGTTTCGCCGTCTTAGTGCGATTATCAGCCTTGTTCTGCAAGGCGATTTGAATCATTTTTATCTCCAACCTTTACCTCTTTCTTCTAGTGTCCCCTCAAAGGCCTCGATGTCTTTT
This sequence comes from Marinomonas rhizomae, assembly GCF_003315485.1. Classification (GTDB taxonomy): domain Bacteria; phylum Pseudomonadota; class Gammaproteobacteria; order Pseudomonadales; family Marinomonadaceae; genus Marinomonas; species Marinomonas rhizomae. The sequence continues at coordinate 9,351 of NZ_QNSE01000023.1, forward strand.
TTGACACTGTCGAACAATTCATTCGACTAACCATAGAAGCACCATGGTCAGGCTGCCACTCAGTCAATAGATATTCTTTTTGAATGACTCAAATAACGATTATTCAGGCGCATCAACTAACTTGTAGGGTAATACCAGCAAGATGGCCAATACGGTCATGGCTAATGCGAGATATAGCACTCCAACGTACCCTATCATGCCAACAAATGCGGTTCCCACCGAGATAACCCCCATACTAAAAAAAAGATTAATGCTGTACTGCATAGTATATTCTGACCCTGGTGAACCACTTTCCTGAGCAACACGATCCATCATAAAAGTCGCTAAGACCGTTGCGGCAGGGTTATAACAAATAAAATACACACCAACCGCAATCGTAACGGACACACTGTCACTGACACCATTGACCAAGAAACCTATCGCGATGACACCGGGCAACTGAAACAGCGCCGCAAAGACCAAGGCTTTTCGACGCGTCACCTTCTTTATCAACCAACCCGCCAGTAATGCAGAGAGCACTCCTAAAGCAGAACCAGCCACATTGACGGACCAGCCGATCTTTTCAAGCGTCCAACCTTGATCGACTAACATGGGAGTAATCAGGCTATACGCTAAACTGCTACCAATCGGATAGACCATCAAAATAGATAGCCAATACTTACCACCTGGACTTTTCCACAAGCGCTTTATTTGCCTTAAAACAACCCATCCTGTCTCATGTTTAATATCGCCACCGGATTCTGTGTAAAACATCAGTTGAATCAGCGAAATGCTCGTTATCATCATCAAAATAATCAAACAACTATGCCAACCAATCCAGCTGTAGGCCACCAGCACAACACCCGCACCAAGCAGATCCCCTAACAAGCCACCTGATATCTGAATACCGTTACCAATGCCTCTATCTTGCCAACTCAACCGCCGACATGCTGTCGCATCAACGGCAATGTCTTGAGTGGCCGAGAACAAAGCCAATAACGAACACAAACCATATACCCACCAGAAATCCTTCAGCACATCAAAGAGCATTAATGATGCGAAGACTAAAATCATGCCAGTTTGCATAAAAATCAACCAAGCTCGGTAATGACCCAATCGACCAAACGAGATACGATCAACCCAACTGGCCCATAGAAATTTAAATGGCCACACTAAACCTAGCGCATACACCATACTAAGCATTTCAAAAGACCCGCCCTTGGATCTCAAAATCGCCACTAAGGCGACAACCAAAAAGCCAATTCCCAATGACTGGGTTGTATATAAACTGATAAACAAGCACCACTCGGACGCCTTCATCGGTTGTTGACGTTCTCTCATATTAACTGCATACACAAGAACCAATACCTCGGCCTATATTTAAGCCCTATCCGCCACACTAAAAATGCAGTGATCAACCACATTGATCACTGCCACCATTTTTTATGACACTTTATTCAATCTCTACAAATCGTAACGAACCCCTAAACCCAATGTTCTTCCTCTGCCTGGAGCACCATAAATCGCGGTTGCAGAGCCATAATATCCATACAAGTCATATTCTTCGTCTAACAAATTATTGCCCCAGAAATAAAGCTCGGCATTTTCAATACTGACGCCAATATGCATATCGATTTTGTTATAAGCATTGAGATCAAAATGGTTTTGAGGATCAGCCGAACGCACACCGGTATACTTCCAACCTAATCGAGTATTCAACATAGGGGCACTTAAACCTGATATTTGTAAGGGTCTCTTCCAAGAAACAGATACATTAGCTGACCAAGGCGACACATCAGGGACTTGATTACCTTTCTTCACATCACCACCACCAATCCCAACTAACTCACTCTGAATGGTCGCATCGATATAGCTAACACCACCTTTAAGGGTGAGGTTATTTTTCAATGCTAATGTGGTGCTCAATTCAGCGCCTAAACTGCGAGTATCGGCATTGACGACACTCGAAATAAAGGTCTGAGAATCATAGGAAAGAAGATGATTGTCTGTTACTTCATTATAAAAAACCGCACCGTTGACAGTATATCGTCTGTCCGCTGAGGCCTTCTTCACGCCAAATTCGAATGAGTCGACTTTTGCCGCTTTATACGGTTCACTCTCGACTGATTGCGTTGCATAGTCATTGAAACCACCTGGGTTGTAACCACGAGCAAAAGACGCATAAAGCCGTGTTGTATTTGTTAACTCATACCCCAATGCCAGACGCCCAGTAAAAAAATGATCGTCTAGTTCTCGATGCTCTGTCGTGACATTACCACTGTTATAATAAGCGCCATCATATTCACGATCTTCCCATGAATACCTTAAACCAGAAGTCAGGTCCCAACGCTGCGCAACGGGAAACGTTACCTCGCCGTAAACGCCATATCGGTTTGTTTCAAAGTCCCTTTGACGTGCTCTACTCGTTCCAGAACTGTTATAAGGCGTATCATAAGAGCGATCCGATTGAGACACACTGCCTCCAGTTACCCAAAAGACATCGGCACCAGGCAGTGAAGAAAGACGGACATCTTGAGTAAACACCTTTTCATGGCTTTCATCTGTTTGCCAGTATTCTTCTGACTGATCATTCAGTAACTTATTTAAGTATCGGTCATATGCGACAGGAGCGATATTGTACGAGTCCGTATAACTGGAAGAGGCGGTAAATTGACTGTTGTCTAAGTTATGAGAAAGTTTTACTGAATAACGTTTTACTTCTTTTTCATCATCGTCATAAAGCCCAGGGGTCAGGCTAACCGAGGGATTAGATGAATAGGGGCGAAGCACAAACATCTCTGCCATATTTTCAATGGTCTGCTGCTCAACCGATACAAGCACACTCGTACGCTCAGACTTTTCCCATAGCAAACTCCCTCTGAATGCTTCATTTTCAGGGCTACTCATTGGGGCACCTGTTTGATCATTCGTCACCCAATGATCATAGCCTGATTTTCTAACGGCGAAACGACCACTTAGGCTTTCCGTTAAAGCACCGCCAAATGCACCTTCCAGTAAGTGCTGATTATCATCGCCATATTCCGCACGAAAGTAACCATCTTGATATGAGGTTGGTTTACGACTGGCGATATTAATACCACCCGCTTCACCAAGCCCTCCAAATAATGTACCTTGAGGGCCTTTAAGAATTTCAACTCGCTCTACATCTAAGGTGCCTAAAGAAATATTTCGGCTTGAAATTGGGCTTCCATCTAACATAACGGCCACAGAGCTATCATCCATACTCATAGGATAAAGCGAGCCGATCCCTCGAATATAAATACTGGAAACATTCGCGCCACCTGATGTATTCAAGTTTACGCTTGGCTCACTTAATAAAACGTCTTCTAAATTCGTATAGCGCAGCTCTTCAATCGTATCTGAATCCATCACCTCTACGCTGAATGCCAAATCTTTAGCCTGCTCACCTTCCTGTCTGGCTGAAACATAAATCGGCTCCAGAACGTCTTCGCTAGTATCTAAATCCTTCTTGGCATAAGAAAAAGAACTTAATAATGCCAAAACCAAACTATTACTAAGAACAAATCCACCTTTACCTAAGCCTACAAGTCGTCTGTCACTCATTCACATATCCTCTTTAGATAAACCGCCCCTCCATGTCTACAGAGGATCTAAATCAAATGATAATGAGTTGCATTTAATCTAATACCTGATTACAGTCAATTTTCACCTCCAATGAGTCAAATTAGGTTTAAGTGAATGCTTTCCCATGAGTTCATCACAACAGAAAACCAACCAATTCTAGTCACAGAGCTGATTAAAACCTCCTCGTCCATTACTTGGTCGGGCAAGAATCACTGCCAAATAGCCATCCTAAAATTATTTGATGGTATTCAGCTGATGTATTGGTACAGCCAATTCGCTCAGGAGCACGATATGCAGTTGGAGGACGACTCAGATAATATTTATTTTAGCTTTAACCTAAACTTAGACGGCATGGCTCAATGTCGATTTAAGCAGTCAAATGACTATGCTGAATACGATGTCTTTCAAGGTTGCGGTGTCATTAGCTACCACCCGACACACAGGGGAAGTTACATACAAGAAGGAATATTGGAAAATCTAACGCTCATTGTCGACAAGACAACACTGCCTGAACTGATTAGCAATCATGAGCAATTACTATCACAGCTAAGCACTCAAGAAGGCTACATAGCGAATTTATACCTTCCAGAGCTATACGCTACGGCGAGACAACTTTACGATGAAATGGGAACCGCTGACTCCATTCGGAATCATTTATGGTTCCAAGGTAAGGGACTCGTATTCGCTAGCCTTTTCATGGACTGCCTGTCACCTCAATCCAATGTACATCGTATTTCTATGTCAGACCAATGCCGACTCTTCACCTTAAAAAACGATTTACTCGCCAATCTTAGTCACCCACCAACCATTGCCCAGCTTGCCAAAACGTATGGCTTTAGTGCGAGCACCCTAACCCGTAATTTTCGTAGAGTATTTGGATGCAGCATTCATGAAATGCTACAACGAGAGCGAATGGAAATAGCCCATCATAAACTTTTGCACTCCGAAGCAAATGTCACCCAAGTTGCAACAGAAATTGGCTACAGCAACATCAGCCATTTCTCTAATGCGTTTCGAAAACATTTTGGCCTACTACCGGGGCAAGTACGACGTGAACACCCAATTACGAAGGCCGCGCCTTGAGAATAAAAACACGGCCAATTTACAGAGTATTCACACCCCATAGCGTTCTATTTTCTTGATCAAACCTTGTCGAGATAAGCCCAGTTTTTTCGCGGCTTGCGTGCGATTGTCAGCCGTCTTTTGCAAGGCTGCTTGAATCATTTGGATCTCTAGCGCCTGCACTCTTTCTTCCAATGTCCCTTCAAAGGATTCAATGTCGTCTTGGGTCTTGTTTGGAAATTCAGGCGTTTGAGGAAACAACAGCACAATGTCCTCCATGGTCAAACTGCCACTCGGGCAAATCGACGCCACACTCTCAAGGGCATTTTTTAACTCTCTCACATTACCGGGCCATGTTTGGTGCCGAAACCATTGCAACGCCTCGCCACTCAGTTGCAAGTGTTTATCTTGAGACATTTGCAAGCGAGAGAGAAATGCTTGCAGTAACACGGGCACATCTTCCAAGCGCTCCGCCAACGCTTGCGTTTCAATATTGACGCCTTTGATTCGATAATATAGATCTTCTCGAAAGCTTCCTTCTTTCACTTTTTCCAGTAAGTCGGCGTTGGTCGCTGACACAACTCGAATGTCGATCTGCTTCTGCGTTCGCCCTCCTACGGGATAAAAGGTACCTTCCTGCAATACTCGCAGCAGCTTGACCTGCATTGGCAATGGCATCTCACCGATTTCATCAAGGAATAAGGTGCCACCATCGGCCAAACTCAATAACCCTTCTTTGTCTTTCTCAGCCCCTGTGAACGCGCCTTTCATATAACCAAACAACTCACTTTCCAGTAGCTCAGCTGGGATCGCGCCACAATGAACCGACACAAACGCTTGAGCGGCTCGGTGACTCAAGTCATGCAATGTCCGAGAAATGACTTCTTTCCCTGTCCCAGATGGCCCCGTCACTAGCACTCGAACATCAGTCGGCGCAATACGCTCGATCAGCGCCCTAATTTTTTGCGCCCCTATTGATTGCCCAATGTAAGCGGCGGCCCCTTCAATCTGCTGACGGTTTTCTTTCAGGTGGGCGACTTCTTTTTCTAAGGTGGTTTTGGTAATCGCTCGACGCACCACAACTGCCAACATATCTGGATCAATCGGCTTGGCAATAAAGTCCCATGCGCCAAGTTCAATGGCTTTAAGCGCCAAATCCCGATCTGCGTGACCAGTTATAATGATTACTGGGCGGCCAGAAAAGTCACCCAGAGCCTCCAGGGTAACTTGCGGATCAAAATGCGGCGGCATAGACAAATCCAGCAGCACCAAGTCTGCATCAAACGACACTAATGCACTTCGGGCTTCATCTAAACCGCCCGCCGTTTTTACATGATAATCTTGGTTCGCCAACCAGCGACTAGCCAGTTCACGGAAAGCCGGTTCATCATCAACCAGTAATATTTTATTTTGTGTCATGAAATTCTCTATTCGAAATCGCAGTGCCAGAAAAGTGGCAAGGTAAAATAAGCTCGAATGTCACCGGCCAAGTAGAATCAGAACGATGTCTAATTTTTCCACCATGGGCATCCACAATACGACGCACAATAGCGAGCCCCAAGCCACTGCCGCCTGCCCGTTTGGTGACAAAGGGTTGAAATAACGCCTCGCCTTGCAAACTTGAGTCGATGGCTGGCCCATTGTTATGCACTTGAATCACCATGTGTTGACCCTGTTCTTTGGCTTCAATAAATAATTTGCCATTTGACCTATTGCGCAAAAAAGACACGGCGTTATCAATGAGATTAATAAACACCTGTTGCAACCGTTGTGGATCGGCATCCAGCTCCATTCTTTCATCGATATCAAGCTCAAACGCCACGCCTTCTAACTGAGCCTGCGCCAGAATACTCGCCACCAATGGTCGCAATGGTGTAGAAACGATTTGCAATGACAAGCCTCCGGAATACACAAGCATATCACCTACCAAACGATCGGCGCGTTTAAGCTGAGTTTGAATATGCTGGCGAGTCTCAGCAGGTGTGTCATAGGCTGCCATAGAAATAATATTTAGAGGATTGCGAAGCTCATGAGCCATCGCCGCAGACAAGCTACCCAGCTCAACTAAGTGCTGCTCGTCCATGCGTTTTCGTTCTGCCACCGCCAAGGCCAGCGACCTTTCAAGCAAACCGCAGCTGGTCGAAAACAAAGAGGCAAACACTTCCGCCGTCAAACGCATTCCAGGACTGGCGTCTTCCCAACCAATCAAAACAAAGTGCCAATCAGAATCTGATCGAGACACTCGTATTGCTAAGGCGTCATTTTGCTCTTTAACAGGATAAGTAGAACTATTTAGTTGAATTGCCACGTTACGTCTTATCTGAGATGAGAGTAAACGCTCACCAATGACGACCAATTGCGGCCAGTCTTGTGCTTCTTTTAATTGCGTTGACCATCTGTCCAAAACCGCTTCATTCAACGAGGCTCCGGGGTAAATAAGACGCGATACCAAGCGACTCAAAGGCTGATAAATAAGGGCAGCGACGACCAAGATAAACAAGGAATACAACCAAAGCTGCCAACTGGGAACATTGGCTAACGCCTGTAAACCTATGCGCCCAGACACCACACTGATCACCGCAATAACACAGAGAATCACCAGCATCATGGCAACCCAAAGCAAAGCCCGATTGGCAAACGCATTTACAGACAAAATTTGATAACGCACCACTGCGTAGACCAACAACAGCAAATAGGTCGGCAGCAGTAACATGGGATAAGGAAACCAACTAATACCAAAAGAAGGAAAGACAAAACTGGTCGCCAACAATAACCCCCAAGCCCCGACGCCAAACATGGCAAGAATGGAGCGTTTTTTATTGCCAGAATGTCGATACCAACCAAACAACAGTACGCCATGAGCCAAAATTCCGATCAACACCGTATAGGCAAGATTCCATGTCCCAGCCTCGGTAAAGATAAAAAAGGAGCGCGTATCTAGCGTACTGATGGCATCGCCTGCTCCGATCCACCAGCTTTGTAAAACCACCGCAAAACTGGTCAGATAAAACCAAGGTACTGCTTGGTATAAACGCTCTAACATCGGCTCTTTAACTGAGCCAGAATTCACAAAACGAATCGCAAAATGTAAGAAGAAGGTCGGCATCAAGGGGTTAGCTAAAATGATATGAATGCCAATTTGCTCATAGCCCTGAAACAAAACCACATGCCCGAAGCACCAAATCGCCATCATAATGGCAAACCCAGCCAAGGCTTGTAGATCACTTTGTTTTCTTGCTCGCCACAATAGCCAAACAGCGACCAAAACGCCGCACACACTGGTCACCAGCATAGCAACTTCAAACATCAACGAAAGCGTCAAAACCGTAAACCTCGTTTACACCAAAAAGTGAGAAAATCGTAAACCTTTTTTACACTTCAAGCAAAGATATAAATTTTTCCTTTAAAATCAGATATATAAAAATCATAAATAGTTGGCCTATCCTTTGCTCTACTAAAATCAACCTTTGATCTATATCAAACTATTATCAACTTATAGGACAGGCATCATGAATACTGGCTTTTTAATGACTGAAATCATCGCACTCTTCAGCATTATAGGATTAGCGCTGTTACCACTGGCTTTGCAGCAGATGCGCACATTACGCATAAAAAACAATTCCTAAATCCACCTATATTTAAAGCAGGAGTTGCCATGGATCTCGATGTCGCCATTTTATCTCGCATACAGTTCGCTTTTACGGTGAGCTTTCATATTATTTTCCCCAGCATCACCATTGGTTTGGCGACGCTGATTACCATTTGGGAAGGCTTATGGCTTAAAACTCACAACCCTTATTACTTACAACTGGCCAAGTTTTGGATCAAACCCTTTGCGATTACCTTTGGCATGGGCGTGGTGTCTGGCATCGTTTTGTCCTATGAATTTGGTACTAACTTTTCCAAATTCTCGGAAATTACCGGTGCAGTGCTTGGGCCATTGATGGCATACGAAGTACTGACCGCTTTCTTCATGGAAGCCGGTTTCCTTGGCGTCATGCTGTTTGGTTGGCAACGTGTTGGTCGTAAGCTGCATTTCTTCGCGACGCTCACCGTGATGGTAGGTACTTGGATTTCAGCGTTTTGGATCATTGTGGCGAACTCTTGGATGCAAACACCAACAGGCTACAAGATCATCGATGGCAAGTTTGAAGTCGCCAGCTGGATGGAAGTGATCTTCAACCCATCTATGCCGTATCGTCTTACTCACATGGTGGTGGCATCATTAATTACCGCGACTTTCGTGGTGGCTGGTATCAGTGCTTATTACTTGTTGAAAAAGCAGCACGTTCCTTTTGCCAAAAAAGGCCTGTCCATGTGTATGTGGTTTGCCTTGGTATTAACGCCTCTACAAGCATGGATTGGTGATATGCACGGTTTAAACGTAAGAGAGCATCAGCCAACTAAGTTGGCAGCGATGGAAGGCATCTGGCCAGCGGAAGAAGAAAACGTTCCCTTATTGTTATTCGCCATGCCAAATATGGAAAGCGAGTCGAACGATTATGAAATCGGGATTCCCAACCTAGGTAGCCTGATCTTGACTCACTCTTGGGATGGCGCAGTGCAAGGCCTGAAAGCCGTTCCACCAGAAGACAGACCCAATGTCCCCTTAGTGTTTTGGTCTTTCCGCGTTATGGTGGGCATTGGCTTTGGCATGATTGGCATCGCGATACTCGCCCTGTTATTACGTCGTAAAGGCCGCTTGTATGAAAACAAAGCCTTCCTGTCTCTTGTGACATTATTTACCCCTATGGGTGTCATTGCAGTGTTGGCAGGTTGGTATGTGGTGGAAATCGGTCGTCAGCCTTGGATTGTCTATAACCTTGTTAGAACCTCGGAGATTGTATCGCCGCTACCTCCAGAACGCGTGCTGTTTACCTTAACGATGTTTGTGATCATTTACAGTTTGCTCATTGGCGTTTACCTATATTTCATGCGCAAGCTGATTAAGAAAGGGCCGCCATCAATGGAAACATTAGAGCAGCAACTGATTGGTATGAAAGCGCCGGGCTACGCATTAGCTTGGGTGAAGTCGCTAAAAACAAAAGATCACCCAACAATAGAACAAGGAGATAAATGATGGATTTGGCTCTTTTCTACTTCCTTGTCTTAGGCTTTGCCATCTTTATGTACGTGTTACTCGATGGCTTTGACCTTGGGATTGGCATTCTCTACCCTTGGTTTAACCAAGAAGGCGAACGAGATCACTTAATGCGTTCTATTTCACATGTTTGGGATGGCAACGAAACTTGGTTGGTGTTTGGTGGTGTCGTGTTGTTTGCGGCGTTTCCAGCTGCTTATGCTGGCATTACTTCGACTTTTTACCTGCCTATCATGCTGATGCTATTTGCCTTGATCTTTCGTGGTGTGGCATTCGAGTATCGGTTTAAATCCGATACCTCACGACCTTATTGGGATTTCGCCTTTAGCGCGGGTTCGGCTATCGCGGCGTTTTGCCAAGGCATGTTGCTAGGATCAATTGTTCAAGGCGTGCCAGTCGGTGTCGATAGCTTATCTAGCCTACACTGGCTAACGCCCTTTTCTATCCTAACAGGCTTTTCTGTAATGGCAGGTTATGCTTTGTTGGCCGCTTGTTATCTGTTTATGAAAAGTCGTGGCCGTATTCAAGATCATGCAGCCAAGCTAGGAAAACGACTCTTGTTGATCACTATTTTAGCCATGATAATCGTGAGTTTATGGACAGTAGCGAGCCAAGTAGACATTCGTCAACGTTGGTTTTCTGGTTTGAATTTCTTGTGGCTATCGCCCTTACCTATTATCACCTTAATCGTCGCGGTTTTGGCTTGGAGAGATCTAAACAGTCACGCTACCGGAACCGTTCATCATGAAGGTCGACCTTTTTGGTATGCCGCAACCTTATTTTTACTGGGCTTTGCTGGTCTTGTCGTCGGTTTATTTCCATACCTGATACCAAGACAATTAACCTTTATGGAGGCCGCATCACCAGACAGCAGCTTACTCTTCTTACTGCCCGGTATTTGCATCTTTGTTCCATTAATTTGTGCTTATACCTTATGGGGTTATCGCGTTTTTTCTGGCAAGGTGGAAGATTATCAGGAGGGTTACTAATGCCATTAAAAAACCTGAAAGAAAAAGTCGCCAAACTCAAGTCGTGGCAGTGGTTTTTACTCTTATACGGTGTCGGCTTTATTGCTGTATTCACTGCGTCATATGGCATTAAGTTACTAATGAATGGGCTGCCTTAGACAGTCAAAACTGCCACGGAAGCTGTTGAAAAAAACGCACATTTCATGCAGAGAAATGTGCGTTTTTTATGTCGTTTGCTTAGTTTCCTAAACTATTAAGCGTCGGCTTTCATGGCGTCGGGCTTTGTTTGCATGCTTGCTTTGAACAACAATCCAGCAAATAACACAACACCAATAATACGAGCACCCACTATCGCGATAGACGTGTCCGTTGCGGACGCTGGCCAAGCGATTAATACCGCTGCGACCACATAGGTCAATCGAGTTGGCCAAGATAAGTTTTCACGTAACCAACCTGAAAAGCCGATACTCATTGAAGCAGTCGCCAAGGTCGCAAACAAGATTGCTGCAATAACACTGGCGGTAGAACCAATCAACAACACACCCGGCATGGTAACAAACAAAAACGGCACTAAGAGTTTCACAAAGCCCAAACGCATAGACTCCACCGCGGTTTCATTTGGTTCCGCACCAGAAATTGTCGCCGCCGCATAAGCTGCTAATGCAACAGGCGGTGTAATGGCAGACACCAAACCAAAGTAGAAAATAAACATATGTGCCGATAAGATTTCCATACCTAGCTGCGTCATCGCAGGTGCTACTAACACCGCAAGTAATAAATACGCAGCTGATGTCGGTAAGCCCATCCCTAAAACAAAAGAGGCCAATGCGGTAAGCAACAATACGGCCCACAAATTACCGTCGCCCAGCTCAATGATTAAACCAGATAGCATTAATCCCATGCCCGTTAGATTTAATATGCCAATAATCACACCTGCGGCAGCCACGGCAGCCACGATAGGTAAAGTGGAAGATAATGTTTCCTTACATGCTGATATCAAATCGAACACATTTATACGAGTGGCTTTTTTCCATGGGCACACTAGCAAGCCAGCGAGAATCCCCATAACGGCGGCTTGAGTTGGAGACTTGCCTGAAATCATCAGACCAATCAACACAACCAATGGAAGCAAAAGATAACTCTTCGTTCTTAGTGTTCTTAGCAACAACTGCAAACCTGCTTCCGTATCTCGAGCTAGGTTAAGTCGTCCAGCTTCAAGGCGAACCGAAATCATCAAGGCCAAAATATATAAAAGCGCTGGCACTAAGGCCGCCATGGCCACTTCGGCATACGGGATACCAATCATTTCCGCCATCAGGAAAGCAGCGGCTCCCATAACTGGAGGCATAATTTGCCCTGCGGAGGATGCAGCAGCTTCAATCGCACCCGCTAATTTCGCACTGTATCCAACACGCTTCATCAATGGAATCGTAAAAGTGCCGGTAGTAACGACATTGGCAACCGCACTACCATTAAGCGAACCAAGCAAGGCACTAGACAAAGCAGCCGACAGACCAGGGCCACCTTGCACGCGTCCCGTCAAACCCCGAGCTAAATCAACAAAAACCTCACCCGTACCAATCTTAGTTAAGATGGCTCCAAACAAACCAAATAGGAAAATATACTCAACGGCGACGCCCATTGGCACGCCATAAACGCCTTCAGTCGATAACATCAGAGTTGAGGTTAAACGACTAATATCATAGCCACCGTGACCATATTTACCAGGGACCAAATAGCCAAAGCACGCATAAAGAAAAGCCAGCGCCATTAAGATAATTAATGCCCGACCCACCGCGATACGAACAAAGGCAAACACCACCACAATGAGAGCAATAAAGATAAATCGATCTTGCTCAACTGACATAGCACCACGCATCACAATATCAATGTAGTGATGCCATAAATAAGGGCCAGGTATTAGTGCCAATAATGCAAGTAGATAAAATACGCCTCGGCCAACGACACTTTTGTACCTCAACGCATAAAACAGCATGGCCGCCGCGGCAACAAGAGAAAAGAACGACGACCTCAATAGCAACGCGGTAATGCCACCATAATAGGCACCATAAAGCACAAGCCCAGCAATTCCAGCGGCGATCACACTAAACAATAAAGAGACTGCTAGACGTTCCTTGCCACCAGCGAATTTTGATTCAAGTAGCAAGCTTTGAAAGCCATTGCTGGAACCTGAGTTCAACATAATGACGCTCCTATTTGCCACTTACTTCGTCGTAATATTTTTTCGCACCTGGGTGCAAAGCAACGGGAGTATGTCTTGCCGTGTCTAATGATATTGCTTTTGCTTGAGGATGAATCTTACCCAGCTCTTCTAGATTCGAAAAAATGGTTTTAGTGATGTCATAGATCTTACTCTGATCTTCTTTACCACTCGTAAACAAAATCGCTGGATCGTTAATCATCACAACTTGTTTTGTTTGATCTGGATAGGTTCCGACAGGTAAGGAGTAAGCTTGATAAAAGGGATACTTCTGGATCAAATGGTCTAACTTCTCAATACTCGCAGACAAGAGTTTCATGTCTGTTTGTGAGTCAAGATCAATCAAAGAAGAAGTTGGTGCACCCGCTAGAACAACCGTTGCATCTACTTGGCCATTAACCAAGGCTTTTACACCTTCATTATAAGAAAGAAAGCGCGGAGTAATGTCTTCAAATACACCATATTCTTGTAGTAAACGTGTGGCTAATACAGCCGCATTACTGCCCGGAGGACCCATGCTGACACGCTTGCCTTTTAACTGTTCAAAAGAGTCGACGCCATTACCGGAGATCGTCGCCACTTGCAGTACAGCGGGATATAAATAAGCAATACCAGCAACATCTAATGGGCCACTCACTTTAAATGGGCCTTCACCACTCTGAGCTTCAAAGAGAGTAGAGGAAGAAGACAGCCCGAGTGTCATTTGACCTGCCGCAACACGATGGTTGTTCTCAACGGAAGCCCCCGTTACTTCCGCCCGTGCGGTGGTGTTCTCCATGTGCTTGTTCAGCGTCTCAGAAATACCTGCGCCAATCACATAGAACAAACCACCCGTTCCACCCGTTCCGATCGAGACACGCTCAGCGGCAACAACAGCAGTCGACGCCAGAGAGACACACAAAGCACTTGCTACAAAGATTTTTCTCAACATGGGATTCTCCATTGTTATTTTTGTTGTTTGCATTAGCACTTTAATCAACAAACCTTTCATGAACCTTTCATAGGTATCAACAAAACAATGAATTCTATTTTTTTCGATTCAATACTGGTTGGATAGCATCACGCCATTCTGAGTAAATAAGCCTTTTTTTCGCATCGTCGGTTTGAATCAGCAATTCGAGCCCTAAAGGTATAGGACGAAAAATTCCATGCGGTAGTTTACTCAACTCATCACGACTAAATGGGCCTTTAACCTTTGTACTTATTGGCGTAAGAGCGGATTGATTCGCCAGTATATGCTGCCCTTCAGGGGATAATAAAAGGTCGATAAAACGTTTCGCTAATGTCACTTTTTGAGCATCACGAGGAATGAATGCCGTGCGCATAATGATCGTCGTATAATCCGTCGGCATAATGGTTTTTATCCATGAATACTTTTGTGTCCATTGATAGGAATAAGCACCAACCAGATTATAAGCGATGAAAATTTGGCCTTTCAGAAGCCCGTCGAGCATAGATGCCGTGTCTGTATAAAGCTGAGCTTGATGCGTTCCAAACGCTTCTAACAATCGTCCATAACTACGAGATTGCTGTCCATCATAGGCCCACGCTAAATACCCTAATCCTGACTGCTGAATATCAAACAAGCCAATTTTCTCGTCTAGAAGATGATTCTTACTGCGGATCAAATTCAATAACTGTTCACGACTTTGCGGCAACGCTTCTCTAGCTAAAATATCTGTGTTTATCGCCGTCACGATTGGTTCGTAAGTAAAACCAAATAACTCACTTCGCCAATGTGAATCCTTAGGGACATGACCAAGCTCTGGTGAGTCATAAACCAAGGCGTAGCCATCATTTGCTAACTTAAACTGTAAGTCCATGGCTGGGCTAAGCATCACGTCCGGTCGAGCATTAGGCTCTGAAAGAAATTGCTCATAGAGATGACGAGTGTTCGATTCGGTATAGTGTATAGCTACATTCGTGTATGTCTCTTGATATGCCTTAAACAAAGGTGAGATTACCCGATGATTTACAGCACCATAAACAGTTAGCACTTCCCCTTCAAACTTTGGCTGTTTATTCAAACTTGGAAAAATAATAGACGTTCCTGATTGTGCCGCACCAGCCAATGCCATGTGACTAAACAAGATTAAACAAAGCCCCAGTCGACAATTAACTTTCATAAGAAAGTCCTTTTTGTTGAAGGAAAATCACTTCTACAATCAACCCTGACGGCAGGTTATCTTTTAAATGAAATCTAGCATCATGGTGCTCTGCGACATCTTTGGCAATGGATAAACCAATTCCGGAACCAGAGGCAAAATTATCAGGACTACGATAGAAATACTCAAAAATGTGTTCTTTATCTTTATCTGGAACACCAACACCTTGATCTCGAATTTGTAACCTAATCGAAGTGTCAGGCAGCTCGTTCATCACCATTAGCTCAACTTCAACAACGCCGCCCTTCGGACTATATTTGATGGCATTTTCAATAATATTTTGCAGCATCTGTTTTAGCGCAAATTCATCGCCCTTAATCGTCACCTGGATGTTGCCTAAATATTCAATTTCGACCTGTCGCTCTAGCGCCCAAACCACCAGCTCACGACATGTCTCTTTGACGACATGATCCAAAGACACAGGGCTAAAAGGATGACTCTGATAACGATGTGTCAGCGTCGCGCGACTAAGAAGCTGATTGACTGTACCAGTCAACACATTGCTGCTTTCTAAAATATGTTGTAGTTGTTTTTGACGTAGCGTTTCATCGGTTTCATCGATCGCATTTTGTGCTTGCGAGTTCAAGCCAGCCAAAGGAGTTCGTATCTGATGAGCGGCTTCTGCGGTGAAGCGTTGTAAACGGCTCAAGGTATTATCCAACTGAGCCATGAAGTAATTAATACTCTTTAATAAAGGCGCTATTTCACTGGGAACATTGGCCTCCAACGGCGATAACTCTTGGGGAGAGCGCTCGGTAATAGCTTGTTTAATCGCTTGTAATGGCTGTAATACTCGCCAAATAACAAAAAGCAATAAGAGCAAAGTAATAACGAAAAATAAGGCCACAAACTGCAATGCCATGTGACTGACTTCCGTCGCGGCTGCGCGGCGTGCGTCCAATGTTTGCCCGACGATTATAAAGACATCGTTTACACTGTCCGCTTCTAACAAACGCTTCCCTAACGCAACAAAACGCACCTTTTCACCGTGATACATGGTTTCATAATAAATGGGGATAAATTTTTCTTTTTCGCTAGATTGTTGAAGTAACTGAGTAAATGGAATATTGGGAAGGTCTTTATAGCCTGTCAGCACCTGATATCGCCCATTCATAATGGCATAAAATGCACGATCAGAGGCAGACAGGGCTAAGGTTTCAAAAGCGGAAACGGGCAAATCAATAAAAACTTGCGAGTCTAAAATAGTGATGTTTTCAGCCATCTGCAAAGCTGAACCATATAAAAGCCGATCATAAGACTCTTTTGCCGCACGATTCGCATAGATATGAGCACTCCAAAGCGCAATAATGTTAATGACGATCAGCACCGCCGCAACCATTAGGATCAATTGCCGACGAATCGATGTAGTCGCTTTAGCCATGATGTTTTTCCAACAGATAACCTAAGCCGCGAATGGTTCTGATATTGATGTCACTGTCTTGCAGAGATTTCCGCAGGCGTGCTACGTAGATTTCAATCACGCTTGAATTTGGATTTTCATTAAAATTATAAATATGTTCGATTAAGGATTCTTTGCTTAACACTCGACCTGTATGGCTAATAAACACCTCTAACAAACGAAACTCACGTTGTTTTAGCTCTATAAGGTTGCCATCAACAGTCACCGAGCATGCTTGAAGATCTAAACTCACATTGCCATATTCTATCGTATTCTGCGCTTGTCCTTGGCTACGACGCAATAAGGCACGACAACGGGCTTCCAGTTCGCCAAAGTCCACTGGTTTCGTCATATAGTCATCAGCCCCCAAATCCAATAACTCAATACGATCTTTAATTCCATCACGTGCAGTCAGTACAATTACAGGCGTATTAGAGTGCTTTTTGCGCAGATTTTGTAAAATTTGATTGCCTGTCATATCCGGTAGATTTAGATCCAATAACATAAGGTCGTATTCTTGCAAAGCCAACATCTGAGTGGCTTGTAAACCGGTCTGAGCAAGATCAAGACCATGACCCATTCGACTGATTCTTTGACTGATGGCTTCGCCTAAAATACGATCATCTTCCACTACTAAAATACGCATAATATTGAGGCTCTTGTGACGTTGTATTGTTGTCAGTCAGATGAAGGCTGATATTCGATTTTCATTAAGAACTTATCAATTTAGCCTATATTACGGCGTGAAAGAATGGGATATCTCTTCTATCAATACATAAAATGGAAAATGAATACGCTGCTTTTGGCAATTAAAGAGAACATTCTCGATCTGTGTCCTTCATTCTTTTGTTATCTGTCCATGTGCAAACTTGTCGAAAACACGTAAAGTGGTTGGCTTATTTTCGCCCCACCATTGCAAAGTTAAGGATTCAACATGATTCGCAAAGATATGTTTTTGGCGTTAATTATTATCGTCGCTTGGGGCTTTAACTTTATCGTCATGCGTTGGGGCTTAGATGAACTCACGCCAATGATGTTAGGCGGATTGCGCTTTCTCGTCATCGGTATGATTGGTTGCTTCTTTTTTGCTCGCCCCAACACACCACTGCTTTGGTGTATTGGCTATGCTTTGTCATTGAACTTCGGACAATTTGCGTTTTTATTCAGCGCCATGTCTTTTGGGATGCCTGCTGGACTGGCTTCTTTGGTACTGCAATCTCAGGCGATTTTCACCCTGCTGTTCGCTATTTTATTGTTGAAAGAAACGGTTCGTCCCTACCAAGTACTCGCAATTGGCATTGCCATTGGCGGTTTAGCTGTGATCGGATTAGACAATGAGGACACCACCATGACGGCCCTTGGCTTTGGATTAACTTTAGCCGCAGGGTCTAGTTGGGCGTTGGGTAATATATTCACCAAAATCATCAGTCGAAAAGGTTACGATGCCAATTTAAATCTTATCGTTTGGTCTAGCTGGGTGCCGCCTGTCCCTTTCTTTATCTGTGCGTATTTCATCGATGGCAGTGATGTTATGTGGAATAATCTCATTGGGTTGAACTTCAAATCCATAGCGTCATTGGCCTATTTGTCCATCTTTGCGACATTAGCTGGCTACGGTTTGTGGAGTCATTTATTGTCTCGCTATCCAGCCGCAACGGTTGCTCCGCTCACCTTAGGTGTACCTGTTGTCGGATTAACATCAGCGGAAATTTTTCTGTCTGAAACCGTGAGTATGATGCAATGGGCGGGGATTTTCATTGTGCTTGTTGGTTTGATGCTGAATACATTCGGTGGCCGCTGGCTAAAGAAAGTTAACCAGCACGCCACTTAAAAGTCATGTAAAAATGAACCACTAATCTTTTCGATCTTGTTGCTCGTCGATTTTATCCGCCAAACGAGCCACTTGAGCCTGCAATTCGGCAATTTGGGTGACCAAAGCTTGGTGATGGTTTTCTTGGTTTTCGTGCTCTTCTTGGGCCGTCTCTCGAGTCATGACATCCAACACCACACCCACCATCATGTTCAAGAACACAAAGGCGGTTAAGAAAATGAAGATAATGTAGAAGACCCAGCTAAATGGGTACACTTCCATCGTTTCATACATTACATCAGTCCAATCTTCAAACGTTGCAACGCGAAACAATGTCAGCATAGAGATAGCAATATCTCCCCAAAGCGTTTCATTTACTTGATGAAAAAAGATAGATCCAACGGCCGCGAAGATGTAGAAAATAATAAACATCAATAAAGCAATGTAACCCATTTTGGGAATGGCTTTAAGCAAGGCGTTAATCAAAAAACGTAGGTCTGGAATAATAGAAACCAAACGTAACACTCGAAATACGCGTAACAAGCGAGCGATAAGAATCATCTCAGCCTCTGATATCGGCATCAAACTACCGATG
The DNA here is from genome assembly GCF_003315485.1 of Marinomonas rhizomae. Lineage (GTDB taxonomy): Bacteria > Pseudomonadota > Gammaproteobacteria > Pseudomonadales > Marinomonadaceae > Marinomonas > Marinomonas rhizomae. The sequence continues at coordinate 28,257 of NZ_QNSE01000023.1, forward strand.
ACGATAACGGTATCAAAAATATTCCAAGGGTCTTTAAAGAAACGACGCTTATCATCACAAGCAATAAAACGTAGAGAAAGTTCGACTAAAAAAAAGACAGTAATAAAGTTGTCTAAGTAATTAATGGCTTTATCAATGCCATAAGGTAAAGAGTAAGTTTTTGCGCCAACGGTCAAAGCAGCAATGACGATAATACTGATAATAAAACCTTGGAACCACGCACTACGCTCAATGCGCTTCATGGTGGCAAACCAACTTCCAGAACGACTCATTTCCATTATTTTCTACACCTAATAAGCAATCTTGAAACCTGCAATAAAGACAGGGGACGCCATCTTAAGTTCATATTGTGCAGAAGAAAAGCAGAAGTAGGCTAAGTGATAACGTTTGATGGCTAGGTTCGCTTCACTCGTACCACTTTCATGATTTCTACAGGAATTCCCGCGACCATTTCTTGGGTTGGGTAATAAGTAAGGTTGACGCGAGCTCCGCGCAAAGTGCGGTATTTTCCTTGGCGCTTAAAACGAAAAGGAACGTCATAACCTTCAATCATTAAAGTGTGCAGTACCCAGTCTTCTTGGGGACGTTGGGCATGAGATTTCACTTTCAGCGCATCTGAATGAATAAGCGCATCATTATTTTTTAACAAAGACTCAGGATCGGATTTCACAAGAGACTTCCTTTCTTAAAGATGAAGGCCTCTTAGTATGACACAAATATCTAAAATCTTAAAAAATTGATTGTTTTTCAATCAACATCAGACAGAAGTGCTTTGCTTCTCAGATTCTCCTATTGGCACTGCAGGCTCTTTGTATTGACTCATTGCTTGTGCCCTTTCTCGACTTTCAAAACGTACAACCGCTTTTTGTAAGATCAAACTGTTTGGATAAGTCACTACATCCCCAGAAAACCTCTGGATAATCACGTGAAAAGTCGATATTTCCATAATTTGCCCAAGAATCTCATCATCTTTATCAACAACCTTGACCCAATCCCCTACTCGATAAGGAAAACCAAAAAAGATAATCAAGCTGGCAGTTATGTTGCTTAAAATAGACCATTGAGCAAACAACGCCACACCAACAACAGCAAATACAGACGAAAAAAAGATTGCTAGTTGACCATACCCAATGCCAAGAACTAAACAGATTAATAAAATTAAAATTGCAGTAAAACCTAGGTTTAGCATTTTCGAAACATAGGTAATACGCACTTCATTGGCGAATTTTTTTTGCCCTAATAACGTGACACTGGATTTCAGAATGCGAGAAACAATGACATAAGCGAACACTAATAAAGCGATTAAGCCAATTTGTACCATCATGCTTTTTCTCCTAATACGGGTTTATAAAACATAGAACAATACACAAGGGATAATCCCTACACTCATCAAATTACTAATTAATACAATCGACGCTACTTTATGAGGTTCCTGTTGATAAAGCTCGGCCACCATGTAGTTCAAAACAGCAGGAGGTAAACAAGCGAAGATCAATAAATAGGCAAAATTTTCCGGAGACATTCCAACAACATAATACCAAATCCCCGCAATAACCAGGCCGCTTAACGGACACAAAAAGCCGCTAATCACACCAAGTCTCCATTCACTAAAGTCTACATTCGTCATCCGAACACCAAGAGCAAAGAGCATCAGAGGAATAGCTATTTGTCCCATCATATCAACGGACACTTTTACTGCAGGCATGACAGTCCAGCCTTGTAAACTCCAAATTAAGCCCAGAATCGTTGCAATGATCATAGGCATCTTCAACACATTAAGAAGATTGGCTTTTGGGTTAAGCAAATACATGCCTACCGTGAAATGAAGCAAGTTTTCGGTTAGAAACAACACCACGGCGATAGGCAAAGCGGGTTCGCCAAACGCCAGCACAATCAAAGGAATACCCAAGTTACCGCTGTTGTTAAACATCATTGGCGGAACCAACGTCTTTGGCGATATTTTTAGCCATTTACAAAGAGGCCAAACGAGGAGCCCTGAGCCTATAACAACGACCGTGGCCGCAATAATCAAGTCAACGTATTGAGCTATATGAAACTCTTTTGATGCCATAACAGAAAAAATCAGCGCAGGACAAAACACACTGATATTGAGACGGTTCGCCACCGTCATATCGGTAGGCCGAACGCGTGCGTAGAAAAAAGCCACCAGCACAATGCTAGCCAGAGGAAAAACCGTATTAAAGATTTGTAAGAATAACGTAGAAGTATCCATTAATAGCCTCTTTTAAGAAGGCGATAGCTTAACGGTCTTGCCATAAAAGACCAAGATAGATTGAAAATTAGTTTTTCTCAATTAACGTTGAAGGGATCAAAATAAAACGCTGAGCAACCTCTTTACCTTTTAATAAATCCATACCAATCTCAATGGCTTTTTCAGCCATGGGAATAGGCCGTTGAACGGCAGTGGCAACCCAAGAATTGTCCTGTTGCTTGATAATATCGGTTGCAAATGGCGCCCCATCAACCGAGGCTAATATAAACTCATTGCGATTAGCTTGTTGCGCCGCTCGCAAAGCTCCAAATGCCGTTGGATCATTAATACTGAACACCGCATCAATATGACCGTATTCTTCCATCAAATACGTCATGGCTTCCATTCCACCTTCCACACTGCCAGTGCCATTCATGCGGTCACTTAGCAAGGTAATATCGGGGTATTTATTTAATGTTGATTTACAGCCAGCGACCCTTTCAATCACAGAGGACACTGAGACACCGTTAATAATAACGAATTTGCCTTGATAACCTATCATCTTCGCCAATTTTTCACACGCTATTGCGCCAGCCTGCACATTATCAGTGGTAATAGTTGCGTCTGCACCTTGTGCATTCACGTCCACCGCAATCACTTTAATACCCGCTCGCTGAGCCTTGGCAACAACAGCGGCCACCTTATACTCATCCGCGGCGGTCAATACGATCAAATCGACTTTTTGCTCAATAAAATCATTGATTTGACCGATTTGTCGCTGCCAATCATAAGCATCCGAGCGAATGATCATTTTAACAGGCTGACCCGCTAACTGCTCTGCTTTTAAGGAAACGGTATCTACCAATTGAACAAAATATGGGTTACCCAAATCGGCAACACTAATACCAATCGATTTTAAGGGTTGGGGCTCAGAGGATTGTGACACCAAGGGAGACAGCGATACGGCGACAATAGAAATCGCCAAAATACTGGGCATTAGCCGATAGGACCTCCACCACTGCCGTACTTTATGTAAACACGACACGGGCGCTTTAAATAGACTCATTCTGTTTCTCCCAATAATCGCGCGCTCGTCATTGATGGCCAATGAACATATCTTAAGCCACAAGAGCATAAAGAACCGCTATTTTGCCCTACCTGATGGAAGATAAAAATAGCGGTTTAGTTTTTTCCTAGGCAGCCTCTTCCTCTGACCCGCTAACTTCCATCGCCCCGGTCATAATGGCAACAGCATCAGACATGGTATGAGTTTGAGGCGTGACAGTCGCCGCTCGCTTACCTAAACGGTGGATATGAATACGATCTGCAACTTCAAACACATGTGGCATATTGTGACTGATCAAGATAATAGGCAAACCACGATCACGAACTTCTTTGATCAAGTTCAAGACACGACGCGACTCCTTTACACCAAGCGCCGCAGTTGGCTCATCCATAATCACCACTTTGCTGCCAAACAAAGCTGAACGAGCAACCGCCACACCTTGGCGCTGACCACCAGAAAGCGATTCAACCGCTTGACTAATGTTTTGAATCGTCATCAAACCCAACTCAGCCATCTTATTGCGGGCGCGTTTTTCCATTTCTTTCTTGTCCAGCATACGGAAGACAGAACCTAGAATGCCAGGCTTCAATAACTCTCTCCCTAAAAACAAGTTATCAGCAATATTTAACGCAGGCGACACCGCCAAGTTCTGATAAACCGTTTCTATGCCTAATGCTCGAGCCTCCATCGGTGAAGAAAAACTTACCGGCTTACCATCTAAAAAAATCTCACCTTCATCGGGGATCAAAGCACCAGACAAGGCTTTGATCAAGGAGGATTTGCCTGCACCATTATCACCAATGACCGCTAATATCTCACCGGGATAGAGTTCAAAATCGGCATGATCAATCGCGGTCACACTGCCATAACGTTTTACCAAGTTTTTTGTTTGTAACACAGGTGTCTTATCGTATTGAGCTACCATTATGCTGTCCCTCTTCGGATCCACTGATCAATAGCCACAGCCGAAATAATCAATATCCCCACTGTAAACTCTTGCCATAGAACATCTACACCAGCTAAAGCCAAGCCATTTCTAAATACACCAACAACTAGTGCACCAATGAGCGTACCGTAAATAGAACCTCGTCCACCAAACAAGCTACACCCACCAATAACCACCGCAGTAATACTGTCAAGGTTAGTCATAGTGCCTGCTTGTGGACTCACCGAGCCGATACGACCAATAAGAACCCATGCCCCAATAGCACATACAACGCCAGCCAGAACATAGACTGACATTAAGATTCGATTTGTACGAATACCAGCTAATTTCGCGGCTTCCGGATCATCGCCTGTTGCATATACATGACGCCCCCAAGCGGTCCAATTTAGGGCATACCAGATCAGAAAAAATATCCCTAGCATTAAAAGGGAACCATAAGTCAATCTTGCGCCGAAGAAGTCGATAGTTTGGCCCGTCCACTGTAATAATGGCGCGATGCTACTAATATCCTGAGAACGAATCGTTTCACTTTTTGAGTACCATAGGTTCAAAGCAAAAAAAACATTCCAAGATCCTAGTGTCGCTATAAAAGGCGGGATTTTTAATCGGGTAATAAGCAAGCCATTAATAAAGCCAGCCAACGCACCCACCGCAATACCAATCAGAATAGATAAGCTCGGATCAATACCATAATTTACCGCCATCCGTCCCATTACGACGGAGGTCAATACCATAATGGCCCCCACGGATAAATCGATACCCGCGGTTAAAATAATTAAGGTCTGGGCAACACCAATCACACCGATAATAGTGACCTGTTGCAGGATCAAAGATAGATTGAATGGATGAAGAAAACGTCCACCAACTATCATACTAAAGCCAACAATAGCCAAGATCAGTACAATACTTGGTGCGGCAATGGGATAATGATGAAGAAACTTTTGAAAACGCTGCACAAGCGTTTCTTTACGCTCGAACTTGGCAACATAGCTACTGGCTTGATCCGCGACTTTGTCATGATCAAGCACCGCTGTAGACGGTTTTGTGTCGGTAGAACTCATAGACTACTCCAGAGAGGAAACATTGCGCTAGATAGAAAAAGTGCCGTTAGCCAAAAGTTCGACTAACGGCAAATAAGGGCGCCTTCACACCCATCTATCACAAGAGATTGATTAGCCCCAACACATGCTCAAGCCAGTTTTAGACGACACAGATTGAACACCTTTCACGGGTTCATCAGTAATTAACTGAACACCTGTATCGAAGAAATCTAGACCATTTGATGCAGAAGGACGTGAGCCAGATTTGGCAAAATCTACAATCGCTGTTACACCTTCAGAGGCCATTTTAAGAGGGAATTGCATAGAAGTAGCGCCGATCACGCCGTCTTTGATATTACGTACACCAGGACAACCACCATCAACAGAAACAATCAACACGTCTTTTTCAAGGCCGAACGATTTCAATGCTTCATATGCGCCAGCCGCAGCGGGTTCGTTGATGGTATAAACCAAATTCACTTCTGGGTCTTTTTGCAGTAGGTTTTCCATCGCACGACGGCCGCCTTCTTCCGAACCTTGCGTCACGTCGTTACCCACAATACGCGAGTCCGTTTCATCACCCATGCGTTTTGGATCTTTAAGGTCGATCCCAAAACCTTTCAAGAAACCTTGGTCACGAGCGACGTCTACGGTAATTTGGCTCGTGCTCAGGTCAAGTAAAGCAATTTTTGCATCTTTAGCTTTATCGCCCATTTTTTCTTTTGCCCACATACCAATCATTTCGCCAGCTTTAAAGTTATCCGTCGCGAATGTCATGTCTGCCGCACTAGCAGGACTTAAAGGAGTATCTAACGCGATAACAAGCAAACCTGCATCGCGTGCTTTTTGAATCGTCGGAACAATACCAGCCGTATCGCTTGGTGTAATAAGAATGCCTTTGGCACCCGCGGCAATTAAGTTTTCTACCGCTTGAACTTGCGTTTCATTATCGCCGTCGTAACGGCCAGCAAACGTACGCAATTCAACACCAAGCTCATCAGCTTTTTGCTGCGCGCCTTCTTTCATTTTTACGAAAAATGGGTTGGTATTGGTTTTGGTGATTAAACCTATGATAGGGGTTTCTGCCATAGCGACAGTAGACAGTGTGCCAGCGGCAACCAGACACGCCAATTTTTTGTACGGAATACGATGCATAAATTTCATTGTTTTTATAACTCCAGTTTTTGTTTTTATTATTGACATTGATGCTATTCAAAAACGCCATTGAAACAGAACAAGCCCCGACTCTGTTTCTAATAAAACACTATGAAGATAAAAAACTAATGAATAATTTCATCATTTAATCTTTTTTTGTAATATTTGTAACAATTCAATATTTAATCTGAAATATTTTCCTTAACTCTTTGATAGTAAATGGTTTTGAAATAAATAAATCATCGTCTTTTAATTGATGCTTTTGTTTTAATTCGTCTTTGGGCAAACCAGACATCAGTAATATTGGCCCCGTAAAACCAAACAAGTCAGAATGAAGGCTATGTGCTAACCCAACGCCACTCACAGCACCAGCAAGGTTAACATCTGAAACAATAGCATCAGGGAGAATGGCCTTATCCAACGCCTTCATGACGGCTTCAGCACAATCAAAAGTTTGTACTATAAAGCCCATTTTTTCTAATTGCTCACGCATCACTCGGCACACTTCTTCATCGTCTTCCACCAGCCATACCAAGCTGAACTCAGGCAAGAGAATAGAGTCTTGTTTACTTGTTTTCTCTATTACTGCAGAGCTATCGTCTGTTAAAAGGTCAAGTGGTGTCTCTTGTTGAGGTAAGAACAGGCAGACACGAGTCCATTTACCTTTTTCAGAGGTAACTTTGATTTCACCACCGCTTTGTTTGACAAAGCCATAAATCATACTCAAGCCCAAACCACTGCCTTTGCCAACAGGCTTAGTGGTAAAGAAAGGCTCAAAGATACGACCAATCACTTCATCATCAATACCTTCACCCGAGTCTTCCACACGAATACAAATTGCAGGGATATCACTGTCAGGTAAAGTACATAACTTGGTTGAAAAGGCCAAACGGCCACCATCTGGCATCGCACTGGCGCTGTTCAACGATAAATTCAACAGAGAATTTTCTAGCTGGGAAGGGTCAATCAAGCTCATCACATCAGGGCATTGCAAATCGCTTTCGACGACAATATGCGAACCAACACTGTATTCAACCAAATCCAACATGCCTTCGATTAGATCATCAATACCAATCGACACAGGAAAAAGCTGCTGACGACGACTAAAGGCCAACAACCTCTGCACCAAGTTGCTACTTTTCTCTGACACAACCAAGGCTCGCTCTATGTATCGCGCTTGATCCTCGGTTTGTGGCCGCGAGTCAGATAGCATTTGCAAATTTCCCATGATAGCCGCCAATAGATTATTAAAATCATGAGCAACACCGCCCGTCAGCTGCCCTAACATTTCCATTTTCTGCGCTTGTCGTAACTGACTTTCCACACTTTTACGTTCCGTTAAATCCGTGTATAAGGTTACAAAGCCGCCTTCTGGCATTGGCTTAGAGCGAAATTCAACAATTTTTCCTGAGTCAAAGTGACGCTCGAAACTTTGAAAGCGTAAATGCCGGGAAACATTCACTTCTTCCATATGAACTTGCTGATTCTCTAAATTGAGGTTTTTATGTTGTCCTTGGTTTATCAGGCTTTGAACTTCGTCTATGGGCATACCAACACTCAAATCATCATCCGATAAATCAAACAATTTCTGATAACCCGAGTTCCAAGCAATCAAGGTGCCTTTTGAGGAGAACACACTCAGGCCATCGTTCATGTTATCAAAGATAGTTTCGAGCAAACGTTTTTGCTCCGACAATTCAGCAGTGACTTCCAAGCGTCTTAACGCATCACGACGAAAAACTTCAAACGTATCTGCTAAGGTGCCGATTTCATCATTGCGGCGTATTCCTGTGTGTTTTGAATCGACTCGACCAAAGGAGAGCTGTTCCATGTCGTTGGTGACGACGCCTAAATCTTTCGTCATACGTTGGCTATACCAATACAAGCGAGTCAAACCCAACAAGAGAAATACAGAAATGCCGATAATCCAATTTTGACCGCGTGCCACAAACGAAGACACTTCTTGTCGCTGACGACTCACTTTCTTTTGTAATCCGCCCACGAAATCGCTAACTTGTTTACTCAACTGTTCAGATTTGGCTCGAATCGAAATTAATAGATAGTTCTTACGCTCTTGGATCTGATTCAATCGTCGATGTGCCATTAATAAGTCATCAGCAATACTCGCGACTTGCTCATTTTGCTCTGATAACTTTAAGCTCTTCAAGATGCTCTCCGGCACCAAACTAGGTGACTCCAATAACTGTAACAACCAGACTAAACCTTGCTGGCTGCCCACACTGGCAACAGCATCATTAAGCGGCAGCTGACGAATACGAAATTGCTGCGCCAAACTGTCTTCACGCAAATACAGCTCTTCACGCACCAAGGCAACAAGCTCTTCAAGCGTAGTTTGTAGGTCATCTAAGCGGTCATCGATGTCTCGCTGAAAGACAGAATCTGCCAAACTATCAGCAACACCACGAAGTTCAAGAATACGTCGATGGATACGTTCAGATTCAGTTTGTAATTGAAAAGGACGACCAGACCCTGCGGTGTAAGGAGCAATGGCTGCTAACTGAGCCACACCTTCGGCTAATGTTAAAGAGGTGCTGATTTCTGGTAAGGTTTCTGACTCAAATTCGGATAAAGAGGCTTCACTGACTCGCATAGATTGCCAACCGATACCGACCATAAAAAACGCCACTAAGCTAATCGCTAAAATAGACACAGAAGCTTTTTGCCGAATACTCGTAAAACGCATTTAATTCACCCGCACAGGCCCTTGGAAAAAATAACCAAGCCCACGTTGAGTTTTAATAAACTCTGGTGTTTTCGGGTTGGCCTCTATTTTCCGTCTGAGTCGAAGAATCAACACATCAACCGTACGATCAAACACTTCCGTTTCTAAACCTCGACTTTGCTCTATCAACTGTTCGCGAGAAAAAATGCGGTCTGGATGACGAGCCAACACTTCCAGCAGAGAAAATTCGCCTAACGTTAAGGTTACTAGTTTGCCGCTTGGGTCATGCAACAAGCGTGCAGTTAAATCCAACATCCAATGCCCAAACCTCAGACAATCATGGTCTTGATTAATACTGCTGGCCGACACCGGTGGTGCTTGATAAGAACGACGTAGTAATGCGTGAATGCGAGCCGTCAGCTCACGCAAGTTAAAGGGCTTCATCATGTAATCATCAGCCGCCAACTCTAGTCCCAAAATTCGATCCGTTTCATCGCCCTTCCCTGTAAGCATCATAATGGGCATGGCAAAACGCTCTCGGATGTCACGGGCCAAATTCAGGCCATCTTCCTCTTTCAAGTACAAGTCCATTAACACCAGATCCACAGCTTCCGCTTCAAGATGCGCCCACATCTGGCGACCATCCTCGGCTTCTCTCACTTGATAGCCTTTCTGTGATAACGCATCACACAACAGCTGACGAATGTCTTGGTCATCATCAACGACCAATAAGGTTTTTTTACTTGGCTCTGTCATTGTATTGGTTAGGATCCGTTGTCATTATGATTCGGGGCACAATCGCCTTGCGACACCGCCGTATTTTTATCATGTTAAAGTTAATAGAAGATTAACAGAAGGAAAAGCATCTTGCCCCAGATGAAACGCATCCAGCTCCGCTTTTTACACCCGCCTCGCTGGGTGGAGTGTGGATCAGACGATACTGTCCTCGCTACCTTATTGGCTCAGCATGTGCCCATTAAACACGCCTGCGACAATGGCGTCTGCGGAGTCTGCCTCACAAAATTGTTAGCGGGTGAGATTCTCTACGGTACAAAAACACCACGAGGCCTCACCGCCAAAGAACAAGCCGAAGGCTACTTTTTGCCTTGTATCGCAACGTGTAAAAGCGATATCGCCATCGACAAACCTAAAGTGAGACTGCGCCAACAGCCCAAAAACGTTATCATAAGCACAGCAAATTAATGAGCCGTCTTATGTCCAGCGAACTGCCAATTTACCAACTGATTCCTCAGCTAAAACATCAACTATTGCATCACCACCAAGCCATTTTGGAAGCAGCCCCTGGCGCAGGCAAAACCAGCGTGGTGCCATTGGCGTTGATGGATCAGGTCTGGAATCAAGGACGTAAAATAGTCATGTTGGAACCTCGCCGTTTGGCGGCGAAAGCGGCCGCCAAACGATTAGCAGACACCTTAAAAGAGCCTGTGGGGGAACGCATAGGTTATCGCATTCGCCACGACACCAAAGAAAGCAAGCACACCCAAGTCTTAGTGGTCACCGAAGGCGTGCTTACTCGAATGCTGCAAGACGACCCTTCTTTGAGTGATATTTCACTTGTTATTTTTGATGAATTTCACGAACGCAACCTTCACTCCGACCTAGCCTTTGCCTTATGTTTACAGGCACGCGAACTGTATCGCGATGAAGATCCGTTAAAGCTGCTGGTCATGTCAGCCACTCTCGACACGACATTATTAGAACAACGCCTTAACTGTACCAGTCTGACCAGTACCGGTCGCAGCTTTCCCGTCAGAGCGCATTACGCCAATAAAACCCTGAAAACCGTCGAGGTCATGGACGAAGTGGCCCGTTTAACCTTGACCGCTTACCAAGCAGAAAGCGGTAACATTCTTGTCTTCTTACCGGGTCAAAAAGAAATTCGACAACTCCATAAACAGCTTCAGGCACGACTCAGTGAGCAACCACATTTAAGTATTCTGCCCTTGTACGGTGACCTTAGCTTGGAACAACAAGAAAAGGTCATCCAAGCCACTGTGCCGCCTGAACGTAAAATAGTGCTGGCCACGGCCATTGCACAAACCAGCTTAACCATTGAAGGGATCGGTGTGGTGGTCGACAGTGGTCTGAGCCGTGAAGCCAGATTTGATGCCAATACCGCCACCACGCGGTTGCACACTCGTCGCGCGACACAAGCCGAAACCATTCAGCGCATGGGACGCGCCGGTCGAACTCAAGCGGGCGTTTGTTATCGTTGGTGGAGTGAAGAGCAACAGCACCGCTTAGCACCACAAGCCCAACCTCAAATCGAATGTGTCGACCTCAGTGCGGTGACGCTTAATCTGGCTCAATGGGGCGTACAAGAGCGCTTAGAGCTGGATTGGATCACGCCACCACCCGAAAGCCATTTTCAACAATCCATTGATCTATTGCGCCATTTAAATGCCATCGAAGCGACGAACCTAACGTTGACGCCTCATGGCGAACAAATGAGCAAGCTGAACTTAGAGCCAAGGCTGGCGCAAATTCTCTTGTTGGGTAAACAATGGGGACAGACCGAGCTGGCCTGCCAAGCCTGTGCCATATTGTCAGAAGGCGATCCTTTCTCTCAACAGGATAGTGACTTTTCCATGCGCTTAGAATGGCTAACCAACGCAAGCTCTCTATCCGCTCAAAAATCAAAACATTTTTATCAGCAATCGCTAAAACAATGGCAACGTCGCAGCCAAACACTCAAGCTAACAAAGCATCAAATTGACCTTGAACAAAGTGTTGTATTGGGAACATTATTGGCAGGCGCGTATGCTGATCGAATTGCTCAACGCTTACCGTCACAAGGTAAAAATGACTCCCATAGCACGCGTTTTAAATTGGCAAATGGTCGCATTGCGACGTTGGACAATCGCGACTCAAATGCTCAAGTAGACTACCTTCTGGCGTTGGATATTGGCGGTCATCAGGGTCAACAAGAAGATCGTATTTTTCTGGCTCAGGCTTTGGATATGTCGGCTTTATCACAAGCCTTGCCGCACCTTTTGAAAACTCGTTCGCATCTGGCCTGGTCCAAATCGGAGGCGCGCCTGATCAGTGAACAACAAACTTGGATAGGTAAACTCTGCCTCCATCGTAAAAAGTCCGCTCAGCTCGACCCTCAACAAATCACCGATGCTATGCTCCAGCACATTCGCCAGACGGGGCTCGACATCTTGCCTTGGCAAGACGACAGTTCGCAGCTGATAGCACGCATTCAATTTGCCGCCCATCATGACTCTCAGGACTGGCCAGACATGACAGAACAAGGCTTGCTCGATAGGCTAGCGGAATGGTTAGGCCCTTATCTGGCCAACATCACAACACAAGGCGCATTGAACAAGTTACCGCTTAAACAGATTTTGCTGGACAGCTTGTCATGGGAGCAGCAACGTAGATTGAATGAATACGTACCGGATCGCTTAGCCGTTGCCTCAGGGAACCAACATAAGATTGACTACCGCCAGCAACCGCCAAAGCTCAGTGTTAAATTACAGGAAGTGTTTGGCATGACACAAACGCCCAGTGTGTTAGGACAAAGTTTAACCCTAGAATTACTGTCTCCGAACCAACGTCCATTAGCGGTCACCCATGATCTGCCCTTCTTTTGGCGAGAAGCTTACCCTGAAGTGAAAAAGGAAATGCGCGGACGTTATCCAAAACACCCTTGGCCCGATGATCCAATCACTGCTCAAGCCACGGCTAAAACCAATCGAGCCTTACGAGCGTCTCAATAACGCCAAAGCCCGCGCTGAGACCATTTGGCTGAAAGCCGTATTTTTCGCGTGAGTTGGGCTCCAGCCTAAGATAAAGCGATGAAAATCGGCCCAAGCCATATCAAATAATGAACGCCATTCCATACAAACTTCGGAAGCCAAATCGGCCGATTCGCCTTGCGCCACTAAACAACGAGCGAGCTCTGCGTAGTAATACTCTAATAAATAGGAAAGATGATTCGCTAAGCTGGCTTCATCCAGACAACTACCCAGAAAATACGCCACATCTTGTACCCCAACACCTTTGCCTATGTACTGAAAATCAACCGCGGCGACTTGATCGCACAATTCAGAAAAACAAAAATTAGCGACCTTAGCATCACCATGCAACAAGGTCTGAAAACGCGCCTGTGATAAGGTCTGATCAATATGACTTGCTGAATCCTTCAACTCACTCTCTTCCATGGCCTGCCATTCGTCAGGACGAGTCGCCAAATGCCAATACGTCCCACGAGGCCACAGCCTATATTCAGATGTGGATTGGACTCCAATAAAACGACTATGGAAATTCGCCAGCCAATCCAATATAGGCAAACAGCTGTCCCACTCTAAACGTGTGTGGCGGCTAGGAAAGCCTGCTTCATCCATGTCCTCAAGCAAAAGGTAAATCAAGTCTTCCGTTTGGTGCACAGCATAACAATGAGGGGTTCTCGCCACCTCTTTTACTTGAGAACGCCAATGAGCATACCAATGAGCTTCAACACGGTAGGATTCTAACTTTCGCTGATGAGATAATTCTGACTGCCAGCCACGTGGATGAGCCATGACTTGATCTAGACGAATCGACTTCAAGATAACAGATGAGTATGACTGATCTCGAGTAGTAACCTGATAACGAACAATCTCGCCATATCCACTCCATAAGGCTTGAATCTGCTCGACTCGTTGTACGGAAGTCGCTGCTAACGTCCGCTTAATAAAAATCTCTGGCGACATGATTTTCTCAGCCTCAATACTAAGCGGCCATTGTAGCGGAATAGTATCGATTACCTAAAACAAAAACGATATCAACAGGAAGGCATAATGACGTAATCAATCGTCATTATGCATCGGAATCGAATTAGAATCTGAATGCAATTTATACAACGGATATTTCATAAATTTCATCATGATGCACTTCAGACTCCATTGTAAATTCATCTGTCCCAATTAGCTTAAAGCCTTGCTTCTTGTAAAATGCTTTTGCACGATTATTACCCGAAAAAACGAACAGCTGAAGGTGACTATAGCCAGTTTCTTGAACGTAATTAAACACTGAACTATAAAGATTATAGGCTATTCCTTGCCCTTGATAATCAGGCATTACATAAAGCTTTGAGAGAATAGCAATATCTTTGGAGCCGTGCTCCAAAACAGCTAAGCCGATTGCCTTTTTCCCTGAAAGAGCTACCCAAACTTTATCCTTTTCTGAATTTAAAATTTGCTCAAAACATTTTGCATTCAAGTGCTTTGAAATGTACAAATCTTGCAAGTCATGGTTAGAATTCTCTGGGCAAGCCAAATGAAAAGTCGTTCTCATAATCTCAGCAAGATTATCAAGGTGTGAATGCTCTGCAAACATTATATTAATCATACTACTCCATTAAATTGCATAACTATTAAGCGGTTATACCGTGTCAAAACCATGACTCTTATAAAGAATGTTTCTAAGATTTAGGATGAATCTACGTTTATTTTTATAACACTTTTTACTCGAATCTTGGGCATTAGGCAATACTCGACTCTCAGACCTCTCAACCTGACCCATTTTCCACCTTCTCTTTTCATTTATCACTCTGTCGTTTGGCTCTCTTCAAGGATCACTTTTTTATGGTATTCGATACATAACTATACTCGCGGATACGCATAAAACCCTTGGGTAGACATGCAGAAGAAAACGCCTAATCTTATGATATTACGCCACTTACTTAGAGCTTGAGCCCTAGGTTCAAAATATGATGTACGCAAAAAACTGGATTGGGCGACTCAACAAATCGTTCAGACGCATTCTAAAAATTCGAAATTCTATGCCTAACGTAGACTCTGTTTTGACTCTATTGAGTAAAGTAGCGATTGACATGAACAGTCCGACTTATCAATATCCAGCGAGTCGTTTTTTAAAAAGTCACCTGTTTTATTAACGGGTCAGAGAACATGTTTTAATGGAATAAGACACACTTTATCGGACTGTACCGTACCCGGTACCTCCCTAAAAGGGATGATTGGTAATGAAGTGCTTTGTCTACAAACGAAAAAGTACAGACGTAAAAAAGCCCTGACAGGATAACCTATCAGGGCCTTCTTAATATAAAGCTTGATAACAGCGACATTCTCACATGCGTGTCTTTGATAAAGAGCCCCACACGTGGGAAGCGTTGTTACCTCTCTCAAACGAAAAAACCCCACCCTACTCAGTAGGATGGGATTTCTCTTAATGTAAAGCTTGATAACAACGTCACTCTCACATGCGTGTCTTTGATAAAGAGCCCCACACGTGGGAAGGATTGTTAGCTCTCTTAAACGAAAAAACCCCACATGACATTGTCATGTGGGGTTTCTCTTAATGTAAAGCTTGATAACAGCGTCACTCTCACATGCGTGTCTTTGATAAAGAGCCCCACACGTGGGAAGCGTTGTTACTTCGTTACTTCTCTTAAACGAAAAAACCCCACCCTACTCAGTAGGATGGGGTTTCTCTTAATATAAAGCTTGACGACGACCTACTCTCACATGGGATCTCCCACACTACCATCGGCGATGGCGCTTTTCACTTCTGAGTTCGGGATGGGATCAGGTGG
>NZ_QNSE01000024.1 GCF_003315485.1 Marinomonas rhizomae
CGTCGCGTCGAAGCTGCTTCTTTAGTTTATTTGGCTCCATTCAAACGCTTTGTATTCCCGACCTTTATTCCGCTCTGCTGAGCGGGTAACTTTTGCCCAGATCCGCAAAAGTAACCAAAAGGTCTCTTTTTCGGGCTATCGCCCAAACGTCTCATTCACGTTGTTTAATACTGGTTTAGCTAGACGATTTTTATCGTAAGGCATAGATTGGCTTTTCTATTCGAGAAAGTCTTTCTGTTAATGACCCTGAAACTCCATAAAGTCGCGCAACTTCGTCGCGTCGAAGCTGCTTCTTTAGTAGCTAATCGTCTGCAAATTTATACCCGATACCGTGATCCGCCGAAGAAAGCGAAGCTTTCATTGTGGGGGCTCTTCAAGACGATAGAAAACTAAATGCGGATGCACATTATTTATTTTGAACTAAGCCGCTTCTTGGGGCGACAGGGAAGATTAAGCACTAAAAAACAGATTAGGTCATAAGGTCTGAGGGAATCGCTTGCCTCGTGGGTCAAATCGCGCTAAAAAAGAGCAAATGAAGAACTAGTATAACGGCGATCAAAGGCGATCTGAAGCGGCATAGTCCAAACAGGCTTTGGTATTTAGCGAGTTATTTAACAGGGAAGTCCCACCATGAAAAAACAAATCCCCTATATAGACAACGCAGCCGTTCAACATCGGGTTACAGCCGCAGCTACGCTGCTGTATAACCCTTAATTGTTATATTTCTTAGAGGGGTCATCGCATGGGAACTGCGATAGAGGATATTCAATACGAAGAAATGTGGAGTGAGCTTCATCATGAAGCTGTAATGAAGAATGAAGCAAAGAAGCAATGTATCTATATTTTTGTTGAGGGTGACTCTGAAGAAGCAGTATTCCAGTCATTGTTAGAGAGTTGCTGTCTAGATTTTGAAACTGATGGAATTGTTATTGCGAATTACAACGGTATTGGAAATCTAAAACATGCTATTAGGCTTCTCAGAAAAACGTTAAGCCATGATCGTCCAGTTATTGTAACTTTTGATGATGATATTGAAGGTAAGCGCATATCTAATATCATCGATGATCCACTAATAAGTGCGTTTAAAATACCTTCTAGTCCCGTCGTAACATATAGTAATGGTGAAAAAGGCGGTTCATTTGAAGAAAGCTTTCCTCCCGATTGCTTTATAAGCGCAAGCTTCAAGCCGCGCGCTATCGATAGTAAGCTCGTGGGAAAAGAGACTGAATTTAGAAATGTATTCAACTCAAGTAAGCCTTGGGTCGCTCAGTTGGCAAACTTCATAAAATTAAATGGAGGCAATCCAGGCTCTATTAACAAAGTAGAAATAGCTGAAAACATGGAGTCGTCTTGCTTATCTATACCCAAAACGTTTGAAGAGTTAGCTACATTAATTAGTCAAACTAGACAGGCCTATCCGGTAGCACATCCAGATGATGTCGAAGTTAAAATTTAACAAGACCAAGTACAAACGCCCATGCAAAAAACGCATGGGCTGGACCTCGCTGACGCTCGGCCTGTGCAGGCGGTGTTAGTTTTAATAAGGAAAATGTCACATGGATATTGCTGTCAAAATATTCCAAATAATTTTTTATTTAACAGCCTCAGTTGTCGCTGTTTTAACTTTTATTAAGGCTAAAAACGGGCTTTTAAATTCAGTTAATACTGAATATCAAAAGAAAGTTATGGAACGCCTGGCTTCATTGGCAGATGAACTTTGGGAAGAGTTCGACTTTGTGTCAGAGAATCACTGGTCAAAAGATGGTGCTTTAACTGAGGTTCTAGAAAAAATTCATGAGTATGCTCTTCAAAATAAATATGAAATTTTGACTGGTAAAAAAGGTTTTTTTGGTGTTCCTCTGCCAAAAAAGCAAAAAGAAATGATGGCAATGGTTGAAAAGTTGAAGACAGACCCTTTTATACCTGAAAAAATTAGAAACAAGATAGTCTCTCTTCTTGATGAACGTCTCAATTCAACTTTTGATGCCTATCAGGTTGTAATTGGTGAATATCAAAAGGAGCTTTCAGCAGGAAGGAAGTGGAATACTTTCGAAGAAAATAAAAGCTTCATAAGTAACGATATTGTCTCAATAATGAGCGATAAAGGTTTGTCTATACCTAAACTTCAAGAAGCAATACACGAAATACGGCTAGAGATACAGAAGTATTACGAAAGTTTTAATACTATAAAAAACTAGCAAGGCGCTGTTGTCAGACAAATTTTCCGCTACGCTCCAAATTTGCCGTAGAGCGCGACTTTACATTACAGGAGTACATCGTTGAGAATATTTTTATCCATCTTTGGGACATTGATTTTTCTAGCCAGTGCAAAATTCGGATACTGCCTGCTTATAGAAGATAAACTGAATGGTGCTGAGTTTGTAAGCTTAATTATTGCGTTTGCTATTATTGGATTAATTCTATCTTTCGCATCCGAAATTCAAGAGTTTTCGATAGCCGGAAACATCGTAAAACTTAAAGAAGTAAAGCGAGACGCTGAAAAATCTATCAGCGAATTAAAATCGGCAAGAATAGAAACATTCAGGTTTCTTTTAAGTCTGGCTAAGCGACATCCTGGAGGTTTCTCTGATAGTGGTACTGTAGATGGCCGAGTCAACGATTTTTGGTCATTGCATGATCAAATAGTTGCTTTTAACTGCGAAGATGAATTAGCTAGAAATTTGCTAGAAGTAGTAGGTGTACTTCTTCAAGGCCAGCTTAGTAGTATCTCTCACAGCAGTGATGCTGTAAGGAGCAAGTATCATGGAAAAAATAAAACACCAAAACCATCACAATTAACTATCGAGGCTTTGGATAATGACTCTGTTGAGTTAGCAGCTAAAAGAAAGGTAGCTGGTGGTGACCAAGCTAAGATAAAGGAGATGCTTGTTGTTGGTCTTGAAGAGTATAAGAAGCTATATGAGCTGAGAGGTAAATATCAAAATAAAATGTAACAAGTCAAAACACTCGGGTTTGATAAAGCTGTTATCTTTATTTTCAAAAAAACGCCAACCTCATTAAGCCGGTTTTTGAGGCGTTACCACGGAAAAACCAATGAAAACCATCGTAATCTCAGATATTTTCGGCAGAGCTGCTGCTCTTGAACGGTTTGTCGAAAAGACAAGCCAAGACAAGACACGTTAATTATAGATCCATATGATTTAGAATATATGGATTTTAAAAATGAAGAAGCGACGACCTAGCCTGGAACATGAAAGCTTCGCTTTCATCAGCGCATCATGGTCGTACCTCTCTCATGTCGCCCTTGTCTTTGTTTCCATCATTGTAATCCAGAAGAAGTCAGTTCGACGCGACAAAGTTGCGCGACTTTATGGCGTTTCAGAGTCAGTTAAAAATTTCCTTTCTAACAACATCAAAAATAATCTATGCCTTTCGAAATAACTCGTATTGCTAGACATAACCTTAATCAAAATAAACGAGACGTTTGGGCGATAGCCCGACAAAGAGACCTTTTGGTTACTTTTGCGGATCTGGGCAAAAGTTACCCGCTCAGCAGAGCGGAATAAAGGTCGAGAATACAAAGTAATTGAATGGAACCAGATAAACTAAAGAAACGGCTTCGACGCGACGAAGTTGCGCGACTTTATGGTGTTTCAGAGTCAGTTAAAAATACCCTTCCTCAAGGCTACAAAAACAATCCATGCCTTACTCTAAAAATCGTCTTGCTAAACGCAACGTTAAATACAGCAAATGAGACGTTTGGGCGATAGCCCGATAAAGTTACCCGCTCAACAGAGCGGAATAAAGGTTGGGAATGCAAAGTGTTTGAATGGAACCAAAAACAACCCCATCCTAGCCTTCCCCTTGAAGGAAGGGGAAGGGACAAAGCCCTTGTTACATTGGCTCAAACACCGAACCTAAGCTAGGAACAAACAATTTATTGTACATGCGGCTGGCGTAGTCGTCGGTCATGGAGGCCATGTAGTCGCAGATGATGCGCAGTCCGCTTTCTCCCCGTTCTTGGCTTTTTTGCCATTCGTTGGCGATTTCTCTTGGCAGTAATCGGCTTGGGTCGGCGGAATAGGCTTCGAACATTTCCAATAACATTTGCTGGCCTTTGTAGACGAGCATTTGTACTTCTGGGCGTTGGATGATGTGTTGCATTTCGAATTGTTTTAATAAGTTTAAAGCTTGGCGTTGACCTTCTGGTAAGCCGACTTGGAAGCGCAGTAGGGGATGTTCGAATTGTGTTTTTTCGATCACTCGACAAGAGGTGATGAACCAACTGACTAAGCTGCCGATGGCTTCTTTACGAAGGTGGCTTTGGCGGCTGAACAGTTGGGTACGAATGTCGTTTAGGTTTTCTGCCAAAAAGGGTGAAGCCAAGGCGGCGAGTTTGGGTTCTAGGTGCTCTAGCCACATGTCTTTGGTGACCATGCCGAGGACGATGGCGTCTTCTAAGTCGTGTACGCCGTAGGCTATGTCGTCGGCTAGGTCCATGATGCTGGTGTCGAAACTGGCATGTTTGGCTTTAGAGTGGCTGTCAGGAGTTGTTTGGTTTACTTCTTGTAATAAGAGTTTGTCCGCCTGGCTAAAGGGTTGGATGATCCAATTTAGTAATTCTTGTTCTTCTTGATAGACGCATTTTGGTGGCGCCCAGTTTGACGCTTTAAATTGACGGAAGTTGGTTGGCTTTTCTGGGTATTTGCCAACCACATTGGCGTGCAAAACGGGGTATTTTAAAATTCCCAATAGTGTACGGCGGGTGACGTCCATGCCATAAGTTGGTGAGTAGGAGCCGCGCTTGCCTAGTATTCTTAGTGACTGAGCATTGCCTTCAAAACCGCCATGATTTTGCATCATATAGTTCAGAGCGACTTCACCACCGTGGCCGAATGGTGGGTGGCCAATATCGTGGCTTAGACAAACTGTTTCAATTAAAGCGTCGTCAGCGAGCCAAGACTGAAAATCGGCGTCAGCGGGTGAGCTGAATTTAAGTTGATGAACAATGCCGTTGCCAATTTGGGCGACTTCTAAAGAATGTGTTAAGCGTGTGCGGCTGTAGTCGTTTTGTCTAATGGCGAGGATTTGAGTTTTGGATTGTAAGCGGCGAAAGGCCGCGCTGTGAATGATTCTGGCTCGGTCGCGTTGAAAAGGTGTGCGGTAATCGTTGTTACGGGATTCTGGATGGCCGGATTGTCTTTCGTGCCAAGGTAGCATTGTGTCTTGTGCCGTTGTCATGCTCTTAATCCACTTAGGTTAATAACTTTGAGTCTTTCATGAAAACACGATATAGGTCAATGTTCGTAAAATACGCATTGGGCATAATGGGATCAACTATAAGGAATCTTTATGCTTAATACACAACACCTCATTACGTTTAAAGCGTTGGTTGAAACGGGAAGTTTTACAAACACGGCTAAGCAGTTGGGTTTAACCCAGCCTGCGGTTAGTCAACATATTCAAAAATTAGAGCGAGATTTGGGTGAGTCACTACTGATTCGTCATGGTCGAACAACGGATATGACGCCAGCGGGTGAAGTATTGCTACAACATATACAAGCGCTTGAAGCTTGTTATGAGAGTTTTATCGTATCGTGGAAAAGTCATCAGGAAAGTAAATCGAATGACGAGTGTCAGGCTGATAAAAGCGCCTGATTTTATGTATCAGGCACTTTTAGTTTTCTTATTTAAAAGGCGTCTATTGTTGAGCAGTTGGTATGAGGTTGCCAATATGCAAGCCACATTCTTTGTGCTCTGACTCTTCCCACCACCAGCGGCCTTCGCGTTCGTGCTGATTCGGCAAGATAGGGCGAGTACAAGGCTCGCAGCCAATGCTAGTAAACCCTTTTAAGTGCAATTCATTGTAGGGAACATCAAACATTTTGATGTAGTTCCAAACGTCTTCGGAAGACCAGTTAGCCAATGGGTTGAATTTAAATAAATCCTTTTCGTCTGTGCTAAATGCGCCGTCTTTTTCAGCAAAAGCGAGAACGTTACGTGTGCCTGGACTTTGATCTTTACGTTGTCCTGTGATCCATGCATCCAGCGTAGCTAGCTTACGTTTAAGTGGCTGCACTTTGCGAATGCCACAGCATTCTTTGTGACCATCTTCAAAAAAGCTAAATAGGCCTTTCTCACGGGTGAAGTTTTCGAGTGCTTCACGGTCTGGGGAAAGTATATCGATATTAATTTTGTAGTGTTTACGGACTTGTTCAATAAAGCGGTGCGTCTCGGCATGGAGGCGGCCAGTGTCCAGAGAAAATACATGAATGTCTTTTTTAGCTTTGACAGCCATGTCAATTAGGACAACATCTTCTGCACCGCTAAAAGAGATGGCAATGTTGTCGAATTCTTTCATTGCGTTATGGATGATTTTTTGTGCTTCGTCTTCTTTATTGTTGGCAATAAAAGACGCTAAATCAAATGCTGACATAGGATGATTAACCCTGTTCTAAGTTACGTTAGCTGTACCATAGCAATTTGCGGCGTTGAAAGAAAAGACGAAAGAACACTAACCTTATAATGCTTAGCCAACATGCCGCGCTAGTGTTTGGTAGAGGCCATATAATATTCCAGCGGTTACCCCCCAAATACGGATTTCCTCATAATCGATTTCAAAGTAACCACGAGAAACCGTATCCAGTGCTTTCTTTTTAAATCGATAGTTTTGTGGTGTTAACAAGTGCCGCAAAGGTACCCAATGGACCGATTTAACTTCCTCTTCACATAGGCTAAGCTCACTTTTGCGAGTCATTTCCGCGACGATGGGTTTAATGCAATAACCCGAGATGGTGCAGTATTCGCCCAATTCGCCTAATAAATCGAAACAATCTGGTGACAGTCCAACTTCTTCTAATGTTTCACGTAACGCTGTGTATTGGATGCTGGCGTCGTCGGGGTCATGTTTGCCACCGGGAAAGGCAATTTGCCCCGGATGATTGCGCATATGAAGTGCGCGTTGGGTTAGGAGTACATACAGCTCACCATCTTCTGGTTCTCGCCAAATAGGAATGAGTACGGCAGCAGATCGGTAATTCAAATCATACCCACTGGGGAACATTTCCTCGTCTGGGTTATGGATTTGTTGCGCGTAAGGGGCTCTGTCTAATGCTGCGCGAATATCATCCAAGCTCAGGTCAATGGGAGGAGCACTTAAAAACTGCTCTATATCAGACATGATACGGCCTATTTCAAAAAGTCTTGTTCTAGAGTATGGGTTAACTTGCCCACTTTGGTAAAGGTTTCTTGGTATTCTTCTTGGCATTTCGAGTCAGCGACCAGTCCGCCGCCGGCCCAGCAATGCAAGTTGCCATGGTCAGCCACCAAGGTGCGAATGGTGATACTGGAATCCATTTGACCGTTGGCGCTGAAATAAGCCACAGAGCCGCAATACGCGGAACGCTCATGAGGTTCGAGTTCATCGATGATTTCCATGGCGCGAATTTTAGGTGCGCCTGTAATAGAGCCACCGGGGAAGCTTTGATGGAAAACACGAATCGCTTGATCGGCTTGATCAATGCGGCCTTCAACGGTGGAAACTAAATGATGGACATTGGCATAACTTTCTAAGGCAAACAGTTTTGGCGCCTTGATGCTGCCAGTCAAACAGGTTCGTCCTAAGTCGTTGCGTAGTAAATCAACAATCATTAGGTTTTCGGCGCGATCTTTTTCGGATGTGAGTAACCAGTCGGCATTGGCTTTATCTTCTTCTGGGCTGTTGCCGCGAGCTACTGTGCCTTTGATTGGTTTGGATTCTACTCGCCCTTGATCGCATAAAAGGAAGCGCTCAGGCGAATGGCTCAATAAACTTTGCTGTGGTGAAAATTCCATATAAGCGGAAAACGGCGTCGGACAAGCGTCTCGTAAAGTGTGATATGCCGTAAAGGTATCGCCTTGGTATTTGGTAGAAAAACGCTGCGCTAAATTGACCTGATAACAATCACCAGATCGAATATAGTCTTGTACAGATGAAAATTTTTGCGCGTATTCTGTTTTTGTCATGTTTGAAGTAAAGGGGGTTTCTAGGCGAAAAGGCTGCGCTTCGTTTAAATCATGCTTTACCAATACATCGTCGCAAGCGCTGGTGAAACGGTTGATAAGGTCGGCCACGTCTTCGGGAGGACACCAAGGAGAAGTAATCAGTTTAGTGGTTTTTTTCTTGTGACTAGTAATGACTGCCCAGCCATAAAGTCCAAGACTCAAGGTTTCTAACTTGATATCGTGGTCGACTGTGTCGGGTAAGCGTTCCACATAGTGACCACTTTCGTAACCATAATAACCAAGTAAACCGCCAACGAAGGGTAAGTCTTTTGGTGCTGATTGTGCCCAAGGTTCTTTGCAGATAAGGCTCATTAATTCATTCAGCAAAGTCATTGGGTTGTCAGTGTTGCTTAGCTCATAAAGCGGTGTTGTGTACCAAGTAATAGGCTGACTATTGGAAACAGGATGAACACGAGCGATTGGGTTGGCTACTAAAATGTCGAAGTTGGTATCGGGGAAGTGTTCATGATTGCTGTCGAGCAAAGCCGGAAAAGGTAAGTCTCGTACAGCAGCAAAGAAAGACAGTAACGACGCTTGATACGGAAGATTTACATGTTTGATTTCTGACATTTATTTTAATACCTAGTAATATGAGGTCTGCGTTTACCAAGACATGGTGAAAAGTACATGTTTTAAAATAGACGTTGCTTGGTTTTATGCGTTTTGCTGATCACAGCATTGTATTCTTTTAATAGGGCTCCTCACAGGTTAATTACAAGTGTCTGACATTTTTTTTCTTTCTTTACCTAATGCGCGCATTGCGTACCGTCTTTATGAGAACCCAGAAGCACAAAGTGATCGAGTGTGCTTGTTATTGCATGGTGCTGGTGTGGCGGGTGAAATCACTTTTTCCCAGATGTTGCCGTATTTTACCCAATGGCGTTGGATGCTGGTTCCTGACCTAAAAGGCATGGGAGATTCTTTTCATCATCACGGTGAAGAAGACGCGGTATCGATTGCCGAATTGACCGAGGAAGTAGAGGCGTTGTTAGCTCATGTTAAATGGGACGATTTTGATCTGGTTGCCTACTCTCTTGGCGGCTTGGTGGCGTTGAACCTCAATTATCAGCGTAGCTTACAAGATAAAAAGAAAATCAAAATGGCGTTGTTGGAGCCGGCATCCTTGGATCGTGAGGATTTATCTACCTTGATGGATGTGCGTCAAAAGTATCGTCATGCTTCGAAACTGATTCGTGATACGGGCGATGTGGAACTTGGCGTGGCGAGCTTTATGGATGGTGTGTCACCGAACCGACGCAAACACCCGGTTGCGGAAGCTACGACACAATCTCGTCTTGCGCACCGACCTTATGGTTTTGCCTATGCTTTAGATGCGGTGACAGATCATGTGGCGTTAATGGCGGACGAGCCGCATATTCGTCAGGCAATAGTGGATGCGTCAGAACAGGTATTTTTGTTCTCTGGTGAGTTAAGTCATGAAGCCTTGCGCCAACATTATGATTTGTTAAGCGAGCAAAACGCCGCTTGGCAACATAAAACCATGAGTGCGTGTGATCATTCATTGCCTTTTCAAAAGCCGAGACAAATTGCGAATCATATTAACAAATGGTTTGCGACTGTATAGTTTAATGCCGTTAGGGTAGATTAAGCTGAGCGGGCAAGGATGTCTGTTTGGTGTTGTTAAAGCATAAACAAGGAGGTTTTCAATGGGCCGTCAATACGGTTTCTCTCTGCTAGAACTACTTTGTGTTCTAGTCATCTTGAGCATCTTGGCTCACGCAGGTTCGACGCAATTTCTCAGCGTCAGCCAAAAGACCAAAGATAAAAACACCCTCAAAAGTGAAATGGCGCGGCTGGCAGATGGACTTACGCAAGCCCGTCAATTGGCGGTGATTAGTGGCCAAACTAGCTTTTTGTGTGGCGGTTTGAATTGTGATGGTAGCTGGTCTTCTGGGTTTACTCTCTATCAAGTTGAGCCGAATAGTGGAGTAGAAAAATACTACCAGCAAGCTGTTTTTGATCATGCGCTGACAGTGTTTTGGCATGGCTTTCCCGTAAAAAAACAGCAAATAGAATTTAAATTTAATGGCTTGTCTAGCTATCAAAATGGCACTTTTGAGTTTTGCTTGGGAGTCTGGCAAGCCGCCTTGATACTTAACCAAAGTGGGCGTTTTTATCTCACCGATCCGCAAGGTGCCAATGGGGAGCTGTGCGGATGAATAGACCCCGTTTAATGCAAACATTACCTAAATCAAGATCAAAGGGTTGGATCATGCTTGAAGTGGTGCTTTGTTTGGCGTTATTTGCTGTGGTGTTATCTGTTCTTCAGCGCCAGGGAACGGCTCAATGGCAATCCCTTCAGCGAACCGAAGCACAGCGCAAGCTTGATGAAAACCAGCAAAAGCAAGCCGCAATGCGATTGTTGATTGGTCCCGCAGCTTGGCTCGATACGCAGAGCTCGACGAACGAAGATTACCCCGATTGTCGGTTATGTACTGGGCATGAATTAAAGAATTGGTTTCGTGCTTCACAATATGTTCTGCCTGAGTCGACGGTTTTAACTTTGAGAGAAGAGGACAAACTATGAATCAGCGACATAGTATAAAAGGCAGTCTGTTGATTGAGTTACTGGTGGTGTGTGGTTTGATTGCGTTGTTCTTGCCTTTTTTAGTAATGGCTATGGCTCGTATGCAAGAGCGACACCTTTTGGCACACACTTACCAAGATCAGCACACAATAAAAGCCGCCATAGACGCACATATAAAGGCACAATGGGAAAGGTTATTACCAGTCGGTTGTGTGATAGATGAGTCGTTGTTTTTGACGATTGAATCTGGCGTGTCGCCGCCGATTCGTTTGGCGACTCGTCACATTCAAAAAGACTCAGATTGGGTAAAAGGGGTTGATTATGGATTGTGTCGTAGCTCAGTTACGGTTCGAACAAATCCTCTGGAAACGGCCATGACTTGTCATTGGAAAGCAGGAAATAGCGCGATTTTTTCGTCTTGCGAGTCCCACTACAAGGGACATATTTTTAGTGAGTCTAGGAGTAAAAGCCTGATTCAGTTAGACAGTGATTTGGCCATCGGTCAGTCTGGCATTATTCAAAGCGAAGAGGGATTTTATTGGTATCTCTCAGAAGGCAAAGACGGCTGGAATGCTTTATGGCGTACGCCGGAGGAAAGCGGTAACTCGTTAGAGCTGTGGAACGGCATCGAACGCCTTGCTATTTTTCCAATGCTAGATAATAACCAAGATGGCTTTGTGGATACGCTGGACACCCAATATGGACGTTTTCCTTTAGCCAAACTGCGTGGCTTATGGGTGGAGTATCAGTATCGATTAAGTCATTGTAAAATTGATCGTGATGTGGGTTTTCAAACTGAGTATCACTCTATGCGAGGCGAAACGTGGCATTACGATTCTCCGTGTCAAAGCGTGGGAAATCAAATAATCGTGCTGTAGTCTGTGTTTTTTCAATCTCATGGATGAGATGAAAATCGTAAGGAATAGAGAAAATGAATCTGTCATTATTTCGTGCGCAACGAGCGTGGGTGTCTTTGCCGATTATTGCTTTACTACTGGCGATGTCTAGTTTGTCGATGCATTTTCAAGAACGACTTATGGCATCCTATAAATGGCATGGGCAAGTAAACGAGGTGGAAGCGGATCAACAAATTTGGACAGACTTTCGGCAAGCCTTAGTTATGACTCCTGGTTTCACATTGGCAAAAGCGAGTGAATGTATTGGCTTTTGTGATTTAGACGAGCGTTCTCAGGAAAAAACTTGGCGAAAAGATAACCAGCTTGTGCGTTATCGCTGGGAAAGTTACGAGTCGCTGCCAGATGAATTTGATAATGCTAAGATTTCCTACCGACTCTGCGCCACACAAAACCAGCAACAATATCTATGCTGGTGGTGGCGAGAGGATAGGTTGCTTGCAAGTGGTTGGGTTAGTGCTTCTGATTGAAGGCTTTTAAATGTTCCGCACTGCAAAATGCTCGCGCATCTTGGTCATGAATCGCATGAGAGCGCGGCATGAATGTTTGGCACTCCTCGCAGCGAACCATACTTTCTTGAGGCTTATCTTTTTTAGCTGAATCCTGTTTTTTGTTCTCTGCTGGCGATTGGCCGCGCTTAAAAACGACAAATTGGCGGTACAACCACCAACCAATAAAGAAAATAGCAACAAAAACGATCAAACGTACGATCATACACTTTACCTAGCTTGGGTTATTCCAGACAATAACAGGCATATTCTAACAGAGTTCACGAGATAGCAACTGTATGACATTACGAATTGCAATGGCCCAGCTGGATATGCTGGTCGGAGACATTACAAAAAACACCCAATCCGTTATTGATGCGGCAAATAAAGCCCGTGATGAAGAACGCGCGGATGTGGTGGTTTTTCCTGAATTAACCCTAACGGGTTATCCACCAGAAGATTTACTATTACGTTCTAGCTTGGATACACGTATAGAGTCCGCCTTGGCGAAACTATTAGCCGAGATTCGCGATATCTATGTGGTCGTTGGTTATCCTCGTCGAATCGATGGCGAACTGTTTAACTGCGCTGGCGTGATTTACCAAGGTCAATTGTTGGTGGAATACGCTAAACAAAAGCTACCTAACTTTCAGGTCTTTGATGACAAACGTTACTTTAGCGAAGGCCGTGAAGCGGGCCTTGTTGATATTAAAGGTGTCACCGTTGGCTTAAGCATCTGTGAAGATATTTGGCACCCAGAGCCGATTGCCCAAGCCAAAGCGGCTGGGGCAGAACTGATTCTTAACTTGAACGCCTCGCCTTACCACATTGAAAAAATGGGCGAGCGCGAAGAACTGCTTCACCAGCGTGCCACTGAATCGACCTTACCCATTGTCTATGTGAACTACATGGGCGCGCAGGACGAGCTGGTCTACGAAGGCGGCTCTTTTGTTGTCAACGCCAAAGGCGAGAAAATCATGCAAGCGCCTTGGTTTGAAGCCGATCTGTACTGTGTCGACATGATCGTTGACGAAAGCCAACCAAACAAGGTTGAGCCTGTGGCTGGTGTTATAGCGCCAACATTGGATATTGAAGCCAGCGTTTACCAAGCCATGGTGCTTGGCTTGCGTGACTACATCACTAAAAATCGTTTTAAAGGCATAGTGTTAGGCTTGAGTGGCGGTATCGATTCTGCCTTGTCTCTTGCTGTCGCTGTTGATGCCATCGGCGCGGATCGCGTACAGGCCATCATGATGCCTTACACTTACACCTCATCTATTAGCCTGCACGACGCCGAAGAAGAAGCCAATTTGTTGGGTGTGAAATACAGCGTCTTACCGATTGAATCCATGGTATCGGCCTTTACCGACGTTTTAGCCCCAGAATTTGAAGGCTATGCCAAAGACACCACAGAAGAAAACCTACAAGCGCGTACTCGTGGCGTGACCCTAATGGCGATTTCTAACAAGAAAGGCTACATGGTACTAACCACAGGCAACAAGAGCGAAATGGCTGTTGGTTATGCGACGCTTTATGGGGACATGGTTGGTGGTTATTCCGTCTTAAAAGATGTCTTTAAAACACTCGTTTTCAAACTTTGCCGCTACCGCAATACCTTGGGTTACGTGATTCCTGAGCGCGTCATCACGCGTCCACCTTCCGCGGAACTCGCTCCAGATCAAAAAGACGAAGACTCCTTGCCAAGCTACGACATCCTCGATGAGATCTTACGCATGTACATTGAAGAGGATCAAAGCGCAGATGCTATCCTAGCGACGAAAAAATTCGACCGCGACACCGTGTATCGCGTACTTCGTCTTGTTGACGTCAACGAATACAAACGCCGCCAAGCACCAACCGGTGTTCGTATTACCGCCCGTGGTTTTGGACGAGATCGTCGTTACCCGATTACCAATGGTTGGCACATCGGGGAGTAGCGCTTTTAAAAAAGCTTTCAAAACTTGTTATTTCCCGCTCTTTAATTCAGTAAAAAGCTGAGCGGGGCTTAGTTCCTTCCCCTTTTGTCTTCCAAGGGGAAGGTTAGGATGGGGTTGTTTCTTTGGTTTTGAAAGTGTATTTGTCACTTCTCAAACGCTTTGTATTCCCGACCTTTATTCCGCTCTGCTGAGCGGGTAACTTTTTGCTAGCGCCCAAAAAGTAACCAAAAATTCGCTTTAAGATCTTTAATGCCTGATTTCTCTCGTAAGCGCATGATTTTTACCTACGCTCCTTTTGCACTAAGACATAGATTGTTTATCTGGTGCGAGATAGATGGTCAAACAATGACTCTGAAACGCCATAAAGTCGCGCAACTTCGTCGCGTCGAACTGACTTCATCGTAGCTAATCGTCTGCAAATGTATACCCGATACCGTAATGCCAGTCGTAGGGCGGATGAGGGAGGTACGACAGTGATCCGCCGCTGAAAGCGAAGCTTTCATTGTTCAGGTAGGTCTCCTTTAGTCCGAAAATCAGCTGTTGTTGAGTTAATAAAGAAAATGTATTTTGTATCGCTGGATGGCATGCTGAGCCATTTATAGCGGCTGATAGACACTATTATAAATACGTCGTCTGGAAAAACAGATCAGGTCATAAGGTCTGAGGGAATCGCTTGCCTCTCTGGTCAAATCACGCTACAAAAGGGTACATTAAGAACCAACATAGCGGCGATCAAAGATGATCTGAAGCGGCATAGTCCAAACAGACTCTGAAGTTTAGCGAGTTATTTAACAGGGAAGTCCCACCATGAAAAAAGCAATTCCCCTATATAGACAACGCAGCCGTTCAACTGTGGGTTATAGCCACAGTTACGCTGCCGTATAACCCTTAATTGTTATATTTTTTGGTAGACGAAAGAGAGTCGTTTTATGACAGAAAATAGTAGATTTAAAAGGCTAAGTTCTGGGAGGGATTACATAGCTGACAACTATCTAGAGTCATTCAGCTTAACCGATGCTGCAAATAATTCGTTTATGTCCCCTTTCCATTTCTCTCGAATTTTTAAGGAAAATTATGGTGAAACACCGAATGAATTTTTGATTAGGCTAAGAATTGAAAAAGCCAAGCAGATGCTTATTACAGAGAACTATAGTGTATCTGAAATCTGTGAACGAGTCGGTTATATGAGTCTCGGTAGCTTTTCATCGCTTTTTCTTAAACATGTGGGTATGCCTCCAACATCGTATCGCCGCACTTTGTGGAAATTATCCAGTGAACCTTTTCGATACCCATTGCAAGCCATTCCAGCTTGTTATGCTTATCATTTTTTGAGAAAACCAGTGAATTGAGCAATATTGGAGAAATATCATTTTTATTATTTCTATAAAATAAAAATGAATTAACAACTAGGAATATAAAGATGATCACATCCATAGCGCATGCAACAATATATGTACTTAATCAGGACGAAGCTCTTGATTTTTACAAAAACAAGCTTGGTTTTGAGGTTGGTGATGACATGAAAATGGAAGGAGGTTTTCGATGGCTAACTGTATATCCAAAATCTAAATCACAACTTCAGCTGGTATTGGCAGAGCCAAAAGAGGGACCGATGTTCACCAAAGACTCTGCCGAAAAAATACGAAGTTTAATCGAAGAAGGCGCATTTGGAGCAGGTGTTTTCGAAACTGAAAATTGCCAAAAAACGTACGAAGAGCTTGTGGCTAAAGGAGTGGAATTTATCCAGCCACCTACAGAACAGCTTTATGGCATCGAAGCTATGGGCATAGACAACTCTGGAAACTGGTTTAGTTTGGTTCAACGATAAAAATAAAATATAACAAGTAAAGCCAGCAGGACGCCGCAAGCGGCGCCTCTACTTTAGGCGTTATGTCTAAGGACGATTATGCAGATTATTGGAACCGGAGATAAAACATACATATTGCTTAGTGGAATTGAGGTTCCTACAGAAATTTGTCTGACTGAAAACGTAAAACTTATTCCCGCGGACACTTCGCACCTTGATTTCAATACGGCAGTATCCACGTGTTCTCAGCCTGATGATATTGCCGTTGTTTCTGCATTTATACCGCGCATTACGGCCCAATTTGAAATAGTTGCATCTTCACCCAAAGAGCTAGCAACTCATGCTTGGAACTCTTCTTGGGATGCGTTACTTCTTAGTGCTATTTTTCATACAGAAGTGAGCTTTAATCTTCAGTCTGACACAGAGGCAAGCTTAATATCTTCTGAAACAAATCTGAGAGCAACGAATCTTCAATTTCAAGGTTTAACTAAGGCATCCCCAAAGGAACTAAGTGATGAAGATGTAACTTGGATTAATACGAATTTTAACGATGCAAGAGCTCTACTAGAGAAAGAAAAATTTCAAACAGCCGTTCATTGCTTAGCATCTTACCGTTGGCACTCGATGCCAAGAATCAAAATAGCAGTGCTTTGGGCTGGAATAGAAGGAATGTTCGGTGCAAGCACTGAAATTAGGTTTCGATTAAGCCTTTGCATAGCACGCTTTCTTCACCCTAATGACGCTGACGCTAGAAAGCATAAATTTGAGCTAGTAAAAAAACTTTATAATTCACGGTCATCTGCTGTACATGGAGCAAAAGTTAAAGGTGACCTTAATCAGGCAGTTGAGGTATCTGCAAAGCTTCTTATGGACCTTATACATCAGGGCGTCATTGAAAGGGCCATGCCTAATGAAGAAATCCTTGTCCCTTAGCACATTGCATAACAAGGCAAAGGGATAGTCAAAACGCTACGCGCTTTACCTGACCTTTCTGGCGGCGTTAGCAGTCACAGCTTTTTCTAAATCTTGCGATTTGAGTAAAAAAGGAATAATTTGTACTCATGGATGAATTTGAATTCGACGAAGCCAAAAGTCAGGCTAATCTGGATAAGCACGGTATTGATTTCGTTGCTGCCCAAGGGTTGTGGAAAGATCCTTACCTGCTGGAGATCCGAGCAAAATCAGGAGATGAGCAGAGATTTTTGCTGATAGGCAAGATTAGTGAAAAGCACTGGTCGGCTGTCGTCACCTACAGGGATGCTCGTATTCGTCTGATTTCAGTCAGGCGTTCCCGCAAGAAGGAGATTGAGCTCTATGAAAGCTAAAGATTTTGATAAAAAGTTTGAGGAAGGTCAGGAAGATATAGTTGATGACTTAGATCTGTCCTCTGCTCGCCGTGTTAATCAGGAGCAGAAGCGAATCAATGTCGACTTTCCAGCTTGGGTTGTGGAGTCATTGGATCGTGAGGCTGCGCGCATTGGCGTCACTCGTCAATCTATTATCAAGGTATGGCTGGTGGAGCGTCTTCAGGCAGAATCTGCAAATAAACCACTCAATGGTGACGGTGCAAGCGGCACACATTAACAAAAAAATAAACAAGCCATTCTCCTTTTGAGGCAGTGATATCAATAGATTAGCTTTTTTATGTCGTTTAGTTAGTCATCGTAAAGGTTGTTGATCTGTGCTGTTGGTAAGTGCCTGGTATATTTTTGATTTTTGTATTGCGCTGCTGAGCTAAGTGTTATGCCTTCTATGGAAAATTAGAAAATGATGGATGAAAACAAGGATGTCTGGCTTCAGTATTATGAAAAAGCATTATCTCGCCCTCATTTAAAACGTACTGAGTTTGCGGTTCGACTTAATGAGTCAAACCTTAAAGTGGCCACAGATTGCGGTTGTGGGGCAGGTAGTGATATCCAGTATCTAGAGCAGCAGGGTTTTCAAGTTTATGGTTTTGATAGTAATCCTGAATCTGTAGCCATTTGTCGAGATAGGTTTGCTTCAAAGTCGTTAGTGGAAATATCAGAGTCTTCGTTTGAGTGTTTTGATTACCCTAAATCTGGTGTTGTTATCGCAAACTCAAGTTTGTTTTTTGCTTCCCCAAATTACTTTGATACGACTTGGAGCAGCATTAAATCCTCAATTGAAGTTGGTGGAGTATTTGCTGGTGACTTCATGGGCCTGAAAGACAGTTGGGCTAAAAACTACCGTAGTCCGACATCGCCTTTGTCTGAGTCAGTTGTAAAGGCCCTGTTCTCAGATTTTGAAATAGTCAGGTTTTTTGAGCGTGATGAGAAAGCCAAAACCTCATTAGGTAGAGTGAAGTATTGGCATACATATTCTGTGGTCGCGGTGAAACGAAGGTAGAAATGTGTTCAAGCAGGTATTCAACGGTCGGTGCTATAGTTTTAGCTTCTCAGTTTTGGCTACTCAACTAAGCATTAGGCATTTTAATGATGGGTCTTACTAAAGGAAGTAAAGTGGTTCTTGTATTAGCAGTGCTTTCTATCGCGTTGTTTTTATACATGCTTTATTTTCGTGCTTTTATATACGCAGACATGTATATCGCGCCAGATGAACCTTATGGGATATCAGACATCATTGAGCTTTTGCTTGGAGCTGTGTTTATTCTGTTGTCACTTGTTTCGGTAGTTGTCTCTTTGGTGTTATTTATTCGTGGTGCCACGCAATCCAAAGTTTGGGCCGTCGGTCTAGTTATCACTCATGCAGTTATGTATTTATCGTTTGTTTCAATGCATGCTCTGGCAGCAAGCTATGGTTCAGCATCATAAGGTTAGCCAGCCTTGCCTCAACAAAAAATGAGCGTCTCGCTGCCTTCTGTGTCGGCCTAAAGGCGCGGCTTATAAGGTGAAAGCTTCGCTTTCAGCGTCAGATCACGCCTCGTTCCTCGTCTCATCAGACCTACGTTTTTTGGTTCCCAAAAGCGGAAGGGACTTAATGTAATAACCCATTAATACCTTTTCCCTTTCTCTAACTGTTACAACATAGGAGGTTTTAAACAAAACAGGAGAAGGTGTCATGTCGAATAAAAAAATCTTAATGATCACGGGTGATTTCACGGAAGATTACGAAACTATGGTGCCATTTCAGGCGTTGATGAGTGTCGGTCATACGGTGCATGCGGTGTGTCCAGATAAGAAGTCTGGTGATACGGTGGCGACGGCGATTCATGATTTTGAAGGCGATCAAACCTATACGGAGAAGCCGGGGCACCGTTTTGGGTTGAATGCGACGTTTGCCGATATCAAGGTGGAAGATTACGATGCTTTGGTGATTCCCGGTGGTCGCGCGCCTGAGTATCTTCGTTTGAATAAAGCTGTGGTTGCTATGGTTAAGCATTTTTTTGATACCAACAAGCCTGTTGCGGCGGTGTGTCATGGAGCGCAGTTATTGGCTGCAGCGGGTGTGTTGGACGGCAGGAAGTGTTCTGCGTATCCTGCTTGTCAGCCTGAGGTGGAGCTTGCGAAGGGAGAGTTTATGGATATTCCCGTTGATCAGGCGGTGACGGATGGTAATTTGGTTACAGCGCCAGCGTGGCCTGCGCATCCAGCTTGGCTTGCTCAGTTTTATGTTTTGCTAGAAAAGTAAAAAGCTGAGGGTCGATGAGCCTATTAGGGCGGATTTAATTTTGTCATGAGACAGTAAAAATTAAATTCGTCCAACTATTTTTCCGTATCTTCAGCTAGACTGTTTTGCATTGAGTTATTTCGTTCCAATAATAAAAAACGTCATTCAGTAGGGAAAATACAATGTGTAAGCTCTTTGTGAATTCAGATCCTAGCCTATGGGAAAATGTCACTCGTTCTTTGCGTATTGATGGTATGGTTACCAGTATTCGTTTAGAAAGTTTCTTTTGGTTTACACTGGAAGAAATTGCCCAGCGAGACAAGTTGTCTCTTTCGCAGATGATTGCCAAGCTCAATCATGAAGCCTTGGATGCGGGCCATAATTTGGATAATTTCACGTCTTTTTTACGAGTGTGCGCGATGCGTTATCTGCATTTGCAAACCATTGGTATGTTACCCCATTCCCATGAAGTGAGTTTGGCGTCTCTTAATTCTGATCGTATTCTTGAGCAGGAGAAATACTATTTAGAGACGCATCAATAGCTATTACTTCATTGACGATATATTTCTAGATTTTTGCCCATCTCGCCTAAAATGCTCACGGCGTTTCCTATATAATGTGCGTCATCTCGTTGTTGACGATTCATTCAGTTTAAGCTTTTCCTCATTAGGAAAAGTTTTTTATAGGTAAACGGCACTTTATGTTTAACGCTTCATCTACTCGTTTAAATAAATACATCAGCGAAAGCGGTATCTGCTCTCGAAGGGACGCTGACCGCTTTATTGAACAAGGTAATGTGTTCATCAATGGCAAGCGTGCTTCGGTGGGCGATCAGGTGGTTGCTGGTGATACGGTGCGAGTGAATGGACAAATTATCGAACCGCAAGACGCAGATGATTTTGTGTTTATTGTGTTGAATAAGCCAGTAGGCATTGTCAGTACAACCGAAAGCAGTGAACGTCATAACATTGTTGATTTTGTTAGTCATGGGGTGCGTATTTTCCCTATTGGTCGTTTGGACAAAGACTCTCAGGGTTTGATCTTTCTGACCAATAATGGCGACTTGGTCAATAAGGTGTTGCGGGCGGGCAATAACCACGAGAAAGAATATTTGGTGACGGTCAACAAACCCATTACCGAAAGTTTCCTTTCTGGCTTAGCAGGTGGAGTGCCCATTTTGGGTACCATGACTAAAAAATGCCCAGTGGTGAAAGTGGCTCCAAACGTCTTTAATATTACCCTTGTTCAGGGGCTAAACCGTCAGATTCGTCGTATGTGTGAGCATTTTGGCTATGAAGTAACTAAGCTAGAACGCACTCGTATTATGAATGTGAATTTAAAAGGTTTGCCCGTAGGAGAGTGGCGAGATTTAACACAGAAAGAGCTGTCTGTGTTGCTTAAGTCTATTGAAGATTCCTCTTCAGAAGCCAGTGCGCCGGCTAAGAAGTCTCGTAATGCTCCGCGTAAAAATACGCGTAATGATGGTGCGTCCAAACCGAAAGCATCAACAAAACCAAAAGCACCCTTTAAACCAACAGGTGCGGCTAAAGGGAATACGAAACATCCTAAAGATGATTCTAGAAAGCCAGCGGGTTCGAAAGGCAAAGATCGTCGTCCTTTTGGTGATGCCAATAAGCCTGCTAAAGGGCGTAAACCAACGACCAATAAGCCGCAAACGACTAAGCCTCAAGGTAAATCGAACTCTAATAAGCCAACGGGTAAACGTCCGATACGCGGTAAAGGGCCTCGCTAAATCGAACACCTTGTGTGCCATTTGAATACAATGATGCGCGTAAAGACGTTAATTATTCTGTGTCCTTAATCGAGTCATAATCTTAAGCTTTCTCCACAACTATGAATTTTTCATGGTTGTTGCGGTGGAAGGTTTGTCGGACGTTTCCAGGTTATTTATGATGGGATTTTTCGTGGGCGAGGTAAGTATGAAAACGACATTGCGTGGTATCTTTTTAGTGAGTCTGTTAATGACTTTATCAGCGTGTGTGTTCATGCCGCCAGGTGGGCCAAACGGTGGTCCTGGTCACGGTGGTTCCGGTCCTGGCAATGCTGGTGGTAGCCCAACCGTGCATCGTTAAAAAGGAAAGAACGCTTCGGTGTTCTTTTTTTGTGTCTGTCAATTTGCTTAGATAGGAAGAGCAATTGATCTGGGAATCCCTGTGTTATGGAATGGAACATAAAATTTGTTTATAGCGCCATGGCGGTCATGCTGACGCTCGTGGCTTTTCTGCCGTATTTATTCTCGATTATTAAAGGTCAAACTCGGCCCCATGTGTTTACTTGGGTGATCTGGGCCATGACGACGTTGATTGTCTTCTTTGCGCAATATGAGGCGCAAGCCGGTTGGGGGGCTTGGCCGATTGGCATTTCAGGGGGGATTACGATCTTGGTGGCCATAGCGGCTTACTACAAACAGGCTGATGCCAGCATTCACCTTATTGATTGGGTGTTTTTCTTAGCCGCTTTATCTTCTCTGCCATTTTGGTATGTTATGTCAGATCCTATGTGGGCGGTGATTTTATTAACCACGGTCGATATGTTAGGTTTTGGGCCAACGTTACGCAAAGCCTACGTGTTTCCTGATCAGGAAAATGCGACGTTTTTTGTTGTATTTATCTTACGCAATACCCTTGTATTATTGGCGTTGGAAGAATATTCAATCGCCACAGCCTTGTTCCCTTTTGCTGTGAATATAGGCTGCCTAGCACTACTCTTTGTGGTTTTATTTCGACGCTACCAGCTTCATGCGGTTAAGCAATAAGGACAGTTATGTATACAGACGAAGATTTAAATTTAGCCGTGAAGAAGGGCGTTTTTTCAGCCCATTCAGTAGAGGAGTTCCGTCAGCTTGTATCTTCCTCAAATGGCTCATCGCCAGTAGATGAAGAAAACTTTCGTCTGGTGGGTGGTTTTAACGATATTTTTATTGTCATTGCTTGTGCTTTGCTGTTGTTCTCATCGCTCTGGGTGTTGATGTCAATAAATGAAAGCTTGGCGTATTTGGTGTTTGCTGCTTTATCTTGGGCTTTGTCAGAAATTTTCGTAAAGCGCCGAAAAATGGCATTACCTGCCATTGTGTTGCTACTGACTTTTGTGGGCGGAGCTTTTAATTTCGCGGGGTCTTTATTGGGTGATCAGTCTAGTTATGTGGTGATTTTTTCGACCGCGGTGTCTACGTTGGCGGCTTATCTCCATTGGCGTCGTTTTAAGGTGCCTATTACGGTCGCTGTTGGTACAGGAACGGGGTTGGCGTTATTGGGCTCCAGTGTGCTGAGTTTTTTCCCTCAAAGCGCAGGGTTTCTGATGGTCACTTTGTTTTTATGCGGGTGTGTGGCGTTTGTTTTAGCTATGTATTGGGATGCGGGTGATACCAGCCGTACTACACGCAAATCTGATGTGGCTTTTTGGTTACATTTGCTAGCGGCCCCTTTAATTATTCATCCTATTTTTTCTAATTTAGGTATCTTAGAGGGTAATGAAAGTTTGAGTAATATGCTGCTGATTGTTCTTTTGTACTTGTTGATGACGGTGGTGTCTATCTCGATTGACCGTCGCGCTTTTATGGTATCGTCGCTGGTTTATGTAATTTACGCTTTGGTGAGCTTATTTGAGCATTATGGTGGTGTGGGTTATAGCTTTGCGGTGACTGGGGTTGTAGTCGGAGCGTCTTTACTGCTGTTGTCTTTTTATTGGCATACGGTTCGATCTTTTTTTGTGCAAAGGCTACCTGAAGGTATACAAAATTACCTTCCAGTGATTAAAAAGGTATAGATATGTTTTTCCGTTTTATAGGTATTGCACTGATTGTATTTTTGTCTGGCTGTAGTGCCTTAAAGGATACGATGGATGTGCGGAAGCCAACAGCATCGGTAACGGGCGTTTCGGTTAAAAGTGTGTCGACAAAATCTATGACATTGCTGGTGGAAGTTAAAGTAAATAATCCTAACTCTTTTGACCTTAAAACGGCGGGTGTTGACTTGGATTTATTGTTAAATGAACACAAAGTCGTGAAGATAAATCAGCCTGATGCCAATTTATCTTTGCCTGCCAAAGGCAGTAATAGTATGCGCCTTCCTGTGACATTAATGTTTGACCAGATCTTCGAAAGTATTGGGGGCTTGCCTGATAAAAAGGGTCTGCAGTATGTTGTGAAAGGTGCTGTAGCGATCAATTTACCGGTACTGGGTGACTTTGATGTGCCGGTTGATTATTCCGGCGCGCTCTCGATTCCTAAACGACTCGATATGTTTTTTTAGCTGTGCTTTAAAGCGAACGTTAATTTAAGGCGTTAATGCATGCGTAATCGCAATATGATGTAAGGCTAAAGATAAAGGTTTACTATTTGCTAGGAATATCTTTGATAGCTTGATTCTTACCTGTGTCCTCGTGTTAGATAGGGGATGCTAGGTGCTTTTATTAGGGTTCATTTGAGTCGTGGTTTTAATTATGAGTCATGCTGTATTTCATGAAAATATAACGACTTGCGAAGAGTGTGACTTTATTAACGAGATTCCTCCGTTGAAAAGTGGGGAGCGCTTTCGTTGCCAGCATTGTGGCCATGTCTTGG
The DNA here is from genome assembly GCF_003315485.1 of Marinomonas rhizomae. Lineage (GTDB taxonomy): Bacteria > Pseudomonadota > Gammaproteobacteria > Pseudomonadales > Marinomonadaceae > Marinomonas > Marinomonas rhizomae. The sequence goes on from NZ_QNSE01000024.1 coordinate 23,869, forward strand.
TGAGCGCTCATAAGCATGTTGGTGCAAGGATTATGGGGGTTAGTCTTTCTTCTCTATTGATGCTGGCATTAGCCATGAGTTTTCCTTTTCTTGGTTTTTCTAGCAATGGTATTGGGCGTAGTGTCACTTTATTTAATACATTGAGCGTACTGCTTAGTCAGGGGTATCTTGTTCTAGGTGCACTGATTAGTCTGGCTTTATTTGTTTTTCCGCTGATTTATTTACTGTCCGTTCTGTTCCTGATCTGGTCTTTTAACCATCCGAATACCTTAAATTTTGCTCAGCGTTATTGTCTTCGCTGGATCACGGTTATTCAGCCTTGGTTGATGGTTGATGTTTTTCTTGTTGGGGTCTTGGTTGCTTTGGTTAAGATGAATAGCCTGGCCGATATTTCTTTTGAACTGTCTTTCTGGGCGTTTTGTGGTTATGTCCTGTTATTGTTGAAAACAGTGACGCTAGTCGATAAACGCTGGTTTTGGAATCAAGTGGCAGGTAAGTCGCCTGAGCATTCTGTGATTGCCGCAACGGCTAAAAAACAAGGGCTAATTGGCTGTCTTTTTTGTGGTGCAACCCTGTCTGGCGATGCAAAGCACTGTGATCGCTGTGGGCATTCTGTGTATAGTCGACGGCCAAAAAGTATTGGTTCTACTGTTGCGTTATTAATTGCTTCCTTGGTTATGTATGTACCAGCCAATGTTTTTCCGATTATGCAAACGACGTTTTTAGGCAGTACCGAACCTTCTACTATTATGGGAGGAGTCTTATTACTTTGGTCTTTAGGTTCTTATCCTGTTGCTTTAATCATATTGCTGGCGAGTGTTGTTATCCCACTCGCTAAAGTATTGGCATTAAGTTGGTTGTGTTGGCAAAGTTACTTTCCTGGTCGCAAACAGACCGCGCAAAAAATAAAGCTTTATCGTATTACTGAGTTGGTAGGTCGCTGGTCTATGATTGATGTCTTTGTGGTGGCTATTTTGACTAGCTTGGTCCAAATGGGCAATTTTATGTCTATTTTGCCAGGGCCTGCTGTGTTGTCATTTACGTCTGTAATTGTATTGACCATGTTGGCGGCGATGACATTCGACCCAAGGCTATTGTGGGATAAAGACGAAGCGCGAAGTAGTGCGCCGTTAAAAAGGGGAAAAGAGTGAGTGCTCCAAACAAACAAGTAGAGAGTATGCGACAAGTCAGATTTAACTCAATCTGGCTTGTGCCTTTAATTGCGCTTTTGGTTGCTGGTTGGATGCTTTACCAAAACTGGTCAAGTCAAGGCCCTATTATTACCTTAGTTGCCGCGAATGCCGATGGGTTAGAGGTGGGAAAAACCAAGCTAAAGTCGCGTAATGTGGATGTAGGGCGAGTCATTGATATTCGTCTTAGTCCAGACTATGAAAAGGCGATTATTCAGGTTCGGATGAATTATGGTACAGAGCAAATGCTACGCGATGATGCGAAGTTTTGGGTGGTTAAACCTCGCGTTGGTAAAGAGGGGGTCAGTGGTTTAGGGACATTGTTATCGGGCGCTTATATCGATATGACGCCTGGAGTAAAAGGCCGAATAGAATCGGATTTTACACTGTTGAGTCAGCCGCCTCTTTCTACTGAAAATGAGGGAGTACGCTTAGTTTTATCCAGTACCGAAGGTTCTAAATTAGACGTTGGTGCTTTGGTGCACTTCCGTGGTTATGAAGTCGGTTATGTCGAAAAAGTGGGTTTTGATGCTGATAAAGGTGCAATAACGTATCGTATTGTGGTGCGTTCTCCGTATGATTCTTTGGTTAATAGTGGCGTACAGTTTTGGATGACTCCAGGACTGTCATTTAAAAGTTCTGCCAGTGGCTTTGAGGTTCGTCTTGATTCACTAGAGACATTTTTTGCAGGAGGGATTTCTTTTGGTTTACCTCCAGGGAGAACGGCAGGACAACCCGTTAATGACATGGCAGCATTTCGTTTGTATTCGTCAAAAGAAAGTGCTGCGAACAATATGTACAGTCAATTTATCAATTATGTTTTCTTGTTCGATAGCAACATTAGCGGGCTGACACCCGGAGCTGCTGTTGAGTTTCGAGGCGTGCGAATCGGTACTGTTCTTGATGTGCCATTTAATGGTATTCCAATGGACTCTTTAGCCTCTCTTGGTACACCTTTGATTCCAGTACGAGCACGTATTGAACCACAGCGCTTGAATTTTCTAGACACCTCTGAGGCGATGTCATTACAGAAGTGGAATGAATTAATTGAAGATCGGATTAATAAAGGCGTTAGAGCGACGCTCAAAATTGGCAACTATTTGAATGGTGCAAAAGTTATTAATATCGACTTTATGAAGAATCCACCGGCAGTGAAAATAAAAGAATTTGCTGGTTATCAGATCTTTCCCACGGCACCAGATGCGCTTGCTAATATTGAAACAAGGGTGGGTGACATTCTAGATAATGTGTCTCAGGTTCCTTTAAATAAGACGTTTGAGCAGCTTGGTCAAACCATGAGTGAAGCGAATGAAACATTACGCCAATTACAAGAACTGAGTAAAAGCGTCAAACAGCTGTTAGATAAGTCAGAGACTCAACAGCTTCCAACAGATCTTGCTGCAACCATTAATGAGCTAAATCTAACCTTGGAAACGTATCAGGCTAATGGTCAAATTGGCCGTCCTTTGAAAGAGAATATGGTGTCGTTAGGGCGAGCGTTAAATGAATTACAACCATTACTTCGGCAGTTAAGAGAAAATCCAAACACGCTTATTTTTGATAGCAAACCGCGAGTAGATGTACAGCCAAAAGCCGCGAAATAGTTGAAGGAATAGAATAAAGATGATGATTTATGGACGTATTTTTTTACTGGTTTTAATCAGTTGGATGGTGACGGGGTGTGCAACGCCAACGCCACCCAGTAAAGAATATTTGTTGATGGATTCTGGGCTAAAAAATACTCAGCCTCAAGCAACGAAAACCATGTCTGTGCAACTTATGCCGATTGTAGTTGCCAATTACTTGGCGGGTAGTGAGATAGTATTAGTCACAAAGCAGGGCGATGTTCATCGCTCTCAGAACAATTTATGGGCTGAACCTTTATCGCCTCAGTTGGCTCGTTTAACACTGCAGCGGTTAGAAAAAACCTTGCCTAATATTACCTGGTTTGGTGGACAGCGATTGCCTTCTTATGCGATTGCTTTATTGAATATAGAGGTGGACGCTTTTTATGCTGATTTAGAAGGCTTGATACATATTACTGGTCGCTGGCAGGTGATTTCAGCGATGGGAGAGTTGGCGGCTTCGAATACTTTTGACGTTAAAAGTGAATTGAAATCGGATGGGTACTCAACCATGGTGCAGACGTTGTCTGCGAGTTGGTTTAATAAGGTCATTGATCCGATGGCAAAAGAAATAGCGCTTTCGTTTAAGAACTAAAATGCGTTCAGAAAATCGTCATAAAAAGGGACAGTGAATTGATTCGTTGTCCCTTTTTATTAGCGCAATTAAGAGTGCTTGCTAGTTTGTTTCGTTGTATTCATTCATGACGGCAATGTGCTCAGGCCCAATACCGCAACAACCGCCAATTAGGGTAGCACCATCTGCAACCCATTGCTTAACCCAAGTTAGGTAGGCTGGTGGTGTTAGATCAGCGCGTAATTCATCTAGGCCGTCGTTGGCCGTCGCATTTTTAGGTTGTGGTGGAAAAGCATTAGCGTAAGCACCCACTTGAATGTTATTCGCATTTAAAGAAGACAATATTGTTTGCGTTAGGCGAATTGCTTCTCCGATGATTTCAGGCTGACTGCAATTAAATAATATGGCATTAACGCCAATAGCATGCATGGCTTTGACGGCTTCAACAAGGGTTTCTCCAGAACGTAATAAAGGCTCTTCAGTTGGTTCTGAATCTTCAAGGGTAAAGGATACCCAGAAAGGTTTGTGATCCGTATCAATTTTATCAACCAGTGCTTTTACGCGAGTGGCTTCGTCAATTAAGCTTTGTGTTTCGGATAACCAAAGGTCTACATATGGGTTTAGAGATTCGATGAGTGGTACAGCTAGCTCTTCAACACGATCTGCTTGATAAAGGTCGGCACGGTATGAGCCGAATAAAGGGGCAAGAGAGCCAGCTACTTTTGCACCTGTTTGACTTTCATCGGCGGCTTCACGAGCCACTTTACCTGACAGTGTAGCAAGCGAACGGCCTTGTGTTTTAAAAACCTCTTCACCTATGTGGAATGGCACTAATGAATAGCTATTAGTCGTGATGACGCGAGCGCCGCTTTCAATATAAGACTGATGTATTTCTTTCACGATATTTGGTGCTTCCATCATGGCCAATGCCGACCATTCTGGTTGCTTAAAAGGTGCTCCGCGACGTTCAAGTTCTCGGCCTAAGCCGCCATCAAGAATGGTAAATGAGGTCATATAAAATCCTATAGTGTTTTAGAGTATGGCGCGATTTTAGACAGATTTTTAAAGTATTCAATGGCAATATAAATATTCAAGTGAAACTAGAGGTCTTTGTTGTAGCGCTTAAGCATATTTGCGTGTGTTTCCGGTTCTTCATCAAAGAGGGCTAAATGCTCTGCTGCGATACTGATACTAGCGGTGCCATTAACCCGTAAGGTTTCGTCCACACCGGGGATTAAGAAAAGGCAGCCGATATCTTTGGTCTCTAATACGTTTACTAAGCTATCTAAACGATTATTGCCTTTTGATTCAGGTATGACGATGCATCCCTCATTAATAATTTTTACAAAGCCCGGTTTACCGCCACGAGGAGAGCAATCTGATTTGCCTTCGGAATTATAACTGGCTAGGGTAAAAAATGGCGATAGTTGAATAAATGCCATTGAGTGCTTTTCTAGTTTTGTCAGTAGTTTGTCTTTTGCTCGGTTTTTCGCAAAACCAAATATACTTCTAAGCTCTTTTTCAGATCGTATATACATAAAAATATCCTTATTTTTTAGTGTATTTTTTGCCGCAACTAAGAGGATTGAGCTCGGCATGTGTTCGTTTAGTCTACTATAAAAAAGCTTGCATAGAATTTAGAACATGCATCGGATGAGTCATGTGTAAACAATGCCCATTACCTTCGATGATTTCTAGCTCGGCATCTTGTAATTTACTCTGGGTATATTTACCTACATTAACGGCAACCAAGGCGTCGTTTGAGCTTTGTAATATTAGGCATGGATGAAATATCTCAGGTAACAAAGATCGATAATCAGAAAAGAAAGTGGCTTGCGCAAAGGGTTTAGAGTAGGTGACATCGGTAGCGCAAAAGCTGCTCAGTAATTCATGTACTAATGCATCGCCTTCCGACATGCCTGGGCCAATAGGAGATAAGTCATTTCCCATCACAATAGGTGCTAGGTAATTTCCCCAACCTATATAATCCTTATCCATTAATTGGATTAGCCCTTCCAAGTCCTGTTTTTCAAAACCGCCTTGGTACTCATCATTTAAGTTTAAAAAACAAGGTGAAGGGCAAACGGCTACCATCTTAGAAAAAAGCTCAGGGCGTTGTTGAGCAACGATCCAACCTATGGTGCTGCTTATTGAATGACCAACAAAAATGGTATCTTTTAGATCAAAAGCGTCACATATTTCAATGATATCTAAGGCGTAGCCTTCCAAATGTTGGTAACGTTTTGCTTCATATGCAGAGAAGTCTGAATTACCGCTGCCAACATAGTCAAACAGTAACACTTGGTATTTTTTTTCAAGAAAGGGCAGCATAAAGCGCCACATGCTTTGATTGCAGCCAAAACCGTGAGCTAAAATAATTGTCTTTTCGCCTTTGCCCGTTAGCTGGATGTTATTACGAAGCATAACGTCTGATGACTTGTATTTTGCTTGAGGTGTTTTTGGCATTAAAGTGCTCCGCTATTTATTTGTATCCATCCTGTTGATCATCTAGGTTTTAGATCATAGATATAACGTTATTTTATAATACTTGTTTAGAGGTTTTTGTGATCTGCAGCAAGGTTTATTGAAGGAATGCTTAAAGTGCACTGGAAGTGTATAAAACGCCAACATGATGTTGGCGTTTTATACTCTAGTGATGAGGCTCTTTATGACGCGTTCTTTAGAGAGGGCAAGCGAGTTATTATTTCGCTCTGTTCTTTGCGGCTTCGATGCTTTTTTGAATCAAAGGCGAAATAGTTAAGCCTTGCACAATGATAGAGAAGATAACCACAACATAGGTAATAATAACCATGATGTCGTGTAAATCTAAACCTTTAATCATCATTGTATTGGTTGGAATAGCCGCTGCCATGGCAAGGGCTAAGCCGCCTCGTAAACCACCCCAAGTCAGGATTTTAACGGAATGCTTATCATATTCGCGGTAGCGTTTGAAAACCAGGTAAGGGCTGCCGACACTGATAAATCGGGCAAATAGAACAACGGGCACCATGACTAAACCTAAACCTATAATCTCCCAAGTCAGCGGCATAGTTACAATCAACATACCTATAATTAAGAAAAGAAGGGCATTTAAGAAGCTGTCTGTGGCATGCCAAAAGTCTTTTACATAACGAGTGCCGTCAGGCCCTCGTCTTTTTGATGCCGTTGCTCGGGTGATGTTACCCAGAAGTATACCGCTGGTTACCATGGCAAGTGCCCCTGAGATTTCCCAGATATTTGCCAGCGCAAAGCCAGCGGAAGGAATCGTTAAGGTGACGAGTAAGCGAGTATTGATGTCTTTGCAATTGATGATAACAAAGTGACCAACTAGGGCGATAGCAAGACCAAACACGATGCCGCCAATAGCGTCGACTAAAAATAGCTCGGCGACTTCTTGGAAATTGGCTTCGGTGCCATAAAATGCGACCGCAAAAATGGTAGTGAAAATAACCAAACCAACACCATCATTGAACAAAGATTCACCTTCAACCTGAATCGAAATACCTTGTGGCGCATTCATTTGCTTAATAATCGCCAATACTGCAATCGGGTCGGTTGGGCTTATTAAAGCACCAAATAGTAAACAGTAGATAAAGGGAACAGGGAAATTGAGAAGAGCAAATATGTAGTAGCTTAGGTAGCCAACTATAAAAGTAGAAACAAGTGTGGAAAATAACACTAAGATAGTGATCTCCCAGCGTTGCCTTCTCAATGCGGCTAGGTCTATCTCTAATGCTCCTGCAAACAATAAAAAACCTAACATGCCTTTTAATAAAAGCTGATTAAAGTCTATGCCGGAAACAACTTGAGTGATGAAAACCGCTGTTTCATCGCCAAGCATTTTAACCGCAAGAATCAGGAGTAGTGAAATTACGACAGAGCCAGTTGTGATGGCAATAGTCGTTTGCATTTTCAGTATGTATTGGTTGGTAAAAGCGATGAAAACCGCTAATGCCGAAAGAAAACATATGAGATACCAAGCGTTCATTTGAGAACCTTAACATTTATCAATAAATAGAGTGAGAGCCATTAAAGGGCGCATGGGGGATGCTGGAGCAGTATGTTATCCCTAGAATCTGTATCTGTCACTGTTTGGCTGTACAAAAAGTAGTCCTAAATTGTGCTATTTATCAAAAAATAGGAAAGTTTATTTCAAAAAATATCATTTTTAGACCGATTTTTATTTCCATGTAGGAAAATTACAACGAAAGTTAGATTTGTTTGTGCTTTTTTCGAATACCGTGAGCAAAAAAATTATTCTTCTTTTGAATTTATCTCTTTTATTCTGGTTAGTAGTGAAACAATTTAAAAAAAAACAGTTTATAAAATAATAATAAGGAAGCTCTTCATGAATCTATTTCTATATAAACCGAGTTTGCTCACCTTGGCCATCAGTAGTTGTGTTGCTTATGGTGGTCTGACAAATGCTGCAGATTTTTCAGCTATTCCACAATTAAGTGAAGCAACACCCTCCGTTCTTGCTGCGAGTTGTGACGGTTTGTCCTCTCTTTTAACGGCAAGTAATACGGTTATTAACTCTGTTGAAAGGGTTAGCAAAGGAGAACTAACACTGGGTGATAATGAGATTGAAGAGCATTGTTTGGTTAAAGGGAAAATGCATGAGCGAATTGGCGAGGTGGATGGAAAACCTTACGCCATTGGTTTTGAGTTGCGCTTACCGAAACAATGGAACGGTCGTTTTCTTTATCAAGCTAATGGCGGATTAGATGGGGTTGTGAGAACTGCAGAAGGAGCATTGGGTGGCGGTCCATTAACCGGGGCTCTATTACAAGGCTTTGCTGTAATTAGCTCTGATGCTGGCCACGACCGAGGTCTTCCAACGTTTGCATATGACCCGCAAGCGAGACTTGATTACGGTTATCAGGCTGTGGCTAAGCTGACTCCGATGGCGAAAACGGTTATTCATCAGGCTTATGGTAGAGATCCTGATCGTAGCTATTTTGCTGGCTGTTCTAATGGTGGGCGTCATGCCATGGTGGCGGCGACTCGATATGCCAATGATTACGATGGTATTTTGGTTGGTGCTCCTGGATATCGTTTACCGCTGGCGGCGGTGGCAAGTATTGCTGGAGCTCAAGTTTATTCGACTGTGCCGAATACGGATAAAAAAGACTTAAAAACTGCTTTCACTTTGGCCGAACGAACAATGGTTTCGAAGGCAATATTGGCGAAATGTGACGCTATGGATGGTGTGAAGGATGGTATGGTTCAAGACTTTAGGTCTTGTCAGACGGCTTTTAGTATTCAAACAGATGTCACTACTTGTCAGGCTGATCGTGATGGTTCTTGTCTCACTCAACCACAGAAAGACGCTGTGGATAGTATTTTTAAAGGCGTTACTACTCGTGATGGAAAGCGTTTTTATTCACCTTTCCCCTATGATGTAGGTATTAATAATCGTGACCAGATGATGTGGGAGTATTCGGCACCAATTGAACGTGATTCTGGTGCTGTAGCTATGATATTTAATACACCGCCTGTGGAACTTAAAGGTTACAGCATTCGTAACTTTAATGGCGCTGATTTTGTCTGGAAAGCCAATATTGATGATTTGGTGGCAAAAGTGAATGCGGTGTCGGGGGAATATAAAGAGTCGTCTATGTCATTTATGGCACCGCCTGCGCCACAAGATATGTCTACCTTGCGCGATAACGGAGGAAAAATCATGGTGTACCATGGCGTGTCGGATGCCATCTTTTCAGTGCAGGATACAGAAGCTTGGTATCAAGCGTTAGATGCTGAAAATAACGGCCATGCAAACGAGTTTGCTCAGTTTTATCCAATCCCTGGCATGGGACATTGCCGTGGTGGGCAAGCAACAGATCAGTTTGATATGCTAACGCCGTTAGTTGCTTGGGTAGAAAAAGGGCAGAAGCCTGAACAGGTTATTGCTACTGCTCGTGGAGAGGGGAATTCAGGTGGTGTAAACGAAGAATTGCCTGCCTCCTGGAGTGCCAATCGTAGTCGACCACTGTGTCCTTATCCTCGTATAGCGACTTATGATGGCGTGGGTGATGTAAACAGTGCGAAAAGCTTTTCGTGTGAGGCTCCATAAAGCCTGTAGTGTTCTTTGTGTAATGCAAAGGCTTGCCTATTAATAAGGTAAGCCTTTTTTGTTGAAATTATTCTAAATTGCTAGTGTGTTGTTTTTAATCGATCTGAGTGATGTCCCTGATTTTTTCTTAGTTTGTAAATTCTCTTCATTTCTTACCGATTTTCGTATTTTTTTGCCGTAATTTACTTACAAAACCTAACCAATCGGTTTGTTAGTAATGAAGCAAAGGCGTAAGGAGAGTATAATTTGCGGCATTTACACTATATGAGATCTTTGTGCGACGCCTGTACTCGTCAATACTTTGTGAAAAACAAACTCGAAATGCTCATTTATACCCCATAAAATCCGCTTTTTCGTTTATTTTTGCCTCGTCTTGGTTTCGCTCGTGGCATCGTAAAAAAGATCTCAATATGAAAGTTAGTGACATCTTTTAGGAGAATATTTATGGCAACACCTTCCCAGCACGATTTGCGTAATGATTTCCGAGCATTATTAGCAAGTGGTAAATGTTATTACACTGCTTCTACATTCGACCCTATGTCGGCTCGTATTGCAGCAGATCTTGGCTTTGAAGTCGGGATTTTAGGTGGCTCTGTTGCGTCTTTACAAGTATTGGCGGCACCAGACTTTGCTTTGATTACGTTAAGTGAGTTTACTGAACAAGCGACTCGAATCGGTCGTGTGGCGCGTTTACCTATTATTGCCGATGCAGATCATGGTTATGGTAATGCATTGAATGTGATGCGCACTATTGTTGAGCTTGAGCGTGCAGGTGTTGCCGCGTTAACGATTGAAGACACGTTGTTGCCTGCAAAATATGGTCATAAATCGACGGATTTGATTCCAGTAGAAGAAGCTGTAGGTAAATTGAAAGCCGCGATAGAGGCGCGTATTGACCCTATCATGAGTATTATTGCTCGTACAAACGCTGGGCAGTTGTCGACCGAAGAAACCATTTCACGCGTTAAAGCTTATCAGGCTGTTGGGGTTGATGGGATTTGTATGGTTGGTATTCGTGACTTTGCTCATTTGGAAGAGATCAGCCAACATATTTCTATTCCAATCATGCTTGTGGCTTACGATAATCCTGAGTTACGCGATCGTGAGCGTCTAGCTGCTAACGGTGTGCGTATCGTGGTAAATGGTCATGCTGCTTATTTTGCTGCGATTAAAGCGACCTACGATTGCTTGCGTGAGCAACGTGGTATTGCTGAAGGTACCTTAAACGCTTCCGAACTTTCTACACGCTATTCAACGCTGGAAGAAAATCGCGTATGGGCGAATAAATATATGGATGTTCAAGAATAATCTTTCTTTATACCAACACATGGTAGGTAGAATGAAAAAAAGTGTCTGAAAAAGGCCAGCTAACAACATAGCTGGCCTTTTATGTGTGTTTCGGTTTTAAATTAAGCGCTTAAATAACGAAAAGTAATGTGATCAACCAAGTTGAGCCAATTGCTCATAAGTATTACGCAACCACACCTTCATACGTTGACGCTCGGCAATGTTCATAATACTTTTATCATTCGCTACGGCCCAAAAACTGCTGTTATTAAAGTCAATTTTTTGAGTTAGCTTGCTTTGTAATTTTGGCAGCTCAATAATCAATGCTTCGCGATCAATCGCTTTTTTAAATGTGTCAGACTTTTGAAAGCGAGAAAAATCAGTTCCACGGCCTAGGTTTTGAACGACTACGAAATCAACTGATGGCTGAGTATAACGGTCAAGCAAATCATCCAGTAGCGCTACTGAATCGGCACCATCGTCCATGACATGCCATAGACAAACTTGGTAGCCCATTTCATCTAGCAAACCAAATACATCCGTTTCTTCAATCCATTTACCTAAAGGCTCTGCGGCTTGGGCAGCTAGGTCAATGATTAAATCACGATCTGGGTATGCTTCGATAGCTGCTAGCATGCCATCTAAACTGTCTTCTTCGCCAATCAGAATAGGCGAGGCAAATTCATTGTAGAAACGTGAAAAGGTGCCGTGTGACGCATCACAGTCAAACCCTAAAAACGGTTGGTTATTATCAATATAGAATTGCGCTAAGACACGCGCGGTCATAGATTTTCCGACCCCGCCTTTTTCACCACCGACAAAATGTACCTTACCCATTTAGATTTCCTTATTGAAGTTTAACTGGATCATGTTTTCAGGCGTACTTACTGGCCGCATTGTTGTATAAAATACATGCAGCCAATATTTTTTGAAAAAGCTTGTCGCTTTCATGACAAAGTAACAGAAAAAAGAATAAATGGGTTAGTAGTATAGGGGATTGGGTGGCTTTCCTAGGTACTTTAATAAATAGCTGCTAGTCTGAATGACTGTAAATTACATAATGTAAGGATTATTTTATGGAGATTATCGCTTTTTTATTCATTGGTGCTTTGGCTGGGTGGTTAGCAGGTCAGCTCGTAAAAGGTGGTGGATTTGGCTTGATTGGGAATATCGTTATTGGTGTTGTCGGTTCTTTTGTTGGTGGATTTGCATTTCAATTGTTGGGTTTGTACTCAGGTAGTTTCTTGGGATCCCTTGTGACGGCAACAGTCGGTGCTGTCATTTTACTTTATGTTGTACGGCTGGCTAAATCCTAGCCTTAGAATGCTTGATAAAAAAGCCCGCACCTCTTGATTGAAGTGACCCCCAATAGTTGGACAAACAACATTGGGGGTTCTTTTTATGTCAAAGTACAGTCGTGCTTTTAAAATCACATTAGCTCAGCAATGC
>NZ_QNSE01000025.1 GCF_003315485.1 Marinomonas rhizomae
GCCAGCGTTCAATCTGAGCCATGATCAAACTCTTCAGTTAAAAAGTTTGCTTACTCAAAATCTATTACACTAACAATAACTTAATCAATTCATTGCCCCGAAGAACAATCAATCAACATAAAGCGAATTGACGTGTTAGACGTTTCGCAAGACTTCAATTTTTTTGATCGTCTCGAATGATCTAAACCATTCGGACAATCTTCTGAAGCCTCCAGCGAGCGCCCACACAAATTATCTGATTATCTATTTTAAAGAGCGTGCTAACTTGAATGACTAACCAAACCTTGGTTTAGTTAGTTGAACTTGGTCTTCGTTGCTCTGAAGCCTTGTCCGTGTCAGCGAGGGCGTATATTAAGGATCTACAGATTTTGTGCAACCCTTTTCGACACTTTCTTTTAATTAATTCTAAATTAAAAGAATATCGCTCAATAAACAGTCACCCCCAACCTTTTTAGATCGAAAAACAACCAAAGATCAAATAGTGAGGTTCTTTTCTTAAAGAACCATAATAAGAAAGCTCTCTAACCTTTCGATTAAAGAGCTTTTTAAATGAGCCAACTAAAGCTTAATAAATGATATTAGCTAAGGTATTAGCCTAACCACTTTCTTGCGTTTTGGAACAAACGCAACCATGGTGCTTGCTCTTGCCATTCGCTTGGGTGCCAGCTGTGCTGAACTGTGCGATAAACACGTTCTGGGTGAGGCATCATAATAGTCACACGACCATCTTCTGATGTTAAACCTGTCACACCTTGCGCAGAGCCATTTGGGTTAAATGGATAACGCTCAGTTGCCTGGCCGTAGTTATCGACATAGCGTAACGAAATTTGATTCGCCGAAGCCAATGTCGCCATATCCTGCTCATCACGGTATTCAGTCTGACCTTCACCGTGAGCAACCGCAATCGGCATACGTGAGCCTTCCATCCCTGCCAACATAATAGAGTTCGACTTCTGAACTTCTACCTGTACAAGGCGAGCTTCAAATTGTGCGGATTGGTTACGAACAAACTTCGGCCAATGATCTGCACCAGGAATAAGCTCATGTAAGTTAGACAACATCTGACAACCGTTACACACACCTAAAGAGAAGGTATCTGGACGCTTGAAGAATGACTCAAACTGCTCGCGTGCTACTGGGTTGAAAAGGATAGACTTCGCCCAACCTTCACCAGCACCCAAAACATCACCGTAAGAGAAACCACCACAAGCCACTAAACCACTAAACTCATCTAGCGTAGTACGGCCAGATAAGATGTCACTCATATGAACATCGATCGGCGTAAAGCCGGCTTTATGAAAGGCAGCAGCCATTTCCACTTGACCATTCACACCCTGTTCACGCAATACAGCAATCTTAGGTTTCACACCAGATGCAACAAAAGCGGCTACTATGTCTTCGTTTTGGTCGAAGCTCACTTGCGCGGAAAGCCCTGGATCTTTCGCATCTAACAAGTTATCAAACTCTTGTTGTGCAGACTCTGGATTATCACGCAATGCTTGAATACGGTAGCTGGTTTCAGACCAAACACGCTGCCAGTTAATGCGGCTTTCTTCCAACACGGTTTCACCAGCAAAACGAACGCGAATGCTGTCATCACCGGATAGAGTCGCAATCGATGTCACCTTAACGCCCACTTTTGCGTAAGCCGCAACAATGTCTGCCACATCCGTATCGTTCACTTGAATCACGGCGCCCAGCTCTTCACTGAATAGCGCTGGCGCAATTTGAGCTTGCTGGCTAATCGTCTCATCAAGATCAATGTTCAGACCCAAATGGCTCGCAAAGGACATTTCTGTCAAGGTAGCAAACACACCGCCATCAGAACGGTCATGGTAAGCCAACAACTTACCTTCTGCATTCAAGGCTTGAGTTGTATCGAAGAAACCAGCCAAGGCGGCAGCATTATCAACATCTGGCGCTTGCTGACCTAGCTTGTTGTAAACCTGAGCAATAACAGAACCACCTAGGCGATTCTGACCGGCACCCAAGTCGATCAACAACAAACGCGTATCGGCTTTGTTTTGCAATTCTGGGGTAAGGGTTTTACGCACATCCGCTACTGGAGCAAACGCGGTAATCACCAAAGACAATGGTGAGGTCACGGCTTTTTCTTCGCCGTCTTCTTTCCATACTGTCTTCATGGACATGGAGTCTTTACCCACTGGAATCGCGATATCCAAGGCAGGACACAACTCCATACCCACCGCTTTAACGGTTTGGTAAAGTTTTTCGTCTTCGCCTTCATGACCCGCTGCGGCCATCCAGTTTGCAGACAATTTAATGTGGTTGCGCTTAGTAATTTGCGCGGCGGCCAAGTTGGTCAAGGCTTCACCGACTGCCATACGGCCTGACGCTGGTGCGTTCAGCAAGGCAATTGGTGTACGCTCACCCATGGTCATCGCTTCACCAGTGGTGCTGTCTAATGACGAGGTAGTGACTGCCACATCGGCAACCGGCACCTGCCAAGGGCCCACCATTTGATCACGAGCAACCATGCCTGTAATAGAACGGTCGCCAATGGTGATCAAGAAGTTTTTGCTGGCAACGGTTGGCAAGCTTAAAACACGCTGCGCCGCATCAACAAGATCCACGTCGACTGCAGTAAAGTCATCACCTTCGATAACCGCTTTGCTCGCTTCACGGTGCATTTTAGGTGGCTTACCAAACAATACAGACATTGGCAGATCCACTGGCTTGTTACCAAAGTGGTTATCTGCAACTTCCAAATGAAGCTCTTCTTTCGCATCCCCAACAATGGCAAACGGACAACGCTCACGTTCACAAATTGCGGTAAATTCTTCAATACGCTCAGGCGATACCGCCATCACATAACGCTCTTGAGATTCGTTACACCAAATCTCTAGCGGTGACATACCTGGCTCATCGTTTAGCACTTTGCGCAGATCAAAGTTGCCGCCACGTTCGCCGTCTTTTACCAATTCAGGTAGTGCGTTCGACAAACCACCAGCACCCACATCGTGGATAAAACTGATTGGGTTGTTGTCGCCAAGCTGCCAACAACGGTCGATCACTTCCTGACAACGGCGCTCCATTTCTGGGTTACCACGTTGTACAGAAGCAAAATCTAGATCTTCGTTGCCGTCTGCTGAGGACATAGAGGAAGCCGCGCCGCCACCTAGACCAATCAACATCGCAGGACCACCAAGCACAATCAGCTTAGCGCCTACTTTGATTTCTTGTTTCTCAACGTGCTCACGACGAATATTACCCATGCCACCCGCCAACATAATTGGCTTATGGTAACCACGGACTTCTTGTTGACTTGCACCTTGGATTTTTTGTTCGTAACTGCGGAAATAACCCAGCAAGTTCGGACGACCAAACTCGTTGTTAAATGCCGCGCCACCAATAGGACCTTCGATCATGATATCCAGAGGCGTCACGATACGAGAAGGTTTGCCGTAATAGCTTTCCCATGGCTGTTCAAATCCAGGAATTTTAAGGTCAGAAACTGTGTAACCGCTCAACCCAGCTTTTGGTTTTGAACCAATACCGGTCGCACCTTCATCACGAATCTCACCGCCAGAACCTGTTGCGGCACCAGAAAATGGAGAAATCGCCGTCGGGTGGTTATGGGTTTCCACCTTCATCAAGATATCGATATTTTCTTGGCTGTAGTCGTATTCACGAGTACCAGGTGCAGGGAAGAAACGTCCTGCAAAGTTACCTTCCATAACCGCTGCATTGTCTTTATAAGCCGACAAGGTGCCATCAGGGTTATGCTCATGAGTGTTCTTGATCATTTTAAACAAAGAGCGTTCTTGCTCTTCGCCATCAATAGTCCAAGATGCATTGAAGATTTTATGACGACAATGTTCAGAGTTTGCTTGAGCAAACATCATTAGCTCTACATCAATTGGATTACGACCCAACTCAATAAAAGAGTCCACAAGGTAATCAACTTCATCATCTGCCAATGCCAAGCCTAGCGTTTGGTTTGCCTCAACCAACGCTGCTCGTCCACCTGCTAATACATCAACTGATGTCATAGGTGCAGGTTCTGCATGAGAAAACATATCAGAAGCGTCGCTTAATGCCGGAAGCACACTCTCTGTCATGCGGTCATGCAACATTTCTGATAACAGGTCTAGTTCGTCCAATGTCAGCAGCGAAGTACTGTGGATAAAATATTCCACACCACGTTCAACACGAGACACGGCCGCAAGACCACAGTTATGAAGAATATCGGTTGCTTTTGAAGACCAAGGTGAAATCGTTCCTAAACGAGGAACCACTAGAACACTTTGATCAGATGAACTGACTTGGGAGGATTTAGGACCGTAGGCCAAAGCGCGTTGTAGAACAGTTTCCTGTTCAGCAGTAAGCGTTTGATTATCAGCCAGCTCCACAAAATGGAGAAATTGAGCATCAACATCTGTTACAGATGGGATAGATGCTTGCATATTGGCTAGTAACTTTGCCTTACGAAACGCCGATAGCGCTGCGGAACCATGCAGAGTTAGCATGTTGAGTATTGCCTCACTTGGTAGTTTTGGGGAAATGGTGTGGGTATTTTAAATCAATGAAGCAAATAGAGGCTAGCAGAGTATGAAATTTCTACACAAAATGATGGAATTAATTGTCTAAATCGCCTTTTTTGCCTGTTCTTTAAGCTTCTTTTTTTGTTCACGGCGATATTGAAAGAATTGAGTAAGCTGAATAGAAGCTGTTTCAGCCAATACACCAGATTCAACTTTCACCTTATGATTAAGAAATGGAGCTTCAAAAAACTGCCCCTGACTCTCCACTATACCGCTTTTGGGTTCCGTCGCAGCATAAACCACGCGATCAATACGTGCGTGAACCATAGCGCCCGCACACATAGAACAAGGCTCCAGTGTGACATATAAGGTTGCACCGGGAAGTCGGTAATTATTTGTAGTTTTACAGGCCATACGAATCGCCTGAATTTCTGCATGCGCGGTTGGGTCGCAAAGCGAAATCGGCGAATTGTAACCTTCACCGATGATTTCATCATTGAGCACGACGATAGCGCCAACAGGAATCTCATTTTCTGATGCCGCTTTTGCCGCCAGCACTATGGCATGCTCCATCCAGTCTTGATCTGTCATTATTGATCTACCTCAAGGCGACTATGATTGCCTTATAATACATAATTGCCTTTAATACGTGATCCGCTCTACACTGAACCTTACTGTCAAAATAAACACTCAAAAAATAGACATATGGAGACCTATTCATGCGAACTGTTGCCGACTTGATGATTACTAATTTAATAACATTAAGAGAGAACGATTCTTTAGCGAAAGCCAAAGCCTTGATGCAAGAAAAAAACATAAGAAACATTCCAATCATCAATGATGCAGGAGAATGTGTTGGCATGCTAACGCAGCGTGAATATTTACGTCATGCCTTTCATCTAGTAAGCCAGTTCGGCACTCAACAAATATCTAAGAAAGAGCAGCAAACCCCTATTGCTAACGCCATGAACAAGGACATACTAACCGTCAGTCCTGAGACAGATTTAGACATGGCAGCGGAATTCTTTATCGAGAATAAATATGGCTGCCTACCAGTCACCCAAGACAGCAAACTTGTCGGCATCATAACGCCTGTCGACTTCGTAAAACTTGCCCACCAGATGTTAACTGAGTCTAAATAAATTAAGCACTTTCAAATTGTTGACTAGAACCAGAGGATGCAACTTGCACCTCTTTTTCTAAACGCACTTCCATCGCCTGCAAACCAAAGTCGGTAATGGATAAAACAAAGCTAACAGCCTGGCCTTTTCTTAAGCTCTTGTGACCATCACACATAATCGATTTGTAATGCACAAACACATCATTGTCTTCTTCTCGCTTAATAAAACCCACGCCTTTAGCGTCGTTAAACCACTTAACTTTTCCAGTTAATCTTTCCATTACTGTCTCGCCTCTTTTTTATTTTTATTAAGTAAGCGTAAGGTCAGAGGCCTAAAGAGACTTCTGACCTTATGTTTTTACAATGCATATTTACAAAGATTCAATACTGACCTTTTGCTCTTCTAACTTACTGACAGCTAATTGTAAGTCATCACATTTAGCACGCTCTTTTTCAACCACTGCAGCCGGCGCTTTCGCCACAAAACTGTCATTGGAAAGCTTGCCTTGAATACGCTGCAATTCTTTTGATGCTTTATCAATTTCTTTTTGCAAACGAACAAGTTCAGCTTCTTTGTCAATCAAGCCAGCCATTGGAACAAGTACTTCCATGTCACCCACCAACGCAGTCGCTGACATTGGCGCGTCATCACCCGCATTCAACCAAGTAACAGACTCCAATTTCGCCAGAGTTTGCAAGAAGGTTAAGTTCGCCTCTAAACGCGACTGATCTTGCTCAGATCCATTACGGAATAAAATAGTCAGCGGCTTAGAAGGAGAAATATTCATTTCGCCACGAATATTACGAATACCCTCGATAACCCCTTTTAGCCACTCAACATCCGCTTCAGCCTGAGCATCTTTCTTCGTTTCATCTGCCGCTGGGTAGTTGCCCAACATGACCGTTTCGCCTTCCACTCCTGCAAGCGGCGCAACACGTTGCCAAATTTCTTCGGTCAAAAACGGCATCATGGGATGAGCAAGACGTAGGAAAGCTTCCAATACGCGAACTAAAGTACGACGCGTGCCGGTCAATTGTGCTGTTGTGGCGTTTTCGTCCCAAAGCACTGGCTTAGACAACTCTAAATACCAATCACAGTATTCATGCCACATAAATTCGTACAATGCTTGAGAAGCCAAATCAAAACGGTGCGTATCGAAAGCACGGTTCACTGCATCTTCCGCATGTTGCAAGCGAGAAATAATCCATTTATCGGCAAGAGACAACTCAACCTCAGCGCCATTTTGAGCGCAGTCCTGATCTTCTGTATTCATCAAGACATAACGCGTCGCATTCCAAATCTTGTTACAAAAGTTACGGTAGCCCTCAAGGCGATTAAGATCAAACTTAATATCTCGACCACCAGACGCCAATGAACAAAGTGTGAAGCGTAGAGCGTCGGTACCGTAAGCTTGAATACCTTCTGGGTAAGTTTCACGGGTATTTTTTTCAACTTTCTCTGCTAAACGAGGCTGCATCATGCCGTAAGTACGTTTAGCAACCAAAGACTCGATATCAATACCATTAATCAAATCCAATGGATCGATAACATTACCCTTGGATTTCGACATTTTATCGCCGCGTTCATCACGAATAAGACCAGTAATGTAAACCGTTTTGAACGGTACTTTATCGGTAAACTTCAAGGTCATCATGATCATTCTAGCAACCCAGAAGAAAATGATATCGAACCCTGTCACCAATACATCAGACTCACTGAAGTCAGCAAAATCTTGTGTTTCTTCTGGCCAGCCTTGTGTCGCAAACGTCCAAAGTGCTGAAGAGAACCAAGTGTCTAGCACGTCTTCGTCTTGAGTTAATTCAACATCAGCCGCTAAGCCATATTTGGCGCGAACCTCATCTTCATTTTTACCAACATAATGCTTTCCATCCGCATCGTACCAAGCGGGGATCTGATGTCCCCACCAAAGCTGACGAGAGATACACCAATCCTGAAGATCACGCATCCAAGCAAAATAGGTGTTTTCCCATTGCTTAGGAACAAACTGGATATCACCATTCTCTACAGCTTCAATAGCAGGCTTAGCCAATGATTCAACCGCGACATACCACTGCTGTGTTAAATAAGGTTCAATTACGGTATTGCCACGTTCGCCACGTGGCACTTTTAATTTGTGGTCAACGACTTTTTCTAGTAAGCCAAGCGCATCAAAATCGGCCACTACGGCTTTACGAGCATCAAAACGGTCCATGCCATGATATTTCTCGGGCGCTACGTCGTTGATCGCAGCATCGTCGTTCAATATGTTAATCAATGGCATATCGTGGCGTTTGCCAACTTCATAGTCATTGAAATCATGGGCTGGCGTAATTTTCACACAACCCGTACCAAATTCCTTGTCAACATATTCGTCAGCAACGATTGGAATGCGACGACCAACCAACGGCAACTCAACAAATTTCCCAACAAGGTCGGTAAAGCGCTCGTCATCCAATGCAACCGCAACAGCCGCATCACCAAACATAGTTTCCGGGCGTGTTGTCGCAACAACAATGTAATCCTTACCTTCCGCGGTTTTAACACCGTCAGCCAGTGGATAACGGAAGTACCACATGAAGCCATTTTCTTCTTCAGAAACCACTTCAAGATCAGAAATTGCCGTATGCAACACAGGATCCCAGTTTACAAGACGCTGACCACGGTAAATGATGCCTTCATCAAATAAACGTACAAACACTTCCTGAACCGCTGCAGACATGCCCGGATCCATAGTGAAACGCTCTTTGTCCCAAGCAACAGAGTCGCCTAAAACACGCATCTGATCGGAAATCGTGCCGCCAGATTGGTCTTTCCATTCCCAGACTTTTTCAAGGAATTTTTCACGGCCTAACTCATGACGAGTCACATTCTGGGCCGCCAATTGGCGCTCAACCACCATTTGAGTCGCGATACCGGCGTGGTCACAACCCGGTTGCCATAGCGTACGACTGCCTTTCATTCGTTCGCGGCGAATCATCGCATCCATCAAGGTATGCTGAAACGCATGCCCCATGTGCAAACTACCAGTGACGTTTGGTGGTGGAATCATGATAGAGAATGGAGAACCGTTGCTCTGAGGAGAGAAATATCCCTCCTCTTCCCAACGTTTATAAATAGGCTGTTCAATACTCTGAGGTTGGTAGGTCTTTTCCATTATGATGTCTTAAGGCTCTTATGTAGCGATCAATTGTATGTTGAGGAATTATAACGTGTCATAACAAGATAAAGAATAACACGAGGGTAATTAAGCAGTCTGTTAGCTTACTTAGACAGCTATCAACTTGCATTACTCTTTTTGAGCTGTTTCAGTCGCTTGCAATGCTTGCATTACTTCTGACACCAACTCAGGTAAACGTTTTTCAAGTACGTCGGCTATGGTTTTGGCAATAAGCTCCTGTGATAGAGCAGATTCAGCAACCACATTGTCCAGCGTAACAACATCATCTAATGACGGATCTTTAGAAGCATTCAGAGAGGCTTCATGCGAATCACTGCTATCAATGACATTTTGGCACTCTTCTACCGGCTCTTTATACTCACTAAAAGACTGTTCCAAATGCACTTCTTGACTAGAGGAAAGTGAGTCTCGCTCAGCGACAATATCCATCAAAATAGGAATATCATCTTGATTCCGCAATGCGGATATCAAGGTTTCTTCATCTGGCTCAAAAACACCATCATCATATTGAGCGGCTAAATCTGACATAGGAAAACCAATTTTAAGAAAGCAGGATACAAAAATTAAGCGAGGTAATTCACTTAATCCATCATTTGAAGCCTTCAACTTTCGCATTGAAAAACGCAAAAGTCCACCCTCTCCAAATGAAGACAATAAACTCAACCTAACCCAAACTAAAATAACATCTTGATCAGATTACCCTTTCACCTCAAAACGAACATAAAAAAAGCAGTAACCATTAATGATTACTGCTTTTCCAACTGACTCTATATTAGTAATAAAACGCGTTCATTACGCCTTACTAAGCAAATAGCGCGTCAACAAAGCAACTGGACGACCACTTGCTCCTTTGCCTGCGCCACCAGCCCAAGCAGTACCAGCAATATCCAAATGCGCCCAAGGATAAGAACCAGTAAAGCGAGATAAGAAACAAGCTGCCGTTACAGAACCCGCTTCTGGGCCACCAATATTACCGATGTCTGCAAAATTGCTATCAAGTTGCTGCTGATATTCTTCATCTAGAGGCATTTGCCAAATTTTATCTGCAGATACTTGGCTCGCTGTTTTCAACTCAGAGGCCAAATCATCATTGTTCGCGTACATACCTGAGTTAACGCTACCCAGAGCAACCACACAAGCACCAGTCAGAGTAGCAATATCAACAACCGATTTTGGCTTGAAGCGCTCAATGTAAGTCAAAGCATCACAAAGCACCAAACGACCTTCTGCATCTGTATTCAAAACCTCTACCGTTTGACCAGACATGGTTTTTACAATATCGCCAGGCTTAGTCGCTCGGCCACTCGGCATATTTTCAGCCGCCGCAATAACCGCAGTGAAATTCAATTTTGGCTTTAGCTCACAGATCGCTTTCATCGTACCAAAAACGCTAGCAGCACCACACATATCGTATTTCATCTCATCCATTTTCGGACCAGGCTTTAAGGAAATACCACCAGTATCAAAAGTAATACCTTTACCCAAAAGAACATGAGGAGCTTCACCCTCTTCTCCACCACGGTAATTCATCACGATCAAATAACTAGGTTGATCGCTACCATGCCCCACGGACAACAGGCAATGCATACCTAGCTCATCCATTTTACTTTCATCTAATAACTCAACACTGATGTTGTAATCTTCACCTAATTGCTGAGCTTTTGATGCCAAATAACTTGGCGTACAAACGTTACCAGGCAAGTTGCCTAACTGACGAGCAAAGGCAGAGCCTTTCGCTGTAGCCGTACCAATCGCCAAAGCAGCTGCATCCGTTCCTTCTAGCAACAAAGATTCAACTTTGGTGGTTTTTTCAGCATCGTCTTTTTTGAAGCCAAGAAAGCTATAGAACCCTTCATTAAGCCATTGAGCAACCAGAGCAAGTACATCAGCCTGAGAACGATTTTTCAATGCCAATCCGGCACTTGCAACTGCAACTGACGCAAATGGCAAACCTTTAATCTGAGCCGCTACCGCTGCAATCACTTTACGAGCTTGCATATCACTCAATTGAGCATCTTTACCAATACCAACCAACAAAACAGCTTGAGCAAAATCTTGGGACACTGCTGGCAACAATAATGTCTGCGCTACACCGCCTTTAAATACACCAGTTTCGCGCAACTGAGATACTTGTCCATTAGCATTTTCATCCACCCACGATGTGGATTCTGGGAAGTCCCCTTCACTAGGAACAAAAGCAACAAGTAAATCTGCTTGAACAGTAGACAAGCGATCAAATAACGCCATATTCATGAAAAAACCCTCTATAAAAATAACTTAGAGATATTTACACCAACCTACGAGCAATAGAAAAATACACTAAAAAACCCAAAACCATGCCGCTTTCATTAACAAAAAAGAGCACCTAGAGCCTATTTTAACTCTGTATTTACAAGCTCGCTCATTGTGTGAAATCCTCACTTTCAAAAAAAACTGGATAATATACTTCTTACCACGAGATAATGGGGGCTTTAGATGTGTAATCAACTCTACGCTCAAAAAGCAGAATCCATCCAGAGGTGACTTTGAGACTATTTAGATATTTAGCGAAAGAAGTGCTGGTGTCAACAGCTGGTGTCACGCTAATTTTGTTGCTCGTTATTTTAAGCGGTCGAATTTCCAACTACTTAGGTCGTATTGCCGATGGAAAAATGACCTTCGAATCTTTATTTTTAATTCTCGGCTACCATATTCCTAGCTTCGTACAGATGATTCTACCATTAGCCTTTTTCTTAGCTTTACTACTTGCCTTTGGGCGCCTTTACATAGAAAACGAAATGTCTGTACTGTTTTCGAGCGGTATCAGCAAGATTAAACTTGCCGGCTACACGGTAGGCATTGCCTTAATCATCAGCTCAGTTAGTGCTTCTATCAACTTTTGGCTTGCTCCATACAGCGAATATAAAGCGGCCGAAGCCTCGCAGGCGCAAGATCAACTGTCTGCTTTCGACCTTTTAAAACCTGGGCGCTTTGAAGGCAGCGGCCAGCGCACAACTTATATAGACAGCTTTTCAAACGAGGGCTGGATGAATCAAATTTTTCTGTCCGATGTTACAAGCAAGAAAAACCATAGCCTCCCCATTTTAACCTTCGCCGCTAACGCTGAGCAGATACGAGTTAGCGAGCAAGAAGATAGAAACTATCTTGTTTTTAAAAATGGCACTCGCTACGAAGGAAAACCTGGCACGGCAAATTACCGTATCACGCAATTTGATACTTACGCCGTTCGCATGGAAAGCAAAGAAGGGAGGGCGATTGACGATGCCTATACCAAAACAACACCAGACTTACTGAACAGCAACACCTTATTAGACAAAGTCGAGCTACAATGGCGTATTTCGTTAACCATCATTATCCCTATACTTGCTATTATTGGCCTATCGTTAAGCCAAGTAAATCCAAGACAAGGTCGATTTTTTAAAATGCTACCAGCAATCCTTTTGATGATTTTTTATATCGCACTTCTAATTTGGGGACGAACTTCTTTAGAAAAGGGCAAACTCCCAATTCAACTTGGGTTATGGTGGATACACGGCATATTCATATTCATCGCTGCGGTACTTTTCGCTCAGTATAACCAGGTATTCGAGCGCCGTAGGGCCAAACCGCCTCATGCAGCTGCCGCTAACACAAATGAGCAACCGAAATGACTAGAATAGACAGATACATTGGCAATAGTGTTTTGTGGGGGTTTTTGATAGTCGCCGTCGTTCTGCTTGGATTGGATTTCGCCCTCACTCTTATAGAGCAAATCAAAAAAGTAAATGACAGCTACACCATCCAATCTTTGTTGCAAGTTATCCTATTTCGTCTACCGGGAAAATTCGCAGAATACATCCCTGTCGCTTCACTGATTGGTACACTGACAGGATTAGGCACACTGGCGGCCACATCAGAATTAACCGTTATGCGCGCCGCAGGCATGCCCATTTGGCGCATTGGCTTTGCCGCCTGCCAGCCAATATTATTCGTCTCATTAATGGGAATGGGTATTTCAGAGTTTGTCGCTCCCGCTGCTGAACAAAAAGCCAACCTGATCGAAAAATTCAAAGGACAAGAAAGCGGCACGTTTTCACTGACTGGCGGAGTGTGGCTAAAAGCAGAAAATAGCTTTGTTTATATTGATGCGGCAGACGACACCGGAAAACTCTACAACCTACAAATATTTTCACCTGATGGACAGCAACTAAAATACATAAAGACAGCGGCCAGCGCACAACATATCAAAGATTCAGTTTGGCAACTCAATAATGTAAAGGAAACCATATTTGCCGACGACCATATCGAGACAAAAAGCCTACCAAGCGCTGAATGGACCGTCAGTATCAAGCCTGAACACTTATTTCTAGCCTCACAGGAGCCTGACTCATTGTCACTCAGCCAGTTACATAGCTATCAGTCTTATCTAAATCAACAAAAGCTTGATGGCTCCCAATACGAACTGGAATTCTGGATTACTGCACTACGCCCCGTTGCTTCATTGGCACTGGTGCTGGTAGCGCTATCCAGTGTATTCGGACCATTAAGGTCCTCCACAATGGGGAGTCGAATATTTACTGGGGTTATCATTGGTTTAGCCTTCCAAAATGCGCTCAACTTATTTGGCAGAATGAGTGTCGCAATAGATTTTCCACCGGTTATCGGTGTCAGTATTCCGATTACAATTTGCTTCTTGGCGGGCATCATTTTAGTAAGACGTAGAGGCTAACCCCTGCGTCTTACCTTATAATCAATAAACGTCTATTAATTAAGTCGCCATAAAGCGAGCAATTCTCGCTAACGCTTCTTGCAACCTAGTCTCATTACAGGTGTAAGCGAAGCGCACGTATTTATGAGCATCTTTAATGCCAAAATCCGCCCCTGGTGTAAGCGCCACTTTCTCCTGCTCAAGCAATGCCAAACACCAAGCCATAGCATCTTGCGTCACCCCGGATACATCCACATAAACATAAAAAGCCCCATGAGCCGGCGCCACAACAGGCAAGCTAATCGCCTTCAGACCTTCAAGTAAAACCAAACGACGAGCATCTAATGTTTGTCGACGTTCTTCGCACTCCGCCAACACATCTGGTGAAAAGGCTCGCACTGCCGCATATTGCGAAACACTCGACGCGGCAATAAATAAGTTTTGCGCCAGTTTTGTCGCTCCTTCGACAGCCCATTCAGGTACAACCAACCAACCTAATCGCCAGCCAGTCATAGCAAAATATTTCGAGAAGCTATTCACCACAAAAATATCATCGGCAATAGATAAGGCCGAAAAGTCATCCCCCTCATACACCAAGCCTTGATAGATTTCATCCACCAACAAATGACCACCAAGCTCACTAACCTTTTCCCAAGCTTGCGCAATATAAGATTTGCTCAGTACGGCACCAGTAGGATTAGAGGGCGAAGCAAGCCAAACACCTGAGGTATTTGCCCCCCAATGGTCAGCCAAAGCATTCAAATCCATCTCAAAACCCTCTTCAGGTTTAGTTTCAACCAGCGTAGCTTTCGCACCTGCCTGAATCAAAAAATGGCGATTACATGGATAACATGGGTCTGGCATCAAAACGTCTTCACCGGAATTCACCATTAGCGACGCCATTAGCAATAAGGCCCCAGAGGCTCCGGGCGTGACGATAATCCGTTCTGGTGAGACGGCAACCTGATAGCGACTTAGATAATAATCACTAATTGCCCGTTTAAGCTCAGGCAGCCCTGTAGCCGAGGTATAACCCGTTTTGCCTTGTTGAATTGCCTCCACACCGACATTGGCAACCGCCTCTACCGCCACAAAGTCCGGCTCGCCGACTTCAAGATGAATAACATCCTCACCTTGGGACTGCAGCTGTTTAGCGCGAGCCAACACCTCCATCACTTGAAACGGCGAAATATGACCAACCCTTGTTGCTAACTTGTGTTTTTCCATCCCGTTTTCTCTACCTTTATCTACCTGTTTCAAAAATATCGCGACATTTTGCGTAAAAAAATGTGGTTAACCATCACATTATCTGGTAAGTTTCCGCCCGAAAATAAATCACCTAATTTTATTGGTTACAGGCTACCACAATGGGAACCTGCGAAGTGAGGCAATGCGTATGCCAAATATGAACCCTGAATCATTAATGAAAGACTTCACTCCTTATGTTGCTAAGGATGGCGAAGAATACATGAACGAAAACCAGTTGGCGCACTTTAAAAGCATTCTACTCAACTGGAAGCAAAACCTTATGGAAGAGGTTGATCGTACTGTTCACCACCTTAAAGAAGAAGCTGTGAACTATGCCGACCCAAATGACCGTGCTAGCCAAGAAGAAGAATTTAGCCTAGAACTTCGCGCGCGCGATCGCGAGCGTAAGCTGGTTAAAAAAATCTCACAGACGATTGAACTGATCGATGATGAAGATTACGGCTACTGTGAAGAGTGTGGCATCGAAATCGGCATTCGCCGCCTAGAAGCTCGCCCAACAGCAACCATGTGTATTGACTGCAAAACACTGGCTGAAATCAAAGAGAGACAAATCGGCGGCTAGGCACTGCATACCCAACGCAGTGTTTGAAAACAATGTCTAACCATGACAGTACCGTTGTGAAGATCTATCGTGGCCGTTTTGCACCCTCGCCAACAGGCCCACTCCATTTTGGCTCGCTGGTCAGCGCATTAGCGAGCTATTTGGACGCAAAAAAACGGCAAGGCAGCTGGATCATTCGCATAGAAGATGTGGATGGAACACGCTGCAAGCCTAGCTTTTCCAAACAAATCATAGAAACCCTTCACAGCTATCAACTTATTTCCGACGAACCCATTCGCGTGCAAAGCCAGCACAGCGATATTTACGAGCAGCATCTGTTCGAATTAAAAAAACGACAAGCTGCATTTCCATGCAATTGCACTCGCCAATCTCTTACACAATATAATGGCAACCACCCACTTGAATGCCAGAGCAGCATAAGCAAACCTCACTCATGGCGACTAAAAGCCAGCTCTGCGGTTTATCAATGCCAAGATAATATTCAAGGCACCCTATTATTTGCAGACGATTTAAAAAGCAACTGCCCAGTTTTAAAAAGAAAAGACGGCTTCTTTTCTTACCAACTTGCTGTCGTAGTCGACGATCACTTACAAGATATCAGTCACCTAGTAAGAGGCGCAGACCTAATCGAAACTACAGCCCAACAGCTACATCTCTATGATTTATTTGGCTGGACACCACCAAAAATTTGCCACATTCCACTAATAACCAATCATTTTGGCGACAAAATCAGCAAACAGAACCACGCCAAGGCAATTGAAAACGGCCACTTGGAGACACTATTACGCGCACTCCATTATCTAAAAATCGACCTAATTAGACCTTCTTCTATCGCAGAAGCAATATCTCTCGCTATCGAAGCTTGGGACCCAAGTAAATTAAAAGAAATAAAAAACCTTCCTCTCGAAGAGCAAGACCTACACCTTATCTAAAAACAAGATCTACACTTTATTTAAATACAAGCACCCATTCCGCCCCGCAGTGGCAACATTCACTTTGATTCAGACACTCACACTCTCGACCAACAAACTTGCATGTGTATAATCGTTACACTAGTTACAAGAGGTGACAATTCATGCACAGCATTATGATCATTTGCCCAGACAACTCACCACTTAAAGAGTCAGAAAAGTGGCTGTCTCGATATGGCTTTCAAGTCAACACCAGCAGCACATTCGAACAAGCTAATCGATACTATGAATTATCTGAATTCCACCTGTTATTGATTGACCAAGAAGCTATCAACCACTTAGCCGAAGGCAATTTAGAACTACCCAATACACCACACCATATTGTACTCGATACAAAAGCCAGCTTAAGTACAGGCGTTAGCAGCATGGCGCAAGGGGCTCTTTACTACCTCCCACTGCCAACTGACTCGGAAACGCTACTAAAACATGTCGTAAACGCTCTAGAAAAAAATGATAACCCCGAACCACCACCAGAGCCCGTAACCCAAGTACTTTTCGCAAACACAGCAAAAGAAACAACAGAAAAATCAATTGCACTAGGGTCAGCAGGCAGCGGAATTATCGGTCACTGCCCGCCAATGCAAGAGCTTTTCAGTGACATGCATAAAATTGCGGGGACCCATGTTACTGTCCTTATTCGAGGAGAATCAGGGACAGGTAAAGAACTCGTAGCCAAAGCATTGCACAACCTAAGCCAGCGCCACAACCACCCAATTATCAGCGTTAACTGCGCCGCCATTCCAGAAAACTTAATAGAATCAGAACTTTTTGGTCATGAAAAAGGCGCATTTACAGGCGCAAACTCATCTCACGACGGTCTCATTTACGCCGCTGACAAAGGCACGCTTTTCTTAGATGAAATTGGTGAACTCCCGTTAGAAGCACAAGCCAGGTTACTGCGAGTATTACAAGAAGGGGAAATACGCAAAGTAGGTGCCACACAATCAACCAAAGTAAACATCCGACTCATTACCGCCACCCACAGAAACCTAATCGATATGGTGAGGAATGGTCTGTTTCGAGAGGATTTATACTATCGCCTCTATGTAATGGAGTTACTCCTACCGCCATTGAGAGATAGAGGTGATGATATTTCCATGCTGGCACAAATTCTTCTTGAAAAAGCCTGTCAGAAGCACAACAAGCCAGTCTACAAATACAATCAAGCGTTCGACAAAGCCATTCGCGCGCACAACTGGCCAGGTAACGTACGAGAGCTTGAAAATGCCATAGAAAGAGCCGTCATTCTCAGCCCCCCAGAAAGAGTGGAAGCTGCCAACCTAAAACTTGCTAGTCAGCAGGAAAAATCACACTCTTCTCCCCCTTCACCGTCATCAGGCCACGATTTAATGGCTGGCACAACACTCGACGATTACTTCAAGCACTTTGTCCTTACGCACCAACACAAGATGACAGAAACGCAACTTGCACATTCCTTGGGCATATCAAGAAAAAGTTTATGGGAAAGACGACAAAAACTGGCAATACCCAAAAAAGTAACAACATAAAGGTAACACTTGTTACTAAACAACCCAAAAAAACAAACGCGATATTGTAAAGAAAGTGCACAGAAATACATTAAAATCTAACAAAATCAGCACTTTATTATTTTTGGCACAACAAATGCCTTATATACGACACAACGATAAGAAGATTGACCAAGAATAAAAATAAGTTAATCGTCGTATGTAGGTTCTTAAAAACAACAATAACAAATAGGAACACCGTAGCCTCTTCAAATAAAAATAAAAATTTGAGGCTATGGATGGAAAATCGCTTTGGATAATTGATTTTTTTAGATATACAAGCCTTCGGGCAATGAAAACAATGCAAAAATAAAAATAAAACCTGAGTAGAACTGCAGAAGCAGCACCCACTTTGTTTTCGGAACTAGTATCTTCATGTATCCAAAGCGATTATTTTATTTACTGATTAGTAAATAGTCGATCGCTTCAATTTCTCTTCAATATAGACATACCCATTTTGCTCAAACAATACCATTATCCGTGTAACTTTAGTTCATCACGTGTAGAATCACCTTTTCGTTAACTTTAAAATTTGTTGTCTAATGCTTACAGGATTAAAATTTCTGGTACGTAAAGCTACCTCACTGCTTGCCCCTCCAAAGGCACAGACTTACCCTATTATTATCCCTCGCAGCGATCACAGCTTATCTCGACAAGATTTAAGCCCAAACGCCGTCAAAGTATTATATCGCCTAAACAAAGCAGGCTATGACGCCTTTCTTGTTGGTGGCTGTGTTCGGGATCACCTTATTGGCATTGAGCCAAAAGATTTTGACGTTGTTACCAACGCAACGCCTGAAGAAGTCCACGCTATATTCTCAAATTCAAGACTTATTGGTCGTCGATTCAAATTGGTCCATGTGACCTTTGGACGTGAAATCATCGAAGTCTCTACATTTAGAGCCAACTCCGCTCAAGATGACGATGACAGCACACCAAATACGTCGTTAAAAGGTAAAGACTCCGCACGATCTGCTCATGGCATCGTATTGCGCGATAATGTCTACGGCAACATAGAAGAAGACGCCGAGCGTCGCGACTTTACTTTTAACGCCTTATATTACAATGTTCAGGACTTCAGTATTCACGATTACTGTGGCGGCCTAAAAGACATTGAAAACAAACAGATTCGCATTATTGGTGATGCTCGCCAGCGTTATCAAGAAGACCCTGTTCGCATGCTGCGCGCGATTCGTTTTGCTGGCAAGCTAGGGTTCGAATTAGAAGCTGAAACAGCAGCCCCGATCAAGGAAATGGCACACCTACTAGACCACATCCCACCTGCGCGCCTGTTCGAAGAAGTCTTAAAATTGCTGGGTAGTGGCAACGGCATTGACACATTCCATTTGTTACGTCAGTACGGTTTGTTCCGTTATTTATTTCCAGACACTGACGCTTTGTTGCAAAGCGGCTGGAAACGTAATGACATTGACCCTGAAGCTTTCATCCTGCAAGGTCTACAAAACACCGATGACCGCATCCAAAGCGGCAAAACCACTGCACCTTATTTCTTGTATGCTGTTTTGCTTTGGCCAAGTGTGGCGCTGCGTCATGAAGAATTTCAAGCACAAGGCATGCCTGCAACGCCTGCTTTACATCAAGCAGCTAACATGGTTTTAGACAATCAAGTCGCTTCGACCGCTATCCCTCGCCGATTCTCAACACCAATGCGTGAAATCTGGGATATGCAGTACCGTCTACCAAAACGTTACGGTAAACGCGCATTCCTACTGCTCGAACATCCTCGCTTTCGCGCGGGCTTCGACTTCTTACTCATTCGCGAACTAAGTGGTACAAATCTAGATGGTCTTGGCGATTGGTGGGAGAAATTCCAGCATGGCACTGAAAACCAGCAAAGAGATCTCATTAAAAGCATCGATTCGTTCTCCAAAGACAAAGAAGGCCCTAAGAAACGCCGCCCACGTCGTCGTAAAAAGAGCAACAGCAACAGCAATACCACTAGCACCACAACACACAGTGAAACATTTGACGAGTAAGAGGATGCCTCTTGATACACGCTTATATTGGCCTCGGCAGTAACCTTAAA
The DNA here is from genome assembly GCF_003315485.1 of Marinomonas rhizomae. Classification (GTDB taxonomy): domain Bacteria; phylum Pseudomonadota; class Gammaproteobacteria; order Pseudomonadales; family Marinomonadaceae; genus Marinomonas; species Marinomonas rhizomae. The sequence goes on from NZ_QNSE01000025.1 coordinate 19,867, forward strand.
AACCCAGTAGCGCAACTTGACCGCGCTATTGACACTCTAAAGAAACACGACGACTTAAAAAATCTTCGTGTTTCTTCTATTTATGGCAGCAAGCCCGTTGGTCCACAGGATCAGCCAGATTATATTAATGCCGTTGCCAGACTTGACACCCTTCTCTCTCCTATCGAATTACTCGATTTATTACAAAGCATTGAACAATCGCAACGTCGAGTAAGAGAACGACATTGGGGACCGCGCACCCTAGACTTAGATCTGTTATTGTACGGACAAGAAACAATACAGCTGCCAAGGCTAACTGTGCCACACCCCTTCATGCTAGAACGAGGGTTTGTTATAAAGCCGCTTAGTGACCTAGCGCCTGATATGCTCTTAGCGAATGGAAAAACCGTTACCGAGCAATTACAGCAACTTGATACCAGCGATTTGGTCTTTATCAAAGAAGAATAAATTATGTATTCAGATAACTCACAAAGAAAACTTACCAAGCCAGTTACTTTATCCACACTGAAAAAAATGAAAGCGGATAAAGAAAAAATTACCTGCCTAACAAGCTATGACGCATCGTTTACCAATGTCATGAATGTTGCAGGTGTTGAAACCATCTTGGTTGGGGATTCTCTAGGCATGGTAATACAAGGCCAAGACAGTACATTACCCGTTACCATCGAAGACATGTGCTACCACACCGCCGCTGTAAAACGAGGCAACAGCAACGCCTTTATTCTCGCGGATATGTCTTTTATGAGTTACAGCAAACCTGAACAAGCGTTAGATAACGCAGCTAAACTCATGCAATCTGGCGCCAACATGGTCAAACTAGAAGGCGGTAGCTGGCTAGCAGATACCGTAAAACTACTAAGCCAACGCGGCATTCCTGTTTGCGCACATTTAGGTCTTACGCCACAGTCCGTACATAAATTTGGTGGCTACAAAGTACAGGGAAAAAGCCAAGATGCCGCCGACTTATTGCTACAAGAGTCTTTAGACCTTGTCGCTGCTGGCGCCGACATTCTTCTATACGAATGCATCCCAACAGAACTTGGCAAAACACTGACAGAAGCCGTTCCAGTACCAACTATCGGCATCGGTGCCGGACACCACACCGATGGCCAAGTATTAGTAATGCACGATATGCTCGGCATCAACCTCGGCCACACACCAAAATTCGTCAAAAACTTTTTAAGCGATGGCCGCAATGTGACAGAAGCCTTCGAAGCTTATGTTAAAGAAGTAAAAGACATGACATTCCCAGGACCTGAGCACGGATTCAAATCATGAAAACATTCCATACCGTGGCAGAGCTGCGCACAGCGCTAAAAATAGAACGCTTAAAAGACAAAAGCATTGTGTTTGTCCCAACTATGGGCAACCTACATGACGGCCACATGTCACTGATTCGAAAAGCAAAAGAAGAAGGTGACATCATTGTTTCTTCTATCTTCGTCAACCCAATGCAGTTTTCGGATCAAAGTGACTTAGAGCGTTACCCAAAAACCTTGGAAGAAGATAAGCGCGTTCTTGAAGCCAACGGCTGCAATTACCTATTTGCCCCAGACGCATTAGAAATGTACCCAGACGGCAAGCGCAGCCAAACACAAATCGAAGTAGTCGGTATTTCTGACATTCTTTGTGGCGCTTCTCGTCCGGGGCATTTTGTTGGCGTTTCAACCGTCGTAACAAAATTATTTAATATTGTTCAACCAGACTGTGCCATATTTGGCAACAAAGACTTTCAGCAGCTTAAAGTTATTGAAGACATGGTACGTGATTTAAGCTCTAACGTACGTGTTATCGGAGTAGACACAGCACGCAACGAAGATGGCCTTGCCATGAGTTCGCGCAATGGCTACCTAACAGAAGAAGAAAGACGCATCGCCCCAACAATTTATCAAACCTTGTTATGGGCAAAAGAAGCGCTAATTGAAAACCGTGCGAGTCACGAGGACATTTGCGAACAGGCTCAGCAGAAGCTTGAAGCAGCTGGTTTCCGTCGTGATTATTTCGAAATCCGCGCACAAGAAAGCTTACAAACACCATCAGAAGAAGAGAAGCGCCTCGTCATATTGACAGCGGCATATCTAGGCAAAGCACGCTTAATTGATAATCTGCGTGTAGAGCTATAATTTTGATTTCTAGGGAGATTGTAATGGGCTCACCCACTGAATTAACAGCTTGGCAGAAATTAACAGAGCACAAACAAGAAATGGCATCTGTTAATATGAAGTCCTTATTTGAAGCAGACCCAAAACGCGCCGAAAAATACACCACACAAGCGGCTGGCTGGACATTGGATTATGCCAAAAACCGTGCTAACGAAAAAACTCTTGGCCTACTAACCGATTTAGCAAAAGAAGCCGGTCTAGAAAGCGCAATCAAAGGCATGTTCAGCGGCGCGCACATCAATAACACAGAAGATCGCTCCGTATTGCACATTGCCCTTCGCGCAAGCCAAGCTCAAGACACACTGCTTGTTGATGGCGTTAACGTGTTAGAAGAAGTCCGTGCAACATTAAAACAAATGGAAAAATTTGTCGCGCAATTACACAGCGGTGAATGGAAAGGCCATACAGGAAAAACAATTACCGACGTCGTATCGATTGGCATAGGTGGCTCTTACCTTGGCCCAAAAGTCGTTGCTGAAGCACTAACCCCGTACAAAAAAGACGGCATCAAAGTGCATTTTGTTGCCAACATCGATGGTTCGGACATTACTGGCAAGCTGAAGCAAGTGAACCCAGAAACCACCGTCTTTGTCATCTCATCCAAAACCTTCGGCACTTTAGAAACCTTATCTAACGCTAACGCAGCACGTGACTGGTTCCTAAGTAACGGAGGCTCTGAAGAGTCAGTAAGTAAACACTTCGCGGCAGTAAGTTCGAACGTCAAAAAAGCGGTGGACTTCGGCATGGCGGAAGAAAACATCTTCCCAATGTGGGATTGGGTTGGCGGACGTTATTCCCTATGGTCAGCGATTGGATTACCTGTTGCCATCGCCGTTGGCATGGACAACTTCTACGAATTGCTAGACGGCGCCCACCAAATGGATGAGCATTTCCGTACTGCTCCGTTTGAAGAGAACCTACCAGTTATCATGGGCGCGCTTGGCGTGTGGTACATCAACTTCCACAACGCGCAAACTCACGCCTTGATTCCTTACGACCATTACCTTCGCGCCATGCCTGCTCATATCCAGCAGCTCGACATGGAAAGTAACGGTAAAGCAAATTTATTAAACGGCGACGGCGTAGAAACCGACACAGGCCCAATTATCTGGGGTGGCGCTGGCACCAACGGCCAACACGCTTACCACCAGTTATTGCATCAAGGTACACGCCTTGTGCCTGTGGACTTTATCGCACCATTGGCGTCTCACAACCCAATTGGCGAACACCACACACAATTGTTTGCTAACTGCTTAAGCCAGTCACAAGCCTTGATGGTCGGTAAAACCCTTGAGCAAGCAGAGCAAGAGCTTCGTGATGCTGGCGCCACCGCCGAGCAAGTCGCCAAAATTGCACCGCACAAAGTGATCAAGGGCAACCGCCCAAGCAACACCCTATTGACAGATAAAATGACACCAGCCACCGTTGGTGCCTTGATCGCCCTCTACGAGCACCGTACTTTTGTACAAGGCACAATCTGGGGCATCAACTCATTCGACCAATGGGGCGTAGAACTAGGCAAAGTATTGGGAACCGACATCTACAACCGCCTTGTTAGCGACAGCGACAACAGCACATTAGATGCTTCTACCCAAGCACTGATCAAAGAGTTCAAGAAAGCTCAGGCGTAACTTAAAAAGAACCGCTTAGACTTTCTACCATTGAACTAAAAACACCAGCTGAGGCTGGTGTTTTTGTTTTCTCTGTTCCCTCCCCTTCTCTTCAAGGGGAGATACCATCTTTCAAAGCAAGCCTTTTTTAGTCATTTAGACTATTTGAGGCTTGTATTCGCTTTGATGTTTCACAACACCAAAACAA
>NZ_QNSE01000026.1:0-3053 GCF_003315485.1 Marinomonas rhizomae
AAACCACTTTGGTGTTATATGGTCAAGCCTCACGAGCAATTAGTATTGGTTAGCTCAATGCCTCACAGCACTTACACACCCAACCTATCAACGTCCTAGTCTCGAACGGCTCTTTAGGGGACTTATGTCCCAGTGAGATCTTATCTTAAGGGAGGCTTCCCGCTTAGATGCTTTCAGCGGTTATCCCGTCCGAACATAGCTACCCGGCAATGCCACTGGCGTGACAACCGGAACACCAGAGGTTCGTCCACTCCGGTCCTCTCGTACTAGGAGCAGCTCCTCTCAAATCTCAAACGTCCACGGCAGATAGGGACCGAACTGTCTCACGACGTTCTAAACCCAGCTCGCGTACCACTTTAAATGGCGAACAGCCATACCCTTGGGACCGGCTTCAGCCCCAGGATGTGATGAGCCGACATCGAGGTGCCAAACACCGCCGTCGATGTGAACTCTTGGGCGGTATCAGCCTGTTATCCCCGGAGTACCTTTTATCCGTTGAGCGATGGCCCTTCCATACAGAACCACCGGATCACTAAGACCTACTTTCGTACCTGCTCGACGTGTCTGTCTCGCAGTTAAGCGTGCTTTTGCCTTTACACTCTATGCATGATTTCCGACCATGCTGAGCACACCTTCGTGCTCCTCCGTTACTCTTTGGGAGGAGACCGCCCCAGTCAAACTACCCACCACACAGTGTCCTCGATCCCGATAAGGGACCTGAGTTAGAACCTCAAACATACCAGGGTGGTATTTCAAGAGTGGCTCCACGGTAACTGGCGTCACCGCTTCAAAGCCTCCCACCTATCCTACACAAGTAGGTTCAAAGTTCACTGTGAAGCTATAGTAAAGGTTCACGGGGTCTTTCCGTCTAGCCGCGGATACACAGCATCTTCACTGCGATTTCAATTTCACTGAGTCTCGGGTGGAGACAGTGTGGCCATCGTTACGCCATTCGTGCAGGTCGGAACTTACCCGACAAGGAATTTCGCTACCTTAGGACCGTTATAGTTACGGCCGCCGTTTACTTGGGCTTCGATCAAGAGCTTCGCTTGCGCTAACCCCATCAATTAACCTTCAAGCACCGGGCAGGCGTCACACCCTATACGTCCACTTTCGTGTTTGCAGAGTGCTGTGTTTTTAATAAACAGTCGCAGCCACCTGGTATCTTCGACCGACTAGTGCTTACGGAGCAAGTCCTTCACACCGGCCGGCGTACCTTCTCCCGAAGTTACGGTACCATTTTGCCTAGTTCCTTCACCCGAGTTCTCTCAAGCGCCTTGGTATTCTCTACCTGACCACCTGTGTCGGTTTGGGGTACGGTTCGATCATATCTGAAGCTTAGAAGTTTTTCCTGGAAGCATGGCATCAACCACTTCGCCCAAAAGAGGGCTCGTCGTCAGTTCTCGGTTTTCCTAATAAAAGGGAGGACCCGGATTTGCCTAAGTCCTCAACCTACCGCCTTAAACACAGACAACCATCGCTGTGCTGGCCTAGCCTTCTCCGTCTCTCCATCGCAATATGTACGAGTACAGGAATATTAACCTGTTTCCCATCGACTACGCATTTCTGCCTCGCCTTAGGGGCCGACTCACCCTGCCCTGATTAACATGGGACAGGAAACCTTGGTCTTCCGGCGGGGGAGTTTTTCACTCCCCTTATCGTTACTCATGTCAACATTCGCACTTCTGATACCTCCAGCCTGCCTTACAGCTTGACCTTCAACGGCTTACAGAACGCTCCTCTACCATCCAAGATAAATCTTGAATCCGTAGCTTCGGTGTACAGTTTGAGCCCCGTTATATCTTCCGCGCAGGCCGACTCGACTAGTGAGCTATTACGCTTTCTTTAAAGGATGGCTGCTTCTAAGCCAACCTCCTAGCTGTCTAAGCCTTCCCACATCGTTTCCCACTTAACTGTAACTTTGGGACCTTAGCTGACGGTCTGGGTTGTTTCCCTTTCCACGACGGACGTTAGCACCCGCCGTGTGTCTCCCGTAATTGCACTCATTGGTATTCGGAGTTTGCATGGGGTTGGTAAGTCGGGATGACCCCCTAGCCCAAACAGTGCTCTACCCCCAATGGTGAGATACGAGGCGCTACCTAAATAGCTTTCGAGGAGAACCAGCTATCTCCGAGCTTGATTAGCCTTTCACTCCTATCCACAAGTCATCCCCGGACTTTTCAACGTACGTGGGTTCGGTCCTCCAGTTGATGTTACTCAACCTTCAACCTGCTCATGGATAGATCGCCCGGTTTCGGGTCTATTCCCAGCAACTAAACGCCCTATTAAGACTCGGTTTCCCTACGGCTCCACTATTCGCTTAACCTTGCTACTGAAAATAAGTCGTTGACCCATTATACAAAAGGTACGCAGTCACGGAACAAGTCCGCTCCCACTGCTTGTACGTACACGGTTTCAGGATCTATTTCACTCCCCTCACAGGGGTTCTTTTCGCCTTTCCCTCACGGTACTGGTTCACTATCGGTCAGTCAGGAGTATTTAGCCTTGGAGGATGGTCCCCCCATATTCAGACAGGATAACACGTGTCCCGTCCTACTCGTTTTCATGATTAAGGTGTTTTCGTATACGGGGCTATCACCCTCTACGGCGGCCCTTTCCAGAGCCTTCTACTAACACCAAAACCACTTAAGGGCTAATCCCCTTTCGCTCGCCGCTACTTAGGGAATCTCGGTTGATTTCTTTTCCTCCGGGTACTTAGATGTTTCAGTTCCCCGGGTTCGCCTCCACACAGCTATGTATTCACTGTGGGATACTCTACAAGTAGAGTGGGTTTCCCCATTCGGACATGTTCGGATCAAAGTCTGTTTATCGACTCCCCGAACCTTTTCGCAGATTACCACGTCCTTCATCGCCTCTGACTGCCAAGGCATCCACCGTGCACGCTTGGTCACTTGACCATATAACCCAAAATAGTTTCGGATCACATACCAAAGAAGCTTTTGTCTCTTCTCTGGATTTACGATAATAGAAGTCACTAGGTTAAAGTGAACTTCCACCGGTTTAACGCTTGATTCATCGTTATTTCAAAATTC
>NZ_QNSE01000027.1 GCF_003315485.1 Marinomonas rhizomae
CTAACTGATGAATATTACATTGATCCACTGACGCGTTCCGCCATACCAGCACCGGGACGCACATTTAAACTGGCTTTGACAGGGCGCTTCTAGCGTCTTGTTATCAAAAGTGGCGAGCATAACATCTCGTCACCTCACCGTGTTTTCACTGCGGAAACACTTAATGCAATGGAGTAATACAATGAAAAAGTTACAACTAGTAAGTGCAATAACTCTCGCTCTTAGCTCATTAACTTTATCAGGCATGGCCAATGCGACAGCATCAGGTCAAAGTCTTACGGGCTATATCACAGTAGGTGGTACAACGAGTACAACTGTTGATCACCCTGGTACGGAAGGTGCACCTGGAATAGGTGTAACCAATTTTTATGACGGTGCTATGGTCAGTTTTTCAGGCCTAACAAACATGGTAAGTGCTAGTAATGATGTCTACACCATTACACCAGCCATGATGCCAGCATCTCATTCTGCCCTTGGCTATTTTGATTTCTCTGAAATATCAGGTCAGGATGTCTTTTTTGGTGAATGGTCAGGCGTAGACAATAGTGGCCTTAAGGATAGCACAACTCATACTGTCTACTACTCAGGCTTGAATGAAGATACGTCTGTACCAACCTCTGGCTCAGCTACTTACACTGTTGTCGGTATTAATAACTACGATGGTACAGCGGCAAGCTTGCTAAACGGTACATTAACCGCTGACTTCGGTTCAGCCGAATTAACTGGGACAATGTACAACTCTACTGTAAGCAAATATATTAATATTGGTACTGCCACTATTAATAGTACAGCCTCTGTAACAGGAACTGGTGCATCAGGAACCTTTGATGGTACATCCCTAACTGGTGGTAGCGTTTCTGCTCAGTTCTACAATGGCCAAGCAGATCTAGCTGGGCTTGTTGACTTCACTGGTACTGAATACGATACCGCATTTGGTGGTTCTCAATAGACTTACATCATTTTTGATGATTTGTTTTTAGCCGAGCATGATTATCCTGCTCGGCTTTTCTCTTTACTGCCTATGATGAGCCATTTACATGCGTTTTTTAAAAAGTAACTTTCTTCCTTGCAAGATAGTCGGATTGGCCTTGCTGTTTATGTTCTCACGGTCTGCAACAGCAGATGATCACGATTTAGATACTCAACTAAGGTTAAACCAAAGCATAGAACAACAAAGCAATTCAAAGGAAAGTGAATTACTCAAAGATGAAGATTACTTGCCAGGAAAACGCCCAGAGTTGATTCTTGATGGCAAGGCTTATCCTGTCGGGCACAACGCTAATGATCTAGGGCGTGCACTCTATGAATCCATCAAGAACAAACAATGGAACGCCGTTGTTTATTTTCTTAATGAGTATCAAACACTTTCCGATGCTGATCCACTTTTACTCGCTTATGCGAAAGGCGCATTAGCTCGAATCCAAGGTAATATGAAACAGGCTGTTATAGAATATCGTCAACTTCTCAATTTAAATCCTGATTTTTTACCTGGTCAATTAGAGCTGGCGAGGGTCTTATTTGAAGACCATCAAGACAAAGAAGCTGAGATAGTTTTTACGCAAATAGCAGCAAAGCTTGATCCAGATAACGCGCAACAAGCGGGCGTAAACCGCACAGTAGAAAGTTTTTTAACCGCGTTAGATCAACGCAATGATTGGTCTGTTTCTGTCGCGCTTGGTGCAGTATGGAATGATAACCTTAACCAATCTTCAGAAAGCAGAACGTGCTTACTTCTCTACCAAGGACAATGTGTTTATGAACGTAACATCCCCGACGCCATTTCAGCAACAGGGCTTGATTACGAGCTGACCAGTAACAAGTACACACCTGTTACTGGTCATAATGGACTGTATTCTCGCTCTCTATTGTATGGCAAGAACTATGATGATTATCCTGACTACAATGAAAGCACACTAGTAACGCAATTAGGTTATCGCTATCAAGACCTCGATGATCAAATACAATTTGCGCCTTCTTTTGAATTTTCCGCCTATGGAAATAAAGCCATGTACAGTGCCTTAGGCCTGCATGGCGAATGGACTCGTCGCTTTTCTAACAAACAAGTGCTCAAGCTCCAAGGCGATTACAAAGAGCTACGCTATAAAAAGCAAAACTACGAACGTTATAACGGCCCATCCTACTCAGCAAACGCGACCATGTGGCAAGTATTACCAAACAGCTGGACGTTATTTGGAGGTATAGATGGTTTAGATAGACAAGCGGATGATAAACCCTATGGCTATTTACAACTCGGTGTACGGCTGGGTATATCGAAATCCTTTTCCAATATTTTAAGTACTACATTCTTTGCTTCTTTCCGCGAACAAAATTACAAAGCGTACAGCAACATTCTTGGCGCAAAACGCAATGACCATGAAAGCAGCTACACATTGGTCATGAAATCACCTCAACTGTCCATCTTAGGTTTTGCTCCGAGCCTAACCATCAAACACTCAAATATAAACAGCAATGTAGATTGGCTTTATAGCCGCGAAAATAATCAAATCAGCCTAAAACTAGAGAAAAATTTCTAACATGATAAAACTGCATCATTTAACTACTTTTGTCACTCTTTGCGCCCTATTATTAAGCTCTGTGTCCTGGGCAGCAGGTAACTGGCAATACTACCAAGATAAAGCCATGACTCTTTACCAAGATGGCGATTACATCAAGGCAGAAAAAAATGCAAAATACGCTGCCAAAATCGCTAAAAAAGCCGACAACGGTACCGCGTTTCGTGCCAGCAGTCTCAACTTATTGGCTTTTATTCAAATCGCACAAGACAAGCCAGACGCTGCGATTAATTCCATCAATGATGCTATCAAATTTACAAAAAGCGCTTACGATGACGAACACCCTCAGGTAGCTACCCTGCTATTTAATAAAGGCAATTTTCTTGAGCAGATAGGTCAGCCTCAACATGCTATTGACGCTTATTCCCAAGCTTGGGCTATTCAACAATTTGAGAATGTTCAAGCGAATGACGTTTTAAAAACCGTAAACGCGTTAACTCGTCTTCATAATGAATCGAAGAATTATGCCGAAACCATATCCACCGTAGAAACCTTACTAAAAAGCAAAGGTCAGCAAGAATTCAGTGATCTGTTTCGTCACATAAATTATGCTTTGGCCGATGCGCACATACAACAAAACCAAGCAGAAGCTGCGCAACGCACATTAGAAATAGAACTCGAACGAGAACAAAACGCATTAGAAAACAATGATGTTCGTCTCGCTGAAACACTGGAACGCCTCGCTGCGCTTTACGATGAACAAGGTCTACAAAATTTAGCAATATCCTCTCGTGAACAGGCGCTAAAAATCCGAAACAAATCAGGCAATTCATCACTCGCCAACGTGATGAATTTAAATGAATTGGCTTTGAACAGCCAACAGAAAAAAGACTATAGCGAAGCAGAAGCGCTTTACCAAAAAGCGTTAATGGGGTTGCGTGAACTGAATCAAGATAAAGGCATAGAACAAGCCCTGATACTGGGTAATTTAGGTAGCCTGGAAGATGAGCAAGGTGATACAAAAAAAGCCCTAACACTTTATCAACGGAGTTTAATACTTCATGGCAAAACCCCAACACAGCCATTACAAGCCGCTTATACTGCAGCAAGGGCGGGGGCTATTTTCTATGGTGAAAGAGACTACCTACAAGCAGAGCCTCTCTTTCTGCAATCACTATCCTTAATGGAAAAAGCACAAGCACCAGCAGCATCCAAAAAAATTGCATTGGAAAATCTGATAGCGCTCTACGACGCTTGGAATAAAAGCAGAGAAAAATCGAAATTCCTAAGACAATTAAAGGTATTAAATGAGTAACTAAAGCAAACTACTGATAACCATCTGCTACGCTATCTATACTTCACCTGAAGACATAAGAGGTAGAAAATAAGAGACTTGCTTTGCTGGCAAAACATAATGCCGGATAACTTTAGCTCATCTGACCAATGCATGAACTAGATAAGCAAGATCCTAAGCAGCGTAAGCCGTAAGCCGTAAGCCGCTGACTAGATAAACAAAATAACCAAGCTTTACCGTTAATGTGATTGGTTAGAGGTTGCTGGACTAACCCCATCCTGACCTTCCCCTTGAAGACATAAGGGGAAGGAACAAGAAACTTGGCTTGGTGACAAAACACCATGTCGGATAGCTTGAGTTCAGGCTGACCTATGCATATGACTAGATAAACAGGATCCGAAGCAGCGTAAGCCGCTGACGACGTCAGTGACGCAAGGCGTCGCTGGTTGGGATCGTGTTGTGTATGGAGATAATTGAGGACATCTGAGGATACTAAAGACGACGACCTCACAGATCTAAAGCTTCGCTTTATCCCCTTCGGGCATCCTTCGGATGTCTTCCACTGGCCCCTTCGGTGCATCGTGTAATCACATGTATCCAGAGGTGGTGAAGAGATAGGTGACCTAATTCGCTTTTTATTTCAGGCAATAAAAAACCCCGCCCTGCTATGCAGGATGGGGTTCTTTTCGTTTTAAAGCTTGACGACAACCTTGTCTCACATGCTTTCTTTCTATTATAAGAC
>NZ_QNSE01000028.1 GCF_003315485.1 Marinomonas rhizomae
AAGCGCTTCATTACCAATCATCCCTTTTAGGGAGGTACCGGGTACGGTACCGTCCCATAAAGTGTGTCTTATTCCATTAAAACATGTTCTCTGACTCGTTAATGAACAGGTTTTAGGGAACAAAAAGCTACCTTACCATCTCAAATTTCTCATAGAGCTCTACGCTTGAAATACGATAATAGGTGATGTGCTTCGCGTCTAAGTAAAGTTACACCAAGTCAAACACTAGAGCCTTTACTCGTTTTTCGCTTAGTTTTTTAAAGTGTATTTCAGACATGCCTTTAATTTTAGCGCCGTCGCCTGGGTGTACTGTAATGCTCTCGCCTAGGGACAGTTCGCCTTCGATCACGTGCACGTAGTAATGGCGGTTGCTGTCGGCTTGCCATGTTGCTTGTTGTTCATCCTCCAGGATTAACTGGATAAGCTGCATGTCTTGTTTAACTTGCAAAGTGCTGTTGCCGCCATCTGGTGTGATGACGGTGGTGAAGCCTTGTGCTTGGCTAAACTCTTTTTGCTGATAACCCGGCTCTCCACCTAGTTGGTTTGGTTGAATCCAAATTTGTAGAAATTTTAGCGTGTCGGTTTCTGAAGCATTGAACTCACTGTGATAAATGCCTTTGCCTGCCGACATTAGTTGGTATTCGCCTGCCGGTAATTCTTTTATGTTCCCTGCGCTGTCTTTATGAGCGATATTACCCTCTAGCACTAGGCTGATAATCTCCATGTCTTTGTGACCATGGGTTTCAAAACCTGCGCCTGGTGTGACAGTGTCATCATTGATGACGCGAAGGTGTGAAAAGCCCATTTGCTGAGGATCATAGTAGCTGCCAAAAGAAAATGTATGATGGCTGTCTAACCAACCAAAGTTTGCGTGTCCACGGTCTTGTGCGTTGCGAATAGTGATCATGGTATTTTTCCTAATGGTTACCGAAAGACCAATTGGCCTACGGTATATAAAGTGAGTGTAGGGATCGTGAAAAGGAAAGAAAATCGGAAGGTTTTGGGCTAGTATTTCAAAAAAACTGAATAAAGGTCGAGCTATGGCATATGCGGTGACATTGGAAGCATTACGGGTGTTGGAGACGATTCATCAGTTGGGTAGTTTTGCGGCCGCGGCGGATGTTTTGTTCAAAGTACCATCTGCATTGACCTATACAGTGAAGAAGCTAGAAGATGACTTAGGTGTGGCCTTGTTTGATCGCTCACGACAAAAAGCTGTATTAACACCTGCAGGGCATTTGGTGTTGGAGCAAGGTCGAGTGATTTTAGAAGCTGCCATGCGATTAGAAGATTCGATTAAGCAATTCGAGTCAGGCTGGGAGCCTAAGCTTCGTATCGCTCGGGATACGGTGTTGTTAGAGTCACCCTTAATGTCGGTGGTTGGGGATTTCTTATTGCAGAATCGACCTGTGGAATTGAGTTTATCAGAAGAAGCTGTCGGCGGTGGTTGGGATGCGTTGCAGGACGATAGGGCGGATTTGGTCATCGGTGCGACGGGTGAGTTGCCTAAGGGGAATGTCCATATCCGAGCTATTGGTGAGATAGAGTTTGTGTTCGCTGTGTCACCAACGCATCCGTTGGCGTTGACCGATGGAATGATTACTGCTGCGCAATTGCGTCAATATCCTTCTATTGTTGTGGCGGATAGTTCAAAAATTTTGCCTGCTCGTAGCAGTGGGATTTTTGAGAGCCGGCAAGTGCTTAGGGTCGATACCATGCGCAGCAAAATTCAGGCGCAATGTTTGGGGTTAGGTGTAGGGTATTTGCCTAAACATCGTATTGCCGATGAGTTAAGTTCTGGGCGTTTAGTTCTACGTCAGTGTGAGTTACCTAGGCCGAATCAGATGGCGTATTTGGCTTGGCGTAAAGATGAACTAGGTAAAGGTTTGTCTTGGTTTGTTGAACAGTTGACATTACAAAATTGGCAACTTCTCGCTATTTAAATTCTATCTAGGTTATCGCCATCTAAAAAGTTTCTATTTAAGGCGTTAGGCTATTTTAAGGGGCATTTGTGTTTTCTCTCTCTCTTTCTGTGTTGCCGGTTTTTTTGTTGTTGATTACTGGGGCTCTATGCCAGCGTTGGCGTTTTCCGATGGAAGGTTTTTGGCCTGGCGTCGATAAGTTGTCGTATTGGGTGTTGTTTCCTGCTTTGTTGTTCAGTAAGACCTCGCAGATCGACTTTAGTAATCCGATGCTGCCAAAGTATGCGTTTATTTTATTGTTTGCCTTATTTGTGACAGCGGTGTTTGTGTTTGTCTGTACGTGGCTGTTGAAGGTAATCGCGCCGACGGCATCGTCTATGTTACAGGCTGGGGTGCGTTTTAATACTTTTGTTATGTTGGCCTTGGCGGGTAGTTTGTATGGTAATGAAGGTTTGGTGTTGGCGGCATTAGGGGCATCTGTGTTGATTCCTTCTATTAATGTGTTTTTAGTAGTCTCTATGACCTTGATGCATGGGCCATCTTCAGCTGATAGCTCGTCTCCTACATCTTTACCGCGTTTATTAAGTGGCGCCTTGATTCGCAATCCTTTGATTGTGTCTATTTTACTTGGCAGTAGTTTGAACTTGCTAGGCCTTACGCCAATTGTTTTGCTTTCTGACGTATTGGGTATGTTGTCTCAAGCCGCCTTACCATTAGTACTTTTGGCGGTTGGTGCCAGTGTGCGCTTTGAGACAATTCGCTCCGCAGGCATGACTTTTGTGATGTCTGCTGTGGCGCGCTTTGTGGTGTTTCCTTTGGTGATTGGCTTGATGTGTTGGTGGCTTGATGTTCGTGGTTTGCCTGCCTTGGTCGCTGTGTTATTTGGTGTCGTGCCAACCGCGACATCAGCTTACGCCTTGGCGCGTCAGTTAGGTGGAGATGCAGATCGAATGTCGGCTTATATAACGATGCAGACCTTGTTATCTATTGTCACCTTGCCAGCGAGTGTTTGGTTGAGCCAGTTGTATTTGATGTAAATATTTCTTTGACGGCTGAAAGTGAAGCGAATGTGATTGTCGAACTATTATGATATCTAGGTACGTTTTGTTCTTTAATTAGAAGTCAGACAACTTTCTAAATCTTTTGCTGGTGTTCAAGCCCTTAGTAATGTGCCTTTGTAGATTTATCAAGATAAGATTCGTGTCTTGTTTGGCGAAAGAGGTGTTGATGTTAGAGGAGCCAGTTTGCACTGTATTGAAAGCGAGCAGTTATTTGGTCTAGCGATATGCCTGAAATCAGAAGTTTTAGAGACCTTTATTAGTTAATGAAGACTGTAGGCGTAGGCTTTAGTATAGCAAGGGGAGTGATTATTGCAGTTTTGTGATTCTGGTATTTATCATTGATTTAGCAGGAAACTGGTAGACAAAACTGGCGATAGGCGGTTTGCGACTGTTCTTTATTCTATTGAAAAAGGGCATAGTGGTTTGGGTTAAAAAACGCTCGGCGGATTAATATTTTATGGATAAAAAACCAGTGTCGAATGAAGTGACCCCATAAAGTTGGACTCATTTCTAAGCAGCTAGCAAGGCCTGATTTCGATATTCAATCGGACTCAGGCCTTTTAGTTTCTGTTTA
>NZ_QNSE01000029.1 GCF_003315485.1 Marinomonas rhizomae
CTAACTGATGAATATTACATTGATCCACTGACGCGTTCCGCCATACCAGCACCGGGACGCACATTTAAACTGGCTTTGACAGGGCGCTTCTAGCGACCCGTTAGGTTTAAACCCCACCAGCCGAGCATACACTCCATGCTCGGCTTTTTATGGACATCTAGGAATCTATAACGAAATATTAAGTTTTTTTAATTCTGTTGCGTAACACATTTATTTTTGCGAGCATTAATGATAACCATTATCAACAAATGACAGTGATGCTATGAACAGAGATACACAAGTCGAATTGACTCAGCTTTATATAAATCACAAAGGATGGCTCTCTCATTTCCTCAAAAAACGACTTAACGGCTCCCATCAAGCCGCAGACATGGTGCAAGATATTTATCTGAAAATACTTGTTAGCGGAAAAGTTCCACCAAAAGACTACGCTCGCCAGTATCTCGTGAGTACGGCAAAAAATCTCATTATTGATAAAAATCGACGCTGGCGCATAGAGCAAGCCTATCTAGAATCCATCCAAAACTTGCCTGAGGAAACCCACGCATCACCAGAATACCGTTTACAAATCATAGAAACGCTCATTGAAGTGGATGTGCTACTTCACAAATTAACAGAAAAAGCTCGCCAAGCTTTTCTACTAAGAAGGGTTGAAGGACTTTCCTACCAAGCGATAGCAACACAACTCAATGTATCACTGTCTTCAGTTGAAAAATATGTAGCAAAAGGACTCCAAGCCTGTGCTATGGCAATGATGGAGAGCGATTTGTAATGCGGACACCACACACACCAGATGAAGAAAGCCTAGTAAAAGCCTCCTATTGGATGGCTCGCCTTTGGGCAGACGAACCATCAGCTCAGGAACATAAAGCATGCAAAGCATGGCGCAATGCCGACCCAGCCAATGAATACGCATGGCAGTTTTTGATGAATGCGCAAGCGAGATTTGGAGAGGTCCCTCAAAATACCACGGCCATAATTACTCGTAGTCGACAAATTTCGAGACGAAGTCTGTTAAGTCTAGCTGGTATGGCGACTGGCGGGTTATTCTTTGCTGGAGGTTACCAACTAAACAGTCAAGAAAACCCACTCTTCACTGGCCTCCCAAATACATCAAGGCTGACCACTGAAAAGGGTGAGAGAAAACAAATTGTCTTCAGTGATGGCAGCCAAATAAACCTCAATACTGCAACAGACATATCAATGCCAAACACACACCGGCTATTACTTAATTATGGCGAGTTCTTACTCAACTCTCATAGCCCGATACCATACCAAATCGAAACGCCAGCAGGTCACATAACACTTTACGCAGGTCAGCTCAACGTCAGGCATACTGACAATAACACCAGCCTAAGTCTATACGAAGGAAAACCTGTTCATTTAATCGGGCACAACATGGACAATACCGTTACGCTAGAGCCTGGTAATCATATTGACTTTGACTCCAGCCACACAGAAAATCTTCAGCCAACGGACACCAATACCATCAGCTGGGTTATAGGTAAATTAGTCGTACAAGACATGCCTTTACCCAAACTGATTAATGAACTTAGCCGCTATAGAAAAGGCGTTTTGCGCATATCCCCAGACCTTAGCCATCTAACCGTAAGCGGTGTTTTCACGCTAAAAAACACCGACACTATTTTGAAACAACTGCAAGCGAGCTTGCCCATTAACGTAACCAAGTTTACCAATTACTGGGTCAATGTAACGCCTGCCTGAACCTTTCATTTCTGGCATTACTACCTCTTTTAAAAAAACCCGTAAAGATAATAGGAATATTTATCATTATCTTTACGGGTTTTTGCTTTCCATTCGTTATATAGGGTATGGAAGGCAAATTAAACAATACCAAGAGGCCAAGATAAGGAATGAAACACGTAAAGCCAAGCAGAAGCAGCTACATGCTCAAACCACTCGCGTTAACCATAAAGCTGATTATAAGTACTTCTGTTCTATCTGGGTTAACCACATCAGCCATAGCTGCTGACCAAGTAACAGCAACCGACGTACAGCAATACTCTATTGGCCAAGGTACGTTAGGAGATGTATTAAATCGCTTCGCCCTTGATGCCGGCATAGACCTATCCATGAATTCCGCCCTTACCGCAGGTAAACATAGCGCAGGCATTCAAGGCAGCTATTCATTAGATAGCGCCTTAGCACAAATACTCGCAGGGACCGGAGTTGTTGCTCAACAAATACAAAGCGGCAGCTTTGTTCTTAAATCTGAACTAGACAACGCTGGTGTAAACCTTTCCACCATTACTATAGAAGACAACACGGCAACATCAGACATGAGCGCCCGTGACCAAAAAGGCTACGACGACGTTTATGACAGAAACTCATCAACGGCCTATGTCGGGAAAACAGAATTAGAGCGATTCAAA
>NZ_QNSE01000030.1 GCF_003315485.1 Marinomonas rhizomae
ACATGAGCGCCCGTGACCAAAAAGGCTACGACGACGTTTATGACAGAAACTCATCAACGGCCTATGTCGGGAAAACAGAATTAGAGCGATTCAAAGGTTCATCTCCCTCCGACATGATCACTGGGATGCTAGGTGTTTACAGTGCTGACGGACGCAACAGCGGCGGTCTTGATCCAAACATTCGTGGTGTTCAAGGTCCTGGTCGAGTCCCTGTCACCATAGACGGTACAGAGCAGGCCATTACTATTTATCGTGGTTACAACGGAGCCAATAACCGCAGTTATATTGATCCAAATTTGATAGGCAGTATTCAGGCGATTAAAGGACCTAGCCTAGAAAAGAATGTCCATACGGGGACCGGTGGCGCCATTGTTGCGAATACCTTATCAGTAGACGATATTGTGAAACCTGGAAAAACTGTCGGTGGAGAAATTAAAGTTGAAGGCAGCAACAATGCTGTCTCTGTGAATGAACCTAGTTTATCAACAGGGCAATCTTATTTAGACATTCCTGGTTTCGGTACTTCTACTAATCCTTATGACCCTACACTACAAACGACGCCACGTAGTGGCGGGCAAAATAGTTTTAATGATTATGCCTATCGCCTTGCGGTGGGAACACGTCAAGACTATATCGACGTAGTTGGAGCGTACGCATATCGTAAAAAAGGCAATCATTTTTCTGGTAAAAATAACAGCGGCTTCTATTCTCGTGGTTCTGATGATTTACAAAATAATATGATTCCTGATTTGGCTAATATTTATGAGCCAGGGGATGAAATACCAAACACCTCTAGTGAAATGGAATCCTACCTTACTAAGGTAAAACTAAAATTCGACAAGAATCATAATCTAGAGTTTGGTTACAGAGACTCAAGCACAATTTATGGTGAAATAATGCCATCTCGTATTCCATGGGAAGAAGCGGCAGACGGAAGTGTTCCGCAGTGGCCACTTAGTAAGGTTGACAGCAAAGCTTATAACTTAGAATACAACCTTAATCCTGAAAATAATGATTTACTAAATCTTCATGCCAACATTTGGAAAACAGATACAGTTAGTAACACCTATACATCTGGTGGCTACCCAAATGATCCGTATGATTGGGATGAAAGTGGCGATACCACTTTGCGCAATACGGCCGTTAGGAATGCCAATGAAAGCCGTAAGGGCATCACGTTAAGTAACACTTTTGCATTAAGAGATAACTTAGATCTCACATTAGGCGGGCGCTATCAACACGAAACCCTAAGCTCAGATGATGAATACGGAGACCCAGAGATCACTGGTACTTTTCGAGCGTTACCCCAAGCGGGACGCCGTGAAGAAACAGAGTTTGACTTCAATTTTAATTGGCGACCAACAAACGCCCTTACTATCGATGCAGGAATGCGTTACCAGTCTTTTTGGAGTTTTGACGATTTACGCCAAAGTCGGATTGATGCAGGAGACTCAAGCTTTAATGACTATGCGAATATTGTTGGGCG
>NZ_QNSE01000031.1 GCF_003315485.1 Marinomonas rhizomae
TGAAGTGACCCCCAATAGTTGGACTATCCAATTACTGGGGGTCTTTTTATGTCTAAATACCACAGAGCGTTTAAGCTAAAATTAGCCAAACTTGCTCAACATGAAAGTTCAAGAGAACTCGGTCGTAAATTCGGAGTGTCATCAGGACAAATCCGTTACTGGTCATTAGTTTTTCAAATACATGGCGTTGAAAGTTTTCGTCATGAAGGCCATCCTTATTCATCTCACTTCAAGTTAAACGCAGTGAAGTCCATGCAAGCAAATAAATGGTCTCTTGCTTACTGCTGTGCGTACTTTGATTTATCTTCTCCAGGTATTTTATTTCAATGGCGATCCCTTTATTCTCGTGAAGGTACTTTACGACTTACCCCACGAAAAAGAGGCATGCCCAACATGAATAATACTTCGACGACGCCAACCCCCTCAGAACAAATGACAGAAAAAGAGCTGAGAGAAGAGCTGGAGTATTTACGTGCGGAGAATGCTGTTTTAAAAAAGTTAGAAGCCTTGGCTCAAGCAAAAAAGAAAAAGGCAAAGAAAAGACTCTAGTAGTCCATGAGCTCAAGGCTGTATTTAATTTATCCTGTTTACTTAAGGCGATAGGCTTACCAAAAAGTGTTTACTACTACTACCATCGTAAAAGGCTGACGGTTGATGAGCCTAATGTAGGACTGAAGGCGCAAATACAAGCTCTTTACCATCAACATAAAGGTCGATATGGATACCGTAGAATCACGCTGGCATTACGCTCAGAAGGTACTCTTATTAACCATAAGCGAGTTCAACGCCTTATGAATGAACTAGGGCTTAAATCAAAAGTTCGACCAAAGCGGTATAGATCTTATAAAGGGCATGTAGGAAGAATAGCTCCAAATCTCGTTAATAGAGAATTTGTGGCAAATAGGCCTAACCAGAAATGGGTAACGGATGTCACTGAATTTAAAGTGGGAGACAAGAAGGTTTACCTGTCTCCTATTATTGATCTTTTTAACCGAGAAGTAGTGAGCTATGAAGTACGTCAGTCGGTGAAGCTCTCCTTAGTCACAGATATGTTGAAAAGCGCGATAGATAAATTAAAATCGCATGAGAAGCCTATTGTTCACTCAGATCAAGGTTGGCAATATCAGAATCGACAGTATCAAAACCAGCTTAGAGAAAAGGGATTAATACAAAGTATGTCACGCAAAGGAAACTGTTTGGATAATGCCGTTGCTGAGAGCTTTTTCGGCATACTGAAGACAGAAATGTTCCACAATAACGTGTTTAGAAATGCCGATGATCTTATTGAGAAAATCAAAGAATACATCGATTACTATAACAACGAGCGAATTAAACAGAAACTAAAAGGCCTGAGTCCGATTGAATATCGAAATCAGGCCTTGCTAGCTGCTTAGAAATGAGTCCAACTTTATGGGGTCACTTCAT
>NZ_QNSE01000032.1 GCF_003315485.1 Marinomonas rhizomae
TGGTGATGCGCAGCCTCATTACACTTCAGTTGCGAATTTTGTTGCCAACATGAAAGACCAAATTGAACCTCTGTTTACCCAAGTCCTGATGATATGCGACCGCGAAGGTTTGATTGGACGAAATATGTTTGCCATCGATGGTTGTAAAATAAGATCAAACGCGAGTAAAGAATGGAGTGGTACGTTTGACGAGCTTGAGCGAAAACAAGCCAAGTTACGTCGTGCTAGTCAACGCATACTTGAGCGCCATCAAGCACAAGATAGTTTAGGTGAAGACGAAGTGGCGCATGACTTGAAGCAAAAAGACAAACTCGACAAAAGTGCAGAGAAAATCACGGAATATCTAGCGACACATCAAGAAAAAACAGGCAGTAAAGGCAAGCCTGTTAAAAGTAATATTATCGACCCAGATAGTGCAAAAATGACCACCAGTAAAGGCACTATCCAAGGTTACAACGGCATTGCGATTAATGACGATAAACATCAAATCATCCTACAAGCCCAAGCATGGGGTTCGGTTGGTGAGCAGCAAACCTTAGAGCCAGCGGTTACTCAATTAAAGCAGCAACTCGATAAGCTCACCACACAAAAGAAACCAAACGAGCACACAACAAAATTCACCGCAGACAGTGGCTTTAACAGCGAAGCTAATTTGGAATTTATGGCTCAAAGTGGGTTCGATAGTTATATTGCTGACAATCAATTTAGAAAACGTAATCCGCTATTTAAAGAGAGTGAAACGTATGAAACAGAGCAAGAAAAACGACGATTAAAGCGAAGTAAAGGCAGGCCAAGATTATTCACATCAGAGTATTTTCATTATGATGGAACAACACAAACGTGTCGTTGTCCTGCGGGTAATGAAATGTGGTGTAGTGGGACAAATGTAAAGAGTGGCAATCAAGAGTACGCACGATTCTGCGGCTACTTAAAAGACTGTAAAGTGTGCCCATTACAGCAACAATGTATGCGTAAACCACCGAAGGATAGAGGAAGACAAGTACAGTTCTTAAACGATCAATCCCGTAAAAAGCTAAGCTACGGTGATAAAATGAAAACCAAGATAGACAGTCCAATAGGACGGCGCCAATACAGTAAACGACTTGGTGCAATTGAACCTGTGTTTGGTAATATCACCGTCAATAAAGGCATGAACAAATTCACGCTACGTGGGCAAGAAAAAGTGAATGCCCAATGGCAAATGTATTTTCTCGTTCATAACATCGAAAAACTTAGGAATAGCCTACACTAGTCAAAGAGAAAGTCTTCACGGAAATAGAAAGACTCACGCCGTGATCACGCTTCATTTATGGCTCTATATCATCAGTCTATGATTAAAAATAGAATCACCTGTTGAATCTTGGGTGTATGTGAAATATTGTG
>NZ_QNSE01000033.1 GCF_003315485.1 Marinomonas rhizomae
CATTTTTATTCGTTTCGTATTGTAGTAATCAATATACTCTTCAAGTTCTTGGATCAGATCATCTTCGTCCTCGAAGGTTTCGCCATGGAACATTTCTGTTTTTAGTAAGGCAAAAAAGTTCTCAGCGACAGCATTGTCCAAACAATTCCCTTTTCGCGACATACTTTGTTGTAGACCATGTTTTTCCAAAATATGCCGTGTTTGCTTTTGCTGGTACTGCCAACCTTGGTCACTGTGTAAGATCGGTGCTTCTCCTTCTTTAAGACCATCTATGGCTTCTTTTAGCATGTCGGTCACGAGTGGTAAATGCGCTGTCTTTTTAATTCTGTAGGCAATTACTTCTTGATTAAACAGATCAATCACTGGAGACAAGTATACTTTTTGCCCTTTAACATTAAACTCTGTCACGTCGGTGACCCACTTCTCGTTCGGCCTGGACGCTTTAAAATTTCGGCATAAGAGATTGTCCGCGATGCGTCCTATTTCGCCTCGATAAGAACGATAGCGCTTAGGCCGTACCTTAGATTTAAGCCCTAATAACCTCATCAGCCTTTGCACTGTTTTATGATTCAGCCCTATTTTGGCTCTACGAAGCTCAGAGGTGATACGCCGATAACCATAACGGCCTTTATGCTTATGGAAGATCTCTCGTATCTTTTCCTTCGCTTCTGCGTACTGATCTAATTGCGTTAATCGCTGGCAATGGTAATAAAACACACTACGCGGCAGTGACAACGATCGAAGTAAATTCGGCAACTTAAACCGATCTCTTAACCCTTGGGCGATTGACGCTTTTTCTTGGCTTGTTGGCGTTTCATTTCGTCCAAGGCTTCTAACTTTTTTAGAACAGCTACCTCCGTTCGACGATATTCCAACTCGTCACGAAGCTCTTCTAATGTCATTTCATCAATAGACTTATCGTTTGATTCTTGGTTCTGTTTTTTCATGGAAGGACACCCTCGCTTCTTTGGTTGAAGGCCTTGGAGTCCTGATTGATCAAACTCACGTAGCCACACCGAAAGCGTACCGGGAGAGGGGAGATTATAAAAGGCACTTGTGTAAGTTAATGACCAATTTTCTGACCACATTCTTTTAAGAATATCGGCTTTATCTTTAGCGGTACGAGGGAATTTTGGTGGTAGAAAGGATTCTTCACCATTAAAGCTATAGACCTTGCTCCAATAGCGAATCTGACTGTATGGAATAGACAGTTGCTTTCCAAGAGCCCTTGGTGATGAAACACCGTTAAGGCATTGCTGAGCTAATGTGATTTTAAAAGCACGACTGTACTTTGACATAAAAAGAACCCCCAATGTTGTTTGTCCAACTATTGGGGGTCACTTCA
>NZ_QNSE01000034.1 GCF_003315485.1 Marinomonas rhizomae
CCCTTGTATCTTTCTAAGTGAATTGCTTAGCTAGTAATTCACTCTAGTCTGGTAAGTATGTTCCTAGCCCAAGCACTTTGATGCTGTAGGGGAGATTATTCTGCCAGACTAATCCTTCAACATTGGATGGTATCCAAGCGCCTGTTTTACAGTGATGCTGCATGTACAAGGGGAATAAGGATAAATGATTTATATTGGAATTGATGTCGGAAAAAATAAGCTGGATTGTCTTTGGCTAAGGGACGTCCTATCAGAAAAAGTAAAAACAAAAGTATTTAAAAATCATCAGGAAGACTTTGAAAATATTGCACAATGGCTCATGAAAGTGACATCAGCACAGCCTGAACAACTTCATGTCACTCTTGAAGCGACAGGGATTTATCACGAAGGCATTGCTACCCATTTGTTTCATCTAGGGTTTCAAGTTTGTGTCGTTAACCCTGCAAGACCTAAAGAGTTTGCCAAGGCACTTGGTGTGACTCACAAAACGGATAAAGCCGATAGCCTTCTTCTCGCTAAGTTCGGTTATCAAATGGATCCAAAGCGCTGGACACCAGAAGCACCAGAGATACGTAAGCTGAAAGCTCTGATCAAGCGTATAGAGTCGATAGAGAAAGACATACAGCGAGAATTGAATCGGAAAGAACAAGCTGAAATAGCAGACGGCTCTTCTGTTGTTATTAAGTCGATAGACAACATTGTGTCTGTGTTAGTAAAAGAGAAAGAGAGGCTGACTGAAGAGCTGGATACGCATATTGATAATCATCCTACGCTGAAAAAGAAAAGACACCTTCTTGAAAGCATTCCTGGTGTCGGATCTGTTGTATCAAGACTTATGCTATCGGTTCTGTCCTCACATCAATTTGAAAAAGCGGGAAGCGTATCGGCCTACTTGGGGCTTATTCCAAGAATTAGAGAATCAGGGACACTAAAAGGTCGCTCGATGTTATCAAAGGTTGGACCTCCTAATATTAGAGCTAAAGTTTATATGGCCGCCGTTGTCGCAAAACAGTATAACCCTGATGTAAAAGCGCTTTATGATCGCCTAAAAAATCGTGGAAAGACTCACATGCAAGCACTCGGAGCAGCAATGAGAAAGCTTGTACAAATTTGTTTTGGTGTTGTGAAACATCAAAGCGAATACAAGCCTCAAATAGTCTAAATGACTAAAAAAGGCTTGCTTTGAAAGATGGTATCTCCCCTTG